>NZ_JSYP01000058.1 GCF_000813005.1 Flavobacterium sp. KMS | reverse complement strand
CTTACAATAGTAATTTGAATAAGGTTTTTATTTATGATGTATCAGGGAACTTGCTATACAAAAAAGAAGCTGTATCGGGTTCTAAATTAGTTATCGACAACTTAAGATCTAGTAATCAGGTTTTAATGGTGAAAGTAATTTCGGATGATAATCATGTCGAGACCAAAAAAATTATTTATTAATTTAACAACATAGAAACACAGCCTTTTTTTAACTTAAAGCAGCTATTTTACTTATTTACAAGGAATATAGCTGCTTTATGCCTAAGAAATGTATTTTTATGTGTTAGTCATCAATTTAATAACCCGAGGGAAACCAGCAAACAGAGTAATTAAACTGATGGGCTAACTATAAAAGCATTACTATTTATTTATCTATGACATCCATCTCAGAATAATTATATGGTTTCAGAAAAAAGAAACATTAGATTGGATATTAAAAAACTTAATTACAACTCAATTTTAGAATTATATTTTGAATGTACTCATTAATAAAAAATATTGAACCACTAAAAGTAAATTTACTGTAAAAATAAATATTATAATCCCCATCTCAGAATCACTATCCGTACAAGACAGTCAACGCTTATTTGATTTGAATCAATACATCGAAAATGCAAGAGATAACTTCTTAGGCTATCCTGTATCTAAAGATTTTGATTATTCAGAAATCAATCATTTTTTTAAATATCCGATTAATAATCTTGGAGATCCTTTTGAGAATTGCACTTACAAAGTACAAACACACGAACTAGAAATAGAAGTGGTTGGCTTTTTTGCCAAATTATTCCGCGCCGATCCAAAAGATTATTGGGGTTATGTAACAAATGGTAGTTCTGAAAGTAATCTATACGGACTCTATCTCGCACGAGAATTACATCCAAAAGCTATAGTATACTACTCTGAATCGGCCCATTATAGCATACGGAAAAACATTCACTTACTCAACATACCGAGCATCGCTATTCGATCACAAGAAAATGGTGAAATAGATTATGATGATTTTGAAAATACTCTAAAACTCAATCGTAATAAACCGGCCATTGTACTTGCTACTTTTGGCACAACCATGAAAGAAGCCAAAGATGACGTATCAAAAATTAAGAATATTCTAAAAAAATTAGCCATACAAGACAACTACATCCATTGTGATGCAGCCCTATCCGGAAGTTATGGTGCCTTTATGCAACCACGACTTCCCTTTGATTTTATGGATGGCGCAGAGAGCATTTCAATCAGTGGACACAAATTTATAGGTTCGCCTATTCCAACTGGCATTATTATCACAAAGCGCTCCAATAGAGATAGAATCTCAAAAGGAATATCCTATATCGGCTCCCTAGACACAACAATTTCTGGGTCCAGAAACGGTCATTGTCCGTTGTTTTTATGGTATGCCATAAAAAAACTAGGTGTTGAAGATTTAAAAAAACGCTATTTACACAGCTTAGAAGTAGCTGAATACTGCGAACAAAGATTAAAAACTATAGGGATTGCTGCCTGGAGAAATCCAAATTCTATAACAGTAATTTTTCCAAAAACAAACGAAGAAATTAAATTAAAATGGCAATTAGCCACTCAAGGCGATATCTCCCATATTATTTGCATGTCAAACGTAACCATACAACAAATCGATCTTTTTATCTACGATATAGAGAATTGTACTGAAAACCCAGATGAAATGACAGAATTCACTTGGTAGTGTTTCCCAGTTAGTAAAATGAGATTTTACGTTTTAACTTGTAGAAAAAGAATATTTATTAGCAAAAAATAAGTTAAGGATGAGTAATATTACTCATTCACTTTGTTTTAATATCGTTTTAATAGAGCTATTAAACGATAGCACAGTAATTCTTTTCGTGTCTACAAACTTTACTTTTCCAATATAAAATATTCCACAAAAAACTAAGATTAGATACCATTAACTAATCACTTAGCAATCATAATTTTTTATTACGGGTACAATAATACTGCCCTATCCTTTCTATCAGTCATACGTCTATCTTCCTAATAGTATCAATAAATTAATAATCAAACTGAACTCCAACTTACCCTTCTCTATAAATACCATCTACATAAAAAAAGCTAAATTAATCACTCAAGCTGTTGTAATAAATTGTATCAATAAGGCAAATTAACAG
>NZ_JSYP01000057.1 GCF_000813005.1 Flavobacterium sp. KMS | reverse complement strand
ACAGGAGCATTCGCTTGCGCAGTAGTTAATCCTGCAGCATCACTACATTGGATAGTTATATCCAAACTTCCAACTAGAGTAGTCCAAGTAGGTTTAGTAGTATCTTCGATGGTTATCACTTGCGTGAAAGTGTCAGAAGTATTACCACATTCATCTTTAACCGTCCACGTATTAGTATAAGTACCAGAGTTACCACAAGATTGAGAAGCAACGAATTGCCCGCTAGTTTTAACGATATTAGTTACATCGCTATCACAATTATCAGTTGCAGTAGGAGCGTTAGCTTGCGCAGAAGTTAAACCTGCAGCATCACTACATTGGATAGTTATATCCAGACTTCCAGCTAGAGTAGTCCAAGTAGGTTTAGTAGTATCTTCGATGGTTATCACTTGCGTGAAAGTGTCAGAAGTATTACCACATTCATCTTTAACCGTCCAGGTATTAGTATAAGTTCCTGCATTACCACAAGATTGAGAAGCAACGAATTGTCCGCTAGTTTTAACGATATTAGTTACATCGCTATCGCAATTATCAGTTGCAGTAGGAACACTTGCTTGCGCAGTAGTTAATCCAGCAGCATCACTACATTGAATAGTTATATCCAAACTTCCAACTAGAGTAGTCCAAGTAGGTTTAGTAGTATCTTCGATAGTTATCACTTGCGTGAAAGCATCGGTAATATTACCACAATCATCTTTGGCAACCCAAGTGTTAGTATACGTTCCGGCATTTGCACAAGATTGAGAAGCTACAAACAGACCGCTAGTTTTGGTATAAGTAACGATTGAACAATTTGCAGTTGCAGTTGGTGCTTGATTTTGTGCTGTTGTCAATCCAGTAACATCACTACATTGTAATGTAATATCTAATGTTCCTGCTTGTGTAATCCAAATTGGAATAGCTGTATCTTGAACAGTAATTACCTGAGTAAAGATTGTTGAGATATTAGTACAAACATCAGTAGCTGTCCAGGTATTGGTGTAAGTTCCTGTGCTTCCGCAATTACCTCCTTGAAATTGACCACTTACTTTAGTATAAGTTACCGTTCCGCCGCAATTATCAGTTGCTACAGGAGCATTCGCTTGAGCTGCATTTAACCCTGCAGTATCACTACATTGTAGTGTTACATCAAGAGATGCAGGAGCAGTTGTCCATGTAGGAGCCGTTGTATCTTGAATTGTAATTGTTTGAGTAAATACAGTTGATACATTATTACAGACATCGGTAGCTTTCCAAGTATTAGTATAAGTTCCAGAATTTGCACAAGTTCCAGCTACAAAAGCACCAGAAATTTTAGTATACGTTACCGTTCCACCACAATTATCAGTTGCCACAGGAGCATTAGCTTGCGCAGCAGTTAATCCTGCGGTATCGCTACATTGTAAAGTTACATTAAGAGCCGTTGGAGCCGTTGTCCAAGTAGGAACTGTTGTATCTTGAATTGTAATTGTTTGAGTAAATACAGCTGATACATTATTACAAACATCAGTAGCTTTCCAAGTATTAGTATATGTTCCAGAGTTT
>NZ_JSYP01000056.1 GCF_000813005.1 Flavobacterium sp. KMS | reverse complement strand
AAAATCCATAGCTTCGGTAATATGTTTATGCCCGATTATTATCCATGCTCGTCCGCTCGACTAGTGAGCTGTTACGCACTCTTTAAATGAATGGCTGCTTCCAAGCCAACATCCTAGCTGTCTGGGCAGACAAACCTCGTTCTTTCAACTTAACATATATTTGGGGACCTTAGCTGATGGTCTGGGTTCTTTCCCTCTCGGACTTGGACCTTAGCACCCAAGCCCTCACTGTTGTGAAACATTATATAGCATTCGGAGTTTGTCAGGAATTGGTAGGCGGTGAAGCCCCCGCATCCAATCAGTAGCTCTACCTCTATATAACTTTATGCACAACGCTGCACCTAAATGCATTTCGGGGAGTACGAGCTATTTCCGAGTTTGATTGGCCTTTCACCCCTACCCACAGGTCATCCGAAGACTTTTCAACGTCAACCGGTTCGGTCCTCCACTGTGTGTTACCACAGCTTCAACCTGCCCATGGGTAGATCACACGGTTTCGCGTCTAACACTACTGACTAAAGCGCCCTATTCAGACTCGCTTTCGCTACGGATCCGTGGCTTAACCACTTATCCTTGCCAGCAACGTTAACTCGTAGGCTCATTATGCAAAAGGCACGCCGTCACCCCACGAAAGGGCTCCGACCGCTTGTAAGCGTATGGTTTCAGGATCTATTTCACTCCGTTATTCACGGTTCTTTTCACCTTTCCCTCACGGTACTGGTTCACTATCGGTCTCTCAGGAGTATTTAGCCTTAGCGGATGGTCCCGCCAAATTCAGACAGGGTTTCACGTGCCCCGCCCTACTCAGGATACCACTATCCTTTACACTCATTACCTATACGGGACTATCACCCTCTGTGGTTCTACTTTCCAGTAGATTCTAATTCTTTGTGCAAGAAATGTCGTGGTCCTACAACCCCAACATTGCCGTAACAACATTGGTTTGGGCTAATCCGCGTTCGCTCGCCACTACTTACGGAATCACTTTTGTTTTCTTCTCCTCCGCCTACTTAGATGTTTCAGTTCAGCGGGTTTGCCCACCTATCGGTGTACTATGTCTTCAACATAGTGGGTTGCCCCATTCAGGTATTTACGGATCAAGTCGTGTGTGCCGATCCCCGTAACTTTTCGCAGCTTATCACGCCTTTCATCGCCTCTGAGAGCCAAGGCATCCCCCATACGCCCTTATTTTGCTTATTGTACCAGTCTTGATAAATCAAGACCGTTTTCTTTATCGTCTGTATTGCTACTTTCAATAAAAAATGCTTTCTACTTTTTATTATTTTCTTATCTCAATATGTCAATGAACTTTAACAATTAATAATTATCAATTGATAATTGTCAATTATTTCGTGGAGAATAACGGAGTCGAACCGTTGACCTCCTGCGTGCAAGGCAGGCGCTCTAGCCAGCTGAGCTAAT
>NZ_JSYP01000055.1 GCF_000813005.1 Flavobacterium sp. KMS | reverse complement strand
CTTCTAGGTAATAAATTAAATAAGTTAACTGTAGATGAATCTGCATTACAAGCTTCACTATTAAAAGTTGCAGTTGGTATAACATCATTTTTAACCGTAATTGTTTGTACCAATATGGTTTTATTACCAGCACAATCAGATAAAGTATAGGTTCTGGTTAAGATATATGGACTACCTCCACAACCAGTACCACCGTTATCAGAATCACTTACTGTTACATTTACAGTTTGGCTACAATTATCGGTAGGATTAATTACAGTATTAGGATCTGCAACAGGAATAGCTGCAATGTTTTCCAAAGTAATATCAGCAGGAACAGTTCCTGTTGGAGGAGTAGTATCCTTAACGGTAATTACTTGAGTAAACGAAGTTGTGTTTCCTGAACAATCGCTAGTTACCCATTTACGAGTTAGTATATAATTGGTACTACATTCGTTTTCGATACCAGTTTTTGTTTCAGTATAAACTACAGGCACATCAACATTACAGTTGTCAGCTGCAGTTATATTTGCTGCTTGAGGAACTTTATCACATGATACCGTGATATCAGTAGGAAGCTCACCATTAAATGTTGGTTTCGTAGTATCTTCGATAGTTATCACTTGCGTGAAAGTATCGGTGATATTACCACAATTATCTTTTGCTACCCAACTGTTTGTATAAGTTCCTGCATTTGCACAAGACTCAGAAGCTACAAATTGTCCGCTAGTTTTTTCGATGGTCACCTCACTATCACAATTATCAGTTGCTACAGGAGCACTAGCTTGCGCAGTTGTTAATCCAGAAGCATCACTACATTGAATAGTTATATTAAGACTTCCAGCAAGAGTAGTCCAAGTAGGTATTGTAGTGTCTTCGATAGTTATCACTTGCGTGAAAGTATCAGAAGTATTACCACATTCATCCTTAACTGTCCAGGTATTAGTATACGTTCCAGAGTTACCACAAGACTCAGAAGCAATAAACTGTCCGCTAGTTTTTACGATATTAGACACATCGCTATCACAATTATCAGCAGCAACAGGAGTACTAGCTTGAGCAGAAGTTAAACCTGCAGCATCACTACATTGAATGGTTATATCTAAACTTCCAACTTGAGTAGTCCAAGTAGGCTTAGTAGTATCTTCGATAGTTATCACTTGCGTGAAAGTGTCAGAAGTATTACCACATTCATCTTTAACCGTCCACGTATTAGTATAGGTTCCAGCATTACCGCAAGATTGAGAAGCAACGAATTGTCCGCTAGTTTTAACGATATTAG
>NZ_JSYP01000054.1 GCF_000813005.1 Flavobacterium sp. KMS | reverse complement strand
AGATTTATATCCGGTAGGAACAACAAAAATAGTTTGGACAGCTACCGATGCTTCAGGAAATGCCTCATTATCATGTGAGCAAACGATCACTATTACTGATGCAGAAAAGCCAGTTAAACCAGTTTTAGCAGATGTTATAGCACAATGTTCAGCAACAGTACCAGTTCCAAGCACAACAGATAATTGTAAAGGAACAATAACAGGAACAACAGCAGATCCACTTACTTATACAGCACAAGGGACTTATACAATTACCTGGAGTTTTGATGACGGAAATGGAAACATAGAAAGTGCAATTCAGAACGTAATAATAAAAGATACAGAAAAGCCAGTTATCACATGTCCAACAGCTATTAGCCAAGTTGCAGATGCTAACAAATGTGGCGCAACTGTTTCTATTGTAGATCCAACAGCAACCGATAATTGTTCAACAACATTCACCTTTGCAGGAGTTCGTTCAGACAGTAAATCATTGACAGATTTATATTCGGTAGGAATAACAAAAATAGTTTGGACAGCTACCGATGCTTCGGGAAATATCTCAACATCATGCGAGCAAACGATCACTATTGCCGATGCAGAAAAGCCAGTTAAACCAGTTTTAGCAGATGTTGTAGCACAATGTTCAGCAACAGTACCCGTTCCAAGCACAACAGATAATTGTAAAGGAACAATAACAGGAACAACAGCAGATCCACTTACTTATACAGCACAAGGGACTTATACAATTACCTGGAGTTTTGATGACGGAAATGGAAACATAGAAAGTGCAATTCAGAACGTAATAATAAAAGATACAGAAAAGCCAGTTATCACATGTCCAACAGCTATTAGCCAAGTTGCAGATGCTAACAAATGTGGCGCAACTGTTTCTATTGTAGATCCAACAGCAACCGATAATTGTTCAACAACATTCACCTTTGCAGGAGTTCGTTCAGACAGTAAATTATTGACAGATTTATATCCGGTAGGAACAACCACAATTACATGGACTGCTACCGATGCTTCAGGAAATACCTCATTATCATGTGAGCAAACGATTACCATTACCGATACAGAAAAACCAGTTATTAGTTGTCCAGCAGCGGTTATAGCTAATACAGACATAGGTTCATGTACAGCAACAATTGTTCTGAGTTTACCAACTGTCACTGATAATTGCGGAATCGCTTCAGTAACGAATGATGCTCCTGTAGTATTCCCAATTGGAATTACAACTGTAACTTGGACAGTTACTGATAATAATGGTAATATTTCTACTTGTACACAAACGGTCACTGTGTTTGGTCCGATTAAATCTAACGATGATTTAGGGGTTTCAATAAATAGTTATGTAGGAGGTATTGCAGTTTCAAACGTTTTGAATAATGATTTATTGAATTGTGTTAGTGTGGTATCAAATCAAGTAAAAATTACTTTAGGAAGTATGTTACCATCTGGAGTAAATTTTGATACTACTACTGGTGAAGTAAGTGTAAATCCACATACGCCATCTGGAACTTATACATTTGATTATACTATTTGTGATCTTTCAAATATTACAAATTGTAGTACATCTACAGTTAAAATAACCGTAGATAATCCATTA
>NZ_JSYP01000053.1 GCF_000813005.1 Flavobacterium sp. KMS | reverse complement strand
GTTTCATTTACCTGAAGACTTGCTACTGTTGGTGCATTTACCAAACAGAAGTCTTGAGTATCGTCGGTAGTAGTTGGTGTAGCTGGATCTGTTACTGTTACTGTTACTAATAAACGAACTGAACTCTCACAATTAGTTACTGGGTCTAGAATTGCTCCATAATATGTTCCGCTTGCTAATGCTGTCGTTGGCGCTAAAGCCACTCCTCCTGTTGCAACATTGTACCAAACTACACCAGTTTCATTTACCTGAAGACTTGCTACTGTTGGTGCATTTGTCAAACAGAAACTTTGAGTTGCGTTATTTGTAGTTGGCGTTGCAGGATCGGTTACTGTTACTGTTACTAATAAACGAACTGAACTCTCACAATTAGTTGTCGGATCATGGATAACTCCATAATAGGTTCCGCTAGCTAAGACTGTTGTTCGTGTTAAAGCGATTCCGCTTGTAGCAGTGGTATACCAAACTACATTGGCCTCATTTACCTGAAGACTTGCTACTGTTGGCGCATTTACCAAACAGAAGTCTTGAGTCGCATCAGTAGTAGTTGGTGTAGCTGGATTAGTTACCGTTACTGTTACCAGTAAACGAACTGAACTTTCACATCCTGTTACCGGATCAAGGATCGCTCCATAATATATTCCATTTGCTAAAGCTGCTGTTGGCGCTAAAGCCACTCCTCCTGTAGCAGTGCTGTACCAAACTACTCCTGTTTCATTTACCTGAATACTTGCTACTGTTGGCGCATTTATCAAACAGAAGTCTTGAGTTGTATCGGTAGTAGTTGGTGTAGCTGGATCGGTAACTGTTACTGTTACTAATAAACGAACTGAACTCTCACAATTAGTTACCGGATCAAGGATTGCTCCATAATAAGTTCCGCTCGCTAAAGCTGTTGTTGGCGCTAAAGCCACTCCACCTGTAGCGGTGCTGTACCAAACTACGCCAGTTTCATTTACCTGAAGACTTGCAACTGTTGGAGCATTTACCAAACAGAAGTCTTGGGTAGTATCGGTAGTAGTTGGTGTTACAGGGTCGGTTACGGTTACTGTTACCAGTAAACGAACTGAACTCTCACAATTGGTTATTGGGTCTAAGATTGCTCCGTAATAACTTCCGCTTGATAAAACTGTTGTTGATGCTAAAGCTGTTCCTCCAGTGGCAACATTGTACCAAACTACTCCAGTTTCATTTACCTGAAGACTTGCAACTGTTGGTGCATTTACCAAACAGAAGTCTTGAGTATCGTCGGTAGTAGTTGGTGTTGCAGGATCTGTAACTGTTACGGTTACCAGTAAACGAACTGAACTCTCACAATTAGTTACTGGATCTAAGATTGCTCCATAATATGTTCCATTAGCTAAAGCTGTTGTTGGCGCTAAAGCCACTCCTCCTGTAGCAGTGCTATACCAAACTACGCCAGTTTCATTTACCTGAAGACTTGCAACTGTTGGTGCATTTACCAAACAGAAATCTTGAGTATCATCAGTAGTAGTTGGTGTAGCTGGATCAGTTACTGTAACTGTTACCAGTAAACGAACTGAACTTTCACATCCTGTTACCGGATCAAGGATTGCTCCATAATAAGTTCCGCTCACTAAAGCTGTTGTTGGTGCTAAAGCTGTTCCTCCAGTGGCAACATTATACCAAACTACGCCAGTTTCATTTACCTGAAGATTTGCTACTGTTGGCGTATTTACCAGACAGAAATCTTGAGTATCATCAGTAGTCGTTGGTGTAGCTGGATCGGTAACTGTTACTGTTACTAATAAACGAACTGAACTCTCACAATTAGTTAC
>NZ_JSYP01000052.1 GCF_000813005.1 Flavobacterium sp. KMS | reverse complement strand
GCTTAGGGCTGCACTCCATCTGTAGGCTACTCCTGCTACAAATTTGTCATTGAACATGAAGTTGGCTGACAGGTCGACTTGTAGTGGGGAACCTTCGACCATTTTGGTCAGTACGGCTGGTTTGAATTTGATATAGGGGTCTAGATCGAATACGTATCCGGCTATTAGGTAGTAGTTGATTTTGTCTTTGAAGATGGCGATATCATTATCGTTGTATCTGTTAGTTTCGATAAAATTGGGTACGGATAATCCGATGTAGGCTTTATCGGAATGCCAGTATACTCCTGCTCCTATATTGGGGGTGAATTTGCTGTTTAGGTCTTGAAATTGTGGGTCGCCTTGTTGTTCTGGGTTTAGTTTACCGATGTCTAAATTGAACAGGTTGGCGGTGGCTTTGATCCCGAAGGATAGCTTGAAGGTTTCGGATGTGGGTATGGTATAGGATAAATCGGCCGAGAATGTGTTTTCGTTTGTTGGTCCTATTTTATCGTTTACCAGGGATACTCCTTTTTTCTGGTTTCGGGTGCTCCATCGAGTCCTACCCATTGGGTACGGTATAGTCCAAAGATGCTCATGGCTCCTCTGGAACCGGCATAGGCTGGGTTTATATTGATGGTATTGTACATGTATTGTGTAAACTGGGCATCTTGTTGTGCATGGCTTACTGCGGAAAAAAACATAAAAACGATTACTAATTTTCTCATTTATTTTTCTTTTAAGAATGGCTTAGCTTTTTAGGGCTAAGCCGTTTCTATTTGTTTTTTACTTTTATTTATTGATGTATAAATATCCTGCTTCCTGGTGGGCATTGGACTCGCTGTCTTTGTATTTTAGTACGTAGTAGTATGTTCCTACTGGCAGTCCATCGGATTGTTTTACGGTGGTGCGTCCTTCGGACATTCCTCTAAAGGCGCGCTCTTCGTTGTTGTAGTGTTCGCGTTCGAATACTAAAACTCCCCATCGGTTGTATATCTCTACGGTATTCTCTGGATAACATTCTAGCCCTTGGATGTAGAATCTCTCGTTCATAGAATCTCCGTTTGGTGAGATGGCATTGAAGACTTTTATTACGCAGCCTTCTATTGGGGATACTGTTGGATTGTCGTCTACATTGCTGGTGTAATCGGATTTGTCTTCTACTGTGATTCCGTTGGCACTGGTTCCAAATGCGGTGGCCTGGTTGCTTATTTTTCCGGCATTGATGTCGGATTGTTTGATTACATATACGCCTATAAAGGTGTGTTCGTCGGTTTCATTTACGCCTAATGTGATTGGGCTTCCTGTCATAACTAGTCCTGGAAGTGGGTCGCTAACTGTTACGTTTGTCAGCGGGGTGTTTCCAGTATTGGTTATCTTGAAGGTATAGGTGATCGTTTCTCCTGCATTGGCATAACCGCTTTTGTTTTCGTCATTGAATGTGGCTGTTTTTATTACGGCTATCGATGGTACGGCTACAAAAATGGTTACTTTGGCACTTACGCAATTTGTTTTGTTTATCACATCACAAATTTGGTAGTTTAGTGTATAGGTACCTCCTGGCGTATTTGGCGCTACATCTATTGTTCCGTCTTCGTTTAATGTGATTCCTGATAATACGGTTAGGCTTTTTATGGTTACAACGGCTGGGTTGTTTATTCTGCTTCCGTTTAATTTATCATTGTCTAATACATTGATTGCTTCTAGTGTTCCGTTTATTCCGTCTGCAAAGAGTACGTTGTCATCTGTTGCGTCTATCACCGATGCTCCTACTACAATTACTGAAGTTACTTCATCACAGTTTGTCGGATTGGTTACTTCGCATATTTTGTACGTTACGTCGTAGTTTCCTGCTGGTGTATTTGGAGATACGGTTACAGTTCCGTCAGGATTTAATGTGAGTCCTGTTGGTACTGTTACTGGCGTTAGTTTTACTTCACCTGGGTTGGTTCCGATAACTACATCTACTCCGTTTAATTTATCGTTTGATGTCAATGATGGCGTTTTTCCGCCTGTGTTTCCGTTAATTGGAGAAGTCGTTTCTGTAATAGCTTCAATTAATGGTTGACTTACTACAACTACTGAAGTTACTTCATCACAATTTGTTGGATTAGTTACTTCACATATTTTGTACGTTACATCGTAGTTTCCTGCTGGTGTATTTGGAGATACGGTTACCGTTCCATCTGGATTTAATGTTAATCCTGTTGGTACAGTTACTGGCGTTAGTTTTACTTCGCCTGGGTTAGTTCCGATAACTACATCTACTCCGTTTAATTTATCGTTTGATGTTAATGGTGGTGTTTTTCCTCCTGTATTTCCGTTAATTGGTGAAGTTATTTCGGTGATAGCTTCGATTAATGGTGGACTTACTACAACTACTGAAGTTACTTCATCGCAATTTGTCGGATTAGTTACTTCGCATATTTTGTAAGTTACATCGTAGTTTCCTGTTGGTGTATTTGGCGCTATTGTTACAGTTCCGTCAGGATTTAGTGTTAATCCTGTTGGTACAGTTACTGGCGTTAGTTTTACTTCACTTGGGTTGGTTCCAATTACTACATCTACTCCGTTTAATTTATCGTTAGCTGTTAATGGTGGCGTTTTGCCTCCTGTGTTTCCATTTATTGGAGAAGTTGTTTCTGTGATAGCTTCGATTAATGGTGGACTTACTACAACTACTGAGGTTACTTCATCACAGTTTGTCGGATTGGTTACTTCGCATATTTTGTAGGTTACATCGTAGTTTCCTGCTGGGGTATTTGGCGCTATTGTTACAGTTCCGTCAGGATTTAATGTTAATCCTGTTGGTACAGTTACTGGCGTTAGTTTTACTTCGCCTGGATTGGTTCCGATAACCACATCTACTCCGTTTAATTTATCGTTTGATGTTAATGGTGGCGTTTTTCCTCCTGTATTTCCGTTAATTGGAGAAGTCGTTTCAGTGATCGCACAAATAACATAATCAATAGTGATATTACTAGATGGAAGAGAAATACATCCTGCATCACTTGTTACGGTGAAACTATAACTACTTCCTTGTACTAAACCTGTTACAGTCGTAGTTGTTGTATTTCCAGAAATATTTCCAGGATTTATAGTCCAATTACCTGATGGTAAGCCATTCAAAACTATACTACCTGTTGAAATTGAACAAGTTGGTTTTGTTAAAGTTCCTAATCTTGGCTGTGCTGGAGTGGTGTTTACATTTACTACTACAGCAGTTCTTGCACTTTC
>NZ_JSYP01000051.1 GCF_000813005.1 Flavobacterium sp. KMS | reverse complement strand
TTTTTTTATGCTATAAAAAATAATTAATAACTTTATTCTTGTTTTCCACAAACATTCCATTTTATATATTTCTTTTCTTTAGAAAGTATCATAAAATAGATTAGTCCCAATCTGATTAGACTGATTTTTAAATACCACATATTAGTCTATTCTTAACTAATTAATTTATTTTTTAATCATTAAATCCTACTATTATGAAATCAAAATTATCCTTGTTACTCGTTTTTATTAGTTTTTATTCGTGGGCCCAAACCACCACATCATTTACCACCAATGGTACCTTTATTGTCCCTGCGGGTTTAACCAGTATTTATGCTAAGGCTTGGGGCGGAGGCGGATCTGGTGGAGGAGCCAGTGGTGCCGGATTGCTTTTAGGGAGAGGTGCGGCTGGCGGTGGCGGTGGCGCTAATGTCGAATCTCCACTAACTGTCGTTCCTGGAGCAACTTTAAATGTTGTTGTTGCTAGCCAAACACCTGGAAATGTAGGCGCTAATGGTACCGCTGGAGGGTACTCTACAATTACTCAATACCAAAATATTTTTTTTGCACCTGGAGGATCAGGAGGTGGGGCTAATAACTCTGACACCCCCCCTGGTGCAACGCCAGGAGGAGCATTTGCTGCTACGATAGGAGCCACAAGAATTGCAGGTAGACCAGGCGGAAAAGGTAATTCGGCCTTACTATCATTAGGACTTAGTTCTGGAGCTGGTGGGGCTGGTGGAGAAGGTATAAATTCAGGAGATGGGACTGGAGGTGCTGCTATTTCAAATCTACTTTTGGGTACGGCTCCAGGAAACGCAGGTACTGTGTCTGGTGGTGGTGGTAGCGGGGCAATAAATTCAGCATTAGGTGCCCCTCAAGCTGGTGGGGCTGGAGCAGCGGGACGAGTTATTCTCTCTTATACTTGCCCAACTTATAGTATAACTAGTGTAAAAGCTGTAAGTTGTAATAATGAAAACACGATTAGAGTAACATTAACAGCCAGTGCTACCTCCTTGCCTGTCGGTAATTATGTGGTAACTTATAATAGGACTAGTCCATCTGCTACGGGATTAACGGCAAATCTAACGGTCAGTACAGCAGGAACTGGTACCTTTACAATTACTAGTGTTTCATCGAATACCCTAGGCGGCGTTATAACAATTACTAAACTAGCTTCTGAGTCTTGTTCTTCTATTATTACCAACAATAACACAGCTACAATAGCACTACCATATGGTGGAACAATAAGTGGCGCAAATTCAATTTGTGCAGGAAATACAGTTGTATTATCCTTATCAGGTAACGAAGCCTCTGTTGTTAAATGGCAATTTAATGACGGATATGGTTGGAAAGATGTACCTAATCCAAGTACTTCAAATACTTATACAACATTCCCTTTACTACAAAATCAAACCCCCTTCAGAGCCATTTTGGATTACTGTAATATTGTTTCTGAGGTAAAGACTGTGTCCTTAAATTCACCTACTCTGTACATTTCTAACCGTCCCGATTATGATCATTCAGGTGAAATTGAGTATTATCTACGTACAATTAAAGCTGGAGCTTTATTACCCACTCTACAATATATAGCAGTCCCTTATATAAATCTCGAAGGGGATCCCACTGGATATTCTGTTGAATGGGATACTGATTCAATACCAAATCAAGATATTACCCCTTATACATTTACATATACCCCTAATAGTTCCATAAATTCAATTATAATACCGGCTAATACCCCAGAAGGTACATACAGTGGCAATATATATATTCATAATAATCTTTGTAAGTCCTATAAAGCATATAATTTTGAATGTACAACTTTACTTGATGACCCGTCATCAAAAACAGGCTCAGAAAAAGATGTAAATGCCAGCACAATTGCCACTAGTTTAGTACCTATAGCAACAAAAGATTTAGAAGCAACAGAAAATAAAATTTCAGTAGCTATTGTTAACAAAGTGATTCATGTTGATGCTTACAATAGTAATTTGAATAAGGTTTTTATTTATGATGTATCAGGGAACTTGCTATACAAAAAAGAAGCTGTATCGGGTTCTAAATTAGTTATCGACAACTTAAGATCTAGTAATCAGGTTTTAATGGTGAAAGTAATTTCGGATGATAATCATGTCGAGACCAAAAAA
>NZ_JSYP01000050.1 GCF_000813005.1 Flavobacterium sp. KMS | reverse complement strand
TTCCAGAGTTTACACAGTTGCCTTGAGCAAAAGTTCCACTGATTTTAGTGTACGTTACCGTTCCACCACAATTATCAGTTGCTACAGGAGCATTAGCTTGAGCAGTTGTTAATCCTGCGGTATCGCTACATTCCAGCGTAACATCAAGCGCAGCTGGAGCAGTTGTCCAAGTTGGTGCGGTTGCATCTTGAACATTAATTATCTTAGTACATGTTGATTCGCATCCATTGATGTCTTTGATAACTAAGGTTAGTGTAAATGAAGCGCCACAGTTAGCACCCGCAGTTATTAAAACTGTTTGGGAAGATGTATTACCATTAATAGTAGCATTTCCTGAAATTGACCAAGTGTAATTGCTCATTCCTGCTGGTGCTGAATAACTATTACCTGTTGAAGATGGGCAAATTGGGCCATCTGGACCTGTTATCAAACATACTGGTAATGGATTAACTGTCACTGTTACCGTAAAAGTGCTTCCTGCACAAGTTCCCGAAGTAGGGGTTACGGTATATATTACGTTTATCGGGGCATTGGTTGAATTTGTTAAAGTACCACTGATATTTGAGGCATTGTTTCCTGCTGCAGTTCCCGAAATCCCAACTACATTTGGGGCTGCCCAACTATAGGTGGTACCAGACGGAATTGTTCCATTGGTTCCATTTGTTGGTGTTACAGTAAAAGTACCTCCACTACATATACTAGTAGCAGTTATATTGTTCAATGCTGGTTTCGGATTTACCGTTACTGTTACCGTAAAAGTACTTCCTGTACAGATTCCCGACGTTGGAGTTACGGTATATATTACGTTTATCGGAGCATTGGTTGAATTTGTCAATGTACCACTTATATTAGTGGCATTGTTTCCAGCAGCAGTTCCCGAAATTCCAATTACATTTGGAGCTGCCCAACTATAAAGAGTACCAGCTGGGACTGTTCCGTTGGTTCCATTCACTGGTGTTACAGTAAAGATACCTCCGCTACATATACTAGAGGCAGTTATTGCTGTTATCACTGGTGGGGTGCAACACGCTACTAAAGTTATATTATTGACTGTTTTAGTATTTGGAATAACTTGATTTGTTGGATCTGAGACTGTTAAACTAGCACTAAACGGACCAGCTGAAGAATAAGTCACAGTATAAGGGCCTATTGTTGTTAAACTAACTGGGGAAATTGTAGCAGCACCAGGAAATGACCAGCTATAATTAGTGTTTGGTTCAACTCCTGTTGAAGTACTGGTATAAACCACTTTTTGATAAGTACCTCCATCACAACTTTTAGTAATAGAAAAATCGGCGAACAAAGGTGTTTTTATAATTATCCCACTAGAAAGTGCACTGCTGCATTTAGGAGGATTACAAGTTATCAAAGAAAGACTTTGAGCAGGCGTAATGGCTTGCCCACTTGTTTCCCAACTTAAGTAAATGTTTTTTAATTCAAGGGATTGACCTGCAGTATAGTTTGTAATTTGAGCCATTCTGTATTTGGAACCGGCTGTAATTATACTCCCTCTAATTTTAATAGTTAACCTATCAGTTGCAGCACCAACAAAATTAGTGTTATCGAAATTTTTTCGAACTCCTCCAACCAGATAGTCAAATTGAAATAACAAATCATATTTGGAACTGTTAGATGAAATAGTAACCCAAATATACAATCCATTTACAGGATTTGAAATATAAGCCAAAGTAGCCACATTCCCAACATTATCACCTAAATAAACATCTCCAAAATTTACATCTTGAGCATTACATTGCGAAAAGGAACAAGCAGGAGTCGTTGTTAATGAAGCATTAACATTATCGAATGTAACATTAGTATTTTGTGAATAACTAACTGTCGTTGAAAACAATAATATTAAAAAAGTTAAAAACGGAATAAAAGTAATTTTTTTCATAATCTTTATTTTAAATAAAACAGTAATTAATTTTTTATTATTTTTTTTAATAAAAAGTTGGGATTGTTATCTCTATTGAAGGACAACCTGAATATTTAAAAGCTGTTGATTCACCTAGGCTAATCGTTGGATTTGTTTGTGAATAACTGTCTATTGTCAGAAATAACAGAACTAAACTGTCTGTATGAGGAGAGTAATTTTTGTTTCCATATTTTTTTAATTTAAAATTTATGAAATATTTATCTTTTTAACACAATCAAAGTTATATACTCTATTTTTATTATTTTTTTTTTT
>NZ_JSYP01000049.1 GCF_000813005.1 Flavobacterium sp. KMS | reverse complement strand
TTATTTATATAGAGCAGTAGATAAATTAGGCAATACAGTAGACTTTCTTTTGACCAGAAAAAGACAGAGAATGCGCACTCAGTCTTTTCTAATTAAAGCAATTAGTAACAACTGCAGACCAAGAGTAATAAACATTGATAAAAGCAGTTCTAATACTCCAGCGACCAAAGTATATAACAAACGTTCGTTCTCAAAGATTAAAATCTGACAGTGTAAATATCTCAACAATATTGTAGAACAGGATCATCGTTTTATCAAATGGCGCATACAAAACGCATTAGGCTTTAAAAGTTTTGAATCGGCCAAACAAACCTTGAGTGGAATTGAAGTTGTGCATATGCTGAGAAAGAATCAGATGGTTAGTCCAGGGATAACTATGTTTAAATCATTCTGTAAATTGGCAGGCTAACTTTTAAATTACTTAAATTCTTATATTTGTTTCTGACAGATGCGACAGAACCCAGGAAAAAGGATATAAGGTTATACTTTTGTTTTTTTGGCTTCAAGATGTTAATCTGGCTATTGAAAGAGTAAAAACCAGGGTCCAGGAAGGTGGTCATAATATTGAAAATGATGTTATCAGACGTCGATATACAAATGGATTAATAAATTTATTTAAGATATATTTGCCAATAGTTAATGAGGCAATGATATTTGATAACACTAATGCAAAGGCAGAATTAATAGCACAAAAAACATTTGGTAATACGATTGAAATTCTAAATAGAATTAAGTTCAATAAACTAAAAGAATAACTACAAATGGAAAATCACAAAACAACATCGACTCAGAAGAAAGTTCTAGAATGAATGGATAAAGTTTGCGAAAAGCTAATTGAATTTAAAAAGAAACAAACAGCGATTTAGTAGTAATGAAGGATGGTAAAATAGTCAGAATAAAACCTAATACATTGTATTTTTTTTTTGAAAATAAATTTTAAGCCCATTTCTAGGGTTTTTTTTGTGCAGATATTTAAACAAAAGTAAAGATGAAATTTCTGACGGAGCCAGTAATGCGCAAGACCGTGTTTACTGGAACTCAATAATTTTCAGTATAATGAGGGTCTAAAAACATTAAATCATTTAACTCAGTTTGCGTCTGCACTGCGGACGTAATTTGAAAGATTTGATTTTACTTACCAAATTACCTTAGTGAAAAGCCCATATATCGGAATTGGAATATGTTCTGAAAAGAATTCCAAAGTGAACTTGGTAGGTCAATAGTTATTCATACAGTCATGTTTCTTATGTTTTCAATTGTATCCATACTGCATACACAATTGAGTAAAAATGGTCTTAATTAAAAATGGAGTTTTTAGCGGACGATGCAGGATTCGAACCTTAAGATTGAAAACCGCGTATTTCCTGCATTTGTCAATTTTCGTAAACTACTGTGCCACGATTTTGCCATGAAACTCAGAATGCCATTTTTTTACTGATTTTTAAGTTAATTTTCATGCCTTAACTTATTTAAAATGAGATGTATAATTCGTTTTGTGAAAATAAAAATTAACTAATTTTTTCCGATAAATCGAAAAATTTTGATTTTATATGTATTACTTGTATTCGATCTGGAAATAATTGAGAATAGATTTGTAATTATCCTGAGCACTTAGACAGGTATCCATCAAATATTCTCTTATGTGATTCCATTCCTGTAATCCTCTGTAATAAAAAAGCTTTAGCTGTTCATCAATGATAAATGGCACAATATTGTTTGCAAGACATTCCTTAAAAATAATTAATCGTCCAACACGACCATTCCCATCTTGAAAAGGATGTATGATTTCGAATTTATAGTGAAAATCAATGATGTCTTCGATAGTTTTATTTTTAATGGTATGATAAGTAGCGAGAAGTTCTTTTATTTTTTGAGCAACTTGATTAGGAGGACAAGTCTCATTACCTCCAACTTCATTTGGCATTTTTTTGTATTCGCCAACATTAAACCAGTCTTTTCCACTATCAGAAGTACCAGATTTTAATAAAAAATGAAGTTCTTTAATAATGGTTTCGTTGAGCTTAGTATTTGCTTTTTCAATAATAAAATCTATAGAGCGAAAATGATTAGAGGTTTCAATAATGTCATCTACGTTTACACTTTCTTTAGAAGCACCAATTGTATTGGTTTCAAAAATATATCTTGTTTGATCGTGTGTAAGTCTGCTTCCTTCAATTTTATTTGAATTATAGGTTAAATCAATCTGCGTTCGGTGGTAGATACCACCCTTTAATTTCATATCCTTTTGCTCTTTTAAGCTGTTCAGTAAAATATTCTTACTTACTTTTTTATTTCCTTTTCGAGGCATTACTGCATCTTCAGGAATACTCCAGGTTTTACCTGTTAGGAAAACTCCTTTTAATTTACCTAAAGCACAATAATTACGAACCGTCCTCTCGGACAGTTCCAGCTTTTTTGCAAATTCTACTACTGAAAGATATTTCATGTTTATGAAGTTCTGTTATCGGCAAATATATGGTAAATTTTGAATAAAATCAATGGTTTTTGCCGATAAGAAAAAGAGAGTAATAAAAACTAGTAAATGTCGAAATTGACCGTCTTAGCTTTTTGTGGCAAAATTGAGGGCAACTCCAATATGTAAATGTATAAGGAGTAATGTCTTGATTTGGTATTGCATCAGAATCCCATTCAACAGAATATGCAGTAGGTTCCCCTTCGAGGGTGTTATAAGTGATTGATATATATTGTGGTGTGGGTAATAAAGCTCCAACGAAAGTTGTACGTGGATACTCATTTGGATTTTCTGAAAGATCGTAAGAAATGTAAAGAGGCTCTGAATTTAATTCCACCGTCTTTGACTCAGAAACAAGATTACAGTCACCCACAATGGCTCTGAATCTATGACTTGATAACATTGGGAATGTTGTATAAGTATTTGAAGTACTTGGATTAGGTACATCTTCCCAGGTAAATCCGTTAAAAATTTGCCATTTAACAACTGTGCCTGCGTTACCTGATAAGGTTAATACAGTTGTGTCTCCTTGACAAACTGAACTTGCGCCACTAATTGTCCCACCACTTAGTGTTTCAGGAATTATTCCTGTAATTACAGCTCTGTTATTAGTGGTTATATTAGCAGAACAAGATGCAGAAGTGAGCTTAGTAATTGTTATAGTGCTAGCATTTATTTGATTCAGGAAATTATCAGAATAAAAGGTACCTCTACCTGCAGTAATGACTGTTAGATTAGCCGTTAATCCTGTAGCAGATGGTAAAGTCCTGTTGTAAGTTACTACATAATTACCAACTGGCAATGATGCTGGATTAGAGGTTAGCGTTACAAACATTTTATAATTATTACTGCAGAGTCCAGCACTTACGCCAGTTATATTATAAGCGGGGCAATTATAAGAGATAATCACTCGTCCTGCTGCACCACTTCCACCATATTGGATAGCAGATCCTGGTGAATTTATAGCACCACTTCCACCGCCACCAGGAACCGTACCATCTTTCCCATTTTCATTACCCAAAAGTAGACTTGAAAGAGGAGCACCTCCGGCACCACCTGAATTTGCACCTTGACCACCTGCTCCGGAGCTAAGTAATAATCCTAACAAGGCTGATGTACCTTTGCCTCCATTTCCTCCAGCAATCTTAGTAATAGTTCCTTCTGAAGCTTCAAGTGACCCTCCTGGACTTTCACCTGGAGGCGTATTTGAGTTATTAATTCCACCTCTTAATCCACCGGCTGCAAAAAATAAATCTTCGTAACCTATAATTGTAGAAAAGTTTCCGTCTTTACTACTAATTCCTCCAAAGACTCCTCCTAGTGCTAACTTAGCAACAACCACATTTAAAGTTGATGACGGAACAGTAGTGAGTAGACTATTTA
>NZ_JSYP01000048.1 GCF_000813005.1 Flavobacterium sp. KMS | reverse complement strand
AGAGATTGTTTGTTTTTCTCAGTTATATGAGACTCAATCAAAACATCTGACCAGCGTCTAAGTTTTTCTTGGTCTTCAATCGGGATACCTAATAATTCGATAATTACTGTAAAAGGAAGTGGGTAAGCAAAATCATCAAGGAAATCCATTTTTTTTAATCAAATTCTTGCAATAAAGCTATAAGGATTATAATTTGAATCTTATGGACTTAGATATTTCTTATATCAGAGTAGGAATTTCCTATTTCAAAATTATTGATAAACCTTTAATATCTGGCGATAAAGTAAAAGTAATGGTTCGGTAGAATCGTGAAATAATCATTTCAGATCACGGAAAATCATTTTTGAGTAACGTCTTAAATTATATGGATTTTGCTGTATTCCTAATCATTTTGGTTATGAGTAAATTGTAGATGATTTCTATAATGTCTATCATGAGCTCCCTAACGAACAGATCGTTGAAGATTTTCCAATACATGAACTCGAAAAATTGATTCCGAATTCATTGCAATTTATTCAACATGTTTTTGGTGATCAAACGCAATTAGGCTTAGACTATGTAAAACTTTTATATGAAAAACCTAGGCAAATATTGCCAATCCTTTGTTTAGTAAGTAAAGAACAATCGGTAGGAAAAAGTTCTTAAAGGGAGAGGCATTTCTTTTATAGATGATAATAAAGTAAAAATAAGAGGAAGTGAAGTTGGTTTTCAGTAATAAAAATTAAAAAGATATTAAATCAGAAACAACAGTATGCTATCAAAAATGTAGGTGAAGAAAAAAATATGATAGAGATAGTTAGTCAGTATCTAGTTTTTTAAACACAGAAAAACAAAAAGAAGAATTCGATCCTTTAGCAGTTGTGGTAAAAAGTAAAAGTATAGCCAGACAAATGATTTTTACAAAACACAAACAAGGATTCAATCAGTTGTGTGTAGCATTTCCTTTGGTAATAGAGTATGTTATAAAATTTAATAGGTTCTGATTTTGATGGTATTGTACTTCCGCCACAACAGCTAGATGATGTTGTAACATATTCATTAATTACACAAGCTTTAGTCATAAAGGGTTATCCTAAATGAGTTATAAATAAAATTCTTGGCAGAAATATTTTAAGGGTATTGAAAGCAAATGAAGTTAAAAAATAATAGAAATACTTTTTTGTCTTTATTTTTCTTCTCAAACAATCTAACCTATAACATGATAAAAATGAAACCACAAAGAGTGTTTCTGCTTTTTTGTGGCTATTTATGGTAAAGAAAATAATTATTTGTATTTGAGGCTGTCTTAATGTACTGTTTTAATGTCTTATTTGGACTATTGCACTCAAGTGGTATTTGTATTTTTGCGTTCCCATTGTAGGAATGGTTAGTTAAGTTTTGGTTAATGAAGGGGAAAGATGCTTAATAGTATTACTAGTGCAATGATTTAAGCGTTTTTTTTTTTATAAATAATTATTATGAATATTTTGAAGAAGATGAATTTATATTGATTTCAATTTTTAAATGGGTATTCCTAAAAATAAAGAGCAAGCAAGGTATTGACAGTAACTCATATGTTATTAGTAGAAGAAAATGCTTTGAAAACTTATAGTACCAGAACATTATGGGCAAAATTAAATAAAGACACAATGAACAGAATAATTAAAGCAGACCTTTTTCGATATGGTGGGCTTTCTGGCACTAAAGGATTTTTAAAAGGCCTAAGAATAGAAGGATTTAGATATATGTATTTATTGCGGAAAATTTCCGAAAGTAAAAAATATTCAGTAAAATGGTTTTTTTTTACTTTTCTAAAGACAAGATATTCTTATAAATATGGTTTTCAAATTCCTTCAACTACAGAAATTGGTGAGGGATTTCACATTGGACATTTCGGAACAATAGTTATCAATCGTAAAGCAAAAATTGGGAAAAACTGCAATATTGCACATAGTGTTACTATTGGTCAAGCTAACAGGGGTAAGTTAAAAGGATGTCCGACTATTAGTAATAACGTATGGATTGGCACGGGTTCAGTCATTGTTGGTAATATAAATATTGGGTCCAATGTATTAATTGCTCCCAACTCATTTGTAAATGTTGATATTCCAGACAATTCATTGGCGTTCGGAAATCCTTGCAAGATTGTAAGTAAAGAAGATCCTTGCGAAGGTTATATAAATTACATATTAAAATGAAATATTATACTAAATTTTGATGGCGAGATATGGAAAAAGATGATTGGCATATAATGAAATATGATAGAAAAACAAATGTTGAAATTTTTTTTTGAGAAGAAGTATTATAAGGTGAATGGTGTTTTGTCTAATTCAAATTCATGAATAATATTGTTAACACGACCTGAATATTTTTCAATTAGATCATTAATTTGCTTGTATTCTTTGTGCGATTTTTTAAGGCATTCCGTTTCAAATGATCAATCTTTATGTTTGCATTTCTTCTTGATTGATAAACTAGTATTTATCCTGTCTTTTCAATTAGTTTGCAAGATTAATAAAATACTCACCAGATGCATTTGGCGTTGCCTTTAGAGTAAATTTGTATGATACCATTATTGAAAATATAACTTATGATTTTAGACGAACAAAAGTACAATTAGAAATAATGATTTATTTTAAAAATCACAAACACTTGATTATGGGATGTAATGATGAAAAAGTAAATGATGTTAAAATAAAACAAACCTGACTCATAATCAGGTGGTCCCTGGTTCGAGCCCAGGTGGGACCACAGTTTAAATTAGAAAAGCCTTTACAGTAATGTAAAGGCTTTTTTTATGGATAAAAATTTTTAGGGTTCAAAAAACAACAGGGAATTTATGTAATCCTCGTATTATGTTACTGGGGCGCCATTTAAGAACTTTGGCTTCTTTATCGAATCTTAAATTTGGTAATCGGTTTAAAATAGTATTTATGGCTATTTCGCATT
>NZ_JSYP01000047.1 GCF_000813005.1 Flavobacterium sp. KMS | reverse complement strand
ATAATAATAATAATAATAATAATAATAATAATAATAATAATAATAATAATAATAATAATAATAATAATAATAATAATAAAATCTCGACAAGAGAATATTTCTATTAATGTTTAAAAAACAGTTTATTTCTTTTCTCTGTTTGGTGATAAAACAGATTGTATCTAAATGTTTACATAAAAAAAGCTCCAAATCATTAAGTTTTGGAGCTTTTTTTATGAGTTATCTTCTGTGTTTCCATCTTTTGTGCGTCCACAAATAATACTCAGGAGCTTCCAGAATTTGCTTTTCAACTTCTTTTAAATAAGTATGAGTAATTTCAAAACCATCTGCTTTTTTAGGAGTGTCACAAATAGGTATAAAAGTAGCTTCGTAATATCCACGTTTTACTTTTTTTACTTTTACAAATAAAACACTCAAGTTGTATTTTCTAGCTAGCATTTCGGCGCCAGTATGTACAGGAACCTCAATTCCCATAAAGGTATCCCAATGAAAAGCCCTGTCTAATTTTGGTGATTGATCACTCGCTAAGCCATACATGCTTAAAATACCATCTCTTTGGTTTTGTGCCATGAGTGGGATTATTTTTTTAGTTTCGACTAAATCAGCGTCATATTTAGAGCGAATTTTTCTAACTAGTTTATCAAAATAAGGATTTACAATTTTTTTGTAAACACCAATTCCTCTAAATTTTATTTGAGCATTTAGAGTTAACAGCCATTCCCAGCTTGCATAATGTGAAGCTACAAGAACGACACTTTTACCTTTTTCTTCGTATTCTTTTATAAGTTCAACATTAGTAAGAACAAAACGTTTGCGCATTTCTTCAGGAGAAATAGTCATCGTTTTTATCATTTCCAAGAACATGTCACACATGTGTTGGTAGAATTTCTTTTCGATTGTTTTTCTTTCTTTATCAGTAAGATGAGGTAAAGCAAGTGCTAAATTTTCTTTCACTGTTTTTCTTCGGTATCTAACCAAGTAGTAAACTATGAAATAAACAACATCAGAAAATAAATAAAAAATTGGAAATGGAAGAATAGATATAATCCAAAGTAATGGATATGCCAGTATATAAACGAGGAATTGCATGCAGTTTTATTTTTTACAAATATAACTCAAAAATGGATAACGTATATATTTTAATCAGTAACTGTGATTTCTGGGAGAATGACTATATTTACAATTCATAATAAATATAGTATATGAATACCATTTTGATAGGAATAATTGTTGCCAATGTTTTAGTTAGTTATAAAGGATTTAACGATCTTTCTTTTTTTAGAAAATATGAATTTCACGTAGGGAGTATACGTTCAGGAGAACAAATAAGAATGTTAACATCAGGTTTCTTGCATGTAGATATGATGCATTTAATTTTTAATATGTTAACGCTTTGGTTTTTCGCGCCAGTAGTTATTAATTATTTAGGAAATTTTTCGTTTGTATTGATCTATGTTGGTAGTTTGGTTTTTGGTAGTTTACTAACCATGTTATTTCATAAAAATGATTATAGTTATCGCGCAGTAGGAGCTTCCGGAGCGGTAACAGGAATATTGTATTCGGCGATATTATTACAACCTGACATGATGTTAGGGATATTTTTTATAATTCCGATGCCAGCCTATCTTTTCGGAATCTTGTATTTATTGTATTCGATATACGGGATGAGAGCTAAAAATGATAATATTGGTCATACGGCGCATTTTGGCGGAGCCATTGGAGGTTATATGATTACATTGATAAAAGAACCATCTTTAGTTTACGACCATAGCCTTATGGTTATCTTGTTAGCTATACCAATTGTTATACTTTTTATAATGGCTAAGCTAGGAAAACTATAATGGCACAACTTTTGAAAAGGAATAACAAAAAACAATTAAATAATACAAATATGAAAAAAGTAGCTCTATTTTTAACCCTTATGTTTATGACTATGTCTTACGCTCAAGAAACAAAACAAATTCCGCAAATTAGTGTGTCTGGAGAAGGAAAAGTAAAAGTTGCTCCAGATCAGGCAATAATTTTAGCAACAATTGAAACTAAAGGAAGTAATGCTAAAGATGTAAAAAAGCAAAACGACCAGAAAATGGATGCTGTTTTAAAATTCATTAAAAAAATGAATATTCCAACTGCAGATTTTAAAACAAAACAAGTTGCGTTAAATCCACAATATGATTATGAAAAAAAGAAACATAATTATAACGCTACACAAACAGTAGAAATCTCGTTGAAAGATTTAACAAAGTATGATGAGCTAATGGAAGGTTTGGTTGATCAGGGAATCAATCGTATCGATGGTGTTACTTTTGAATCTTCAAAACTAGCACAACATGAGTCAGAAGCTAGAAAATTGGCAATAAAAGATGCGAAGTCTAAAGCAGAAGATTATGTTTCAGTTTTAGGGCAAAAAGTAGGTAAAGCAATTGTTATTTCAGATAACTCACAAGGATATCGTCCGCAACCTATGTATGCAGCTATGAAATCTATGGCTATGGATAGTGCAGGTGCAGCTTCTAATGAAACGCTTGCGATTGGAGAAATAGAAATTGTATCAAATGTAAGTGTGAGTTTTATTTTAGAATAAATAAAAACCTCTAAATAGTTAATCCCGTCATTTAATAAATGACGGGATTTTTTTTTGTTTAACAGTTTCCTTTGTTAGAGCTGGATCTAAGTCTATAGATAGAGATGTTGTTTTGGTTGTATGAAAAGAAGTCTTCTTTTTTGTGCTCCTATATATAAGGTACAATTTTGTTCTTATATATTAGGTATAGGGAGAATTGATAAAGAGATCTTGTTGTAGGTTTTAGGAAACAACTAATTAAGATATCCATATGCGGCTACTATATAGTAGCCGTTTTTTTTATGACCTTATATATAGGAGTAAGATTGTATTGTAATATATAGGAGCTATTTCCTGCTATCCGCTACAATCTTGTCCTTTTTAAAGAAAAAAGGACAAGGATTTCTGCTACTATCAGGGCTAGGGGCGACAAAACATAACAAAAACCCCATAAGAAAGACAATAAAAGAGACTTTGTGCCTTAGTGACTTTGCGCGAAACCTAGCAAAACCTAGCAAAACCTAGCAAAACCTAGCAAAACCTAGCAAAACCCAGCAAAAACAAGGAAAACCCAGAGGAAGAGTCCAAAAAAGCCAGAGAGAAAGAAAAAATCACACCCGTAAACATACCGTTATCAGACTGTTAAAAAATAAACCAAAAATACTCCATAAAAAGTATTGTTTAACTGAATAAAGGTGGTAGTTTTGCACCCGCAACAACGACAAACGTTCCTTTAAATACTGACAAGCAAGACGAATCAAAT
>NZ_JSYP01000046.1 GCF_000813005.1 Flavobacterium sp. KMS | reverse complement strand
CCAATCCTAGGGTCGTGCATTCTAAATTTGTAGTTAATCGAATTTCCTTCACCTTTTAGCTCATCGTCCTTCTCCTGCCCCTGAAAACCATATCTGTAAGGCTATGAACTACCATGTCTATTAGGTACAAGCATTCCAAAAGGGTAATAATCAGAATAACTAAGAACGTCAGGCATAAAGATACTTCCGGTAAACAATTTTCTGTCACTTACAACCGAAAGTACGTTTCCTAAATGATTCGAAAACTCATATTGCTTGTCTCCTACAAAACGGTATGCTGTTATCGGTGTGGCAGGTATAGCATTTTCTCCTTGGCCTTGTGCTAATCCTTCGCATACATCGCCAATACCATTGCCATTAGCATCTTCCTGTAATGGGTTAGCAATTGTTGGGCAATTATCACAGACATCTCCTATACCGCCTCCATCGATTTTGCTTATTGTTACGGGTGCAAAGTCAGGAGACATTCGCACAGCACTCACAACAAATTTATTCATTAGAACTCTTCGTAGAGCGGGTTAATTCACTCGATTTTTCTTTTGGAACCACTTCAACAGTCACTTCATTCTCAATAAAAAAATCATAAAGCGGTTTTAAATCACCTCTATTCAAACACATAAACCAAATTTTCTTCTCTTTATCTACAGAATTTAAATAGGTAATACCGACAGCCCCAGGGTCTCTAGAAGAAGGGAGAGCAATACAAACTGACTTAATCTGTTGCAGATTTACAATTTCCTTTTCTTTTCTTAGAAAATATGATTTAATAATTTGTTTATCTATGATTTCAATTTGATATATAAAATGTACTGAAAAAAGATATGCTATATATAAGAGAATTACAAAATATACTGACAAGTAAATTGATGTGTGTGTCAATATATATCTATGATTCAATTCAGGTAGAAGTATTAGAGGAAGAGAAAATCCAAAAAATAATATCCAAAATAAATTTAAACTGTTGGTATAGGAAGTTGTATATCTCATCTTTTTAATTTTTATTTTCTATTTTCAGCATTATTAACACTTTGTAACTCACCAGTAGCATCAGTAGTTCCTTTAAAAACATTAAGAGAACCTTTTACAGCCTCTGTACCACCACTTGCACTACCTAAACTATTAATAGAAAAGAATCGTGCAAAACCTCGAACGAAAGCTTTAACAGCGTGAAATACTTGTTGCTGTCCTTTCGTCTCCAATTGGCTATCAATTAGCTAACTATGATTTTCTCCTCCACCAGCAATCTCATCCACATCAAAAGCAAGAGAAACAATCGTTCCAACTTTTTCAATTTTTTGGAAATTTGTTACTGCTTGTATCCCTACACTTTCTAGTGCCAGAGGCGCGATAACTGCAGTTTTATAATTACTGACAGTTGTAGCATATTTGCCAGACCCCTCAATTGATTTATCTGGTACAGGATAAATTGGATTAAACGTTTTAATAGCTTTCCCATAATTAGACCAATTACTCTTTTTACCCACTTCTTTGGGATTATACCCAGCCTTATTCATGTTCAACTTAGCCAAATCTCCAGTAAAGATTGCTCTCACCATACCATCCGTACCATAAATATTAAACTGACTTTGAGATTTAGTAGCTGGCCAATCAGCATTAGGATAATTTCTTGTCGTATATTCTCGCTCTTTAAACATTTCATATTTACCTCCAGCTCCTTTAAAAACTCTGTAAACATGCATGTTTAAATGTTCAGCACCTTCTAATTCTATACCATCCATAACCCTGTTTTCACTAAATGCATATGTAGAATTGTGAGGATATTTTCTAAACAATGGGTCAATTGCAAAGAATCTTCCAATACGTGGGTCATGCATACGATAAGTATAATTCAAAGAATTCCCTTCACCCTTAATCTCATCATCCTTTTCCTGACCTTGGAATCCGTAATTATAAGGGTCTGCGACATTTTTTTTACAAGTATTTACCTGTTAAATATAAAATTTTAAAGAACATGATTTTAAAGGATAAACTTACTGTTTTATTGCTCAAATCCAAAAATAAATCTTCAAAACAGCAGTAAAAATAACCAAACTTTTACTGAAGCAAATTGTCCTGCGGTTGAGTCTTTTCAGATGAGTTCTCAGTGTCAAATTCTTTCTTTCTATATGATTTGTACCAAATCGCTTAACAGAATGCACTTTCTTATCAATCAGATACCTATAGTTTTTAAGTCTGTCCGTAAATATCTTTTTAGCGTCAGATAATTTTAAAGTTTCCAGAACACGGTTCAGCGTTTTATTGGTTCGTTTGCCAACATTAAAACTTACAACAGTTTTGGAATTTCTCTCAAGCGCATAAACTAGCCAGATATAATTCCTCTTGTGTCTAATGTAAGTACACAGCTCATCAACTTCATAAGTTTTACCTTTGGTGATATTTGGCTTAACAATGTTTTTGGCAATAGACACAATTCTTTTTAATAATGTTGTAGCTGATATTTTTAATATTCTTGCTGTGCTTCTTATCCCTAAACCTTCTTTAGTTAATTGAATAATATTCTGGTTTATATCTCCTTTATAAGCCAGATATGCATAATTTTTAACTCTAGTTTTCCCGCATGCTCTGCAAATATATCTTTGATTACCAGACTTTGTCTTTCCATACTTTATCATATTTCGAATGTCACCAACACATCTGTAACACCTAGTCTGGTTTGACTCCATTTTTTTCGATTTAAGGCATTATAAAATTAAAAAACAGCCCAAAGGCTGTTTTAATTTTTATGCGATATTAATATAAATATCTGATTTTCTGTAGATGTCAGATGCAATAATTAACCACCAACACATCTGATACATTACCCATTACCAACATACTTTAACTTATCAAATATTTTTAGAAATCCTATAATTAACTTTTGATTGTAGAAAATCAGTAAATTCAGTATCGAATTTATTAATTCGGAAAGTATATTTTTTATCATCAATTATTATTTTGAACCTAATATTGATTCCTTCATATCGATTAGAAACCATTAGCGCTTCTTTTACCTGATTGTAATTCACTTTTATTTCTTTTTTTATAAGATAAAATTCAACTATCATGTAGTCTTCATACATATAGAGTCGCACTGCATTGTATCTAGTAAAAAAAATTAATAGAATAGCCATAGACTGAACCCACAAGAAAACTGTAATATTAAAATCATCCCAAGAAAAAATACAACAGATACAATAAATAGATATCCCCGCTAAAAGTGGAAATAATATTTTTAACCATGATACTTTTCGAACTAACAAACAATTATTATTATTATTATTATTATTATTATTATTATTATTATTCATGTTTTTCTTCGTTAAATTCACTTGCACTTTGTGCATCTCCTGCTGATGTAGCAGCATTAATCATTGTATCTGGCAAAACTGTTGTTGATTGCAATTCTTTTATAGTTTTGAAATTATATATGTTTCCTACGTTGCTAAACATATTAGCGGCATCAATGAAAAACTTTGCATACAAAACTGCTTTTTGAGCATTTTCATTTCCTTCCGTTAACTTACTAGAAATACCCGTAAGTTGGTCTACATCTGAAGCGGCTCCTGCATAACCAAGTATACCTGCCTCACCAGCAAGTAGTGTAGGTCCTGCCACTACCAAACTAACTCCTGCAACATAATTTTTTGCTGTATTCATACCCGCAGCCATTCTTGCGCTTTTGTGTGCTTCCTTAAGCACTTGTAAAAAACTAGGAATTGACCTGTCAATAGGAGTTGGGTCGTAGGAAATGGTACTACCAAACTCACTAGAACCAATGGTAAACGTACCTTTATTTAAACCAATAAATCCACTATTTTTATACTTTTCACCATTCATTCCTCCTATTGTGTATGATTTATATCCTGACGAAAATAATTCTGGTGAATTTGAAAACGCATCCCAAAATTGTTTTTTGTATTGCATAAATTCTTTAATAGTTATTGGCTCATATAATGCTGAGTGTTTAACCCCAACGTAATCAGTTGACTTTAACAAAGTTTTAGAATCTAAAACTTCTCTTCTAATTTTTCCTGCAACTGTTGTATGCATAATAACTATTCTTTCTTCTAAACCATCCAAATCAATCGCTACGATTGGTTTATTTCCAGCAAATTGATAAGGTGTATACCATGGGAAAGACTTAAATAATGGGTCTTGTGATAAGAATTTCCCAATTCTTGGGTCATAAACTCTAAAGCCATAATCATATTGTAATCCCTCTCCTTTGATTTCATTATCTTTTTCTTTTCCATTAAAACCATATCTGTACTCGTTGGTATTACCATGTCTTGTAGGAACAAGCATTCCAAAAGGGTAATAATCAGAATAACTAAGAACGTCTGGCATGAAATTATTTCCACCTATCAATTTTCTATCTGAAATAACAGATAAAACATTTCCTAAATGGTTTGACAACTCATATTGTTTGTCTCCTACAAAACGATATGCGGTTGCTGGTGTACCTGGCGTGGTATTTTCTCCTTTACCTTGTGCAAGACCTTCACACCCATCGCCTATACCATTTTTATTAGCATCTTCCTGTCCAGGATTGGCAATCGTAGGACAATTATCTCATACATCGCCATCACCATAAGAATACTTTCTTATTTTTATAGATATACTCTATGGCTTATTGTTGGGGCACGAGCGGGACGCATCGCACTAGCACCTGCGTTACCTAATGCTCGCGCCAGCAGGGGGAAATCAGGAGGTGTTTACAGTGCAAATAACAAATTTATTCTTTAAATAGGAACTCCTAACAAATCTTTTTTACTTTGTTTAGTAACATTTCAAAATCTGTCAAACTAGGTTTATTATTCGTTTTCACAAAAAGGTTGTCATTTTTAATTTCTATTTCAATATTTTTTTCATTTTTAAATATTTCTAAAATAGACTTTAATAAATGAATATTATGACTTTGTTTCAATTCAAAAATTGCAAAGCCATCGACATTTATTGTACTTTTTTTACTAAATAAATTCAATATTTTTTCGTGGAATTCAAGAGGTTTTAAAAAATAATATCCATTAATATTGGGTACTTCTAACCAAAACATAATCTGATAGCTAGAAAATGAATATCTCGAATTTGTATTTAAATCAACTTTTGGAAAAAATAACAAATTGTTTTGGACAAATTTAAATGATATTTTATAATCCCAATTTGAGTACTTGGACAAAATTATCGTCTTTTTAAGACATGATATTTGAGCTTTATCTATTTTCGTAATCTTATAATTTGATTTTTTTAAATAGTTAGAGATTTCTTCGATAATCCTTTCATCATCATCAAAATTTTCTAATTCTTCGTTTGATTTTATTTTATATGCATCATAAGTATCTACTTTTTCATCAGCCTGTTCAATTAAAAATTTTGTTCCAGTTTTAGGGTCATATAAAAATGAATCAACATTTTTTTTCTTTGTTTCTTTTTGTTCATTTATACTTAATATCATTAATCTTATAAATAATATAAGCCATCCTAATAATAGTAATACACTTATAATAATTCCTATGGTTGGCATTCTTATTTTTTTTTAAATATTAATTAAATCCTATACTTCTCTTACTAAAACATATAGCATGTCTATACTCAAAATCTTCTTTAACGAAACCCTTTTGTTGAAATTAAATGAGCGTTTTTTGAATCCAAATAAAGATAGATGCTATCTTTCTCATATGAAAATCTATAAGAGAAAAATGATTAAGCCATCAAATCGATGGCTTTTTCTTTTATAAAACCTAATACCAGAATCAAAGCCAGTATTAGGTTTTACATATCTATTCCTTAACTTTATTTTTTAAACTTTCTTGATATTCCCCGTATGAATAATACTTTAATTTAGAGCGAACAGCCTGAATATAGGTATCCTCCTTATCCAAAATTAGTTGTATAATATAAGACTCTCCAGTGTCTTGAATTGTATCAATATACATATTGTAAGTACCGTCAAATCTCTTTTCCTCACAATTTTTAATATTCAGTTTTAATGAGTCTGAATGCTTAAAAATTTCATAATCAGATGAGACAAACCTGCCTTCCCTAGTTTCGCTTGTAATTATCCATGAATGATTAAAATTTTCAAAGCCAATCTCATCATACCTCTTTAATGTTAAATCCTCATTTTTGTAATAAAATTGCTCAATGAACCATCTTCCCTTTACCATATCAAAATATTTTTTCCGATTCGTACTGCAAGAAACAGTTATAAAGAACAAAATAAATAGTAATACCTTTTTCATATCTTTCATATTACTTTTTAGGAGATTGCGATGAACTTGAATTTTCACTTGGAGCTGACCAGCTATTAACCTTCTCAATTTGTTCAGTCTGAGCTTTTGAATTTAACAATCTAAATTTAGCAACAGAAGAAGAAACTTCATTAATAATTTTCTCAGCTGTTTCCCCTATATTCTTAGATTCATTTCCATTACCACCAAACATTACAATGTTTGCAATATCGGTCATATCTTTAACATTTATATTTTCTTTTTTGATAATCCCAGTTTTAACAGCATACTGCAAATTTTTTAAAACTTGACCCACAACAGAATTATTAGAATTCAATACTTCTCCACTCCAACTATCCTTAATTTCCCATGAACGCATCTGTTTATCAAGAGCAACTTTGTCGTCTACCATCGCTTTTGTATCTATAAAATCCTGAACTCCCTTATACAAATCATAAATAACGAAAATACCCATTGCTTTTGCTTTTGCTGGAATTGGCGTAGGTTCGTAGGTTTTACCAAATGACGAGTTCGAAACAAAGCTTTTACTTCCAAATTTCTGCCTTCCATCAATCTGTCCATTTCCTTTATTACGACGTACATCTTTATTAACTTGGTAATTACTATCTGTCCAGGTTCCATCACTATTAGCAGTAAGATTGTCTGCGTTATTGTAGCCTCCTGTTAAACCAAAGACACTTTCTGAGGAGGTACTGTTATATGCTAATGTAGGATTACTTTGTTTGTAAGTTTTTTGAAAATTGTCATTAAAATTTTCCAGTTTTATTTGAAGTCTTCCTGATGTGAATTCAACCCTTGCTTCATGAAAACTTAAATACTCAAGCCCTTCCAACTCCATTCCATCAATGACTCTATTTTCAGAAAAAGCATACGGAGAGTTATGAGGGTAAAGTCTAGTAAGTGGGTCTAAAGATAAGAACCTACCAATTCTCGGGTCATGCATCCTAAAGGTATAATTCAACGAATTTCCTTCCCCTTTAATCTCATCGTCCTTTTCCTGTCCTTGGAAGCCATACTTGTATTTTTTTTATAATTTAACTATCGCTTTAATAGCGGAAATAACTCTTTCTGCTTCCCAAGAAGGGATATTTTTCCCAAATCTTAGTTGAGTTTCATCGGTTTTAATTTCTATAGTTCCCGCACTTATTATATATTGCATTTCTTTTTCAGCTGTCCCAAATCCAATATAATCCATTGTTTCATTATCTAATGGGTGCTTTGTGAAGTTTTCTTCGCCTATGTATTTTATATGTATTATTTTTTCTAATCCGAACTCTGTTTCTTTGAATTTTCCCAAACTTTTATAAACAACTTTTAATGTTTTATTATTTACTATGACATATTCACTGTAGAAAGCACTTGCTATATACCTTTTTGCTACTATATATAAAAAAAAAGCCAATGAGAAAAACAATAAGGAAAAAAGCGTATCTTCTTTAATCTGTGAAATCCCTATAAATACAAAACCTACAGTTGCCGAAAGTGACACAAAAGCTGTAAATCCAAAACCAAACTTTAAAATTGCTTTATCATTTTTTTTTATATCAACACGAGTTTCATGTCTTTTATTCTCCATTTATTTTTTCTTTTTTCAGATTTCTCTGATTCATTTTAATATTACTCTTCCCAGCCTACTCCATTGTAATCAAAACTTTGTAAAGCTTTATACGCCACTATGCGAGTTGTGTTGGATTTTAATTCAATTCCTAAGCTTTTCCTATCATAATTTTTAAAAAATCGGACTTGATATGAATTTTTAAAGATGGGATTTTCACAAATCATAATAAGCTTAATGTTTCCAATACTATCAATTTGAACATTCCACCTCGTATTGTCTTCCTCATCTTCTGCAGGATATTTATAGATTTCTGGGATTGAGAAGAATCCTTCTCGAAAACTAAAATAATTTATTAACAAATCATCTTTGCAATCTTTATTTTTTATTTCAAACTCATCAATAGCCCAATTACCAATAATTTTTTCAGAAATTATATCTTTTTTAGATTGACAAGATGATGTTAATATTAGAATACCAACAATTAAACATTTCAAAGATTGAACTATATGGTTTTTACTATTTAACATTGGTATTATCTTTTTTAGTTTCTGTTGTTTCTTTTAATTTAATCTTTTTTGTTGTCGCATCCATCTTTCTTTTTTCCTGTTGTCCTTCTTTTGTTAAATCACGATAAATTTCCATTCCTGCTTTTATAATTTCGTTCGTATACTCTGGAGAACCATCGCCTCCATATAGCATTACATTAGCAATTAATGAAAGATTTTTTGTGTCTCTCATACTTGCAGGAATATATGATTTTTGAGTAGATTTTAGAGCCTTTTCGATAGCAGGCAAAACCTTTTTTGTTAGTATATCCTGATGCTCTGCTAATAAATTAGCATCTTGAGTTATTAAATGATTTTTGTACCATTTTAAACTTGTTGATACTAGTGCAACAGCTATTGTAGCTTTATTTGCTCTTACTGAATTCGAATAATTCAATTGAGTATCAACATTTCTTTTAAAGTTATACTTATTAGCATGATTTATTGATTCTTTCTTTCCTCCATAAACATCACTTTCATCAAGAATTCCTAGTGATAAGTCTTGTTCTACAAATCCTATTCTAATATCGTCTTTCACGGAAGTTCCTTCATATATGTAACGTCCCAAATAGATTAAATCTTGTTTAGGGAATCTATATAAAAATCTATCCCAACTATCATAAACATTCGTATGAACCATGTTATATGATGCTTCATTAAGATTATCAACATTAATCATAGCAGCACCATAGGTCATTTTTATTCGAGATTCATTATGTCCTAAAAATTCTAATCCTTCTAATTCCATTCCGTCAATCACTCTGTTTTCAGCAAACGCATAAGGTGAGTTATGAGGATATTGTGGACTTAATGGGTCTAAAGATAAAAACCTACCAATCCTCGGGTCATGCATTCTAAAGGTATAATTCAACGAATTTCCTTCGCCTTTAATCTCATCATCCTTTTCTTGCCCTTGAAATCCGTAACGATATGAATCACTAGAGCCATGTCTGGTTGGTACTTGCATACCAAAAGGGAAACCGCTTATACACTATTTTGAATCAGGTTTTATTTTTAAGAACGTGAGGCAAACATATACAAAAAAACCGTCTGGATTATCTCCAAACGGTCATTTTTTAATAAGAATAAGGTTTTTTTCTAAAATATCAGTTACAGCCAAATTTTTCCATCGGGTGATTGTATTCCAACTTCAATTTTAAATCATCGATACTTATAAAATCATATCGTTGAACACTGGTAACGTAACGATAACCACCCAAATACTGTGCTTGTCTTAGTCCCAATTCTTTTATCCAAATAGCCATTCTGGACTGTTTGAACTGTTTAAAGTCTTTGATATAGTGAAGTCCACTCCCTTTATACTAATATCATTAAGACGGATAAAAGAAATATAAATAGGAAAGTTAGAAACAATAACGCTATTAATTTCCTAATTTCAATATAGTAATCAAGAACTATTTTATCATTTAATTTTAAAATCTCACTTTTATCGAGTGAAACTATTTTCCCTTCAAAAGAATTTGTAAGCGTTTTATGTTTCTCATAGAAATCAGGATGTACTTTCTTAATATAAGAAGATACTTTAGAAGCTAAATTTAAAAGTTTAGCAATATAAATGGGATACAAAATAAATCCATAAATTAAAGATAGATAATTGAAATATCTTACTTTTAGAACAATTAATACTCCCGTAAACAATGTTGCTATTAAAAAAGTTATATATAGATTACGAATATTCATTATTTCTTTAATTTTTCATTAATCATTTGCGTAGCAGTTTCCATAGTTTTAATATCTCCTTGCGTCGATTTGAGATTTGCATTAGCTTTATTCAAGTCTTCATTTCCTTGGTTATATTGTTCTAAAGCCCATTTTTTATGTAATTCTCCATTTTGACCTTTATAATAATCTGAAGTTTTGAATTTTGAAATTTTTTCTTTCGCATCTTTTATATTAGTAAGGGCTTCTTTTTTATCTTTTTGTATCGTAGTTAATGTCTGCTTTGCTCTTTTAATCTGACCTGACAATGATTCTTTTGCACCCTCCAATAATGTAGTGTATTTTGCTAAATTAGATATAGGTTTTAGTTCAGTATTACTATATGAATAATCTAAAGAAACAGGAAGAAGACCTGCACCTAAACCAAATGAAAAATACCCTCCCATATATTTACCCGAAGAGGCAAGTCCGACAGAAACACCACCAGGTATTCCAATCAGTGTTGCATTGAAAGACCCTCCTCCAGTATGTCCCCAACCAGAAGCATCCTTAGCAGAAGGCATTGTTGGGAAAACGGTAAGATTTAACCCTGTCGCTATGGAAACATTTGTAGTAAGCCCCAAACCATAGCTACCGTAAGCATAAATTCCATCTGGAGCAATTACAATTCCTGCGCCAGAATTACCTGTAATTCCTGCGCCTCCACTAACGGTTTTACCAACTAACAAGACTTCTTTTCCTTCTAACTCAACTCCATCAATAACCCTATTCTCACTAAATGCATAAGGACTATTCCATGCAAACTTTGCACTTAAAGGGTCAATTGCAAAGAATCTACCAATCCTAGGGTCGTGCATTCTAAATTTGTAGTTAATCGAATTTCCTTCACCTTTTAGCTCATCGTCCTTCTCCTGCCCCTGAAAACCATATCTGTAAGGCTATGAACTACCATGTCTATTAGGTACAAGCATTCCAAAAGGGTAATAATCAGAATAACTAAGAACGTC
>NZ_JSYP01000045.1 GCF_000813005.1 Flavobacterium sp. KMS | reverse complement strand
GGTACAGCAGTTACTTCGCAAGTTGTAAGTGCCGATGCTGGTAATATTGTAACAGTTGGAGCAGATGGTGGAGCTTTTGTTGATAACGCTATTATTAAAGCCAACGAAACAGTAACAGTAATAACTCCAATAGTAACTACAGGAAATACCATTGCAACTTATACAAATGAAGCTGCGGGAACTCCAGTAGATATTAAAGAAACGCTAACATCATTAACAGATGTTGTGACACAAGTTACAGATGAATTTGGGAATGTTAAGGATTTACACACATTGACTTATACAGATGAGGTAGGTACTCCTAATGGAATAGATTTATCCGTTTTAGTTAAAGGAGTAGAAACATTAACTTCATTGAGTTATGATGGTACAACTCAGTCATTGATTTATCAAGATGAAGAAGGAAATTCTTCTGATTTTAAATTGACAGATTTAGTTGGAGATGCGCAAACATTAACAACATTACAAGTAAATCTTGCAACAGGTACTTTAGATTTTACTGATGAACACGGAACAGTAAACCCTATAGATTTGAGTGCTGCTGTAAAAGAGCCTTGGTTTAGTTCAACAACAAATGTTGGAGCGACATTAAATACCGAAAATATTTATACAAACGGATGGGTAGGAATTGGATACACAACACCATCTGTAGCAACTAATGAAAAATTGAGAGTAAATGGTGCTATTACAACAATCAATAGTTACTATGCGGATTATGTATTCGAAGATTATTTTAAAGGTTTTTCTGAAATCAAAGCCGATTATAAATTTAAACGTTTATCAGAGGTAGAGGATTATATCAAAAAGAACAAACACCTTCCAGGAATAACTCCAATTACAGAGTTAGAAAAAACCAAAGAAGGGTATTCATTTAATATGTCGGAGTTATCAATTCAGTTATTAGAAAAAACAGAAGAGATATACCTTCATATAATCGAGCAAAACAAAGAAATTGAAGCAAAAGACAAAGAAATTAAAGAATTGAAATTAGCTTCAGAATCGATGAATCAACGTTTGGAAAAATTAGAAAAACTAATACTAGAGAAAAAATGATAAAAGTTCTTATCAGCTTTTTAGTATTCAGTACAAAAAGCGTAAGTATCAACTAATATTATTCTAGACTAAAAAATAAGATTATGAAATATATATATAAAACGCAAAAAATTATCCTAGCAACATTATTTAGTTTGCTCAGTTTTTGCTCAGTTTTTGCACAAACGGATAATACAAAATTAAAGGACGGTACAATAAGTACCGGGGCAACCAAAGCCTTTCCCGGAGCATTGTTTGAATTAGAAAGTAACAACAAAGGAATGTTAACTTCAAGATTAACTACAGCACAACGTGATGGAATTGCTGTTGCTAACTTAACCGATGGATTATTAATATTTAATACAACAACCGGATGTTTTGATTATTGGAGTCAGATACAAGGAGTATGGTTAAGTATTTGTGGTACGCCTCCGCCAGCAGTATTTGGAATTTCGGCAGACGAATGTCTTCAAATACTTGGTAATGGTGCCTATAAACAAGGGGTAGCTTTAACACTGGCAAATTATTTGACAGTTCCAGTTACAGCAATTCAACCAGGAACCTACACTATATCAGCAACAAATAGTAATGGGTATTATTTTACAACTAGCGGAACTTTTCCTAGTGCAGGTTCTTATGTTTTGAATTTGCCAGGTACAGGTACACCAAATAATGGTTTTACAGTAGGCGATCCGGGAGATGCACTTACTATTTCATTAAATGGAGTACCAGTTTCATGTGTACCTCATGTTTATGTAGAAAAAGCCAATGTCGATTTTGCAATAACTTGTGCAAGTATAGCACCAACAGGTTCTTATAATATCGGGATCCCACTTACAGTTGCAAATAAGTTATCTGTAGAAGTAAATGTAACAAATCTAGGTTTCTGGAGTATGAGTACAAATACAGTAAATGGATATTCATTTAGCGCAACGGGTACCTATACAACATTAGGAGTTCAAACAATTAATCTATTAGGAACTGGTACACCAATTGCATCAGGAACAAATAGTTTTAATCTTTCCTCTAATGCTACAACAGCAGGCACAGGTTCTTGTTCGGGTATTTCAGTTCCAGTCGCTCCTGTAGCTTATACAATGGATTGTACAACAGCAACACAAAACGGAGTTTACATGCAAAATATTCCTTTAATTGCTGCTAATACAATCACTTTACCAATTAATGTAACCGCAACAGGTCAAACAACAATAAGTACTACCACAGCTAGCGGAATTACATTTACATCCGGACTGATTAATTTATCAGTTTTAGGACCTCAAAATGTAACTTTAAGTGGTTCAGGAACACCAACAGCATCAGGAGCAATAGCCTTTACGGTTACAGGAACTCCAGGTACAGTAGGAACTTGTTCATTAAATGTAACTATAGCTGCACAACCAGTTACCTATGTAACTAATTGTGGAGGAATAACAGTAGCGGGTACTTATGCCCCAGGAACAGCAATGGATGCTACAAATACCATGACAGTTCCAGTAACAGTAACTTATGTAGGAGCCTATTCAATTACTACGAATACAGTTAATGGTATTACTTTTTCTGCAACAGGAACATTTGCTACAACAGGATTACAAAATGTAGTAATGACAGCAACTGGTACACCAACCTCAGGAGGTAACTATCCATTTGCCATTACAGCAAATAGTACTAACGGAAGTACCCCTTGTAATAAAAGCGTATCATTCGTTATTCGTTTAATGAACGTTTTAGGATTAGGAGATGGTATTTATCAGCCAGGTACAGGAGGAGCTTATGCATCTAGAGCAGTATTAGCTTCATTAGCAAACTTTGGACCTACAGGTACAGTACAGGTAGATGGAATTAAGATTGTTAATGGAGGAACTAATACAGGAACTACATTAAAAAACTTAATCAATAACAATAAAATTGATATCATAGTTTTAGGATATAATTATAACACGACAGATGCGACAACTTTAAATATTCTGGCAGATTTTGTTAAAAACAAAAAAGGAGTATTAATTCAGGCGCAGGAAAATGGTAATGCAGGTATAGCAACTTTAGTTAATTCTATTTGTGGTTCTACAATAACTGCGGCAGATGTAAATAGAGATAATTGTACTTACATAAATCCGTTAGTAAATATTGCTGATCCAATCTTAAATGGTCCTTTCGGGAACATACAAGGGCTTGCTATAGGTGGTGATAACAATAACTCTTATTCTATGACACTACCAGCAAACACTAGTAGTTTAGCAACAATAAGTGGTCTTCCTGCCAGGGTAACAACATTTAGACACAATTCATTAGGATATGTTTTCTGTGGAGATGGAGGATTACTTACAGGTACATCAAGTACAAATAATTCTACAACAGATTATCCTGCAAAAATTACAACAACCGGGCTACCACTTTCTAAACCTTATAATGGTGGTACAACAGTTTATAATAGTATTTTTTATGCTAATTCAATGGCATGGGCTATTGGATATGTGCAAGACAATATCAATGTGAATTATAACATTCCTTAATCAAGGGATAGAACTAGAGAAAACACCTCTTTTATAAATAACATAATCGAGGTGTTTTTAATCACTCTAAATGTTTTACTTAAGACACGATTTGTCATAACACTTTAAATAAAAGAATATGATCAAAATTTATATAAAAACTATTATTATATCCATGTTTTTCATTAGTCAGCTTGGTGCACAAACGGCAAATTCGGGTGTACTAACGATTATGCCTAATACACAGTTTGCTACAGTATCAGACTTTAATAATAGTATATCGGGTAATGTTTTAAATGATGGAAATTTCATCGTTTATTCAGATTTTAATAATGACGGAATAGTCAGATATACAGAAGCTAATAACGGAACAACCTTTTTTACAGGCACAACTGCGCAAAATATTGATGGCAGGTCAGTTTCAGATTTCCAGAATATAGTCTTTGATAATCTATCCTCATTAGTTCCTTTTCATTTGTATACCAAAATTTCTGTAGGGAAGCAGGTGGATTTTAAAAGCGGAATTGTCGATGCTGCTACTTATAATGGTAAAGTAATTTTCAAAGAAAAAGCGACTCACATAGATGTTAGTAATTTGAGCTTTGTAGATGGACAAGTAGAAAAAAGAGGAGTTGCATTGTTTGAATTCCCAGTTGGAGACGATTTGTTTTTCAGACCCTCATTTCATGGTGTAGGTACAGATGCAAATAATGTTTATGTAACCCAATATTTTCTCGATAATGCAGGAAGCACCCGTCCATATACAAGTAAAGAAGGTATTATTCTAACTATTGATGAGGTTGAGTATTGGAATACAACCCAAGATTTAGGAAGCGAAAAGATTGTTTTAAGTCTTTCATTAGATCCAGCTACAACACCTGCTGCCTTTTTTGTAACAGATCCCAATAAAAAATTATCTATAGTACGTTGGGATACAGCTTTGGCAAAATGGGTAGATGAAGGCGGTATTACAAGCAATCCGAATATTAGTGGAAGTTATTCAAAACTAGTTACTTCACAAGTAAGGGGCTATGGAATTTTTACAATCGCCATAGTTAACAAACCAGATATTAATCCTAATCTTGATATCGTTGTAAATAACGCAATATCACCAAATGGAGATGGTATTAATGATAGTTTCCTTATAGAAGGAATTAACAAGTATCCAGATAATAGAGTGGAGATATACAATCGCTGGGGAGTAAAAGTATATGATGCAAGATCATATAACGAGAGCGATAATATGTTCACAGGATATTCAGATGGGCGCGTAACGGTAAACAAAGGAGCAAAACTTCCAACAGGAACCTATTTCTATGTATTAAAATACAGTAATGGTAGAGATGGGATCGAAAGTTCCGGATATTTATATATCAATAACCAATAAAATAAACTAATGGAAAAGATTTTTTACATAGTAGCAATATTGTTATTGGGAGTTTTTAATGCTTCGGCACAACAAGAATCGCAGTATACGCAATATATGTACAACACTATGGCTTTTAATCCCGGTTATACAGGATCAAGGGAAGTAGTAAGTGCAATGGGATTATATAGAACACAATGGGTTGGTTTAGACGGTGCGCCAAAAACGATGAACTTTTCAATACAAAGTCCATTAGGGTACCATGCCAACGGTATTGGATTAAATGTGGTTAGTGACGAGATAGGGCCAACAAATAATACAGGAGTAATGGTTAATTATGCCTATACAATTATAGGTAATAACGACTTAAGATTCTCTTTTGGTATTTCAGGAGGGTTTGATAATTATGTAGTTGATTATAATAAATTAACTATTCAAAATCCAGATCCCTATTTAAACGGAAAAGAATCTAAGTTCCTGCCAAATGTAGGAGCGGGATTCTATATGCATACCTACAATTGGTATATAGGAGTATCAGTTCCTAAATTATTAAAAACAGATTATTATGATGATGTAGCTTCAACGGTTTATACAACAAATGCTCATTATTATGGTATTGCAGGATATGTTTTTGATTTTAGCCCTAATTTAAGATTCAAGCCAGCAGTTTTGGTAAAAGTAGTAAAGGGAGCTCCAATAGCTGTAGATGTATCTGCTAATTTCTTAATTAGTAATAAACTAACCCTAGGATTAGCCTATCGTATAGATTCCAGCGTGAGTGGTTTGGCTGGTTTCCAGATTACCGATGGGATACAAATTGGGTATGCGTATGATTATGAAACTACAAATCTGGGAAATTACAACTCAGGTTCGCACGAAATATTCTTAAGGTTTGATCTTTTCAATAAGTCAAATAAACGAATGATAAATCCAAGATTCTTTTAATTAATGATTAAAAAAATACTTATGAAAAAACATTTTCTACTTTGGATAGCATTATTTGGCTTATTTAGTATGCATTCGCAGACTAAATTAGTTGATAAAGCAGAAAAAGAATACGATAAACAAGCTTATGCATACGTAAGTTCAAGCGATTTATATGATAAGCTGGTAGAGAAAGAATTTGGCTCTTCGGGAATCTATGCAAAATTAGGAGATTCTTATTACTTTAACGGAGATTACAAAAATGCTTTAAAGTCTTATAATCAGATAGGTAAGTTAAAAGATAATTATAAGTTTACCGATGAGCAACTGTTTCGTTATGCGCAATGTCTCAAGTCAGATGGACAATTTGATGAAGCTTCAAAAATCATAAAAGAACTTAATAGCAAGTCAGGAAAAGAAGCTATTAATTCCGGAACCGATTATCTAAAAGAAGTCGAGAGACAATCTAATCGTTATACGATAAAACCGGTTAGTATCAATTCGAAGATGCCAGACTATGGAGCTACATTTTACAAAGAAAATCAGGTAGTTTTCACGTCAGCCAGAGATACAAATGTGGTAGAGAGAATGAAAGACAGATGGAATAAAAAACCATTCTTTAAACTCTATGAAGCTACAATTACTAGTGATGGTGACTTGGCTGATGCTAAAAAGTTAAATGGAAAAGTAAATTCAGTTTTTCATCAATCTACACCAGCATTTACCAAAGATGGTACCCAAATGTATTTTACCCGAAGTAATTTTTTAGGTAATAAATATGGAGTCGATGATACAAAAACCAACCGACTAAGAATTTACAGAGCAACACTAGTAAATGATAAGTGGACCAATATCGAAGATTTACCTTTTAATAACGAATCCTTTTCAAATGCACATCCAGCATTAAGACCAGACGGGAAGAGTTTGATTTTTGCATCAGACAGACCCGGAACAGTTGGTCAGACAGATTTGTATGAAGTTGCAATAAATCAGGATGGTACATTTGGAGAAGTCAAAAATATGGGACCGTCGATTAATACCATTGGTAGAGAAACATTCCCTACAATATCCACAGCAGGAGAGTTTTATTTTGCTTCCGATGGACATTCGGGACTAGGAGGTTTAGATGTTTTCGAAGCAATTAAAAACGGAGATAATACCACCTATAAAGTCGTAAATGTAGGAAAACCAATTAACTC
>NZ_JSYP01000044.1 GCF_000813005.1 Flavobacterium sp. KMS | reverse complement strand
AATTAAAAAAGTTACCTCAAGTAACAACGACCTTAAGGTGGTTATTGCGGCGGGGCTCACCTCTTCCCATCCCGAACAGAGTAGTTAAGCCCGCCTGCGCAGATGGTACTGCAGTTATGTGGGAGAGTATGTCGTCGCCTTTCTTTAGAATCCTCATCAAGTAATTGATGGGGATTTTTTTTTGGGCTTAACTTTTTGGGATTTTGTGAAAAGGTTGTTTCGCAAAGTTTAATCAATAGCTTTACGAACCTTTGCTTTTTTATCTTTCCTTCCTCTGTGACTAAAACCGGAAGTATTATTTATGCTAAAAGACTTTACGAGATACTGTAATCTAAATTGATTTATATGCTAAGTTTTCTTTTGAACTCTCCGGTTTTATAATCTTACTATTAGCAACAATATTATTCTCCATGAGTAAAATGACAAATCGTAGACTCAGCTGCATATACATATAAAGATATGTAATTGGAATATTCATTCCAATTGTATATCTTTGTCACATCATTATATTGTTATGACAAAAAAAGAAAAAATACTAGCCGCCACCTTAAAACTCATCGTATCGAAAGGAATAGACAATACTCCAATGTCTGAAATTGCTAAAGAAGCAGATACAGGAATGGGAACGATTTATAATTATTTTTCTACTAAAGAGGTATTGATAAACGAACTTTACTTTCATCTTAAAGTAAAAGAATCTGAAATCATCATTGATGGATATGATATCACACTTTCTGTTAAACAACGTTTTATCCATTTATGGAGGAAAATGGTTGATTATTTTATTCAGGAGCCCATGGATTTTTTGTTTTTGGAGCAATTTTATTATTCGCCAACTATAGATCCCGCTGCAAAACATAAGGGTGGATTATATGTGAGGGAATTAGATCAAGTCTATCTGGATGGGCAAAAACAGCAATTAATAAAAGAAGGAGATATCAAAGAATGGATTGGGTTTACGAGTGGATCTTTGGTGTCACTTGTCAAATTACATCATAGTAAATATATACATCTACAGGAAACCACCATAGACAAATATATTCAGGCGGCATGGGATGCCGTAAAATCGTGATTTACAAAAATGGAATAATCATTCCATGAAATACTACAACTTTATGTTTAAGAAAAAAATAGCTTACATAGGCTCCTTGAGTCTTATTGGGATGATTACGACTGAATTTGGAGTAATTGGCATTCTACCCCAAATAGCCTCATACTATCATATCAATATTAGTACAGCCGGCTTGTTGCTAAGTGCTTATGCCATAACAGTGGCTATTGCAGGTCCATTCATGACCATGTTTACTTCTGGAATTAATCGGAAAACATTAATGGCTGTGACGATGCTGATCTTTTTACTTACCGGTATTGTATCTTCCTTTGCTCCACCTTTTTGGTTATTATTGGTCGTGAGGATCTTACCAGCCTTTTTGCATCCAGTGTTAGTATCGAATGCTGTTGCGGCAGCCACTAGTTCTGCAGACAAAAAAGTGGCACACCAAATGATGGCCATTGTTATGGCAGGTATAGGTATCGCAACAATTACAACGGTTCCCTTTGCAACCTATATTGCAGGGCTATTTGACAATTGGCAATTATCATTTATGGTTCAGGCATCCATTAGTTTAGTCGTGCTTGTAGCGATTATTATACTTTTGCCTTCAATGCCCATAAAAGAGAAAAAATCCTATGGGAGCCAGTTAAAAATATTAACTAAACCCACATTTTTGGTCAGCGCTTTCTTTTCATTCCTTATGATTGGAGGACTCTTTTCAACCTATAGTTATTTTGCAGATTACCTTAGCAAGGTTAATCATATGAATCCCAAGACAATTGGTTTAATGTTGTTGCTTTTCGGATCTACTGGTGTTCTTGGAAACTTTCTTGCAGGAAAACTATTAACCAAAGATATTACAAAAACTACAGCGGCTTTTCTAATCGGATTGTTGATGATCTGCATTCCGATTTATTACTCCGGAACAATGTCTTTTTCTACAGTGCTTCTGATTGCGATATGGGGATTCTTACAAACTCCCTGCTTTCTGACTGCACAGGCTTATATGATAGAGACTGCACCAGAAGCACCCGAATTTGCTAATAGTCTTGCCATCTCTTTTGGGAATCTGGGTATTTCTTTTGGTACGGCAATTGGCGGACTTTTTATTAATAACTATGGTGTTCAGAGCACGCCATGGGTGATGTTTGCATTCTGTACTCTAGCTTTAGTGATGATGTTGTTTAAGAAATTAATTGAAAAACATGTATGCAAAAAAAGTTAATAGTTTTCTACCATTAACTTTTTTACAATTTGCAATTACACCACTTCTTTTAAAACTTTTTCTGCAAGCATCAATAATTGATTTTATTTGTAGATACTTTAAAGATTAGTCAATTGAATACAAGTTTGTTTACAATGATAACTATTCGCATGATCCAAGTGGTATTCTGTAAATACTAAATAATTTTCTCGCTCTACTTCAAATCCGTGACCAGTAAAATAAAAAAAGGCTTGTATTGTAGTTTTTTAATCTGCTTTCAAATTCAGAAATTAAATCAATAATATTCTGTAAATTTCTATTTGTGCTGAAAATTACTTGGTAGTTTAAAATTCATTATAACCCTCCTTTAAAAAGACAAAAGAGGGTAGTATAAAATAAGTAATTAGTATTAGATAATTAGTTTAGGGGTACAACTTACCTGCTTAAAGCATTCGGAGTGCAATAAATCAGTTCCAGAGGATAGAGCAGAGGATAACCATTATGCACGTTGCAAGCCCAACGGTTTACAATTAATCTTTATATTTGATCATTAAATTAATAAAATGAGCGAAAAAACTAAACCGTATGCCTTAATAACTGGTGCTAGCAAAGGAATTGGAAAATCTATTGCTTATGAATTAGCGAAACAGGGTTATCCACTATTGCTTGTTGCAAGAAGTGACGAGGAATTAAAAGCACTATCTGATGATCTTCAAATTAAATACGGTATTGATGCTCCTGTTTTATCGATTGATCTTTCAACAAATGGTGCATCGCTAAAAGTAACCAATTGGATTAAAATGAATAACTATCCAGTAGGCTTTTTAGTTAATAATGCTGGTTATGGTGTGTGGGGCGATTTTAGTCAGTCTTCTTTAATCGATCAGCTTGGCATGATGCAACTTAACATGAATGTAGTTGTAGAGCTTTCACATTTATTAATACCTATACTTTCACAAGAAAAACAAGCCTACATTTTAAATATATCGAGTACTGCTGCATACCAAGCTGTACCTACGTTAGCTGTTTATTCGGCTACAAAGGCTTTTATTTTATCGTTTACGCGTGCCTTGCGTTTCGAACTTGCCCAAACTTCAATTTCAGTAACTTGTTTTAGTCCAGGTCCAGTTGATACTGGTTTTGCTGCAAGAGCTGGTTTAGACGCTTTTAGCAAAATGGCCGAAAAGTTTAATATGCAGGCAGATGAAGTGGCAAAAATTGCAGTAAAAGCCATGTTCAACAAAAAATCAGAAGTTATTCCAGGTTTTACAAATATTATTTCGGTTTATGCCAACCGTATACTACCAAAGAGATTTATCGAAAAAATGGCTGCTGGAATTTATAAAATTTAATTTTTACAAAAAATAAATAAAAAAATATTCTTTGAAAAAAGAAAAATTATATTAAGTTTGTATTAAATTCTACTAATTCTATAGAGTATGTCAAATAAAAGAAAAATTATGTTTAATTTATCTGAAAACCGAATGCACGTAAACATGCTAATGTTTTGTTGCTGTTGTTGTTATTCTGTTTTAGATAAAATTACAAACTATATTATTTCATTTATTAAATCTATATTATCATGGTATCTTCTTATAAAACCTTTACCCTTACTGAGCAATTAACTAATGAGCAAATTGCGTTTTTTAACGAACATGGCTTCATCCATTTCAAAAAATTTATAAATCCGGAAACTGTTTCATCCATCATTGATGCCTCGAAACAAGTGCAACAAAATTGGATTGAAAACGATCTTCAAAAAGTAAACGGTGTTCCTATTAAATATGGAAAAGATTTAGATGGTTCCCCTATTGTACAACGTTTTGCTTTTATCAATCAACATCATCAAACCTTAAGCGGTCTTTTACTTGATCCAAGATTTAATGGTTTACTACCATTGGCAGGCGATGGCGCAAGATTAGGAACTGAAGAAAAAGACGGAATGGTTTTTAATCATTATATCAACGGGCCAGAAAGTAAGTTTACTAAAATGGGTTGGCATACAGATGGATTGAGAGATATTTTTTATGGTGCAAAATTAAATCCGATGTTAAATGTGGGTATTCACTTAAGCACTTTAAAACCTGAAAATGGCGGTCTTAAAATCATTCCGGGTACTCACAAGCAAAGTATTTATCAAATGCTTTTTCGTAAAAAATACTTTTTAGATAATAAACCCGATCCACAGGAAGTTTCCATCAATCCGGAAGCTGGAGATTTAACCATTCATGATGGTCGTTTGTGGCACAGAGTGGCAGAATCATCTATTCGTGGCGAAGAGAGTAGAAGAAGGGTTATCTATATTCCGATTATAGCCGGAAAATACGCTCCTAAAAATGAGAATAGCCCAACGGTTTTTTATCAACGTTTTGCAGGTATTGTTAAATAATTATGCTGTTTATTATCGTATTTAGTTATCTGGTTAGATCAGGTAAGCTAAAGAGTACCACAGATTTTTTTAAAAATAGTCAAAGAAAAGTAAAGCTAAAAATTGTAAAACTAGAATTGGCTATACTATCTGGCTTACAAATATTACGCTATTAATGGGAAAAGAAATACAGATTGAAGATTATAGTGCAATCGCACAAAGAACATTTTCAGACCGTAAGCGAACTAATATTTTAAAAAGAACAGAACAGTCAACGATTGTATTTTTGCTTCCAAAGGTTCCTAAATTCATTTCGCCAAACGTATTCACTTTAATGGGTACACTTGGTTCAGGATTAGTTTTCTTGGCTTTTGTTTTAGGAGCTTATTTAACAAAATGGTATTTGCTTTTCGGTATTATTGGTTTGGTTATAAATTGGTTAGGCGATTCTTTAGATGGAAGATTGGCTTATTATAGAAATATTCCGCGTCGTTGGTATGGTTTTGCACTCGATATTATTGCCGATTGGATCGGTATTGTACTCATAGGCTTTGGCTACTACATTTATGCTAAAAATGGCACACAAATAGTAGCCTTTGCTTTTGTCGCATTGTATGGCTGGTCTATGATCATCAGCCAGTTACGCTACAAAATTACAAATGAATACAGTATAGATTCTGGCTTTGTTGGCCCAACAGAACTTAGATTTATTATTGCTTTAATTTTAATTATAGAAGTTTTATTTCAGGGATCAATTACGTATTTGGCTAGCTTAATCAGTATTGTGTTGTTTGTAATCAATACTATTGATAGCTTAAAACTTTTAAAATTGGGCGATTTAAGAGATAAAAACCAAGACTGATATGTTCAGTAAAAAATCCATTTTTACTTTTTTACGAGCACAAGTTGCGGCATTTTTAGGAGGCATTACCGATTATGGTTTAATGATTTTACTAACAGAAGTATTTAAATTGCATTTTACTTTTTCTATTTTAATCTCCGGAACCATTGGTGCCATTATTAATTTCAGCATCAATAGATTTTGGGTATTTAAAAATCAATCGGGTTATAGCAGCCACATCAATAGTCAGCTTTTTAAATTTGCGTTAGTTGTATTGGGAAGCATTTCCTTAAAATCATTTGGTACACTTGTTTTGCAAAAAGGATTTCAAATCGATTATAGAATCGGAAGATTAATCACGGATAGTTTTGTTTCTTATGGATTTAATTATCCACTGATTAAATATTGGGTTTTTAAAGTAAACAAAAAACAGAATGTAATTAAATCAGATTAGCGTGTAAATAATCAATTAAGTGTTTTCTATTCAACACATAGAAACATAGTCCCGAAGCTTCGGGATTAGATACCTAAAAAAGAATATAAAAAGAAACTAGTCTCTCACACATAGTCAACTATGATTGTTTAAACAAGTGAAACGCCTTTTTTAAGCATTGTGAATCTATGTTTCTATGTGTTAAAATAATTGCAACCAGTAGGTTGTGTAAAAACTTCGTTATGAACAAATTATCATTTATATATTTCACAAAATCACTAATCGTTATAACGATCTTAGTTAATATAATTTCTGGAAATCTATTGGCTCAATCCAAAAATCCATCGCCACTAAATTTTCCAACGCCTAAAAATATAGATAATATGCTGTTTTATATTCAGCGGGACCCAAATGTAAACACTGCAATTTATACCATAAACTATGACGAAAATGGAAAAATAAACAAAAGCAATCCTATAAAAGCCTATTGGATTCGATATGCTGAGAACGGAGAAATAAAAGATTTTAATTATATGCAACGCAAATTTGCATACGGAATAGAAAGCAAAACGGTGAATAATGAGGAGTTTGAACTTCAATTTGTATCGTATAAAAAGTTACCCTTCATCTTAAAAAAGATAGATTCAGATCAAAAATATCATGTTTTTGTAAGTGTAAATCAGAAAAAAATACAAGTAGAAAAAATATTTGTACGCATTGAAGGTGGTTCTTTTTGGTTACCAAATGTAAAGTATGCCGAAGTTACCGGAATTGAGACTTCATCAAATAAAACAATTACGGAAAGGATGTTGTTGAAATGAGGTATCTGGCCAACTTTTTATATTTAAGTGTAGATACTAATAAAAAATTTTGTGTCTCAATCGCTTGGATATGCACAACGATAGTATGGAAATTCTTTCCGTACCCGTTCCTATATTAATAAAAACTGGATTTTCTTTTTTTAAATTTGTTAATATATACTATGAGGGCACGGATTACAAATTTGCGCGATCGGAGTATCGGTTTTTGTTGATTTGTTAGGGAAATTTGGTATTCTTAAAAACACGAAAAATCCTGTTATAGTACTGCTGTTTTACTATATTTGTTTCTAACCAAATGGAAGTTTTTTCACAGGCTGACGTTACCTGCTATTTTGAGAAGAAAAACCGAAAAACTAAATATAAAATAATGAAAAAAACTTTTTACCTATTATTCTTTATTACCCTTTTTTTTAGTTGCAATTCCCCAACTGAATTTACAATTCCAGAAAGCTTAAAGCCTGCTGATGATTTTTCTAGAAGCTTTATAAACAAAGTTATAAAAGGTCAATTAGAAAGTTCTTTTTCTAACATTGAACCAACTGTTCTAAATGAAAAAACTAAAGAATTCATAACAAACGCAAATAAAAATATTAATGGAGGAGATTTAAAAACGGTTAAAGTTGTTGAATATAATTGGAAAACAATGTTCTCAACAAATTCAGAAAAATTCACCCAATATAATTTGGGTTACGAATATGAATTTGAGAATAAAAACATTTTATTCAGAACTAGTATTATTGAGAAAAACAATAAATTTTCTGTTGTAATGTTTAATGGTGAAATCTTACCTGGAAAACTGTCAGAGTTGACAAAATTTACATTTGAAAACAAAACGTTCGTACATTATATATTCTTAATTTTTGCAATATTAATTCCTCTTTTCATAATTATAACTTTGGTTTTTATGCTAAAAAGTAGAATTACTACAAAGCAAAAAGTAATTTGGAGTTTAGTTATATTATTTATATGCTTTCCTAAATTTGTAATTGATTGGAATAATGGACAAACTAATTTTTCTTTTCTAAATTTTAGTCTTTTTGGGAGTAGCTTTACCAAACCAACTTTATATTCAGCTTGGTTAATTTCATTTAATATTCCAATTGGTGCTTTAATATATTGGTTTAAAAGAAATAGTTACTTAATAGCCGAAATTGAAGATGACGAAACGGAGTAAAAAAACAGATGGTAACAGCTACCCGATCGCTCGGATATGCGCAACGATAGCGCGGAAATTCTTTCCGTGCCCGTTCCTATATATTAATAAAAACTGGATTTTATTTTTTTAATCTGTTATGATGTACTTTGTGGGCACGGATTACAAATCCGGGCGATCGGATATAAGAACACTAGCAAATAAGTACCAATTAATACAGTTTTAAGCTTTTGAAACCTTTTCTAGTTTTTCTTATTTGAAGTTTGCATTCAAATAATTAAGATCACATTTTATGAAAAAGTTTTTATTACTAGCTGTTGTTACTTTTATCACCTCATGTAGCAATGACGATTCCAAACCTTCACCTGATAAAAAAGCGCTGGCACAGCAAAAACTTGAAGCAGCTTTGTCCAACTTCCCTGGCCTAAGCCTTAGTGTAAAAACAGCTTCCGAGAATTATGCCCTAATTGCAGGAAACGCGGTAATTAATGAAAAGCCGATGGCTACTTCTGCTCTTCACTATATGCAGAGTATTTCAAAAACCTTTACCGCAGTTGCTGTACTCAAACTGAAAGAGGAGGGCAAAATCAATCTCGATGCCAAAGTAAATACCTATCTTCCTGATATTTGTAATAAGCTGCCAAACGGAAATATCATTACGGTAAGGCAACTGCTTAATATGACATCAGGCCTTCCTGATTATTTAGATAGCGAAGAGTTTTTAGATGATCTTGTTGCAGGGCCACTGCCTATGACAAGCGAACAGGTATTGAGCTATGTATATGATCAACCCGCAAAATTTGCACCCGGCGCGTCATTTGGTTATTGTAATATAAATTATCATTTGCTGGCAATTATTATTGATAGTGTCACTCCAAACGGACATCGAAGGTATATTACCGACAAAATAATTAACGTCATTGGACTTTCTAACACTTATTATATAGCGGGCTCGGCAAGCACTGATGCTCCACAAGGTACAACGGCTAACTATCTAGAAATAGACGGCACTTTTACCGATGTGAGCGAATTGCAGTTTGGTACAGTACTTACCTTCATTGGTGATGACGGTATTGTTGCTTCTGTTCAGGATATAGCTGGGTTTTACTATAAGCTGCTCCATGACAAAACGGTACTATCACCCATATCGCTGGAAGAAATGAAGGTTGCCGTTAATTATCAGGGTACACCCATATATGGCTTAGGGCTGCATTTTTATAAATCCAATAGTGGTCTGCAGGCAATCGGGCACGAGGGTAGTGGAGCCGGAGCCGGTGCCTATGCTTTTTATTTTCCTTCTAAAAATACCAGCGTCGTCCTGTGTACAAACGCGGGAACGCTTACCGATACTATAAAAGAGGAACAGTTACAGGCATTGTGGGAGCAAATTATAGATATATTGCTTGAGTAAAAACTAATTTAAACCGTCCCTAGTTGGCTCGAGCTTCTAGCTCGTGAACGCAATCAAACTAAAAAAAACGCTGTCCGAAGAGTTTTTATAAAAAGCCGTTCGAATGTCACCTTATTTCGCACCCGTAAATAATGGTCTTAAATGTAAAAAGAGACTCGAAAGTCTCTTTTTGCATTTAATCAATAAATAATTATTTATTGATTAATTTTTCAAGCCTTACTCCCAAATAATAAGCTAATGCTTCCTGCTTTATGTTAAGCATTTTTCTGAAGCATTTTACGTTTCTTCCTGATGTATTTTCTGTTCCATAACGAATATCAATTTTTTAAAGGCCTAAAGAGCTGTTTTTTGAATTAAAACCATATGTTAAAAAAAAAAACATTTCGTTAGAAATGGGATTTTAATTTTGTGACAGGAACAGGACAAATTTCTACAAATTTATGGAGGATTTGAAGAGATTGGCTTACTACATTTAGTGTCTGTTTTTCATTGGCCTTATGAATTTGGTTTAGATGTCCTGTTGAGGATTGATGGATTTTTTTTTAGTATATTTCAATACGAATCTTTAGTCTTTTAGTAATCCATTCCAAAAACTATTTGCTGAGTAAATTTTTATAAATAACTCCGTCTTTTATAATCAGTAATAAAGTTTTGTCATAGTCTTCCAGTATATTCAAATTAATAAGCGGATTACCGTCTACCAATAAAATATCGGCATAAGCACCTTCTTCTATAACACCCAGCTTTTTGGGATAGGGATTACGTGGGCCGCTCATGGTCAGCAATTCTGCATTTGTAGAGGTAGCCATTTTTAATATTTCATAAGGGGTATAGAAGCGCAATAACTTTACAAGATCACCTGCTCTTTTTACCGAATGTTCAGGCTCGAAAAGGCAATCGGTTCCAAATGCAGTTTTAATGTTATATTTTTTTGCAAAATTATAGGCTTTCTCGGTACCGCTCATCATAGTTTGTTGTTTTATGCGGTTAGGTGAACCATCAGCATAAAGGCTCTTACCTTCGTCGATAAAAGGCTGCAGACTTAGCCATGCTTTTTTATCGGCCAGCATTTTTGCTGTTTCATCATCAATAAGCTGGGCATGATCTATACAGCGCACCCCGGCGCGCAATGCAGTTTGTATGGCTCTTGGCGTGTAAGCGTGTACGGTAACATAAGTACCCCAGTTTTCAGCTGCGTCAACAGCGGCCTTCATTTCTGCTTCTGTAAACTGAGAGACATCCAAAGGGTCATACGTTGAAGAAACACCACCGCCGGCGGCCAGTTTTATTTGTGTAGCACCAAGGCGCAACTGCTCCCGTACCCTTTTCAATACCTGATCTGCTCCATCAGCGATTATGCCAAAATTATAACGTTCGGTAAAGTCAAGGTTTGCTGCCATATCTTTTGGAACAGCGTTTGGACTAAGGAAGTCGCCGTGGCCTCCGGTTTGGGAAATCATCGCGCCGGAGGGATAAATACGCGGACCTATAATCAAACCCCTGTCTATTGCTTTTTGCAGTCCGACAGCTGGACCGGCAAGGTCCCTGAAAGTGGTAAAGCCCTGCATCAGGTCTTTTTCCGCGGACTTCATAGCAATGGCAGTAATGTATTGTATATCGCTATTCATCAGTTCTGTGACGCTCATCGATTCCATCATGATATGGGTATGGGCATCAATAAGTCCCGGCATCAAAAATTTTCCTTTACCATCGATGATGGTTGTATTTGCACTTTTATCAGTTGGGATTGGGGCCGTGGAAATTTTGCTGATCAGATTATTGACAATCAAAAGATTTCCCTTAGTTGTTTTTTCATCCTTACCATTAAAAATTTGAACATCGTTGATGAGAATTGTTTTTTGAGCCATTCCATAAAATGAACTCAGTAAAATTGCCATAACCAATAATTTTCGTTTTATAGGGCACATATCTATAAGGGGTTTTGAAGTTATAGTACTAATGTAGTAAATGTTATATTAATTTATTGATTTTTTCGTGAGATATTAATCAATGCATTAGCTTCTTTAGAACAACAGCAAAAAGGTCAATTTTGAAGATATATTTTTCGTGTAAAAAATATTTGCAGTTTGTTGTTTCATTAAAAAAAAAGAAAATATAAGCAAAACGATTCAAACTTACATTATTAGGAGCGATGAAAAAAAGGCGCCAATTGTCTTCAATTGGCGCCTTTTGGCTGTGTAGTGACCTCGACTGGATTCAAACCAGTAACCTCTTGAGCCGTAATCAAGTGCGCTATTCAGTTGCGCCACGAGGCC
>NZ_JSYP01000043.1 GCF_000813005.1 Flavobacterium sp. KMS | reverse complement strand
CTCGAAAGTCATAAAGTTGATGCCATTGTTGCAGCAGGGTTTGAAGCTGGGGGTCATCGCCCTTCTTTCCTAAAACCCGCAGAAGATTCTTTAACTGGTACATTTGCCTTAGTACAACAGCTGAAAGCCAAGATAAAAACACCCATTATAGCCGCCGGAGGTATTGTAGATGCTAAAGGTGTTGCTGCAGCACTTACTTTAGGCGCTGATGCGGTACAATTAGGAACTGCTTTTTTAGCTTGCGATGAATCGGGTGCCACACCCGAACACAAAAAAGCATTGTTCTCTGAAGCTTCACAATATACCATACTTTCTAAATCGCTTACTGGAAGAATGGGAAGAATGATGACCAATCGCATTGCCGAAGAAATAAAGTTTGAAACCGAAGTATTACCATTTCCGCTTCAGACAAGATTAATAGCCGCTCTTAAAACTGCTGCATTCGCTCAAGGCAAAACCGAACTGATCAATTTCTGGTCTGGACAAAATGCAATTAATCTAAAGCATACTAATGCCAAAGAATTAATGCTCTCTTTAATTAATAAAACTAATAAAATATTGAAATAAATCCATATTTAAATTCTAACCAAACAAAAATATGAATGCAAATAGTGCGGGGCAAAATAATGAAACAATCAAAAAAGTATTACCACTTATTTTGGCGACTTCTATTTTTATGCAAATGCTCGATTCTACCATCCTCAACACATCGATAACTTCTATTGCCAAAGATTTAAACGAATCACCGCTGGACATGCAAAATGCTATTATCAGCTATGTTCTGACCTTAGCGCTCTTTATGCCTGTTAGCGGATTTTTATCTGATAAATTTGGCACCAAGAAAGTATTTATGTTTGCGTTATTGTTATTTAGTGTTGGATCTTTATTCTGTTCGCTTTCCCAAAATTTAACTCATTTGGTTTTTTCCCGTGTGATTCAGGGTATTGGAGGAAGTTTAATGACACCAGTAGGAAAGCTTGCACTTATTAAAACATTTCCTAAAAAAGAATTATTAAAGGCAATGAATTTTGCCATTATTCCTGCCTTAATTGGTCCGGTATTGGGTCCATTGGTTGGTGGGTATATGGTCGATTATTTATCATGGCACTGGATTTTCCTGATCAATATTCCGTTTGGAATTATTGGTATTCTTTTAAGTTTAAAATACATGCCTGATTACAAATCACCTATAATCGATTTTGATTTAAAAGGCTTCCTTATCTTTGCTGCAGCTTCGCTCCTCTTGTCTATTTCTTTAGAATTATTTGGCAACACAGTTCAGCTAACACCTGTTTTACTGATATTAATGGCAGGTTTTTTAATGTTGTATTGGTACTATCGCCATGCCGTGACAGACAACAATCCTCTTTTTCCTTTAAATTTATTTCAGGTAAGAACCTTTCGTGTGGGCATAATAGGTAATCTCGCTACTCGTTTGGGTTTTAGTTCAATCCCTTTATTATTACCTATGATGATTCAGATTGCTTACGGTCAATCGGCAGTAACCTCGGGGTGGATTGTCGCTCCTATGGCTCTCACTGCCATGTTTGGAAAATCGGCAGTAATTAAAATTTTAAATACTTACGGATATAGAAAAACTTTAATGGTAAATACTTTTATTATCGGTGTATTAATTTGTGCTTTGGCTATTCCATCCATTCATACTTCCATTTACTGGTACGTTCCCATTATTTCGGTATTAGGATTCTTTAACTCCATACAGTTTACTTCTATGAATTCTATTTCTATTGCCGATTTAAGAAACTATCATACAAGTAGTGGTAACTCATTAGTTTCTGTAAATCAACAGTTGGCTATTGGTTTTGGTATTGCTTTCGGATTATTGGTTCTCAAAATTTTTCAGGGTGATGTAAAACTCATTCACAACGAAATTCACAATGCTTTTCGATATACATTTTTAGTTGTGGGCTTTTTGACAATTCTATCTGGTTTAGTTTTCAGAAGACTGCATGATAAAGATGGTGACAATTTAAAGTCAGGAATTTAACTGCTTTTTTGCATCACCATAGTAATAAATTACTTGATATAATTTTATAAAAAAGCCTGCAAACATAATAATTACAGGCTTTTTATATCTCTTTTTTCTTTTCTTCTATATATTTATCGTCGAATAAATGATTGGACTTCATTCTTTTTACAGAAAAGTATTGCGCAAAAGCATCATTAAAATATGGAATTTGACCTTAATCATTTACCGCCAAATTATTCCCGTAAATTTTATCATTTTCTATCTCAACACGTTTATGAGTTGCATTTTTACATGATTTGTCAGATGGTCTTAACGGCTTTTCTTTATATATTTTTTCTAAATTTAAAAAGATAAAAAAAAATACATGAATAAATAGTGATAGAATAAATTTCATATGTTGAAGGTTGTTCTCTTATAGACAGCATTAATATTAAAAGCTTATGTATTTTTAATCATTCTTTATTTAATAGCAAAAAAGCTTTCAAATTTAGAACTCCAAATAATGCAAAAAGGTCTATTGGTGATTTTTAAGCCACTCTAAACGTCTCTGATCTGCAAGATGTTTCACAGAAAAATTTTCGAATTTTGCTTCAAATCCGTTTCCATCAGGACAAGCTGCCATAAGTCCTACCATAACAGGGATATTATCCTGCAATGGGGCATTACGAGTCAGAATATAGTTTTTATCATCCAAAGAATAATAAATTTCTACAGCGTCTAATCTGCGTACAGCCTTAATCCATACAAAAGGAGGAACTTTGTCCAGTACATTCACACTCCAGTCACTCTTTTCATGTGTTACAACCGTACTGATATTAAATTTACCGTCTACAAATTCAACACCGGTTTTAATGTAATTTTTTTCATCTACACGAATCATAAGTCCCATCTGGTCGAAACGGGTTTTATAATTTCCTGTTAGTTTTACTTTTGTTTCAAATTCACCTCCGTACATACTGTAATAAAATGGACCATCGTCGACAGTAAATCCATAATGCGAGATTCTCCAATAATCACTTTTTGGTGTAACCTGCATAATTAAGCTATTGTCTTTTATCTGCCATTTTTCAGGCTCATTAAACCAATGCATTTTTTCAAGACTCTGTGCATTTATTTCAGTTAAGCTCAGTAAGAGGCCAATAGCTAATATAGTTTTTTTCATAAGTTTGTTATAGATTTGAAATGTTACCTTGTGGGTTCCAAAATTATAAATTAATATTCTACATCAAATGGCTATAAATAACCATCAGGATACTGAAAATATTCGTGAGTTACTTGATATAAAACTATTTTCTCAGCCTTTTTCAGGTTTTTCTCAGCCTAATATGCAACTCGACGATGGTAAAATGATCGCCAAACTATACGCCAAACTAGAAAACACAATTAGTGTACTTAGCGATTTAAAAGAAAGGAAAAGTTATATTTATTCTGGTGGAGTCGCTCAGCAACTGGGATTTGAACCCAAGCAAACAGCCATAAACTCTATTTGGGAAGATGAATTATTGAGCCGGGTTCATCCGGAGGATCTTCAGAAAAAATACCGACTCGAGTTTCAGTTTTTTAAACTACTGAAATCTATTAGTTTAAATGAGCGCCTTAATTATAATGTAATTACCAAACTGAGAATTAAAAACAACGAAGGTAAATATCTTTTGATAAAACATCGCTTACTATACCTTAGCAGCACAGATGAAGGAAATGTTTCACTAGTACTTTGCTTATACAACATGGTATACGATTATCCTGGATTTGATGTTCCTGATGGAGTGATTATTAATACCGCTACAGGGGTAATTTTAGATAGCGAACAAGGCCGTTTTGATGATTTGCTATCGATAAGAGAAGGAGAGATTATTCAGCTTATTAATTTGGGAATGCGAAGCAAAGAAATCGCAGATAAACTGTCCCTGAGCATACATACAGTAAATAGGCATCGCCAAAATATTTTTGAAAAACTCAATGTTAATAATGCCATGGAAGCCTGCAGAATTGCAAATGCCACGGGATTAATACCACGTTAGAATTTCAAAAAAAAAGTAAGGGATAGTTTTTCAATTCAACTATCCCCTGCTTCAAATAAAACCAACAAATTAAATAATTATCATTTATTTTTTAAATTAATTCCAACCACCACCAAGCGCGCGATACAAGTTTACAACCGCATGCAGTTTTTGACTTTGATCATCAATACCTCTTAATTGTGCATTTAGTAAGTTTTGTTCGGCTGTTAACACATCGGTATAATTAGTCGTCGAATTGTTTAATAATTCTTTATTAAAATCTACCGCTTTAAATAATGCTTCTAACTGTTTTTTCCTTTTTTCTTCTTTTAAAGCAGCATTATCATATTTAGACAATGCATTAGAAACTTCCTCACTCGCTTTTAACATCGAAAGTTCAAAATTATACAACGCTTCTTTTTGCAAAGACAATGCTGTTGCCAATCTTGCTTTATTGATTCCTTTATTAAAAATTGGTTGTGCAAGCCCTCCGGCTATATTGCCAAAAAGTCCACCGTTTGTAAACCAGTCTTTTAATCCGAAGCTAGAAAAACCAGCTGCTCCACTAATAGTCAAACTAGGATAAAAATAAGCTCTCGCTACATTACTTTCTTCAAATGCAGCTCTAAAATTATATTCCGCTTGTTGTACATCTGGTCTGTTTGCCAAAAGCTGCATCGGAACCCCAATTTTTAAATCATAAACAAGCTTTTGTTGTTCCAGAGAACCACGTACAATTTTGGTTGGAGATTTTGCCAAAAGCACACATAAAGCATGTTCGGTTTCGGTTATCTTTTGTTCTATATCCGGAATCGCTAATTCAGCTTCATAAAAGTTGGCTTCACTCTGCACAACAGCTACTCCATTAATAATAGAATTTTCGAAAAGAACCTTAATTGTTTCGGCATCTGTTTCTCTATTTTTGGCTGTCTTTTTAAGTACTTTTAATTGTTCGTCGAGTATAAGCAACTCATAATACGAATTGGCAATATTGGCTATTAGTTGAGTCTGAATAGCACGTTTGGCAGCATCTGTAGCCAATAAGTTAGCAATAGCACCTTTTTTGGCACTTTTTAATTTTCCCCAAACATCTACTTCCCATCCTGCTGTAATACCCAAATCATATTGTGTTGATTGGTCAAAAAGTCCAAATCCTTGCGGGAAAGCCAATCTGGATTCTTTTACCGAAACATTCCCATCTACCGAAGGCAAGAAAGCAGCTTTTTTCAGTTTAAGATTTGCTGTAGATTGGTTAATGCGTTCAACCGCAATCTTTAAATCCAGATTTGCTGCCAGTCCATCGGAAATAAGCTGTTGCAAAGCTACATCAGTAAATAGTTCCGACCATTTCATCGTTGCCATATTTGTAGTATCCTTATTTTCAGGCTCACGATATTCTACTGTTGTTGCGGGTTTTGTATAGGATTTCGTGATTTTACACGAACTCCATATACTGGCAACAATCAGTATAATGACTATTAATTTATAATTGTATTTCTTCATTATTATATGTTTTTATTTTTTATTTATTTAGGTGAAATTAACCGCAGAGTTCTCAAAGCAGAAAATCCTTTTAATCTGTGGCTAGATTTAACCGCAGAGTTCACAAAGGTTTACGCAAAGTTCGCAAAGCAGGTTCAATACAAAGCTTTGCGAACTTTGCGTTTTTATAAAACCATCCATGTAAAAAACTTTGCGCCCTTTGCGGTTAAAATCTTATCATAAGGTTCTCAAAGAAGCTTCAACACAAAGCTTTGCTAACTTTGCGTTTTTATAAAACCATCCATCCATGTAAAAACTTTGCGCCCTTTGCGGTAAAATAATCGCAAAACTATTCCCTCTGAACCTTTGAACCTTTGCTACTCTGAGCCTCCAAACCTTTGTTCCTTTCTAATCTAATCTATCACCCTCGGCTCATGTGCAGGTTCTTTTATTCCTCCAACTTTTTCCTGCATAGCCTGAAAAATGATAAACAAAACCGGAATTACAAAAACCCCGAATAATGTACCAATCAACATTCCGCCAACGGCAGCTGTACCAATAGACCTGTTACTTAATGCTCCTGCACCAGTAGCAATCATCAACGGAATCAATCCGAAGATAAAAGCAAACGAGGTCATTAAAATAGGTCGTAATCTTGCTCTCGCTCCGAATATTGCCGACTGCACAAGACTTCTTCCGCTTAAGCGATGTAATAGTGCAAACTCTACAATAAGAATGGCATTTTTGGCCAAAAGCCCAATCAACATTATCAAACTTATCTGAAGGAAAATATTATTATCTACCCCAAAAAGATTCGCAAATATAAATGCTCCCGCAAGTCCTATTGGTAAGGATAACAACACCGAAAATGGTAAAATATAACTCTTGTATTGGGCACTTAACAAGAAGTAAATAAAGATTAAACAAAGTCCAAAAATCAATGTTGTCTGGCTTCCGCTGGAAAGTTCTTCTTTGGTTAAACCAGAAAACTCATAAGTATACCCTCTTTCTAGTGTTTGTGCTGCCACTTCCTCGATTGCTTTTATCGCATCTCCCGAACTATATCCTGCATTTGGCGCACCAGTAACTGTAGTAGATGTAAAAAGATTGAAACGATTTAAAAATTCTGGACCATACGTTTTCTTTAATGTTACAAACTCCGAAATTGGTGCCATTGCCCCTTTATCTGTTCGAACAAAAACTTTATTAATATCACTTTCTTTTGCTCTGTAATCAGGATGTGACTGTAGCATTACTCGGTATTGTTTTCCGAATTTATTAATATCAGAAGCGTAGATTCCACCAAAATAACCCTGAAGCGTATTAAGAACCGTGTTTACAGATACACCCGCGTCTTTACACTTTGCCACATTTACGTTGACTTCCATTTCTGGGAAACCAATATTAAACGGACTTGTAGCATACATTATCTCTGGTCGCTGATTAACTGCTGCCATAAACTTTCCGATATTTTTATCAAAATTCTGATAACTACCTCCCGTTTTATCTTGCAGTTGCACTTCGAATCCGTTGCTGTTTCCAAATCCTTGTAAGGTTGGTGCAGCAAAGAAAATAATACTTGCTCCTTTTATATGTGAAGTTTTTTCAAACAACTGGCTCACAATTGAATTAACATCCTGAGTTTTACCTTTCCTCTCATTCCAAGGTTTCAGTCTTATGAATAATGCTCCGTAAGAACCTCCAGATCCGTGAATTAAATCCATTCCCGAAAGGGTTGATGATAGTTCTATTTCGGGGATACTTCTCGCAATACTATCTATTTCTTTTGTAATTTCTTCGGTACGTTCCAGTGTCGAAGATGGTGGTAAAACCACATTCCCAAAAATAGCTCCTCCATCATCATTAGGTACAAAACCTGTTGGAGTTGTTTTTATTAAAGCATAAAATACCATTCCGAATAGTGCAATTGCAACTAATGAAATCCATTTTCTGCGAATCAGGAATCGAACAGCGTTAATATATTTATTTGTAACCGTTTCAAAAGCTACATTAAAACTCGCATAGAATCTTGGTAAGAAACCTTTAGGATGATTTGATTTTTCTGGGTCGTGTGGTTTTAATAAAATAGCACAAAGTGCAGGACTTAAAGTCAATGCATTAATTGCCGAAATTAATATGGCTACAGCCAATGTTAAACCAAATTGCTTGTAAAATACACCCGCTGAACCTGTAATAAATGTTACAGGAATAAATACCGCCGACATAATTAAGGTAATAGATATTATCGCTCCGCTAATCTCGCTCATAGCATGAATGGTTGCTTTCTTAGCCGATTTTGCACCTTGGTCTAGTTTGGCATGAACTGCCTCGACGACTACAATCGCATCATCTACCACAATACCAATGGCAAGAACCAAAGCAAAAAGTGTCAATAAATTAATCGTAAATCCGAATAATTTCAAGAAAAAGAAAGTACCAATAATCGATACAGGAACTGCGATTGCAGGTATTAATGTTGACCTAAAATCTTGTAAAAAGATAAACACAACTATAAAAACCAGAATAAATGCTTCGATAATCGTATAGATTACCTTTTCGATAGATGCGTCTAGAAAATCATTGGCATTTAAGAAAGTATGATACTCTAATCCCGGAGGGAAATCCTTAGATGCTTTTTTTAATATGTCTTCACAAGCAATAATTAATTCTCGAGCATTAGAACCCGAAATCTGACTTATCGCTCCTCCCGAAGAAACTTTTCCTTGGGTAATTAATGAAGTAGTATAATCTAAAGCACCAAACTCGATATTGGCAACATCTTTTAAGCGTAATAAACTTCCTTGTTTACCGCTTCTCAAAACAATGTTTTCAAACTCTGCAGGGTTTTCAAGTCTTCCTGTAAATTTTAGAGCATACTGTACCGATTCTTTACTGTTTTCTCCAATTTTTCCAGGTGCAGCTTCAATATTTTGTTCTTGTAATGCTTTAATAATATCGTCTGGAACCAAGCCTTGATTTGCCATTGCATCGGGTTTTAACCAAATACGCATTGAATATTCCTGACTGCTATAAATTTCAGTTCCTCCTACTCCTTCAACACGTTTCATCTCGGGCATAATATTTATCCTCAAATAATTATCAAGAAATTTTTCGTCGTACTTTCCGTCTTTGCTATATAACAAGAAACTAAAAGCGGTACTACTTAACTGTTTGCTAGTTGTAATACCCGATTTAATAACCTCATTTGGTAACAAACTTGTAGCTTTTGTAACTCTGTTCTGAACGTTTACCGCTGCCATATCGGGATTTGTTCCCTGCTTAAAGAATATGGTTATCGACGCTGTACCATTACTACTTGCGGTAGATGTCATGTAGGTCATATTCTCGACTCCGTTTATTTGTTCTTCTAACGGAACAATCACACTTTTCATAACCACATCGGCACTTGCACCTTGGTAAGAAGCGGTCACAACAACTGTAGGTGGCGCAATTTCGGGATATTGTGATATGGGCAGGGAAGCTAATCCCAGTAATCCTAAAATCACTATTATTATCGATATTACTGTAGATAATACCGGATTTTCTATAAATTTTCTAAACATGTCTTTTTATTTTTTTGATGAAGAATCTATCGGTGCGATTTTCACTCCATCCCTTAAATTCCCTATTCCATCTGTAATTATAGTATCTCCAGATTTTACGCCTTCGGTTACTACATATTCTTTTTCTGTTGAGGTATTTCTTATTTTTATTTCGGTATTATGCACTACATTTTTTGCATCTACAGTAAATACAAAAAAGCGTCCCTGCAACTCAAATACTGCTTTTTTAGGAACTAAAATCGCAGCTTCAAACTGTGTTGGAATGACAATTGTGGCACTTGCTCCACTCCATAATTTACCTTCTGGATTTGGGAAAACTGCTTTAAAATTTGCCGAACCTGTACTTGCATTTAATACTCCGCTTAAAGTCTGGATTTTCCCTTTTGATGGATATGTTTCTCCATCAGCAGTTACTAATGAAACTTCGGGCATATTCTTGAATTTATCTTTTAATTGATTCCCTGAATATTGACTCAAAAAAGAGTTTAATTGTTGCTGACTTAAAGAAAAATAAGCAAAGATGTTTTTGGTATTAGCTACTGTAGTTAAAGGGTCTGGTGCCGAACTGCTTACTAAACTTCCTATTTTAAATGGCAAGCTTCCTACAACTCCATTTATCGGGCTCACAATATTGGTAAAAGCTAGTTTGGATTTAGACGCAGATAAATCGGCATTTGCCTGACTTAATTCGGCTCTTTTTACTCGTTCTATATTTTTAGCAGATGTCAATTCATAGTTATTTATAATTTTCTTTTCTGCCAATGCTGCTGTTCTACGAGTTTGGATAACGGCGGTTTCCAGACTGGCTTCGGCTGCAAGAACTGCTGCTTTCTTATTATTTACTTCCTGCAAATAACTATTGGCATCTATTTTAAATAAAGGTTGTCCTTTGGCTACAGCCGAACCTTCTTCTACATAAACCTGCTCTATATATCCATCTACTTTAGAGCGTATTTCGACAGTTTGTTCTCCCTCTAAAGTCGTTGGAAATTCGACTGAAACATTGGCTTTTTGTGCCTTTAGCGTAAGTGTTGGATATGCTACTGGACTTTCTGTTTGTTCTGCGTTTTTGGAATTACATGAAACTATCAAAAGTGTTCCTATAATCAGTATTGCTATTTTTCTTTTCATTATTTCGTTTATTTTCTTTTGTAAATCATTAAAGGAGAACCTGCTTCTCCCCACATTAGGGTTTGTACATATTTAATTAATTGGCTTGTAGCTAATACAAGAATTTCTTCGGGTATGGACGAATTGGCTTTTAGCACTACTTTTTGATTGATAAAAGCCGAAAATTCTATTTTCCTTATTCTTTCCATCCATAAAATTCCATTGTGATTTCCAGTTGTCGAATACACCACTATCGATGCATGCGGAGCTAGTAATGAACTGATTAATACATACGTCCAAAGCGGAACTATGGCATCATTAGAACAAGTTATTACTACATCTTTTCCTTTATATTGGTTCCAATCGATATTAGCCATTTCTAATCGGAATGTCTTTTCTTGCAACATAAAATCTTCTATAAGAAATGGTACAATATCAAATATTATAAAATCATTTCCGATGGGTTTATACGACCGTAAATCGAGAGTTTGTATGCCTGAAGCATCTATTTTATTTATTATTTCCATATTTTGGGTTATTAAAAAATTGAGTTATTTATTGAATTTTAATTTTTGAGTTTTGCTGATTTTTGGACATAGGTATCCCCCGCCCAACTTGAATACTATTTTTCTAGTATGTTGAGCACGTTGTAAAAAACACTTTAACTAAAGGTTTTTGAGATTTCTAAAATCTATAATGGAGAGTATGTACTATTTGTAGATTTTCATTAACACATTCCAGTACGGAACGATATATACAGGTAAATTAATCCTATCATATGAACTAATGGGTGGTGATTGTAATTCTAGTACCATAATCTATAGTTTGCATTAATAATTTCTGTAACTCTCAATATTGATTGCTCTTAGGATAATAATATCTGGCAATGAGCTTTGATAAGTTATGCAAAATTAATATTTTTGCATAATAAAACAACTAAATACTTGTTTTATTAATTTATGACTACAAATAAGATTTTAATGTTGCTCAAAATGCGAGGTCCTCTTACGGCTCTCGAGATTGCGCATGAGCTTAAGATAACAAAGGAAGGCGTTAGACAACAACTACTTAAACTTGTTGAAGAAAATTTTATTCATCCTCAGGAAGAGTCTAAAGGTGTTGGTAGACCTCAAAAAACTTTTAGCCTTACGGCGAATGGAAATTCGAAGTTTCCCGATACTCATGCCGAATTAACCCTAAAGCTAATTAATATTATTAATGCTATGGGCGGAGATACTATGCAAGCGGTTATTGATGTGTATGAAGAAAGTGGGAAAAAGAAGTATCATGAAGAAATTGATACTATTAATGATTTGGAACAAAAAATAGAAAAGCTTGTCGAAATAAGAACCAGAGAAGGTTATATGGCAGAATACGCTAAGAATGACGATGGGTATCTTTTTGTCGAAAATCACTGTCCTATTTGTGCTGCTGCAACAATTTGTCAAGGTTTTTGTTCTTCCGAATTAAATACATTTAGATCTGTATTAGGAAAAGAAGTTAGCATTAATCGTGTGAGTCATATCATTGCGGGCGAGAGAAGATGTGCTTATCAGATTAGTATTTAGTTTTTAGTCGCGGTTTTCAGTGGCAGTTTTCAGTTTACAGTATCAGTTTACAATTACAGTAAAGCTTTGCGAACTTTGCGAAAAACCTTTGCGCTCTTTGCGGTTAATTTCTCTGCTACTGAAAACTGAAACTGAAAACTAAAAAAGCCCTTTCTAAACTTTAGAAAGGGCTTTTGATTGATTGACAATTAATTAAATTTAGTCCATTGAAACAACAATAAATTCACTTCTTCTGTTCAATTGATGTTCTGCTTCGGTGCAAGGAACTCCATCGGAACAGTGGTTTACTAATTGACTCTCGCCATATCCTTTGGCGGTTAATCGATTAGATTTAATTCCGTTTTTTATCAACCATTGTTGGGTTGATTTGGCTCTTCTGTCTGATAATGCCAGGTTGTATTTGGCTGTTTGACGACTATCGGTATGGGAGCGGATATCGATTTTCATCTTTGGGTATTGCTGCATTACCGCCAGGATTTTCTCTAGTTCGAAGGCGGCATCTTTGCGAATGATGGATTTATCTAAATCAAAATA
>NZ_JSYP01000042.1 GCF_000813005.1 Flavobacterium sp. KMS | reverse complement strand
GAAATAAGTCAGTTAACCAATCTTTCTTCTGCTTTTAATTTATCATATAATCTATTAGAAGGACCTATTCCTAATCTGGACAAAATTGGATTGTCAGCAAATTTTGGTTTACATGGTAATAAATTTAGGTTTATCGACTTAATGTCCCAGTATCCTATTCTTAATAACAGAACAAAGTTTTCTTATAATACTCAAAAATTAGTAGACCTTCCTAAAACAATCAATGGTACTATTGGAACGAGTATTACAATGACAATGTATGAGGATAATAGGTATTTACCTGAAGAAAATTTTCAATGGTTTAAAAATGGAAAAGTAATCCCAGGGGCTACTTCTAGACAATATACCATATCAAATATAACATCGCCTGATGCAGGAACTTATTATTGTGAAGCAAGACATCCAATTCTTTCAAATTATAAAAATATTGTAGATTATTTAGTTTTAAAGAGAGCTACAATAACTTTGACTACGGGAGCATGTACAACTACTTTGGGAACTATAAAATCAGATTCTGAAAAATTTTATACCGAGGCAGAAAGTATCTTTTCGTTTGAGACTAAAGCTACGAACCTAGCTTATTATGATTGGACAATAAAAAGTGACGATGGGAAAATAGTAGTAAAAAAAGAGTCAGAAACAACAGATTTTTACTTCTACAAATTTACTAAGGATGGTGATTATACTATTACATTGCTTGTAACAGATGCTAAAGGATGTATAAGTACATTTATAAAGAGAATATCTGTTATTGATAAAAATTGTGTTAAAGAGGCCTTCAATTTTGTATTCGAAACAACATCTACCAATCTAAATTATACATGGAGCAGTACAAACAGTTCGGGGATTATTGTACATACTCTAACAAATACAACTGGGTTATATACATTTAAACCTGAATTAGAGGGTGAATATGAAATAAAATTAATAGTAGATGGTGTAGAAAATTGCCAGACTTTATTTTCTGAAAAGATTATTGTAGAGAGTTGTCTTCCATTTGTTTCTTGTGCTAAAACCAATTCACATGCACCAGAAATACAACGTCTGTTTATTTCATTAATCAACAAATTGGTAAGTACCCCAAATGGTACTGATGTAAATACCTATGCACGAAAAGAAATAATGGCTTTATCTCCATATGTAATAGATTCTAAAGAGAAGATTTACAATTTTAGTAATACTAGTAGTGACATAAACTTTTCGTTTTCGGAAAGTTCTATAGGAAATGATGTAGAATTACCTAAATCTCTTTCAGGTTCTATTACAAATATCGACCTGAGCAAATATAAAGATGCCCTTGCAAAAAACATTGTCACTGTAAACTATAATAATGGTACAAACAATCCGAATGGATATGTTCGGAATATTAATTTTTGTGTATCGGAATTATCATGCGTATCCCATATTGCGATTGTAGTAGATGAATCGGGATCCATTGATCAAAAAGCAGCTAATAAAATTAAGAAGCAATTAAAATCATTTGTTCTGCAACAAGCTCTAACAAACGATGATATTGGATCCAATATTTATGTTTCATTAACAGGAATGTCGGATAGTGATGAAAATACAAGAACGGATTTTATAAAACCAACGAAATTAACCAATACTCCAGCAAGTTTAAACCAATTTAATACATGGATAGATGCTTTTGGAAAAAGAAATGGAAAAACAGGAATTAGTGCTTCCTCCGATTATTGGAAAAGTGGTTTAGAAGGGGCTTTAAGTTATTCTATCAAGCCAAACTTGGTAATCATGATAACCGATGGCTGCCAGACAGCCGATGTTAAAGGGTTAAAAGAAACTATGAAAAAATTTAATAATGCTCCTGGAAGCAATCCAAACTCACCACATTTATATGTTGTAGGGATTGAAAATGGATTTTATGTTGATGAGACTTTTTATACAAATAAATTTTCATCACCTACAGGAGATCCTAATAACAACAATCTTGTAAATACAGTAACAACCCATCTTACCAAATCGTTAAAATATTTATTAGAGCTTCCAGATACACAATTTCCAAAATCGGATATCAATCAATTTGATAAAGGAACTTATTATGGACATGATGATTTTAGTTTGTTAGGATCTGATGAAACCTATTTTTCAGACAAACTTGCCGACAATAAAATAGTTTGTGGTACTGCTTCGGTAAAATATTTTTGTGATGATTGTCTTTCATTTAAACCCGAACCTAATAAAGAATATATATTGAGTGCTTGGGTAAAAGAAGAGTTATTTACTCAAGTTAAAACCTATGACAATCCAATAATCAAAATTATTTTTTATAACAGGAAAGAAGCTTTGGATATACCAGCACATCGAATAGATTCCTTATCGGTAAAAGCTTCTGGAAATATTATTGATGGTTGGCAACGTATTGTACAAAAATTCAAGATTCCCGAAAAAACGATTACAATTGGTATTCAGCTAGAGAATAATAGCCCTAGTATACCTGTATATTTTGATGATATTAGAATTCATCCGCTACAAGGCAGTGTAAAATCATTTGTATATGATCCAGAAACATTCAAACTAATGGCAGAGTTGGACGAAAACAATTACAGTACTTTTTATGAGTATGATAATGAAGGAGGTTTGGTTCGTGTTAAGAAAGAAACTGAAAAAGGAGTAAAAACAATTCAAGAAACGCGCTCTGGTAGCTTCATAAATGCAAATCCTTAAAAATATGTTTTATAAAAAAATAATATATGTATGGGCCATATTTAATTGCTGTGTGGTCTATACTCAGAGTGTAAGTGACGTTTTTCAAAAATTAGGAAAACAATATAGTATCGCTAAGCCTTTACAATACAGATCAAGTTATGCATTATATAAAGATTTTGATTCTAAAAAAATTGAAGAAAGTTATAATGGTACTTTTTATAAAAATGAACTTAATGAGGTTTATATGAAAATTGGAGATAGCGAAATTCTGAATTCAAAAAAAGTATTTCTTAAAATTAATCATTCGGAAAAAGCGATTCAAATTTTAAATCCTGTGGCTAATTATTTAGGAGATTTTGATATGAAACCATTACTTGATTTGTGTAAGATTGAAAAATTTCTTGATTATAAAACTTATTGGGAAATAACTTTGATTACAAAACCTTATTCCAGCCTTCCATATTCAAAAATTGTGGTGCAGATTACGAAGCATTATTTTTTACAAAAACAAATCTTTTATTACAATACTGCAATCAACTTTTCTAAAGATTATCGAAATCCAGATTCTCATTATCCAAGATTAGAAGTTACCAATACTAATTATAGCAGAAATCCAGTTAGTGCTTCTTTTTTTAATAGCAATACATATTTTACGATATCGGATAAAAAACAGATTGTTTTGTCTGAGCGTTTAAAAAAATATGAAATTCTTGATTAAAGAAGTATTTCCAATAAATAAAATAAAAGATAGATATTATGTATATCAACAAGTATTTAATAGCATTTGTATTTACACTGTTTTCATTGTTTGCATTCAGCCAGCAAGAAGAGTCTTTAGGAGATAAAAAACAAGGTACTCAATTAAATGGGCAACCTACATTACGCGTTGTAGATTCTAAATTTGCCGATTTGAGCAAACAAAATGTTTTTACCTCTATAAATCCAGTGGTATCAATTTATTTTGGGTTTAATGATAAACTATCCGATTTAGCTTATAGCAGTGTGTATTATAGTGAGATTACATTAAGGATAATACCATTTGATGATGCAGGAAATATATTGACTTCATATAAGGATAATAAAAATGTACAAAAAACATATCCCAATCCCTTTTTGGTAACTCTAAAGATAAAACATGACAATGTAACCAAAGGGGCTCGATTGGATGATTATGCCGTGTATCAATTGCCAGGGATCCATAAGGCCGATGTAAAAGTAGAGTCTATAAAGTATTATGATTCTAATAATGTGGTTACAACGGTATCAAATTCTTCTGCTTATTTAGAATTAAAATTTAATACAGATCGTTATTATAATATGCAGTTGAGTGCGACGCAATTTACATCGGTACTCCCAATCACTCGTAAATTTGTAAAATATTACGGAACAAAGGAGGTAGAAGTTTATAAAGCCAGCGATGGTGCCGAAGAATTGGTCATTAACTGGGTTGAAGATAAGAATGCACCTGCTGTAGAATATGAAGTTGAATGGACTTGGATTGATAATTATAAAAAAGAAGGTGGAAAATTAGCTACAAATGAAATTGCTTTAACTGAGCAAGACTTTAAATTAAATAGCACAAGAATTGAAACAAAGAATACTAGTTATAGAATTCCCCTAGTATATTCTAAAGGGTATTTGGTTTACAGAATACGACCTATAGGAAGATTTCTAGATGACACCTCTAAAAACTTTTATGGTACATGGTCTTCTGGACTTACAGGCTCATTTATGCTTATAAGTGACTGGCCTCATATAATTGAAATAGATCAGGCTCATGAATTAGGAAAGAAAAACTGGCAATATCAATCTTCTTTTGCCGAAGAAGGAAAGAAAAAAGAAGTAGTAAGCTATTTTGATGGGAGTCTTCGTAACAGACAAACAGTAACCAAAATAAATTCTGATAATAAAACTATTGTAGGTGAGGTAATTTATGACAATCAGGGTAGGGCTGCTATCGAGGTTTTACCAGCTCCAATTGAAGCTTCTGGAATTCATTTTTATGATCGTCTAACTCTAAATTCAAAAAATATACTTTATACACATAATGATTTTGACTGGGATAATCCAACCGTTTTGGATTGTGCTCCTGTATCAGTTTCTAGTATGTCAAATGTAGCAGGTGCAAGTAAATATTATTCCGAAAATAATTTGCAATGGGGTAATTATCAGGATTTTGTTCCCGATGCTAAAGGTTATCCTTTTTCTCAAATAGAATATACTCCGGATAATACTGGAAGAATAAAAAGAAAAGGTGGTGTAGGATTAGATCATCAAATAGGTAAGGGGCATGAAATGCAATACTTTTATGGACAACCAAAGCAAGAGGAACTAAACAGACTATTTGGGTATAAAGTAGGAGATTTTTCGCATTATAAAAAGAATACTGTTATAGATCCTAATGGGCAAATCAGCGTAAGTTATATAGATCCTCAAGGAAGAACAATTGCGACTGCTCTCGTTGGGGATAATAATGGAAATCTTTTATCTCTTAATGATGAAACAGATTCGACTTTACATTTAACGACTACTACCAATTTATTATCAAATAACGACAAATACGCTTCTGGAAGCAGTGGTATCTATGAAGATGGTATGAGATTAAATACACCTGTTTCGGTTATAAAGGAAGGGGAAATAAAAATTGAATACACCTTAAATAAAACAGTAAGTTCATATACAGATGATTGTTTGAATGGGAAACAATATCCATTTGTTTACGATTGGTCAATAGGTATGAAAAATGATTGTGCCGATGAATTACTTATTGGGACAGATCTGTTATCTTCAAAAATTGGAGTATCTAATCTCAACTCTTTTAGTACATCTCCCTTAAAAATAAAAAAAGAATATAAGGGACAATTTCAAGGTAAGTTTTTAAAAGTAGGTACTTATCCTTTAAGTAAAGATATTCATGTAAATCAAGATGTATTAAATGAATATGCTGATGATTACATTGCTGAATTAATAAAAAACAAAAAATGTTTACCAGATTTAGTATCCTTAGAAGCAGACGTTACTATTGAAGATTGTAATGTGACTTGTAAAAGCTGTGAGCAATCATTGGTATGTGAGAACCTTACCATAGCAGAATGCGAAGCGTTTAATTTAAAGTTTTCACCAGATGAGGCTGCTTTGGGGAATATTGCTGCCAGAGAGACTTATATTATTTCGGCTGAAACACAATATGTTATTAAAAACTTGAATAACTTTTTTGAAACGACTGCATTTACCTATAATGGGGCACAATTTATTAATCCGAATATTAATCAAAAAGTAATACTTCCTAAAGTTGCAGATTTTAAATATGAATTTAGAGGACTACTTATGGGATGTCGAGAATTATGTAGACAACCTATTAATGTTTGTAATCTTAATTTAGAGATGTTGTTAAATGATGTTAGCCCGAATGGGCAATATGGATCAATCGAAGGGATAGAAACTTATAATGATGATTCTATTTTGACTAAAACAACAGATCCTCTAAGCCTTTTTAATGATAACAATCAATTATTGTACGGTGGTTATAGTACAGTTATGGAGACTAATTCTGAAACTAATAAACTTGAAGAAATAAAAATTTCCCATAATAACTGGAGAAATCCTTTTGGAGGATCTTACAAAGACGAAAATGGGACACCATCGACAATAAGAGTAGAATTAGTGGGGGAGGGAACTTATAAACCAAGTTTAGTAAATGATGCTGTTATAAATCCTAAAGATCAAGATCCGAATAATGATTCAAATGTATTTTTGGTACAACCAAAGTATTTGCAGTATGTGTCTGATTTTGTCGCATTATGGCAACCAAGTTGGGCAGAAGCACTGTTGCCTTATCATCCAGAATATCAGTATTATGTATATAATAGTGCACTATGCAACAAGTTTAATGGAGATGGGAATAATTCGGATGGATTTGATGAGAGATTGGCAAACGTAGATTATTTTGATTCAGAGACTAAAGTAGTTGTTGATAATACAATATTTGCATCAAATGGAATAATCTCAAAATTATTAAATATTGATGCCCAAACAGATGATAGCGATCCATTTTATAATTCTAAAAGTAGTGTAGAATCTGATACAGACTATAAGCTTCGTAAAGATTTAATGAAAGAAGCTATGAATCAAAACTTTGATGGTTTGGTACTCCAGAATTCAAAAAGACTAAACATGTTAAAGGCAGCATATTATTTTGCTGTTTACTCTAATGGTCTCGCTCCTCAGGCTGCCTACGAAGAATTTATAGACAAATCAAACAGTATGTTGTTAAGTCATATTAATAACATGAGTGATGTTAATGTAAAGCAAAAAATATGGATTAATTTCAGAACCTATTACACTGCATTTAAACAAAAAACACGCACTGTTTTTTCTCATATTTATGCGAGTAAAAATAATAATTATAATGATTGTATAGGCAATACCGAGAGTTCGGATACATTTACTTCGATATTTAAAAAATACATAGTCGCTACCCCAAATAACTTTGAAAGACTTACAACTTTAATAAATACCATTCCTCAAACACCTCAAGTACCCGATACAACTCCTGCGAGTACTGGGGTGGAGTTGGCATGTTCGGATGTAACTGTCGCCTTATATCAAAATAAAGAAAAAAGATTTATCCCTGCTGATTTTAGTTATGATGCATCGCTTAGTGACGAACAAATTCTTGCCGAAGTAAAGAAAGCTACAGAGGTTGGGATGTATGTTGAAACAGGTAAGTGCCCAAGAGCAAACGATTTGGAAAATTTCTTAAAAGGGTTACTAGATCCGACTATCCAGAGTCAGGGACTATTGGTTAATGGTTTAAGTACCTCGAGTATGCCGTATTTAACCAAAGAATTGTTTGATGCACAAATAAATGCAAGTTTCAATTTAGAAACAGCTACCCAAACTCCAAAAATAAAAGCTACCCAAGACGCTTCGGGTAATCTTAATATTGGCTTTACTTATATGAATAATGATATTGCAACTCCTATTCAATTAAGATTTACAAATAGTAAAAACGATTATAAAAACCCTTGTGGTATAGTGGTAAATCCTCCAAAATGGGAAGATATCATTGAGTTTAAAAGTATTTACGCACTGCCAGGATATAATATTACCGATAAAACATACACATTTCAAATTTTAGCTGTTGTAAAAAGAAAAAACAGTACTACAAATTGCATGTCCCCAGAAGAAATAATCATCGAAGGGACAACAAGAGCTGATATAAATGGTTGTAATGATCTAGCGGTTGCACCATGTGATAAAAAAGAAAAATTTAATGATGCTTTTAGAAGTCTGGTATTCGATTTACAATCTAGTAAAAGTATTACTAGCAACGAATTAAACATAACTACAAATCCTGTTTTTACAAGTGGTTATTTGTATGCCTATTTTGGAATTAAACAAGGAGATGTTGTAAAGTGGAAAAATAATACCAATGGTATTACCATTACTGTTAATGATAACAATCGTATGGTAATAGATTTATCAGGTTATACATTAGGAAGAGATCGTATTAGCAATATTTCTATAGGCGATTTACAAGATAACCGCTATAACAAATTAAGAATATCAACTAAATGGGGTTTTGTTAAAGTACAAATATCAGGAAAAGTTACTTCTGGAAATTTAAATAACCCGCTTTATTTTAGCTGTTGCTCTTCTTGTGGAGAGTGGGACCATAATGGCGATGGTTCTGGAGATCTTTGTGATGAAAAAGTTAATATATGCGAAGGGTATTCTGATGAGGCATCTAATTATGTAGAAAATTTAAAAGAGGGTCTTAACGAAATAATAGCAAATAAAATCTTTACACCCCAATACTCTTTTAATAACCCTAAAGCCACTAAAATGGCTGATTTTATAAATAAATCAAAACTAATAGAACTTTTTCAGGCAGCTAAAGACTACTACTCTCCTTCGGATTTTACAGAAGGTTATAAAACACCCATCCAACTTTCAACTTTTTCTGTGGAAATGAGAGATGATGTAAATATTATGGATATTAAATTTTTCAATAGTAAATATGAATGTGAAGCTTCTATTTTATTAGGAGGTATTATAAAACCATCTTCTATTAAGAGAATTAACTCTATAAATATTATTGATGATCAGTCAGTTAATATTATTTATACAAATATCGACAATGAAATTATAGAAGTTAAGGATGTGTCTTTCGGAAATAGTATTGAGCTAGGGCCACGAAATATAACATACATGGACTTTTGCCAGTTACTAAGCAATCATGGTGCAATTCCCTTACCTCCTAAAACAAATCTATGTTCTCATAATCCTGGAGGAGAGACTGAATTTGAAGAAAATTTAAAAGAGGCTTTTAATGCAATAATTGCAACTAATGTATATAACAAATCACAAAGTGTGGCAAGTAGTAGCACTATGAGTAATTTTGTTGCCAAATCAGATTTAGTTAAACATTATCAAGCCCTTCGAGATTTTTATGTATCAACACATCCAGAGATAATGGCAGAGGTTGTTGAGATAACATCGTTTACAGTAAGTGTTTATGCGAACAATGCCGGAGTTGTAATTAATTTCCAAAATAGTGCAGCTAAAGATGTAGCTTCTTTAAGTATACGTCTTCCTGATTACTCCTTAATTAGTAAAATAAATTTCATAGATATTATAGATAAGAATTATGCAACTATAGTTTATACAAAAAAGGATAAGCAACTAGTTACGGTTAATGATATCTCAATTACAAATGCTGCTATGGTAACAAAATCTTTGGGTACAGGCTCATCCTCTTTCTGTACTTTTATAAATGAAGAGTACCCTAGATCCAATAACTTTCTAAAAAGTGGTACCAACATTAACTCTACCCTTATAGAATATCCTATTGATGAAGATGGTTTATTAGTAATTAATTCTAACGAATTAGTCTCAGGTAGACTCTTGAAATCTACGTTAAAATCAAGTTCTTTTTCTTTACAATCTGAAACTACTAATTGTAACACTTTTTGTATTCCCCCTACGGTGGCCCCGATTATTTGTGGCAATAAATGGAACGAGTTTAAAACAGGTTTAAATACCACGGTTCGTGATTATAATATTCCTGAAAATTTAATTAAAGATGCAAGCTATTTTTGTGAAGCCAATTTCGGCTATATCAGTACCGATTATATAGCATATTTAACCAAATTGCAAATAGCAACAGTCCAGAATCCGCTTTTTATAACTATTGAAGAATTTGGAGCAACCAAATTAAAATATGGTAATCCAGTTACTCCTGCTGCTATTAATAGTTATGCAAGTTACGTATCTGGACAAAAAAATAATAAAACGGAGGAATTATCGACTTGGTCACAATATGCAGATAAATATGTTGCAAATAATAAAATATGTGCACCAGTAATCATAGTGCCAACATTTAGTTTAGAGATTCCAGTTGTACCTGGTTCAAGTACAGAAACCCCATGTGAGTTATATGGAAATACAGTAAAAGCATCTAGTAAACAAGAAATAGAAGCTACTTTTTATGCCAATAAAAAAGAAGAATTTAAACAACGCTATCTCAAAGCTTCTCTTGAAGGACTAACGGAAACGTTAACACAAAGTTCTCAAGACAAAGAATATCAATATACCTTATATTATTATGATCAGGCTGGGAATTTAATTCAGACTGTCCCACCCGAAGGAGTAAAAAGGCTAGCACCAAGCTCGGATGTGACTATAAAAACGGTAAGAGAAACGATTCCCGAAAAAGACGATTTGGTTTTGGTGAATGGTATATCTGTGGCTCCAAGTCTTACGATGCAAACACAATACCGTTACAATTCATTAAACCAATTAGTATGGCAAAAAACTCCCGATGGAGGAGTAACCCGATTTGCATACGATGCACTAGGAAGAATTGTAGCTTCTCAAAACGAAAACCAGAGAAAAGCCAAACCACTTTTTAGTTATACTCGCTATGATGGCTTAGGACGAATAACCGAAGCAGGACAGTTTGAAGTTAAAACAGGTATTGCATTAACAATTAATGATAATGGAAGACTCGTTTTTACGACTAATAATGCCCTAGTACCTGTTGATGGAGTTATGGATAAGTATCCTTATAATCAAGGTGTAACATTTGACCAAGTTACCAAAACGATTTATGACGTTCCGGTAGCAGATACCAAAGAATGGTTTACGAATTATGGAGCCGATAATTGCCATAAGAGAGTAACAGCTGTACTTTATTATGATCAATTAACAACCGAAGTAACCGATATGAAAGCATACGATAAATACAGTAACGCTATATTATACGATTATGATGTACATGGAAATGTAAAAGAGTTAATACATCATACCAATAATAACCTTGAGTTAAACAAAATCAAACAAGATCGTAAGAAAGTAGTGTATGATTATGATTTGATTAGTGGTAACGTAAACAAGGTAACCTATCAGCCCGATAGTAGTAAAGATCAATTTATACATCGTTATGAATATGATGCGGATAATAGAATTCAGCAGGTGTATACCAGTAAGGATAATATTATTTGGGAGAAAGAAGCCAATTACCTTTATTATGAGCATGGCCCATTGGGACGTGTAGAAATTGGTGATAAAAAAGTACAAGGACTAGATTATATCTATACGCTACAAGGTTGGTTAAAAGGAGTGAATTCCGAAAGAATTGGGCCGCTATATGATGTAGGTAGAGATGGAATAGATATAAATGTTGCTCAGGATGCTTTTGGTTTTGCTCTAAATTATTATACGGGAGATTACCAGTCGCGATTTAATAGAAAAGATAATCTTATTTTTAGTTTTAGTAAAGAAGGAAAACTAGAACAAGATCTAAACTTATACAATGGTAATATTAAAGAAATGGTTACCTCATTGTTAGATAACCAGCAAAAAACAATTGCAACACAGTTTAATTATTACAAATACGATCAGTTAAACAGGATTAAAGAGATGACTTCACAATCTATTTCTTATAATCAAAATTTAAGTAGCAATAGCCCTATTAGCGGGTATCATTCTAACTACAGTTATGACCGTAACGGAAACTTAGACAAACTGAATCGTTGGGCACCACTATCTACAGGAGTTATTACTCTTATGGACCAGCTTACTTATAATTATACAGCAGGCACTAATAAATTAAGTCATGTAAATGATGCTGTTCCTAATGGTGTATTTACAAATGATTCCAAAAATCCTAATGATACCTCGCTTGATATTGATAATCAAACTGCCGATAATTATGGATATGATGATATTGGACAGTTAATTACTGATAAACAAGAAGGACTAAAAATCGATTGGCGTGTAGATGGAAAAGTAAAATCGGTTGCGAAAGACAATGGTACAGTTATAAGTTTTGAGTATGATGGTCTAGGCAATCGAACTGCCAAAATAGTTACCAATGGAGCCAATGTTACCACTACTTATTACCAGCGCGATGCACAAGGCAATGTACTGAGTACTTATGAACTGGTAAAGCAAGGAACAACAACAAAGTATTATCTTGTAGAACAGGATATTTATGGTAGCAGCCGTTTAGGTGTAGAAAGAGGAAGAAAAGAAATCACCGCCGATGTAGTACAAAGCATACTTAAATCTGGAGCTAGACTCTCGGCTAACCTTAATGTTGCTTCTCCAGAAGTTAAGGATATTAATGTTGATCAATATGGCTTAAATTTTAATACCCCAACAACTAAAGCTACTTGGGATGAAAAACCTGAAAACAATATTAATTTATTTAAAAATGGAACTCCAAGAACGGAGTCTATAACATTAGCCACTCACTTAAAAATAGCTACTACCAATGTAGGCACTAATCTTTTAGTAGCCTTACATGGTACTCACAAAGAGGGAGATTCTTGGCCAGACAATAACTCGTATTCCTATTTAAGTTCGGTTTTAGTATCCGTTACAAAAACGGCTACAGGATATATACCAAAAGTTTCGCTTATAAAATATATGAGGGAGCATCAAAATTATAGAAATAAATCAGGTAATGGCCGTCTTCGTTACAATAATTACGAATACATGGCAGATTATGAAATTATTGCTACAGCTATTCCAGAGGATGAATGGGATTTAAAAGTAGTGATAAATCAAAATTCAAGTTCAGATGTTTACGATGTAAGTATTACTATAAACGGAAACGTATATGAAACTAAGCCTACGTTAAGTATGGGAGCTAACGGAAGAAAAGATGATCAAGATTATGCAATGAGAAGTGGAGAAAAGGATTTGCTTGAAATTAGATCGCCCAAAAATTCTATAGGTGCTACAGCAATTACTCATCGTCCAACCCAAACCAAAACTTATAATGGATTACTAGCTGAAGTCTGTGATTTTAGTTATAGGGTAGATAATGGTCAGGAACTTGAGGATATTGAAACGAATTATTTT
>NZ_JSYP01000041.1 GCF_000813005.1 Flavobacterium sp. KMS | reverse complement strand
CTCTTAAAACGGCTGTCAATTCAATATGTCTAGGAACGTGTTCTTCTTTTTAATGTGTCTCACTCTGTGTGACTCTCGCTTTGTTCGTTTCGTTTGTTTCTCATTGCGGGTGCAAAAGTACTCCCTTTATTTAGATTCGCAAGCCTTTTTACAGACTTTTTTGAATGTTTTTTAAAACTTTTTACTAACAACCTGATAATGTAACATTTGTATTCCATCCATTTTTTACATTTTTAAGAATTTTCTTATTATACATGTATTTTTCGCAATGTCACTATTAAAAAGACTGAGTTTTTCCGAATTTAGTCACTTTAATTATTGTTTCATACCTACTATATATAGGTATAGGCGATTCAGAATTTTTAAAATCTAAACCGTTCAATAAAAATAAAGCATAAAAAAACTCCATTTGTAACAATGGAGCTTCTTGACAGTCTTTACGAACCAATTTTTTCAGGATTTGAAGCAACTGGCTAAATATACTTATTTATATTATCTCATCATCTGCGAATTAAAAACCTATTTACGATAACTTACACGTATTCTAAGATTGTAAAACTTTATGCTAGTTTATATCAATTTTTTTAATTTTTAACTTTGATTGATTCAACATATAATATACTTTTTTTGTCCCACCAGTAGGTTTTAAATTTGCATCATTTTCTTTATAAATTGGAAACTCCATTACTAACATTTGTTGATCAAAGAAATAAGTGTCATGTCCCATATATCCTTCTAGTCTTCCTCCTTTTAGATATTCTTTTTCATCTAATTTTTCTTTTTCATATTCCATTAGTCTATCATCTTTGTCCGAGCCATATACATAAAAATCACCTCCACTTCCAGATCCAACAGATCGAGTAAACAAATATATCTCCTCAAAACCATCGTTGTCTAAATCTTTTAGTTCTATTTTTTCAATTGGATCGATATCACTTAATTCAATGAGTTTATTTTCTTTGAATCCTTTTGTGGTAATGGTTATAGACGAAATACTTTGTCCAACTGGATGAGTTTCGGTAATAATGATAATTTTTCCTGTCTTAGTTTTAAATTCCTTGGAATCTGTATTCTTACTAATGTCTTTTGCTTCATCAATAGGTGGTATAGACTTTCCCTCAGGATCTTTCACATAAATGTCGTCATTTGTAAAATTGAATTTATAAATTCCAGCCAGTAAAATTATTACTACAATGGCTCCAACGATCAAAATTGTTTTTTTCATTTGTTTTATTTTTTTATGTTCTTAAATTTAAAAGATAAGTAGCCTTCGAATATCTAATCCGCTCAGTCTCTACTTATACTATCTTTAATATATTAGTTAGTCGAAATATTTGTAAATATCTTCTCCTTCCTTCAGAAAAAGACGCTTCCGCAAGCGATTTTTCCTATTCTGTATTGCCTTAGCGGTAACAAAAGTGTAATCTGCAATTTCTTTAGTTGAAAATTTAAGTTTAAGATAAAAACAAATTTTTTGTTCGGTAATCGTTAAATCGGGTTGTATGGCAATCAATTTTAAATAAAAATCAGGATACAACTCTTTAAATACAACTACAAACAATGGATCATTCTTTTTAGCCATTTCTATTACCTCATCATATGATGTTGTTACTTTCTGTTTTAGAGATACAATTTGAGTCGCTTTTTGTTCTATTTCTTTCTTCTTTTGTTGAGTATCTAATTTTAATTTATTTTTATAACAAAACTGCCAATAGGAAAATACCAACAAGCTAATTATAAGTAAGCCTGCAATTATTAATAAAATCATACTTCTGTTTACTAATACTTCCTTTTCAGCTTCTGCTTTTGAAACAACATAATTAGTTGCCGCAATCATACTTTTTTGTTCAGCTATTTGAGTACTGTCTTTATAAATTAATTCTAGTTTTTGATAATCAAATACTGCCTGGTTTAAACCTTTTTCTTCTGCTATTTTTTTATATAATCCATAATTGTATTCTAGAATGTAATAAGTTTTTTCGCGCTTGGCCACGACAGTAGATTTGTCTAAATATGTAATTGCCCTAGCATAATCTTTCTTTTTATAATAAATTTCACCTAGATTACTTAATACTATTTCTGTGCAGCTTATGTTCTTTTTTTTATAATCTAATAATGCCACTTTAAAATAGTATTCGGCTGAATCAAGTCTGCCCGCTGACATATATGTATCTCCGATATTCACCAAAGCAAAATTGGGAACTCGTGGATTCTTACTAAAATAATAGGCTGCTTTTTTATGTAACTTTATAAATTCATCAACAGTCGGTTTATTCTTGAGACCAGCTGAAAAACAAGCTTTAAAACTATACACTCTACCTAAAAAACAGTATTTTGATTTTCCTTTTAAACAATTAACTCTTGTTAAGCAATTATCTAATTGAGAGAGTGCTAATTTATTAAGGTGCATTCTCCCATGTTGAACTGCAATAACAAAATCTGCATAAAGCAAAAGAGAATCATTTCTTATTTCTTGGGCTATCTCTTTGGATTGTTCTAGATAATTTAATGCCTTGTCAAAGTCACGAAGTTTCCCTTTACAATTTCCCATGTTTAATAAAGCGAAGCACGAACCTACACGATAGTCTTGTTTTAGTGCAATATGATATATATTTTTTGAAATTTCATAACCTTCATTTGGTGATTTTTTTAAATACTGATTTACCGAATTTAAAGTGCTATCTATTTCCTTTACAGTCAAATTTTTTCTTTGACCATAACTATTCCATAACCCAAAAACAATATAAAAAACAGTAAAATATAACCGTATATATTTTACTAATAAAAACTTATTTTGGGACATATTGTTTATTCATTTATTCTTTTTTTATTAGGCATTACCTCTACTTTTACTAGTTTTACTGATCGTTGAGTACTACCAATTTTATTAATGGCTTTAATTCTTACTTTATTCTCTCGATAAATCTTATTGGCAAATTATTAAGTAAACTTTATAAAAAACACTCGCCATAAACTAAAGCGTTATTGTGATTTTACATCTAGTTTTAATAAAATCAATAATAAGGCTAATGGTATAAAAAAGCCTTTATTTATTGTAAAAATAGACGTGGGATACTGTTTTAGGTTAAGATTTTTGTATTTATGGTAAGTACTTTTTTTTCGATTTAGTGGGATTTAAAACTTTTAAAAACTGGTGTTTTATCAGCATGCAAAAATAGCATCAATAAAATTATAAATCAGTAGAACTGTGAACGATTGCTCTGTAGATTTTGTACTACAGGAATATTCCTCACAATTAATTATTGTTTTAACCTTACTTTTCAATCAAATCGAACAAGAATTAATTAACTCACAATCTTTTATGGAGATTTATTATCTAAAAAAGAACAGCCCTAAGGCTGTTTCTTTTCTTCATTCTGTACTAACAACTTTTTATTTATAATGGTTGTCTGTACGATATACTACATCATAGCAGATCAAAGCGATCTAGATTCATTACTTTAGTCCATGCTACAACAAAGTTAGTAACAAATTGTTTCTGAGCATCTGCACTAGCATAAACTTCGGCTAGAGCTCTAAGTTCTGAATTAGAACCAAATACAAGATCTGCACGTGTACCTGTCCATTTCACTTTTCCAGTTATATAGTCATGTCCGTTGTATTCTTCTTTATCCTCAGAAACTGCTTTCCAAACTGTACCAATATCTAGCAGATTTACAAAGAAATCGTTTGTTAATACTTCGGGACGTTCTGTAAAAACACCTTTTTTAGAACCATCAAAATTGGAATCTAATACACGCATTCCTCCTACAAGTACAGTTAATTCGGGTGCTGTAAGTGTTAATAATTGTGCTTTGTCTATTAATAATGTCTCAGTTGCAACAGTGTATTTACTTTTTTTATAGTTTCGGAAACCATCAGCTATTGGTTCCAGGAATCCAAATGATTCTACATCCGTTTGTTCCTGTGAAGCATCCATACGACCTGGTGCAAAAGGAACATTAATGTTGCTTCCAGCATCTTTGGCCGCTTTTTCTACTCCTGCACTACCTGCTAATACAATAATATCGGCAAGAGAAACTTTTTTAGTATTAGATTGTGTCTGGTTAAATTCTCTTTGAATACCTTCCAACACATTTAATACTTTTTGCAACTTCGCAGGATTATTTACTTCCCAATCTTTTTGAGGAGCTAGTCGAATTCGTGCACCATTAGCCCCACCTCTTTTATCTGAACCTCGAAATGTTGAAGCTGAAGCCCATGCGGTAGATACAAGTTCTGATATGCTTAATCCAGTAGCTAATACTTTTGCTTTAAGCAATGTAATATCACTTTCGTTTATCAAGTCATGGTCAACTCTTGGAATTGGATCTTGCCAAAGCAACTCTTCCTTAGGTACATCTGTTCCAAGATATAAAGCACGTGGTCCCATATCACGATGGGTTAATTTAAACCATGCTCTGGCAAATGCATCTGCAAACTGATCAGGATTTTCTAGAAAGCGATGTGATATTTTTTCATATTCAGGATCTAATCTTAAAGACAAGTCGGTAGTTAACATCGTTGGAAGATGTTTTTTTGAACTATCATAGGCATCTGGAATAAAAGCTTCAGCATTTTTTGCTACCCACTGATGTGCACCTGCTGGACTTTTGGAAAGTTCCCATTCAAAACCGAAAAGATTTTCAAAGAAATTATTACTCCATTGAGTCGGTGTCTTTGTCCAGGTTACTTCTAAACCACTTGAGATTGTATCTGCACCTTTTCCAGAACCAAAACTATTCTTCCATCCAAAACCTTGCGTTTCAAGACTCTCAGATTCCGGATCTCCTCCTACATGTTCGGTTGGTGCTGCTCCGTGTGTTTTACCAAAAGTGTGACCTCCTGCAATAAGAGCAACTGTTTCTTCATCATTCATTGCCATACGTCCAAAAGTATCGCGAATATCTTTGGCCGCAGCTATTGGGTCTGGTTGTCCCTCTGGTCCTTCTGGATTAACATAAATCAAACCCATTTGGACTGCTGCAAGTGGTTTTTCCAGATTACGAGCACTATTACTATCTGCATATCTTTCATCACCAGCTAACCATGTCTTTTCAGACCCCCAGTATATATCTTGTTCTGGTTCCCATACATCTGTACGACCACCTGCAAAGCCAAATGTTTTGAATCCCATAGATTCCAGTGCAACATTACCTGTAAGTATCATCAAATCTGCCCATGAAATTTTTCTTCCATACTTTTGTTTGATAGGCCAAAGTAATCTTCGGGCTTTATCAAGGTTTACGTTATCAGGCCAACTATTAAGCGGAGCGAAACGCTGTTGTCCTGCTCCTGCACCACCACGACCATCACCTACTCGATAAGTACCAGCACTATGCCATGCCATACGAATAAACAAACCTCCATAATGTCCAAAATCTGCTGGCCACCAATCTTGTGAATCAGTCATAAGAAAATGAAGATCTTTTTTTAGGGCTTCTAAATCGAGACTTTTAAAAGCTTCGGCATAATCGAAGTCTTCACCCATCGGGTTTGATAAAGAAGAATGTTGGCGTAGTATATTAACTTTTAATTGATTTGGCCACCAGTCTTGATTTTTTGTGCCTCCATTCGCAATACTTTGCTCTTTGCTTGAGTTGTGGAATGGACACTTACTAATATCATTTGAATTATTTTCCATTTTTTTAATGAATTTATTATTGATAACTACATTTTATAAACATAAAGGATACCCATAAAGCAACGAAATAAAGTATTTATTTTAAGATATTATTAAAATACAAATCATCTCTACTTATTTTGTAAGACCCAGTAAACAAGTTCTTTGCAAATTTACAAAACAAGTATATCTAAATCAAACTGGTATTTTCTATGATAATATAGTTAAAAACTAATAGTTAATCAATAGTCTAAAAATGAGATATTAGTATTCTTTGATGGCTTGTTGTTATCTATAAAGAAAAGATTGAAAATCATTTACTAGTTCTTTTTTAGGTTTAGAAATATCAATGAAATTTATTCCGCAATTATTGTCAAACTTATCAAATACTCCTTTAGAACTACAAACGACAATAGGAAGTCCTTGGTCATGTATTTTAATAAAGTCTAATAAATCATTCTCGGAATAAATTACAAAAAAAATAAATGAGTAATCACTTTTACTGTTATCAAAATCACTAATAAAATTAAATTTTTTATAAACTTCGAAATCTATTCTTTTTCCAAATTCTTTTTTTAAAAATCTAGAATAACCATGCTGATTATCATACACTATTACCTGTTTTGATTCCATCATTTATTATTTAAACGTTACATCTATTTAACTTATTCTTCTCCATGTACTTTCTTTTCCTGAATTTGTTTTTTTTCAGTTTTGTTACAAACTGTCATTAGTAATAATCCAGAAATGGCTATTAAAGTTTTTCAATAACGATTCATACGCGTTTATTTTATTTATTATTTTGTGCTATTCAGATTATAACAAAGTGACTATTGTTTTACTGGAATAATAGACATATTTTTCTTCAATAACATGGTGTCGGGAATAGTCTCAAGGATAGATTTTTTTAATGCCTCAATCAGTCTTTTTTTTACAAAATGATTGTAATAAACTAATCCTATTTCCCTAACTGGGTATGGGGATACAAAACGGCTAATCTTGTTCTTTTGTTCTTTATTTAACGCTAGTACTGTTAACTCTGGGAGAATCGTTGTGCCCATATTCAAATCTACCATTTGCTTGAGGGTCTCGATACTACCCGACTGATAATCTATTTTTAGATCTGAAGCTCCTTTGGTTCTTAATTCACATAAATTTACAATCTGGTTTCTAAGGCAATGCCCTTCTTCCAGCAGTAACAATTTATTAGGATTTATATCTTCCGGAACAATGTATTTTTTCTTAGCCGAAGCAGCATTCAAATCACCATAATGATAGAATTCTTCATAAAATAAGGTTTCTTCTTTTAAACCTTTATCTAATAATGGAATTGCCAATATGGCTACATCTATTGAGCCATCCTTCAATTTCTCCTGAATTTTTTCGGTAGTCAACTCATTAATGACCAACTTAACTTCTTTATAGTTTGCCATAAAATCTTTTATAAAAAGAGGTAATAAATATGGAGCTAGTGATGGTATAATTCCTATTCGGAGATCTCCCCTCACCTCACCTGTTTCTTCACGTATTATCTCTTTTATCCTGTTGGTTTCCTGCAAAGCAATTTTTGCCTGCTCTATTATTTTCATGCCAATGTCTGTAGGTCGAACTGGTTGCTTACTCCTGTCGAATAATATGACATTGAGTTCATCTTCCAGTTTTTTAATCATTCCGCTTAAGGTCGCTTGTGTAATGAAACAGGCTTCTGATGCTTTTAAGAAATGGCGATGCTTATCTAATGAAACTATGTATTCTAATTGCTGTATATTCACTGTGTTAGATTTTATCTATATAATAATTAAGTTTATTAGTTTACGCGTATAAGTCTGCAAATATACTTTTGTCTTTTTAAAGATGAAACTTTATAAAAACAACAACAAATCATTACAAAATCACTCATTACTAATTCATTAAAACAAATTAGATAAATAATGAATTCATAATTCTGTATGATTTTTTTTGAATAGAAATTAACTAATTTACTACATCTGAATATTGCAAAAAGAGCTTTATTAGACTAGCCAAATTATCTATTTCTAATTTTTTAAAAATTCTAAATTTGTAAGTACTAATAGTGTTTGATTTTATTTTTAGGTATGCCATTATTTCTAAATTTCCATACCCATCGACTAGTAAACGAGCAATTTCAAGTTCTCTGTTAGATAAAAGATCTAATGGATTAACTGGTTTTTTTGAGATGCAAGACTCTAAAATTTTATTTTTTAAACTAGGTGTAATAAACTTACCTGAAAAAATCATTGCATTTAAGGCATTTTTTATTTCTTCTTCTGAGCTTTCCTTGCTTAGAAACCCTGATGCTCCAGCGTTTAAGTATCGCATCGCATACGAATCTTCATCACAGATTGAGAATATTAAAATATTTACATTGGGCTGAATTGTTTTTATTTCTTTTAAAATATTCAGGCTACTGCCTTCTGGAAAATTCACATCCAGAATTAATAAATCAACTTTAGTTTCTGTAAGGGTTTTAATAATATCGCTAAATTTTTTTGTTTGATAAACTACAGGGTTTGAGAATGATTCTTTTATAATTAGAGAAAGTCCATGCCGGACTACACAATGACGATCAGCAACTACAAAACAAAAATTATTTGATTGTTTCATTTTAGGTTAAATATATTTACTTTGAAAAGGGGAAAATGTTATTGTAAAGAGAATAACGGCTCTATTTGTATTTTCAATTTAAAGATTTGACTCAATACTAAAATAAATATGACAATTACAAATCTAATTTAAGAAGAAGGGAGTCAGCTGTAATAATAATTAAAATCATTATCCTAAATCGCCTATCCCTTCTAAATATTTATGCCATCATTTATTGAAATAAATGTAATTTTAATAGTGTAACATTATTTCACTATTGCATCGAAACAATAACAAACTCACTGCGTCTATTAGCCTGATGCTCTTCTTCGGTACATTTTACCCCATCAGAACAATGGTTTACCAATTGCGATTCGCCATAACCTTTTCCTGTTAGCCTGCTTGAAGAAATTCCGTTTTTCACTAACCATGCGATAGTAGATTTGGCTCTTCTGTTTGATAATGCAATATTGTATTTAAATGTTGCACGACTATCGGTATGCGAACGAACATCGATTTTCATCTTTGGATATTGTTGCATTACAGCAAGTACTTTCTCTAGTTCGAAGGCTGCTTCTTTGCGAATAAATGACTTATCTAAATCAAAATAGATAATAGGTATATTTAAGGTTTTTGCTAAATCTGTACCTACATCTATAGGTTTGATTCGTTGCTCTAACTGCAATGATAGCACCGTTTTTCCCGTTGCATTATTTATCGTAATTCTTTCTTCCTTAGTTTCATAGTCTTTTTTCTCTGCTCGTACTGAATATATTTTCCCGCACACTACATCAAATTTATAACTTCCTTTATCATCGGTTGTTGTGGTAGTTATTAACTCCATTTTCTCGTTGTACAAGCTTACTTTTGAGTCTGCAAGGACAGCACCAGTTTCACGATCTGTTATAATTCCGGATAATAATTGCTCGCAAATTAGTTTTCGCATTTCTAAAAAACGATAAATATCATCATATCCTTTACCACCACTTCGATTGGAAGAGAAAAACCCATTTCGATTTTTGCTATCTATCAAAAAAGCAAAATCATCCTGAGAACTGTTTATTGGAGCACCTACATTTTGAACCTCGCCAAAGCTGTTGTCATTTCCTATTTTAGATACAAATACATCTAAACCTCCAAGCCCGGGATGTCCATCGCTTGCAAAATAAAGCTCATTATCTCCAGATATAAATGGGAAGCTTTCTCTTCCTTCAGTATTAATAGTCTTTCCTAAATTCATTGGAACACCATAACTGCCATCGCTGTTAATTTTTACACTAAACAAATCTGACTGCCCTAATGTACCTGGCATATCTGAGGCAAAGTATAATGTCTTCTCATCTAAACTTAATGCAGGATGTGCAACGCTATAGTCATTACTATTAAAAGGTAATTCGGTTACATTACCCCACTGATTGTCTGTTAGTGTTGCTTTGTATAATTTTAATAGTGTTATACTCTTGTTGTCTTTTCCTTTTTTACTGTTCAAATAATTGTTTCGGGTAAAGTACATCGTTTGACCATCATTTGTAAATACTGGTGTTGACTCATGAAATTTTGAATTTATTTTTTTACTAAAGCGCTCAGGTTTCCCCATTTCTCCTCCAGCTTTTATTTCAGAAGTATATATATCAGTAAACGATTGATTGGTCCAGCTAAACACTTTCTTAGAAACTCCTCCTGTATCTCTTGCTGAGGCAAAAACTAATTTATTGTCTAAAAATGAGCTCCCATAATCTGAAGATGCAGAATTAATACCGAGATCAGCTATATCAAAACGACCTGAATTGGCTGTAATTATTTCCAGATAATTTTTATTATTCTCATATAATTTAGCTCTTAGGTCATTACCTGATTTCTTATTAAATTCCTCTAACATCATGTTTGCTTTGGCATAATTACCTACAGACTTGAGTGTTTGAGAATAACGATAATAATATTCAGGTTCCTGGTTTGGGTTCATAGCAAAAAGTTCACCATACCATTTTTCAGCTTGGGGTAATTCAGCATTAAAATAATAAGCATTACCAAGCTTTTGAAACATTTTTTCGTCTTTGTAACCTTTCTCGGCTACACGCTCATAGATGGCAATAGCATCGACATAGGCATATCTTTCATATTTCTTGTCGGCCGCAACTATTCCTGCTTTTTGTCCATAGCTATGTAAAGCCAGAACGCTAAAAATGGTGCTATAAAGTAGAGTTTTTATTTTCATAATAGTAGTAGTTTAGAAGAATCTTGGAGATATCATTTTATCATATTTATTGAACAATTCATATCGCAAAAAGATTTCATGTGATCCTGAATTGTAATTTCCTAATCGGGTGGTGTCTAAGTCATATGCATACCCGATAAACCAAGAATTGCTTACCTGAAATCCTACCATGGCGCTTAATGCAGCACTCCATCTATAAGCAACACCTGCAACAAATTTTTCATTGATTAAAAAATTTCCTGATACATCTACTTGCAAAGGAGCTCCTTGTACGTATTTGGTTAGCAAAGAAGGTTTGAATTTTACATTATAGCTTAAATCAAATACATGACCTGCAATTAAATACAAATTCATATTTTCTTTAGCCACATGACTATTTGACCCTGCATCAGCATATCTGTCAAAATGTTTGGTCTCTAACAATTGTGGTGCCGACAAACCAACATAAGTATTATCTGAATGCAAATACACTCCTGCTCCAATATTAGGCGAAAATTTATTATCAATGTTGGTTTCAAAAACATAGTCATTTTTATCGTATTGATTCAACTTGGTGAAATCAACATTCAATAAATTAGCTGTTCCTTTTATTCCAAAAGATAATTTATAACGCTCTGATGTATGAATAGTATACGAAACATCTAAAGCAATATTATTTTCGTCTGATGGGCCAATTCTGTCATTAACAACTGAAACTCCTATTCCTAAATTAGTTCCATTTATTGGGGTATTTATCGATGCTGAATTAGTTACTGGTGCACCATCCAGTCCTACCCATTGTGAACGATGCAAAGCAAAAATACTCATTACTCCTCTTGATCCTGCATAGGCCGGATTGACGTTTATAGTATTATACATATACTGTGTATACTGTGCGTCTTGTTGTCCATAACTTGCGATTGTTGCCAGTAGCAAAACAAATCTTAATATTATTTTTTTCATCTGTTTTTTTATTTAAATCCCTGAGAAGAAAAGTTTCCCCAGCTCTCAGGGATTAATTTAAATTTATCTGTTATCTGTTTAAATACAAGTACCCTGCTTTCGAATGTGCATTTGAAGCGTTGTCTTTATATTTTAGAATATAATAGTAAGTTCCTACTGGCAGCTCTGCACTTTGATTAATCGTTACACGTCCTTCAGATATTCCTTTAAAGACTCTGTCTGAATTATTATAATGATCCTGGTCAAATACTAAAACTCCCCAACGATTATAAATCTCTACTGTGTTATCAGGGAAACATTCTAATCCATCAATTTTAAATACATCATTTTCTCCGTCTCCATTTGGTGAAACAGCATTAAAGACTTCTATAATACAAGATGGATCTATAACTATTGAAACTGTCGCTGTATCACAATTTGTTGGATTTGCTTTTTCGCAGATGCTGTAACTAATGGTGTAGTTTCCTGCCGGCGTATTAGGCGCAACCGTGATTGTACCATCGGTATTTAATGTAAATCCTGCCGGAACAGATACTTCTGTTAAGTTTACTTCAGATGGTATAACTGGTACTCCGTTTAGGGTATCATTTGTTAATACACTTGGCGTTGTACCTCCATCTTTTTCATTAATTGGCGTTGCAGTATAATCATCATCGTTTGCCTGAATTACTGTTGTAGCTACTACTACTGTAGCAGTTGTTGTAGCACAATTTGATGAATTTAACTTTTCACAGATTCTGTAAGTAACTACATAATTACCTGTTGGCGTGTTTGGTGCTACCGTGATAGTTCCGTCTGCATTTAAGGTTAATCCTGTTGGTACATTTTCTCCTGTTAAGTTTACCTCAGCAGGTATAACAGGGAATCCGTTAAGAGTATCATTTGTTAATACGCTCGTAGTTGTACCGCCATTTTTCCCATTGATAGGTGTTGCAGAATAATCATCGACTATTGCATCAATTCTAGCTGTAACTACAACTACCGTGGCAGTTGTTGTATCACAATTTGATGGATTCAATTTCTCACAAATCCTGTAAGTAACAACATAAATACCTGCTGGTGTGTTAGGAGCTATAGTTATTGTTCCATCACCATTTAATGTTAATCCTGTTGGTACATTTACTTCTGATAAGTTCACTTCAGATGCAATGATTGCTAATCCGTTCAAAGTATCATTTCTTAGTACACTCAATGTTGTACCTCCATCTCTTCCTATGATTGGCATTGGAGTGTAATCATCTATTTTGGCACAAATTACAGATTGTATTACTACATCATCAGACACTGATGAAACACATCCTGAAGTTACATCTGTAACTGTTGCTGTATATGTTCCTGCCGGTGCTGTTACAACTCCTGATGCTGAGATACTAACTCCAGTAGATGGTGTAAAAGTATATGTCTTTGTAGCATCATAATTAGTAATTGCAAAACTACCTGTAGCAACAGTACACGTTGGTTTAGTCACTGTACCGAATAATGCTATTGCAGGTGCAGACGGTGCTGCATTAATTTTTGTACTTAAAGAAGTTACCGAAGTACAAGCTCCTAATGTAGCTGATACTGTATAATCTCCTGCCGGTGCTGTTACAACTCCTGTAGCCGATATACTTACTCCTGTAGATGGTATAATTGTATACGTGTAAGTTGCATCATAATTAGTGATTGTAAAACTTCCTGCTGTCATGGCACAAGTTGTAGGTTGTACTACAGTACTCAATACTGGTTGTGCAGGTGTAACAGGTTGAGCATTAACAATTATACTAGCCGAAGGTGAAGTACAAGCTCCTAATGTTGCCGTTACTGTATAGTTACCTTCTGGTGCTGTTACAACTCCTGTAGCTGATATGCTTACTCCTGTATTTGGTGTAAATGTATACGTGTAAGTAGCATCATAATTGGTAATAGTAAAACTTCCTGTTGCTGTGGCACATGTAGGCTGTGTTACAGTACCTAATGTTGGTGCTACTGGCGTTACTGGCTGAACATTAATTGTTGCAATAGCCGAAGCTGCTGATGTACATCCTGAAGTTACATCTGTAACTGTAGCGGTATATCCTCCTGTTGGTGCTGTTACAACTCCTGTTGTTGATATACTTACTCCTGTATTTGGTGTAAACGTATATGTTTTTGTAGCATCATAATTGGTAATGGTAAAGCTACCCGTTGCAGTAGAACATGTTGGTTGTGTTACTGCGCTAAATAATGCTATTGCAGGTGTTACTGGTTGTGCATTAACAGTTGCACTAGCCGAAGCTGCTGACGTACATCCTGAAGTTGCATCTGTAACTGTAGCGGTATATCCTCCTGCTGGTGCTGTTACAACTCCTGTTGCTGATATACTAACTCCTGTATTTGGTGTAAATGTATACGTATAAGTAGCATCATAATTGGTAATGGTAAAGCTACCCGTTGCTGTAGAACAAGTTGGTTGTGTTACTGCACTAAATAATGCTATTGCAGGTGTTACTGGTTGTGCATTAACAATTGTACTAGCCGAAGGTGAAATACAAGCTCCTAATGTTGCCGTTACTGTATAGTTACCTTCTGGTGCTGTTACAACTCCTGTTGCAGAGACGCTTACTCCTGTATTTGGTGTAACTGTATACGTATAAGTCGCATCATAGTTGGTAATTGTAAAACTTCCATTTGGAGAAGCACAAGTTGTTGGTTGTGTTACAACTCCTAATGTTGGTTGTACTGGTGTAACTGGTTGTGCATTAACAGTTGTACTAGCCGAAGGTGAAATACAAGCTCCTAATGTTGCCGTTACTGTATAGTTACCTTCTGGTGCTGTTACAACTCCTGATGCTGAGATACTAACTCCTGTATTTGGTGTAAATGTATATGTGTAAGTCGCATCATAGTTGGTAATTGTGAAACTTCCTGTTGCTGTGGCACATGTAGGCTGTGTTACAGCTCCTAATGTTGGTGCTACTGGGGTTACAGGCTGAACATTTATTGTTGAAATAGCTGAAGCTGCTGAC
>NZ_JSYP01000040.1 GCF_000813005.1 Flavobacterium sp. KMS | reverse complement strand
CAGATACCGCACTGACGATCACCAATGATGGCTGTACGGCAGACCAGGTACTAGATTTAAAAATTGGTTCTAAAATTACAAATGTGTTAACCCAGATAAATGTAAGCTGTAAAGGCGATGCAACAGGATCAGTAACCATCACTCCAAGTGGGGGAACAGGACCATATAGCATTCTCGAAGAGCAAACAAATTTGGCAGCTGGAGATTATACTTTCACTATAGTAGATGCCAATAACTGTACGGCAACTGTTGATGTTACTATTACAGAACCAGATTTATTAGAAGCTAAATTGGTAGGACCAATTCTTCAAGAAGTCTGTGTGGGTAATGAAGATGGGGCATTTAGTATAGAAGTTTCTGGAGGTAATATGCCTTATAGCTATAGTTTAGATAATAGAAATGGGCCATTTTTAAAAGGGGAGCTAAATCAAACAATATTTGACTTTACTAACCTACCAGGCGGTAAGCACATAGTTTACATTAAAGACGCTACAGGATGTACCGATGAAATAGAAGTACATATGGACGATGCAGTTGTATTAGAGCCTAAATCAGAGGTCAGCTATGTTTGTGCTAACAATTCTGCAGAAAATTTTGTTACAATAACAATTGATGCAAGTATTAAGAATTCTGGAGATATTGATTATGCTCTTGATTCAGGAGAGTATCAGTCAAGTAATGTGTTTGTAAATGTTGCTCCAGGAAGGCATACTGTGACAGCTAGACATTTGAGGGGTTGTGAACAAAAAACGGTGCCATTTACTATAGATGATATTCAACCATTAACATTAGTATTGAGTAATGGAGAACTAAATGAAATTGTTGCTACAGCTACAGGAGGAAGTGGAGTATACCAATATACATTTGATAACGAAGCTTATACTGTAACTAATAAGTTTATTATATACAAATCTGGAGTTTATACTGTGACAGTAACAGATCAAAATGGATGTACAGCTACGGCTTCGATGAGTTTTGAATATGTAGATGTTTGCATTCCTAATTACTTTACACCAAATGGAGACGGTATCAATGATGAGTGGGGACCAGATTGTACAATAAACTATAAAAATTTGACCTATACTATTTTTGATAGGTACGGACGTATAATTGCCGAATATAAATTAGGTCAAAAATGGGACGGAAAATACAAAGGAGTTGAATTATCATCTGGTGATTACTGGTATGTATTGAAGCTTAATAACAATAAGGATAACAGAGAATTTGTTGGACATTTTACATTATATAGATAAATACCAAGCAATTAACTATTGTTACCTAAAAATTATAATACAATGAAAAAATTTGTCATATCATTTCTACTTATGGCTGTAACATCAAGTTACAGCCAAGAGTTACATTTGCCTGTTTTTACGCAATATTTAGCCGATAATCCTTTTGTAGTGTCCCCAACATTTGCTGGTATTGGTGATAATCTAAGAATACGTGCCAATGGTTTAACCCAGTGGGTAGGTATCAAAGACGCGCCCAATAACCAATCACTCTATGCCGATTTTAGAATTTTGGACCGTTCAGGTGTGGGAATATCTCTTTATAATGATAGCAATGGATTTACAAAGCAAACAGGTGTTAAAGTATCATTTGCGCACCACTTGATTCTAGATTACTATTCCAAGCAATATTTATCTTTTGGAATCTCGTATAATATCAATAGTTTTAAAATTAATATTGATGAATTTAATTCAGGAACAGCAATTCCGAGCCCTTTAGATCCTGGTGTTACCGATAACAGGTCTATGTCTAATAGTAACTTTGATATAGGAGCTTTATATCGAAATAAGGATTTTTATTTAAGCTTTAACGTAGGTAATGTTTTGGATAAGAAAATTGATAAATTTGATGGAATAGAGCCTAGCTTACTTCGAAATTATCAGGTATATACCGGATATGTTTTTAAAGGTGCTGAGAATAAGCGAATTGAGTTTGAACCATCCGTTTATTATCAATTCTTTGCTAGTGATAAACGTTCCAGTACTGATTTTAACTTTAAGTTCAGGCAATACAATCGCTATGAAGATTATTACTGGATAGGGGTTTCGTATCGTTTTTTGAACGATCAGGCACTACAACCTTTAATGATTGGTCCAATGGCAGGTTTCAAGAAGTCCAATTTTTACTTCGGGTATTCCTACCAAGCTTCACTTAATCAAATTGGGGCCTATAATTCAGGAACGCATGTTATTACTATTGGACTTGATTTTCTTCGAGGAATCAGTAATTGTCCTTGTACCCAAAGTCCAGTTCGTTATTAGGTGATTTACGTAAGTCTAACAAAGATGTTATTAGCATAAACAGAATTGATTTTATTAATTTTTAAAAGTTAGTTTCTTAGGATTCTGATAATTTGTACATCCCCAAGTATGAATTCATTAAGAATGCTAGAAGCTGGCTTTTAAAAATTAATAAAATCATTAAATGTAATTGATAGTACTAAGAGTACTTAGTTCTAATTAAAGTGATCATTTTATCAATACAATAAGAGACCTTAGAAAGGTAACACAAAGTAGATTTTATTTTTACCATTTTTAGCGAAGGACAAGATATATTATCAATAAAAAAAGTCATTTACTTAAATGTAAATGACTTTTTAAGTTTTCATACTTTTATAGTTAGCTCATTGGATTTAGTTACTCTGTTTGTTCGTATAACTAGGGTTATTAAATTTAGGGCTAACACATAGAAACACATTTCTTTAGCATAATGCAATTATGTCATTGTAAATAAGTGAAATAGCTGCTTTACTTTAAAAAAAGACTGTGTTTCTATGTTATAAAGTTAATAAATCACTTTCTTGGTCTCGACATAATTATCATCCGAAATTACTTTTAGCAACAAAACTTGATTACTAGATCTTAAGTTGTCGATAATTAATTTAGAACCCGATACAGCTTCTTTTTTGTATAGTAAGTTCCCTGATATATCATAAATAAATACCTTATTGATATTCCTATTGTAAGCATCAACATTAATAGCTTTGTTAACAATGGATACCGAAATCTTATTTTCTGCTGTTTCTAAATCTTTCGTTGCTATAGGTACTAAACTAGTGGCAATTGTGCTGGCATTTACATCTTTTTCTGAGCCTATTTTTGATGATGAACCATCAATATTAAGGTTAATATAAAAAGGATTTAGGGATTTACAATTAGTAGTGTTATACATATATACATGCCCGATATAGTTCATATTGCCATCATCTGGAATATTTCCAGGTATCACAATTTTATCTGCAAGACCATAAGATGAATTAAATGTAAGTGGGGTAAAATTTTGATTTGGTATTATAGATGATGGGGCTTCAGTTCCAGTATTAAAGTCATACCATTCAACAGAATATCCTATGTAGGCAATAGCAGAAAATTGAGTGGGTATTGCTATATTTTGTGCAGAGGAGCTATTTTCATGTGCTATATCATAGGTGATGGGAAGATAAAAATATGGTGCCTCTATCACTGTTACTGTAATTGGTGGGGTACGCTCACCACAGCCCGAAACAGCTCTAAAACTTGTTGTACCGATGTATTCCTTCTTACCTAATGATGCATAAATATTGGTACTACTAGGATATGGCACATCTATCCAATTATTATCTATGCTGCTATTACTATATTCCCACCTACTAACTGGCCCTTGGTTGCCTGATAGGATTAAGTAACTATCAGTACTTCCTTCGCAAATTGTGCTTCCGCCAACTACACTTATTGTTCCACTAATTGCTGATTTGACAATAGCTGTATTATTGGTAGTAATAGTATAAGAACAAGATTCAGAAGTTATTTTAGTAATTGTTATAGTGCTAGAATTTATCTGGTTAGGGTAAGTTGGGCTATAAGAACTAAAGCTGCCAGTTCCTGCTGTAGTGACCGTTACATTAGCCGTTAATCCCGTTGCGGAAGGATTAGTCCTATTATAGGTTATTACATAATTACCAACGGGCAATGATGCTGTGCTCGATGTTAGTAATACATCAAGGGCACCAGAACCATTAGAGCACGTTACAGCAGTTACTCCAGTTAAACTATAAGTGGGGCAATTATAAGAGATAATCACTCGTCCCGCTGCACCAGCCCCGCCATAAAAGATAGTACCTCCTGCTGAATTTATTGCCCCGCTGCCACCGCCACCTGGAATTGAACCATCTTTTCCATAAGCATTACCATTAAAAAGAGTACTTGGAACAGAGGCACCTCCGGCACCTCCTGAATTTGCACCTGCTCCTCCTGCTCCGGAGCTAAGACCTAATGAAAGCAAGGCTGAAGTTCCCTTCCCGCCAGCTCCCCCGGCAATCTTAATAGTTCCTGCTGAAGCAGTAGTTGTTCCTCCCGGACTTGCACCTGGAGGTGTGGTATCTGAGTTGTTGGTACCACCTCCAGATCCTCCAGTTGCAAAAAATGATGCTTCGTAACCTACGATAGTAGAGCTGTTCCCAGATGTACTAGTCCCTCCAACTCCCAGAAATACTCTTCTGGCAACCAACACATTTAAAGTTGATGCCGGAACAGTAGTGAGTAGACTATTAACATAAGCACCACCGCCACCGCCAGCGGCTGCTCTTCCAAAAAGCAATCCTGCACCATTGGCGTTTCCACCAGATCCACCTCCGCCCCAAGCCTGAGCATTAATGCTGGTTACTCCTGCAGGGACATTAAATATACTATCTTTAGTAATTAAATGTGATTTGTTGGTCTGAGACCATGAATAAAAACTAATAAAAAATAGTAACAAGGATAATTTTGATTTCATAATAGTAGGTTTTAATGATTAAAAAATAAATTGACTAGTTAAGAATAGACTAATACGTGGTATTTAAAAATCAGTCTAATCAGATTGGGACTAATCTATTTATCATACTTTCCAGAGAAAAGAAAATATATAAAATGGAATGTTTGTGGAAAACAAGAATAAAGTTATTAATTATTTTATATAGCATAAAAAAAATATTTCATATTTTATTATGTAGTACAACAGATTAATTTGTAGTATTATTTATTTTTGAATCACCTTATTAGCAATGTGTTAACTTCTTGTTTTTTACTCTGTTAATTTGCCTTATTGATACAATTTATTACAACAGCTTGAGTGATTAATTTAGCTTTTTTTATGTAGATGGTATTTATAGAGAAGGGTAAGTTGGAGTTCAGTTTGATTATTAATTTATTGATACTATTAGGAAGATAGACGTATGACTGATAGAAAGGATAGGGCAAGTATTATTGTGCCCGTAATAAAAAATTATGATTGCTAAGTGATTAGTTTATAGTATCTGATCTTAGTTTTTTGTGGAATATTTTATATTGGAAAATCCCACTTTTGAGGGAATCAAAAAAATGGAAAAAAAACAATACATGAAGAATTATGTTGCTTTGCAGGACACTATTAAAATTGGAAAATCGATAAGTGTGTATTGTCAGGTTAGTTTGGCGGTGAACTCACAAGAATTGATAGATGATTTTAAACAGCAAATTCTTCTATTGCTCTAAATAACAAGATGTTTTCACGTAATTGGGGATTATGATTTTTTATTGAAAGTGGCTGTCAATGATATGAATGAATATAAAAAGTTTGTTATCGATAAATTGTCGGTTATCAAAGGGATTTCAGATGTACCAAGCTCTTTTGTAATTTAAAGACATTATATTGTGATACATTTTTTTAGTTAGAAAGGAAACTAATAAATAGTATATATAGAGAGAGAGAACATGTAATCGGAACAATATAGCAACTAGTTTATGCATGAATATAATTCCATTTTTAATTTATAGTTTTACAAAAATATTGGTATAATATTTCCTTCCATTAATGGGGTGTTTCCTTACCGAGATTCCAAAATGAGTATAATCTCCTTCAATATTTTTTTTATGCCCAGGACTATTTAACCAAGCTTCCAGCACACCTTGCGGGCTATTGTAATTATAAGCAACATTTTCACTTACCTTTTTTGCATCTACTACTTTAATGATATTTTCTGAGCGATTTACAAAATTATCATGGCTTATAACATTTTTATCAATCATATAATTATTGTGTTCTTCAGATTTAAAAGAAACGTGGTTGATTGTATCCAGAGCATTTAATCCGATACTATTTCGATACTCATTAATTTGGTTCATTGTCTCTAATTCGATTGAATTATAATTATAATTCATGGCTGGTTTATAGATGGCGTCTGAATTTTGTTGGTTATCTGAATTTGTTGTACATGAGAGAGTTAGGTTTATTATGCCAATAATAATTGCTATTTTGTATAAAAAATTTACCATTCTTTTTTTATTAAACTTCATTTGAAGTAGCAAAGGTCTTTTAGATGAGCTTAATTGAAGTGTTGTTAAAAAGCTAAAAAACAATAAATTAGGGTTTTTGTTTTCGGGAAATTAAATCATAATAGAGATTTTGTTGAGTCATTCTTTGCAAAATTGAATATGTGTAAGATCAGGCAATCAAGATATAGCTAAGTATAAGTCATCTTGTTTTTTAGAAGAATAACTTTATAGTATAATATTTAATCATGTTTTAATTAGGCAGATGAGACAGAATCTGAACGTTGCATAAAGAAGATAATAATTTAATAAATATAGTATAGTAGTGAAAGTTTGTTGTGTGTGGCATTCTTTTACCGGATGTTCCATCGTCAAGCTGACTTTTCCCTCGCCTGACGTTTTCCGCACATTTGTCCAATTCTTTTGCGGCATGAATAGTGCTGCAGTATGTAATGCTTAGTTCTATAGTCTTGAGCTTGAATTGTAATGTGTACCATTGCCTTGGTTTTTGCATTTTAGTACCAAAAAATATTGAATTTCTGTGTCTACTTTATAGGTATGAAATCTACCTAAACAAATTCGTTTTTAGGTAGTTTTTTTACTTTCTGAATAGGTATACTGTTATCTTTAAAATTTGTAAAAGATAGTAATATTTGAGCTTATTGTATTCTTTTTATATGTTTAAAAGGAGGTTGAAGAAAAGAAGAGTAATCTACCTTTGCCTAAAATAGTAAAAAAATAATATACACATTCACAATGATAAAAAAACTTTTTATTTTATGCTTAATACCTTTTACTTTATTAACATATTCTCAATCTCAAGTTGGAATTAATACGCTGAATCCTACTCAAACGCTAGATGTTAATGGAGGAGCCAGAGTACGTAATATGACAAATATTGATACAGAGGCATTGTCTTTGGAATATAATAATCGAGTTGTAGCTAATCGTGATGGGGTTTTAGGCTATGTTGTTAATAGCAATACGACAGCTCCTTGGTCGTTTAATGATAATAAATATGCTGTTCTAAGTTCTCCAATATCAACTGAAGTGCGCACCGGCAGGGTAAATTTAAATTTTAGTATTAGAGTTTCTGTTCCCGCAAAATCACAAGCGCAAGTCGAAATCAATTACAGCATGCCTGTAATGCACTCATTACGCACGGCTGGGACAATTAGTTATATGGGATGTGCTTTATATATGTCTGTAAACGGTGGAAGGGATACCGAATTGGAGATGGGTTCTCGTAAATACACTGTTCCAGGTAGTTATAATGGAATTGGTGTATCCGCTTTTGGAATGCCTATATCTGGTTTTGCTATAGATATAATTTCTAATCCAGGAAACACTCCAATTGATGTAGTATACAAAGTAGATGGATATGTTGAATCAAATTCAGCTTCAGTTACATTCGGAATGTATGCAGAACGACCTTCCTATAATTATAATTGGGGACGTGGAGCTATGTCTGCTCAGATTTTTACTAAACCTATAAATTAAATTTAGAAATTCCTTTTTATTTAAGCAATTAAAGCAATATATAGTTAACATCCTTTTGTATTTAATAAACAATTTAGTTTTTTTTTAAAAGAGGTTGTCCTAAAATAAGGACGACTTCTTTTTGTTTAAGTATCATTTGATTTGCACAGAGTTTCTTAAAAAATGTAAATCTGAGCTAAAATAGTCTTTTATACCCTTGTCTAGGACTTCTATGAAGTTAAAAATGAGGTTAAAATTGCCAACCGGATTTTGCTATCCATTTAGAAAAGCTGTGAGCAATTGCAATCAGACCAAGTTCAATATTTACTTTGGTAAGTGTAAACCTTTTAAATGGTTGTTTTGTTTGATATTTCCAAAAACAGGCTCTGGTTCAATACATCTTTTACTGTAAATTTCCTTGCCCAGTTCGCTTTTTAAATTCTATATTGTTTTGAATTTTTGTCTTTTAAAATTATGATTAGTTTTTATCCTCCTGTTACCTTGTGCTTTAAAACATTGTGTTCGCAAAGGACATCCTGCGCAATTTAAAGTCTCATATACCGAATGATACTGTTCAAAGGTAGTCGGAGTTTTGGATTTCTTAGTATAGATACGAGGCATTTGCTGTTCCATTGGGTAATCCAAAAATACTTGCCATTATTATACAAATAGGTTTTGTGTGTGGAACAAATTTCTTTTACGTTTAAGGGGCTTTTCGACACGGTACGCGGTGTAGGGGACAAAAAAACAATTTAGTTGTCTTCAAGCAGTTGATAATTTTCCTCATTTCCATAGCCCGTATCGGATATAACTTTTACAGATAGTTAGCCCTAGTTGCTTTTAAATGCTTTTAAGTGTGTTTTAAGTGTGGTAAAATCAGTAGAAGTCTAGTGGATTGAGTAATGTATAATAATCTGAATATTATAACCTGCGTTTAATTGTCCGTTGTCCATATGATCTTTTTTCATGCGCATAAAAGTAACATTGGTATTCGTTTTGGAGCAACTGTTTTTCTCTCCTAGAATTTCAATATGCTTCTCGTATTCTTTAACTTTTACAAACTGTTCTTTTTCCAGTTTTCGAAGTGATTTGTTTTATTGTTGACTCAGCTTCTCTTTTTTTAAATTTGGTTAATCTCGTGTGTTTTTTCTTTTAATTTAGTGCCATCAATAAATTGTCTCTCTAGGCTAATGAACTTTAAATTGACCATCATCATAACAACCTGGCTGAAAAGTTTTTCGGTATTCCCTTTTGTTTTTTTCTCTAAAGTTATTGATAGTTTTAGAATCCGGCTGAAGTCCTCTGGAAAGCCACATAAAATAAATATTATCCTTCACGGTTCTAGCCAGCCTTGGGCTGGAATAGGTATTATTGAGATATCCGTAAAACAATATTTTCAATAACAGCTTAGATGATAGCTAGATCTTCTACTGCCTTTGAGATATGATCTCGGAAATTCCCAGCTTTTTAACAACGTTGTTTATTAATCTGGCAGAATGATTCTCTGGGATAAGACCATTTAAATTCAAAGGAAAAAGATTTTGCTGATGAAGCGAATGCGGTTTAAAAACGGGTTGCATAATCATTGATTTTAGTAATTAGATATAAGGGAAATCAATGTGGAAACAAAAAAACTGCCTGAAATTACTTTTGGACAGCTTCTTAACTTATTTGTCGTTTTTTTTAACTTAAACTTCATTTGGAGCTGCAGAGGTCTTTTGGATGAGCTTAATTGAAGTGCTTTTAAAAAGTTAAAAAAACAATAAATTAGGATTTTTATTTTCGTGAAATTAAAACATAATAGAGATTTTGTTGAGTCATTCTTTGCAAAATTTGGATACGTATATCATCGGGTAATCCAGAGATAATTATGTTTAAGTCATCTTGTTTTTAGAAGAATAACTTTATGCTATAATATTTAATCATGTTTTAATAAAGCTGATCTGATAGAAGCTGAACGTTGCATAAAGAAGATAATAATTTAGTAAATACAGTATAGTAGCGAATGTTTAATTACGAAAGTTTGTTGACAGTAGTCTGTTGCATTTTTTTACCAAGTGTTCCATCGTCAAGCTGACTTTTTCCTCACCTGATATTTTCATCACCTGTGTCCAATTCTTTTGTGGTATGAATAGTGCTGCAGTATGTAATGCTCAGTTCTATTGCCTTGAGCTTGAATTTTAATGTGTACCATTGCCTTGGTTTTTGCTTTTTTTTTAGGTGCAATTACTTGTTTTAGCTTTACATGTTTTAAGTCAACTACAAGAATTATTATTTTTAACAGTAGTGTTTTGTATGATAATTTTACGATGCACTAAAGATTTAAAAGAGTAGGAGAATATGAGTTTAACAATCATGTAGTTCAACTCGTCTTAGTATATTTTAAATTAAAACCTCAAGCAATTTCTGAAAAGAAAAACAAGTTTTAAAAGAACGATTCATTTTAGAAAAAGAAGAGTTGGGAAATTTTATAAAGAAAAACAACTATCAACTAATAATAGGTTTTGAAAATACGCCTCATGTTTTAGATGCTAAAAAAAAAAGGATAATATCTAGATTTGGTTCAATATATAAACATAAGATTTGAAGAAAATTGTCAGTTTTAAAACTACTTCTTGAAGATAAAATTTAATAATAACTACATAAGAGTTTAATAATAACGGAAGAAAAAACTTATAATATCTTTTATATAATAGTTTTTGCATATTAAAAATTTAGGGATACTGTAAAATTGCATTTGTAAACAAACTCTTTAGATTTTGCTATTTCAGATCTATTGAATTAAAAAACTACTCTGTGATAAAAAACTACACTAAATTATTATGTATAATCTTTCTGTTATTTTTTTTGGGGTTAATTAGTTGCTTCATTCTTATAAATTTTAAAGAAAACATTAAGATTGCAACTGTTAACACTGATATATTGTTTGATAAATTTATTATGACTCAAGAATTAAAAAGAGTTGGAGAAAGGGAGTTTAATACCCGTAAAATTAAGCTTGACTCTTTATATTCTGTATTGGAATCTCAATCTGTTTCAGAAAATAAAAGGCAAATTCTAATAAAACAATTTATTCTGGAGAAAGATGAACTAGTAGAATTCAACCAGAATTTTACTGCAGGTGAATCATTAAAAATCTGGTCAAGAATACAGAGTTATATCGAAGAATTCTCTAAAGAAAACAAGTACCAATTAATAATAGGTTCCGAAAATAAAACCCCAGTTTTATATACTGATGAAAGAATTGATGTAACTCAAGATTTACTTAAATACATAAACAAAAGATATGAAGGACTTAAATAAGTTGTTTTATCTTCTTTTGTTTTTGATACTTATTTCTTGTAAAAAAGAAATAAGTAATAACAGAAAAGAGTCTGAAATCAGAGATCGTTATTTCAATCTTGAAAAAATAGGTTGGAAATCGCGTACGCATATTCAAACTGTCGATGATTTAGCTTTTACAGCAACAGAATTTCCTATTCAATATTATTTATTAAAAGACTTAGGAAAAGATAACTTAGTGAAAATTGATTCTCTTTATGAAGAAAATAAAAGAGAAAGGGTATTGGAATTTACATTTCAACAAAACGAAGAAAAAGATTTACTAGCCAAAAACTTTACAGGAATGGACTATACAGATGCTGTAAAATACATGTCTTTTGAGCTTGAAAAAGATTTTTATATAGTCACATCAAAGAATGATACGATTGCATGTTCAGGTGTAACTTTTGAACGCAACTACAAAATAGCCCCTTATCAGAGAGTTTTATTGTTTTTTTCAGGAATTGATCCGAATGAGAAAATCCAATTAGTTTACACAGATTACCTTTTTAGAAAAGGAACATTAAAATTTAAATTTAAAGATCCAAATACCCAAATAATCTTATGATTCAGCAGATTAAAAAAAACAAATTAAAAAAAACTATTGCTATTTATCTTGCCATGATGATTCTTTTGGAAACATTTCAGCCTATGCAGCTTTATGCATTGACAGGTGGTCCGTCTCAGCCAGAATTTGAATCGTTTACTCCAATAGGAACTTCAGACATGGTTGATTTAGCTAGTGGCGATTTCAATTATAACATTCCGATAATGGATGTTGGGGGATATCCTTTAAATCTAGCCTATAATTCTGGGGTAACTATGGATCAGGAAGCTTCATGGGTGGGGTTGGGCTGGGACCTTAATGTTGGTCAAATCTCCAGACAATTGCGAGGATTACCAGATGATTTTAGTGGGGATGAGATGCTTTATGAAAACAACATGAAGCCCAATGTTACAGTTGGAGCTAATGTAAATTTATTTGCTACTGCCTTTGGGTTTAAAGAAACAAAATTGAGTGCAGGCATGGGGATTAAATATAATAATTATGATGGATTTGGAGTCTCAGCAAATGGGGGACTTAGTTTTCAGGTCTCAGATAATTTAAAGGTAGGTATGGATTTAGAATCCTCTGCTTCAGAAGGGGTATCTGTAGCTCCAAGTCTCTCATTTTCAGGAAAAATAGAGGATACAGATTCTGGCAATATTAATCTAGGTGCCAATGCTGGTGTAAGCTATAATAGCAGGAAAGGGTTAACAAGTACAACAATGTCTTTTAAGGCTTCGAAAGAAATTAAGAATGAAAAGATAAGTCGAGTAATGATAAATGAAATAGGAATAAGTTTATCAGGATCTCTTTCTGTTATAAATGCTTCCTATACTCCGACGAAACGTATAGGTATGGTATCCTCAAACCATATGTTTAGTTTAAACCTTCAGGGAGAATTTTGGAGTGCTGAACCAGGTTCTAAATTTTCAGGATACCGGATAAGCCAGGGAGTTAAGAATTCTGAAAAGCATAAAACTGAAAAAGCCTATGGTTTTGAAAATACCTATAATGCAGGCAAATCGGATATTTTGGATTTTAATAGGGAAAAAGATCGAACATTCAATAAAAACACGACTTCCTTACCTTTAACGAACAGTACCTACGATTTATATAGTATACAGGGACAGGGAATTGCAGGAATGTATCGTCCTTATAAATCGCAAGTGGGTTATGTTTATGATAAGGAAATTCATGATGATAGTAGTGGAGGATCTTTAGGTGGGGAATTTGGTCCAGGAGGAGGTATTCATATCGGTTTTGATGCTACAGTGACTACTGGGAAAAGTAGTACCAAATTATGGGATAACTTAAACCCGGCATTAGGAAGATTTAGAGAGAAAAAAACAGGAAATAGGCCTGATTATGAGAAAATATTTTTTAAGAATATTGGAGGTACCCAAGTTGATAAGGAATTAGATTTATTCAATGATAAATTAGGTCGCTATGAAGCTATAAAATTAGATTTAAATGGAGGCAAATTCTCGAGAAGTACTAGTTTAAACTATTCCAAAAATAATGGAGCCATTGCTAATACCGGAGCGATTAAAAGAGAATCATCCCGTTTATCCAGAAATCAATCGATACAAAATTTTACTAAAACGGAATTAAAAAAACAGAAATCCAAAAATAAGTCTAGCGAATTTGCCAAAGATCATCATACTGCCGAAGTAAGAATTACTAAAGAGGGAGGGGAACAGTATATTTATGGCAGAGCAGTATATAACGTTATCAAGAAGGAAACTACATTTGATGTAAGTGAGAAAGATAATCCTAATAGAAGAGTTAATTTTAAAAATGGATTAGTGACTTATACTCCTGATGTTGATAATTCATCTAGTAATTCCAAAGATGGGGATCAATACTTTAATCGGGTGACAACACCTGCATATGCGCATTCTTATTTATTAACTTCTGTTTTATCATCTGACTATCAGGATTTAAAAAATGATGGGCCTACCGATGACGATTTAGGTACTTATACTAAATTTGAATATGAAAATAAAACTCCTAATAAAGCCAATCTTTATAAATGGAGAGTTCCCTTTAATGAAAATCAGGCTAATTATGATGAAGGTTTACGTTCTGGTAAAAAAGATAATAAAGGAAATTATCAATACGGAGAAAAAGAGCTCCTTTATATCAAAAAAATTGTAACAAAAACACATATTGCTATTTTTCATCTTTCACAGCGAAATGATGGGTATGGAGTTAAAGACGAAAACGGTGGTCTTGGAGATGGCTCTAAAATGTACAAATTAGAAAAAATTTCATTGTACTCAAAACCAGAATATCTAGTAAATGAAGAAAAAGCGACTCCTATAAAAGAGGCACATTTTGAATACAACTATAGTTTATGCCAAGGTATTGATAATAGCATAAATAATGAAGGTAAATTAACCTTAAGTAAAGTCTACTTTACTTATAAAAACTCAAGCATGGGGAAATTTACTCCTTATGTTTTTGGCTATGCACCTAAAAGTTTAATCGAAAACACTTCTGGTTACCGTATTGAAAATGATTTACTTAATAATCCTAGTTATAATATGAAGGCGTATGACGTATGGGGGAATTACAAACCAGTAAATGATAAATTAGGTCCAGAAACTACATCCCAACTGTCTAATCCTGAATATCCATTTGTAGATCAAAGTAATAGAGAAAATGCCGATCAATATGCAAGTGCTTGGTTGTTAAAGACTATTCGATTGCCTTCTGGAGGGCTAATGGAATTGAACTATGAAGCAGATGATTATGGATATGTGCAAGATAAGGCTGCAATGCAAATGTTTAAAGTAGTAGGAAGCGGAACAAAGGCTGGACTAATTGCTGCTAATGTTGATTCTGAAAATATAATGCAGAAGAGAAACTTAGGAGAATATATATATGTAGCATTAGATCATAAAATAGATGAAAAACTATCGATTAATGATTCACAAATTCCAAAAATTTTTTATGATAAGTATATTAAATCTATTGGAGACGATAGTAACCCATTATATTTTAGATTCTTATTAAATATGGTAAATCCTAGTCCTTTACCAGGCATTGATGGAACCGATAAATACGATTATGTAACAGGTTATCTCAATATAGAAAAAGGAGTTAAACCAGATTTTGGATTTCTGGAAACGAATGGAAAACAATACGTTGCCATACCTGTTAGATATGTTGGAAAAGGAGACGGATTTGATTCTGATAAAAAAGAAGTAAACCCTATTATTAAAGCAGGTTGGAATTTTGGGAGGCATAACCTTAACAGACTAGTATATAGTATGCATAACGAAGAAGATACCAAGGATCTAAAAAAGGTTGTTATGGAACTTATAGGATGGATGCCAACACTACTAGATATTTTTAAAAGTCCCAATACCAAATTAGAACAAACTGGTATTGCAAGTAAATTTATCAGTAATAAATCCTGGATTCGACTTTTGCAACCTGATAGTAAAAAAGTAGGAGGAGGTAGCAGGGTGAAGGATATTCAAATTCATGACCACTGGGATGTAATGACGAATCATGTTGGAGACAATACCTATCAACAATCTTATGGGCAAAAATATACTTATGAAACCGAAAACGGAAAATCTTCTGGAGTCGCTACTTATGAGCCTTTAGGTTGTAAGGAAAATCCTTTTGTTAAACCTTCTTATGATGAAAAAAGAAGAGAATTATTACTTGGACCTGATACTGATAATTATGTAGAAGAACCTTTTGGTGAATCTTTTTTTTCTGCTCCAAAAGTTACTTATAGTAGAGTAACAGTGACCAATTTACAGAGAAATAAATATAATGATAAAAAAGAATTAACAGCAACCGTAAAAAAACATGCAACAGGATCAGTTGTAACAGAATTTTATACATCCAAGGATTTTCCAACTATTGTTGATAGAACAACGCTGTCGTCTAATTACGATACATCTACAACATTAGCAAGTATTCTTAACTTAAATGTTAGGGATCATATTACGTTATCACAAGGATATGCTATACATACCAACGATATGGATGGTAAGATGAAAAATCAACGTGTATATGGCGAAGGGCAAAAAGATTATATTTCGGGAGTTGATTATAAATACAAAACAATAGATCAGAATCAATACAAGAATCAGGGAAAACTTGACAACTTTGTTCAAACAATCGACTCAAAAGGAGTTATAGCCTCTAAATTAGTTGGGGTTGATTATGATGTAATCAATGATTTTAGAGAAAGTAAATCTACGAGTTCTACCTTGGGTATTCATTTAAACGTGGCGACGCTACCTTTTACTCTAATTATAGTGGTAATTCCAACACCAATACCAAGTTATTCCAGACACGAAAGCCAAATAAGGACTGCTGTGACTACTAAAGTTATTCATAGTACAGCTATACTTTCAGAAAAAATAGCATATGATTTGGGAGCAAAAGTAACCACCAAAAATTTAGCGTGGGACGCTGAATCAGGAGATGTTTTATTGACACAAACCGTAAATGAATATAATGATAACTATTTTAATTTCAATTTTCCTGCCTATTGGAGTTATGCAGGTATGAGCCAGTCTGCCAAAAACGTTGGACTAGAATGGGATATAACCACTACGGGTAGCAATCTATATCAATTTACAGGAGTTCATAACGAGTCGGATTATATGATCAATGGGGATGAATTATGGATCGATGGTATTGCTCCCGATGGCAGAACCAAAACAAGGATGAAAGCTTGGGTAGTAAAAGTAACTACGGCTAATTTCCAGCTTATTGATGAAAGAGGGATTCTAATTAAGGGAGATGCTATTGCGACTGCCAAAATAAAAGTAATTCGCTCAGGATACCGAAACATGCAAATGGCGGCTATGGCTAGTGTAACTTCCATGACAAATCCATTGTATAATTACGATAGTAATAATACGATAGCAAAAATAAAAGGAAACATTGGGGAGAATCCTTTTATGTCTAACACAGCTAGCAATAGAATTGTTAATGCTTCGGCAGTGGAGTATAACAATGTCTGGCCATCTCCATGTGAGTGTAATTTACCTAAAATGACTTTTGGAGATGATGGCGCACTAAAATTTGAATATGAAAATAAGGATAATAACGCCGAAGAAGAAGATATTATTAAAAACTCATACAACCCTTACTTATACAATGTCTTAGGGAATTGGAGAGCCAATAAGTCGTATGCCTATTTAACCGGAAGGAACTATACGATTGATCCCACTCCTCGTAAAACAGGATTTTTTACCGATTTCTATCCATTTTATGTGTTTACAACTAATAACACTTGGGAAATAACAACAGGAGCTAATTACGACAAGTGGACATCAGCATCTGAGGTTACGCAGTATAATCCTGCTGGACAGGAGATAGAGAATAAAGATGCATTAAAAAGGTATTCATCAGCTTTATATGGCTATAATAATCGTTTTCCAGTTGCTGTAGCCTCAAACACTAAGTATAGTGAGCTAGCCTCTGATGGATTTGAGGATTATGATTTTTCAAACTGTGGTACAGCCTCCCATTTTGATTTTCAGGGACAATTAAAAACAAATAATATTAGCATATCCGACAAACAATCGCATACAGGTAGAAAAAGTTTGAAAATAGCCCCGAATAAAAAAACTGTCATAAAAAAACAAGTTGTTTCGTGCATTACAGCTGATGAAGCTCCTAAAAAATAATTATCATGATGAAGTCGATCTATACATTAGTTTTTAGCATTATAAGTTTTTGTATTACAACAACGGCATTTTCTCAAGATTTTACCGATCAAGAAATTGGGTTTGATTTAGGAGAAGTAATGAATGAATTAAAAGAAAGAGGTTTTAGTGATTCTGTGTCTGTTAAAAGTGAGATTGAGAAGATGCGTGTTGCGAATAAAATTCAGTACATAGAAATGAAAAGAATTGAAAGCGAGCTCTTGCAAAAAAGCCAGCCTAAAAATTTGCTTAAAGTTATTAGTTCCGAAATTAGCACAGATGTTTCTCAAAGCGAAAAAGCGGCATTAAAAGCACTATATGATAGTGCAGGAGGGATTAACTGGATTAATAATACTGGCTGGGATTTCTCAACTCCAGTCACTTCATGGGATCCGTCTACTAAAACGGGATGGTACGGAATTATAGTTATTGATAAACAAATACAATACTTAAATTTATATAGCAATAATTTAAAAGGGTATATACCTGAAGAAATAGGAATGTTAAAGTATTTAACTTCACTTTACTTACAAAATAATTCTTTAGGTGGAATTATACCATCAAGCATAGGTGAATTAACAGAACTATTGAATTTAGGACTACAAAATAATAAACTAACAGGATTTATTCCCGAAGAAATTTCACAATTAACCAAACTTCGGAATCTCATATTAACCAGAAATACATTAGCTGGAACCATACCTCGTGATATTTCTAATTTAACAAATCTCATCAATTTATGGTTAAATTATAATCAATTAACCGGCCCACTTCCATTACAAATCGGTAATCTATCTTCGTTACAATTTTTAGATTTGGGATATAATAAGTTAAATGGAACGATTCCTCCAAGTTTTTATAATCTAACAAGACTTATTACTTTTTATATCGAAAATAATTCTCTTAGCGGGTTACTTTCTTCTGAAATAAGTAAACTTGTTAGTTTAAGAGATTTACGAATATCTTCCAATCAACTTAGTGGAGAAATTCCTGCAGAAATGGGGCAGCTTTCAAGACTAAGTACTCTAGATTTAAGAGCAAATAAATTAACTGGTTCAATACCTCCGGAAATAGGACAGCTTAGATTACTTGTATCTTTAATTTTATATGGTAATATGCTTAGCGGTGAAATTCCCACTGAAATTAAGCAATTAGGTAATCTCGATGTTTTATGGCTCCATAATAATCGATTTACAGGTAATATTCCTTCTGAAATTAAAGGTCTTGTAAAACTTAGATATTTGTATTTGTATGGAAATCAATTATCAGGATCTATTCCAGACTTAAGCAGTTTAACATTATTAAAGCGCCTAAAAATTGAATCTAATAAGTTCCGATTTATAGATTTTGAAAACCAGTTCATTTCATTGAAATCAAGAGTTACAAATGATTTTACTTTTTCTCCGCAAGCCAGAACTGATACTGTAAATACAATTACATCAGCAATTGGCGGATCAACTACGCTAACAATGTATGAGGATGGCAGATTTACTCCAGACGAAACATTCCAATGGTATAAAAATAATTTTATAATATTAGGAGCAACCTCGAGACAATATATGCTTACAAATTTAAAAGCTTCAGATTCAGGGGTGTATACTTGCAAGGCATATCATACGACTAATCCTGATATGTCTCCATTGGTACTAGAGAGAGAACCATTAACATTGAATGTAATTAACTGTATACCAATAGTTGGATCAATCAAGGTTATTAGATAAAAATTGTCTTTAAGTAGCTGTAATCCATAAATCAATACTATTTGTAAATTATAGGGTGATATAAAACCCTATGTCTACTTGCATAAAAAACATATAATTTAATATGACAAACATTTTTAGAAAAAAAAAACAATGGATTATCACTTTTTGTATAATGTTATTTTCATCCGTTTGTTTTTCTCAGGATTTAAGCGATCAGGAGATTGGTTTTGATATAATCAGAGAAACAAATTATTTAAAAGAATGGGGTATTACCGATCTTGAAGACATCAGTCGTGAGATAGAACGTAATCGCGAAACTTCAAGGATTCAATATATAGAAATGGTAAGAGGTAAAGAGGAAATTTTAAAAAGAATACAATCAAAAGGACTTCTGAGATCAAGTTTAACCGAGGTTATTTCTCAAAGTGAAATACAAGCGTTAAAAGCACTCTATGACAGTACTGGTGGCTCGAAATGGAAAATCAATACAGGCTGGGATTTTTCGACTCCTGTTACTTCATGGAACAAGACAACTAAAACTGGATGGTATGGAATTACAGTTGTAAATGGGCAGGTGGCTTCTCTAAGTTTAGGGGAGAATAATTTAACAGGATTCATACCATCTGAGATAGGACAATTAAAATTTTTGAAATTCCTTAGCCTAAGAGACAATAAATTAAGTGGTTCTATTCCTGAAGAAATTAGTGCACTAATTAATATTGAAATGTTAGGATTAGAGATAAATAATCTAAGTGGAAACCTCCCGCAAAGTATTTACGACTTAAAATCACTTGTACATTTGTATGTACAGAAAAATAAACTTGATGGAGCACTATCGCTTGAAATAGGAAACCTTACAAATCTAATTAATCTTTACGTTGACAATAATCAATTTATAGGTACTATACCGTCTGAGATTGGCCAGCTTTCAAAACTTAGGTTTGCAAGTTTTACAAATAATCAATTTTCAGGAGCTATACCGGTAGAAATAGGGAATCTAAAATCTTTGGGCGAATTATATTTAGGGAACAATAAATTGACAGGCTCAATTCCACCGGGAATAGGTTTGTTGAAAAATATTCGAACATTGAATTTAAGGTATAATGAACTAAGTGGTAAAATTCCTGTAGAATTAAAAAAAAATGCATTTTATCACCTATATCTAAACAATAATTTATTGGAAGGGAAAGTACCTGATTTGTCTATTGAGCTCGATTTAGATTTGAGTTACAATAAGTTACATTTTTTAGATCTCTCAGAGCAGTTTACATCGTATAAAGCAAAAATGAGAAATAAATTTATTTTCTCTCCGCAAGCCAGAACTGATACTGTAAATACAATTACATCAGCAATTGGCGGATCAACTACGCTAACAATGTATGAGGATGGCAGATTTACTCCAGACGAAACATTCCAATGGTATAAAAATAATTTTATAATATTAGGAGCAACCTCGAGACAATATATGCTTACAAA
>NZ_JSYP01000039.1 GCF_000813005.1 Flavobacterium sp. KMS | reverse complement strand
CAGATAATACTGTCGAAATATACAACCGTTGGGGAGTACTAGTATTTGAAACTAGAAATTATAACAACACAACAAATGCTTTTGACGGTATTTCAAGAGGAAGAACAACCGTAAAACAATCAGACGGTCTTCCTTCAGGAACTTACTTTTATATTCTAAATTACACTTCTGTGGATGGAAACGGTGCAATTCAGACGAATAAAAAAGATGGCTATCTATATCTTTCCAGATAAGCAAAATGCCATCTTGATAATATATAATCAAGATGGCATTTAATTAAAAAATTCGCATTTTAAACTTACGAATTAATATACACTTGTTTTTTTAAGATTAAAGGGTAATGACAATAATAACATAATATACACCTACTATGAGAACAAAATTATTTTCTTTCGTTTTGATGTTTACAGCTATAGTAAGTTACGCACAACAAGATGCACAGTTTACACAATATATGTACAACACCATAAATATCAACCCCGCTTATGCAGGGTCACGAGGAGCTCTAAGTATTTTTGGTTTATACCGTACGCAATGGGTCGGACTTGATGGTGCCCCAGAAACTAGTAGTTTCTCGGTAAACACCCCAATAAATAACAGTAATCTAGGATTAGGAGTGTCATTGGTTAATGACAAAATTGGACCTACAAATGAAAATACTTTTTCTGTAGATCTTTCTTATACCATACAAACGTCCGCAGATTTTAAACTTTCATTTGGTATTAAAGGTTCAGCTAATTTATTCAATCTGGATGTCAACAAATTAAATCCAGCTGATCAAGGCGATCCTCAATTTCAGAATTTAGATAATGTATTCAAACCAAACATTGGAGCTGGTGTCTATTGGCACTCAGATAAAGCATACATAGGTCTGTCAATTCCAAATTTCATCGAAACCAATCGTTATGATGATAATGATATTGTAATATATAAGGATAAAATAAATTACTATTTTATGGCAGGATATGTATTTGATTTGGGACCAGAGTTAAAATTCAAACCAGCAGCACTTATAAAAATGGTAGAAGGTGCACCATTACAGGCAGATGTTTCGGCAAATTTCATGTTTATCGATAAGTTTGTTGTAGGAGTTGCTTACAGATGGAGTGCTTCACTAAGTGCTATGGTAGGTTTTCAGGTTAGCGATGGACTATACATAGGCTATGGTTATGATCGTGAAACGACCAACTTAGATAATTATAATTCTGGCTCACATGAAATATTCCTGCGCTATGAATTATTCAAAAACAATGGTAAAATGACAACTCCTCGTTTCTTCTAAAAATATTTATCATGAAAAATTATATACTCCTTTGCATAATAATAGTACGTGTTTTTTCATTTAACAGTTATTCGCAACAAGGCAAAGTAGCTGCTGGCGATAAAAAGTACGATAACTACGCATACATAGATGCCATTAAAACTTATGAGCGTGTAGCCGAAAAAGGATACAAATCTGAAGATATGTTCAAGAAGTTAGGTAACTCATTTTACTTTAATTCCGAGTTTGATAAGGCCGCAAAATGGTATGGCGAATTATTTGCCATGAATACCGAGGTAGAACCAGAGTATTATTACCGATACGCACAATCATTAAAATCTACCGGAGATATTGTTAAGGCAAATCAAATGCTTGATTTATTTAATCAAAAGTCAAAAAATGACAATAGAGCTAAATTGTATGAAGAAAGCAAAAACTATCTTGATGAAATTAAAGCTAACTCTGGACGCTATAATATAGGTCCAACTGGTATAAACAGTAAATATTCTGACTATGGAACTGCATTTTATCAAAACAAAATTGTTTTTGCCTCGGCAAGAGATACGGGTAATTTTAATCAACGAATACACAAATGGACTGGTGAGCATTTCACCAATCTATATCAGTCAGATGTAGATCAGGATTTTAATCCCAATGCACCAAAAAAATTCAAGTCTAGAATAAACTCAAAATTTCATGAATCTACTCCTACTTTTACAAAAGATGGAAAGACAGTTTATTTTACAAGAAACAATTACATTGATGGAAAAAAGGGAAAAGATGAAAATAAAATTACTTTAGTAAAAATATACAAAGCGACACTTGAAAACAATGAATGGGCTAACATAAAGGAGGTTCCTTTTAATAGTAATAATTACAGCACGGCACATCCTGCCTTGAGTCCAGATGAAAAAACATTATATTTTGCATCGGATATGCCAGGAACATACGGACAATCGGATATCTATAAAATAAGTATCAATGATAATGGTGAATTTGGAACACCAATAAATTTAGGTTCATCGGTTAATACTGAAGGAAAAGAAACTTTTCCATATGTAACCGACGAAAAGGAAATTTATTTTTCCTCAGACGGACGCCCCGGACTTGGAGGTCTAGATGTTTTTGTTGGAAAAATAGCTGACGATGGCACAATAAGCAATGTTCAAAATATTGGAGCAGATATTAATTCTCCCAAAGATGATTTTGCTTATATAATTGACACCAAATCCAGAAGAGGATTTTTTACATCTAACAAAGATGGCGGACTGGGATCTGATGATATCTATAAATTTTTAGAAACAAGAAAGCTATACTGCATTCAGGAATTATACGGAGTCATAACAGATAAAGAAACAGGGGAAGTTTTACCGAATACAAAACTGACCTTATATGACGACAAATACAAAATTATAGCTACTAGTTATTCAGATCAAAATGGTAATTATACTTTTCCTGTTGAGTGTGGTATGTCATATTTTGTACGTGCCGAAAAAACCAAATATACTACTAGAGAGTTAATGGTAAATATTTTAAAAGAAAACGGAAGAACCAATTTACCAATAACATTAGAAAAATCAGAATGTATGGTAACAATTGGTGATGATCTAGGTAAATGTTTTGGCATCAAAATGATATACTTCGATTTGGATAAATCTAATATCCGTACAGAAGCCGCATTCGATTTAGAAAAAATACTTGATGTATTGAATCAATATCCAAAAATGAAACTTGATATTCGTTCTCATACCGATAGCCGTGCAACATTTAAATACAATGAGGCCTTATCTGACAGAAGAGCTAAGTCAACCATACAATGGCTAGTTAAAAATGGTATTGATCCAAACAGATTAACTGGAAAAGGTTATGGAGAAACCCAACTTGTAAATGGTTGTTCTGATGGTGTAAAATGTACCGAAGCTGAACATCAAATGAACAGACGAAGCGAATTTATAATTTCGGCATTATGATAAATATTTGTGAAAAAACAATTTTAGGTTCGGTTTTTGTTTTTATCAGTGCATTATTAATTTAATAAAAAATTGAAACCATGAAATCTTTAAAACTTTTATTCATAAGTATATTTTTCATTACTGTAAGTTCTTTACAAGCTCAAGTATCAGTTAATGTTAATATTGGAACTCCACCTGCATGGGGTCCTGTAGGCTATACAGATGTACGCTATTATTATCTGCCTGATCTTGAAATGTATTATGATATTAATGCATCTAGTTACATTTATATAAGTAATGGAAAATGGACAAGAGCAAGAAGCCTTCCTAGAAACTATAGAAATTATGATCTTTACAATGAATATAAAGTTGTTCTTACCAATTACAGAGGCGATTCTCCATATGATAACTATAAGACTCATAAAGTAAAATATGGCAAAGGCTACAAAGGTAAACCACAAAAAACTATTGGTCTAAAACCAGGTAAAGGGAACAATAAAGAGTATAAAAATAATGGAAATGGACATGGGAATGGAAAAGGGCATGGAAATGGAAAACATTAAATTGTAAAAATTAAGGGGTACTTAGTAAGTACCCCTTAATTTTTATAAATAAGATATTTAATCATATCCTCTAAAATTTCTTGCTCGACACAAAAACTTATTCAATTAAAAAACAGTTTTAACATAATAGTTAAATAAAGAGTCAACTTATAAAAACTGCTTATCTTTTTTTCTGCTGACCAGGTGCGTAATTTTTTGCACTCTTACTTCCAGATATTTTTTTTGCCTGCCCAGGAGGAATCTTCCCAGAATTTGAAGATGAATTATGAACAGTATGAACACTGCAACTTGTTATAAATAGTGTTAAAGAAATAGTAATGAATACGTTTCTAAAAATTCTAGCGGTTTTCATAGTTGTTTTTTTTTTCAAAGTTACACCTTTTGCTATTACTATAAAAAGATTTGCTTTTTCGAATTTAGCCTATTTATAATTCCATTAATAAATTCAAGACCACTATTACTCCTTCCTTTTCATTATATCTTCAATATCAAAAAAGAAGAATCATACTTTAAGTAAAAAAACATTCCTGCTTATTGTTTTATGCAGTATCATATTTTTTAGTTATAGAAAATAGCTGTGGATGATGTAGTTAATGCAACTGCATTGTCCCGAAGGGTTTTAGAAAAAAGATTTCAGTTAATCTTAAAACGAAGTATTCTAGACGAAATCAATACATTGCGTATTAAATAAGTGAAGCAACTTCTGATCGAAACGAATTTATCCATCACAGAAATCTCAGATGTTTGCGGATATACCGATATCAAAAACCTTTCAAGATATTTTAGTCGATATGAAGGCGTTAATTCTTTAGAATTTAGAAAATTAAAACATTCCAAATACTAAAATTTTGATATTATCTAGTAATGGATATTTCCGAAGTTAGCGTACATCGGAGTTCAAGCCATGAATAAAGTTTTGCTTTAAGAACGTGGTTTAGGCAAGTTTCTGTCGTACATAATAATAGTCCCTGCCACAGCCACATTTAAACTTTTCTCTGATTTAAATTTGACTAAATGATGGCATTTATCCATTACTTTATGAGATAAGCCATGATCTTCTGCTCCCAATAAATAGACACAACGTCTTGGATGTTCAAAAGTCTCTAAATCGGAAGCTTTTTCATCTAATTCAACTCCAACCAATCGCGCTCCTTTCGGTAAGTTTTCAAAAAAGGCCTCAAAAGTGTCATAATGAAAATAAGGAATTGCTTTTACCGCATCGTGAGTATCACTAGCTTGCTTGGCATATCGGTTACCTATGGTAAATATAAAAGTTGCACCCAAGTTTTGAGCAGATCGCCACAAAACACCCAAATTTTCAGGCGTTTTACCATTTTGTATTCCTATCCCGAAATACTCATTTATAAAGTTATCATTCATAAAGGCAAAAGTACAAACTGTAAGTACATAAGTCAATTTTTTATTGAGTTGAAAGGAACTACTTATGATTTACTAAAAACAAAGAAATAGCTTAAATCTAACTTAGATGGTCAATTATTTAAAGAAAGATATTTATTATATTAGCCTGAGGCAAATACTAATTTATAATATAAGACTAATTAATTTGACCATATTAGAGCCATTTTATGGCTAATGTAAATAAGCTAGCAGTCAGAACATTAATGAATTAAACTATGACAAAATGGTAAATAGAAGTTTTACACCTTTCCCAATTTTAACAACTGAAAGACTAACTCTTAGACAATTATCGGTGGAAGATAGTTCAGAAGTTTTTGCATTGCGTTCTGACACCGAAATAAACAAATATCTTGGCAGACAAGCAAGTCGAACAATTGAAGATGCAATAACTTTTATCAACAATATTAATGATAACATCAAAAGAAATGATTCGATTTATTGGGCGATAACTTTAACAAACAGCAAGATTTTTGTTGGAACAATTTGTCTTTTTGACTTTTCAAATGAAAAAAATAAATGCGAAATCGGTTATGAGCTTTTAACAAATTTTCAAGGACAAGGAATAATGCAAGAAGCAACTACAAAAGTTGTTGACTATGCCTTTCAGACAATACGACTTAAAAAGATAGAAGCATTTACTCATAATAACAATCTGAGTTCGATTAAACTTTTGACAAAATTAGACTTTAAAAAATCAATAGAATCCGACAACGAAAACCCTGAGTGCACTATTCTCATCTTAACAAATTTACTTTAAGCCTTTTAACTTAAAATTTTATAAAGAATACTCTGCTAGTCAAATCAGCAACTTTGCTTACTTGCGAAACTTTCTATACAATTAAAAAATTGACAAACGAGTTACAAGAAAGAAACTTCGGAAAGGATACTGATTATGTAATCGTATTATCTCCGAACATTTTTTTAAACTTTTTTCAGATACTTTTAGATTATTTAAAATACCCTACTCCATTTTTAGTTCTAAAGCTTTTCAGACAAAGTAATAAAACTTCCTTAAAAATGGGCATTAACAAATAAGTAATAGCTTTAATTGTTATTATTTTTTACATTTGCTTAATCTTATTGATTCTAAATAAATCACACTATTAAGTCGTGAATTTTATACGAATCAACACAATTTAAAAAGTAATAAATATCTATAATATGAAAAAAAACATTCTTCTTTCTTTCGCATTAGTCGCAACTTTATTTGTTAGTGCTCAGCAAAAAAATACTTTATTAGAAGCTTCTTTTTGGAAAACAGCGCCAAGTGTTGATGTTGTTAAAGCTGAAATTGCAAAAGGAAACAGTCCATCTGAAGCGAATGCAAATGCTTTTGATGTACCAGTTATTGCCATTAATAATGATGCGCCTTTTACAAGTATAAAATTCTTATTAGAACAACCAGGAAATCCAGTAAATAAATCGACTCACGACAATCGTATTTACTTACACTGGGCGGCTTATAGAGGAAATACCGAACTGGTAGAATATCTTATTGCCAAAGGTTCAGATATTAACTTTGAAGACAGCCATGGTACTACTCCACTTGTTTTTGGTGCTACTAGCGGTTTACTTAATTCAGGTATTTGTGATGCTTTTTTTAAAGCAGGAATAGATCCGAAGAAAAAATATGCTAATGGAGCCAACCTATTGCTTTTGGCTGTTCCGTTTGATAAAGACCTTACGATTACTGACTATCTTACCAAAAAAGGATTGTCTCTAAAAGATGTTGACAACAACGGAAACACAGCATTTGATTATGCTGCAAGAACAGGAAATGTAGCTCTTTTGAAAAAGTTATTAGAGAGAAAAGTAAAATATACTGATAATGCACTTCTTATTGCAACTCAAGGTACACGTAGAGAAACTACTCCGATTGAAACTTATAAATTTTTAGTGGAAGAATTAAAAATAAAACCAACCGCTACAAACAAATCTGGAGAAAATGTATTGCATCTTTTAGCAGGAAAACCAAACCAAGCCGAAATAATTACTTATTTCCTTGCTAAAGGTGTTGATGTTAATGCGATTAATAAAGATGGAAACACTCCTTTTATGATTGCAGCCGGAGCTAAAGAAAATGGAGTATTAGAGCAATTATTACCAGCAGCAAAAAATATCAATTTACAAAATGCCAAAGGAGAATCTGCCTTGACTATAGCTGTAAAATCTGGAACTCCAGAAGCTGTTACAACACTTTTGGCAAAAGATGCCGATGTTAAAGTTATTGATAAAGAAGGTAATAATTTAGGCGTTTATTTAGTACAATCTTACCGACCAGATGCTAAACAAGATCCTTTTACTGCCAAAGTAAAATTGCTACAGGAAAAAGGATTAGACCTTACATCTCCACAAAAAGACGGGAATACATTGTATCATCTTGCAGTTGCTAAAAACGATTTATCTTTACTGAAAAAATTAGCTGATTTAAACATCGATGTAAATGCTAAAAACAAAGACGGTTTGACTGCTTTACACAAAGCTGCAATGGTTGCCAAAAATGATACTATCCTGAAATACCTTCTTTCTATTGGAGCTAAAAAAGATATTATTACCGAATTTGACGAAAGCGCTTATGCTTTAGCCAAAGAAAATGAGTCTTTAACAAAACAAAACATATCAATTGATTTTTTAAAGTAATATTTCAAAAATCAAATACCAATTCAATTAAAAATATAAAACCGGAATGAAATCAATATTTAAAATAGCTCTTACAAGTGCATTAATCTGTCTTATATCTTTTCAAGCTTCAGCACAGGCAAGCAAATATAAATGTATGCTTCAAATGTCTAACTATATGGGAGAAGGTGCTTACATTGTAGTTTCACTTATCAACCCTAAAGGAGAATACGAAAAAACACTTTATGTAATGGGAGACGACAAAAAATGGTACAACTCATTAAAAGAATGGAATAAATTTCAAACTAAAAAACCGGTAGATATCAGTGCAAAAACTGGAGCGTCTGTTACTGGTGGAGATCGTAGTATGACAACAATTGAAATTGAAGATTCTAAAATAAATAAAGGATATAAATTAAGATTTGAATCTGCTGTTGAAGATCAAAAGTACCATGTAAGCGATGTGGAAATTCCGCTTACAACTGAAGGTCTTGCTGCTAAAACAGAAGGTAAAGGTTATATTAGATACGTGAGATTAAATAAAATTTAATCTCTTAAACCTGAAATTCGAGCTTTGTCAAAGTTTAAAACTTTGACAAAGCTTAAAACATTTGATTACCTTTTAGATTACACTCAATGACTCTTTCTTTCTGGCGTTACACACACTTGGCTTTGGCTTTGTTTTCTTCATTATTTTTATTTTTGGCATCTGTAACGGGTATCATACTGGCAGTAGACGCAGTTCAGGAAAAAACACAACCGTATAAGGTTGAAAATTTTGATCAGATAACTTTAGGTCAAACCTTGCCAGTTTTAAAAAAGACATATCCTGAAATAACAGAATTAAGTGTTGATTATAACCAATTTGTAACACTTCAGGCTATTGATCAGGACGGTAATGATGTCAATGCTTATATTGATCCCAGAACAGGAAAACAGTTAGGAACGCCTGTTAAAAAAAGTGAATTCATTCAATGGACAACTGGCTTGCACCGTTCTTTATTTCTACATGAAACTGGACGCTTTTTTGTTGGTGTGATTTCCTTTTTATTAGTTTTGATTGCTTGTTCGGGTTTTGCACTTGTATTAAACAGGCAAAGAGGAATCCGTAACTTTTTCTCTAAAGTAATCAAAGAATATTTTGCTCAATATTATCATGTTGTATTAGGAAGATTAACTTTAATTCCGATTCTGATTATTGCCATTACAGGAACTTATTTATCTCTGGAAAGATTTAATTTTTTCATGGATAAAGAGAAAAATCAAAAGGAAAAAACTGAAATTGTAAAACCTTCCAAAGATAAACTAGAATCTGGATTTACTACTACTCTATTATCTCATGTAAAGAAAATTGAGTTTCCTTTTACATCTGATCCTGAAGAATATTATATTATTCAATTAAAAGACAAAGAAGTTGAAGTTAATCAGGTTACAGGAGTTGTAATTACAGAGAAACGTTCCCCGATGACGGTTCAGTTATCTGATTTAAGCCTTGACCTTCATACAGGTAGAATAAATACAATTTGGGCTGTAATATTAGCTATTGCCTGCATCAACATTCTCTTTTTTATATACTCAGGTTTTGCTATTACATTAAAAAGAAGATCTAGCCGAATTAAAAATAAATTCAAAGCCAACGAAAGTAAAATCATTCTACTCGCTGGTTCAGAAAATGGAAGTTCATTCCGTTTTGCCAATGCTATTCAAAAACAATTAATCGCTCATGGCGAAAAAGTTTTCCTTACGGAACTTAATAATTACAATCTATTTCCGAAAGCAGAACACATTATCGTTTTCTCATCTACTCATGGCTTAGGCGATGCTCCTTCTAACGGAAATAAATTTGTATCGCTATTAAAGAAATACAATCAAGAACAAAAAATCAATTTTTCGGTGGTTGGTTTTGGTTCAAAAGCTTATCCTGATTTTTGTGGGTTTGCTATAGAAGTTGATCAACTTTTAGCCACTCAAAATTGGACGGAACGCTTTTTAGAAATTCAAACCGTAAACGACAAATCTGCTCTCGAATTTCTAGAATGGGTAAAATTATGGAGTGCCAAAAGCGGAATTCCGTTATCAACAACACCTTCATTATACAATCATGTTCCTAAAGGTTTACAAAAATTGATGGTTTTAGATAAAACATTAGTTTCTGAAACGGAACAAACTTTTATATTGACTTTAAGAGCTAATATGAGAGCCAAATTTACTTCGGGTGATTTACTGGCTATTTATCCTGCAAATGATACTAGAGAGCGTTTATACTCTATTGGTAATCATTCTGGAAACATACAATTGGTTGTAAAACTTCATCCTCACGGTTTAGGTTCTGAATTTCTGAATAACCTTAAACCTGGAAATACTATTAAAGCAAGAATCTTAAATAATAAAGCTTTTCATTTTCCTAAAACGGTGTCTAAAGTTGCTTTAATATCTAACGGAACTGGTATTGCTCCTTTTCTTGGAATGATTGAACAGAATAAGAAAAAAGTTGAAACGCATTTATATTCAGGCTTCCGAATGGAAACAGAAACTGTTTCTGGTTATAAAAAATTCACTGCTGAAATGATTCAAAAGCAACACCTCCAAAGCTTTCATTTGGCTTTATCTCGTGCAGAAAATCATCATTATGTAATGGATTTAATAAAACGTGACGTTGACTTTTTTATTGATTTATTACATCAAGGCGGTGTTATCATGATTTGCGGTTCGCTGGCGATGCAAAAAGATGTAGAAGCAATTTTAGATGATTTATGTCTTTCCAGAGAAATGAAATCTATTTCATATTATAAAGATAATGGTCAGTTGTTGACGGATTGCTATTAGGTTAATTGATAATTGTTAATTGATAATTGTTAATTGTTAAATGATAATTGATAATTGTTAATTGTTAATTGATAATTGTTAATTGTTAATTGTTGGATTGTGTAAGTCTCTTCGGGACGACATATTTATAGAGATTTATTCGACAAAAACCAAACCCCATCGGGGTGGCATATATTGGCTATCAGAAAAATATCGCTCCGCTGGAGCTTATTAATAAAAACTCATTATTTTTTATTATTCAAAAAAAATCATGCATACATCAATCCTACATAAGTTTTTAGTTCTTTTTATAATTGCGTTTAGTTTTTCGGGCAACGCACAAGTTCTCCGAAAAAGAACTACGCTGCTTATGGGAGGGCGTTTTGACATTACTATTGTTGCAAATGATACTGCATCTGCTGAAAAAAATATTGATGCTGTAATTGCCGAAATTACCCGAATTGAAAATTTAATTTCAGATTGGAAACCCGACTCACAAGTATCTGAAGTAAACCAAAATGCAGGAATCCGACCTGTAAAAGTAGATCGTGAGGTTTTTGAATTAACACAAAGAGCCATAAAATTATCTGAAATAACAAATGGCGGCTTTGACGTTAGTTTTGCTGCAATGGACAGAATATGGAAATTTGACGGTTCGATGACCGAGATGCCTTCGGCGGAAGCCATAAAAAAATCAGTAGAAAAGGTGGGCTATAAAAACATCATTTTAGACAGCGTACAATCTACCATATTCCTAAAACTTAAAGGAATGAAAATAGGATTTGGAGCTTTGGGCGAAGGATATGCTACCGATAAATGCCGAATGATGATGTTATCAAAAGGCATCAAAGCCGGAATTATAAATGGATCTGGAGACATGAGTACTTGGGGAAAACAACCTAACGGTGAACCTTGGAAAATAGGCATTACAAACCCGTTTAATACCGAAAAACTATTAGCTGTTGTTCCTTTAGGGCAAGAGGCTGTAACCACTTCTGGAAGCTATGAAAAGTTTGTAATTTTTAACGGCAAAAGATATTCTCATATTATCAATCCTGCAACAGGATATCCCGCAACAGGTTTGTGCAGCGTGACTGTTTTTGGCCCTGATGCCGAAACGGCAAATGGTCTTAGTACTTCTATGATGGTTTTAGGTCAAAAAGAAGGTTTGCTTTTACTTCGAAAATATCCTGATTATAGTTGTTTGATGATTACGGATAATGGAAAAGTAATCAAATCAAAAAACTTCAAAATTAAAAAGTTCAAGACTAAATTCTAAATCTGACTAAAGTCCTATTTTCGACTTTTTGTTTTTATTTCTAAAAAGTATTCCGCTAGATAAAATTATTTACTTTTATATAAAGAGTAAATTTCAAAGTTAAAACATAATTAAGAAATCAACTTTTCAATTTCCTCTGTTTATACTTTTAACTTCATAATCTAATGAATAAAAACATTCAACTTAACATCCATAAAAATTGGCTAAAAGCTTGGTCTTTATCACGAAAACTACCTTTGCCTGTAAAATATAAATCGGGATGGATGGTAGATGTGGGATATAAAAATCAAAAAAAACGTTATGTTTTTCCTGAACTTAACGATGATTTTATTCAATTATCTGAGACTATTGATGAACCTTGGATTTATTTAAAAGTTTGTGCTTCTCCCGATGAATTAAGAGACAAATTATCTGAAAAATGGGTAATTCAGCCGCAAGGATATATGATGTCTTGCTTTAAGCAAATGAGTTTTCCGAAGGGTTCTTTACCCAATAAATACAAGTTTGAATTTGAGAGTTACAACTCAACCTTTGTTGTTCGGATTGTTACAAATGATGGTGAACTAGCCTCAATAGGACGCGTTGTTCTTGTTGATGATTTAGCTATTTATGATAGAATCTCAACCGAAGCAAATCATCGCAGAAATGGTCTTGCTACTTTCTTGATGAATGAACTCGAAAAGATTGCCTTGACTAATAACATTCATAATAATTTTCTGGTTGCTACAGAAGATGGTAAATACTTTTATCAAACTTTAGGATGGGAACTCTACAGCCCTTATACATCGGTTGTTATTCCCGATTAGATTCAAAAAAAATTCCATAAGAAATTACTATTATTCATTTTTTAATGAAACAGTGTTGCATTTGCGAATAAGATTTTTATATTTGCAACAGTATTGCGTTAAGAATAGAAAAACTGAAGGAAATAACAACTTTCTGGATAATTTTATATCAAAGTCTTTATGGCTTTTATTCTTAAATAAACTTGCTTTATAAAATCTTGATTCATCTGAATGAAAAAGAAATTTAAATTTATTAATCTTCTTATGCCGCTAATAGTAGTATTCGCTATACTATTTCCGGCAATCCATTCTTATGAACACATACAAAGTCATGATGCTTCTCATAAAAGTACGCAGCACTTAACTACAGGAAAAACTGAACTTATATCACACAATCATTCTTCTGAGGAATGTGCTATTTGTTATTTTAAATTTACTCCTGTAAGTACGTTTACTTTCATGTCTTTTGAGTTTTATAAAAGGTGTAACATATCTTCATATGTTTCTTTTTATTACAAAACATATTCCTCTTTCTTTAAGGGATCCTTATTTGCTCTTCGAGCACCTCCTACAATTTAAAGTAAAATCAATTACTCGGCATTAATTTATTTTTAATAGTTTTCTTTTAGATGTTACTACAAAAGCTAATTGTATTAGTTATGTAAATTCATTTAGACGAAGTGTTTATAAACTTATATTTTCTTAAATGACTTATATGGTTTAAAACCAATTTTCTATAAAAATTTCTATAAAAACTAACCATATAAGCTATGTAAGTTCATATAAACAAAGTGTTTATAAAACTTATATTTTCTTAAATGACTTATATGTTTAATAAAGTTTTATAAAGCTGTCATTCGGTTTCGTTTACTAAAAAAAGCCAAGATTTTACTTCTGCTTAATTGCAATTCCATTTTTAAACAATTCACATTTCATAGAATAATCTTCTGCGAATATGTTCTTCTGTACTCTTTTTTTAGTTGGCATTGCTCATCGCAATGTCAACTAAAAAAGCGCATTCCCCTACCCTGTAACCCAAAATTAATACATATGAACAAAATGAAAATCCCAAAACTTGTACTAGCTTCTTTTGCTTTAACTAGCATCTTTACAGCATGTGATAGCAGTGATGACAATAAGGTTGACACCGAATATCCTGTTATCGATATATCGGCAACAAACGCATTCCCTATACAATGTAGTGAAGCAATCCGTGGACAAAAATTTACATTCAGAGCAAAGTTTACCGACAATTCGGCATTAGGATCGTATAGCTTGGATATTCACCATAATTTCGACCATCATAACCATAGTACCGAAGTAAATGATTGTACTCCTGAAGCGATAAAAAAACCTGTAAAACCATTGCTTTATATCAATTCTGTCACTATTCCCGAAAATTTAAAAAGCTACGAGGCAACTCAGGAAATCAACATTCCGACAGACATTGATCCCGGAGATTACCATTTCCTTATTCGTCTAACCGATAAAGAAGGCTGGCAAACAATTAAAGGTTTAAGCATCAAAATTAAATAAGTGACTTTGAAGAACGAATATAAATCAAATCGATTACGGATTATTTATCTGTTGCTGTTTTGCGCTGTTGTTTTTACGAAAGTATCAGCACAAACCGTCAATATATCAGGTAGCGTATTCTCTAATAGTCATAAACCATTAGAAGCTGCAACTGTAACGATTTACCCCTCATCTATTACTACTTTTACAAATAAAGAAGGTGTTTATTACTTTAATCAAATTCCTAAAAACTCAAAGAAACTTATTGTTAGTTATTCGGGTTATATCAAATCTGAAATTGAACTTTCGTTAGATAAAAACTCAAATGTACAACCTCATATTATCTTACATCAGGAAGTTAAAGAACTACAAGAAGTTGTAATAAAAGATAATTATGCAACGCGTCTTAACAAAAAAGAATCGCTTAACATAGATGTAGTAAATAGTAGTTTTATTCAGCGTAATCTTGGCGGCAGTTTGATGCAATCACTCCAAAGATTACCTGGTGTTAAGACCATTTCTATTGGTTCTGGAGGTTCAAAACCACTTATCCGAGGATTAAGTTTTAATCAGGTTATTGTTGTCGAGAATGGTATTAAACACGAAGGGCAACAATGGGGTGCAGATCACGGGCTCGAAATTGACCAATATGCTGTAAATCGTGTAGAAATCATCAAAGGGCCATCTTCATTTATTTATGGTTCTGATGCTATTGGCGGCGCCATTAATATAAAACCGTTACCTGTCCCGGCAAAACATACTTTGGGCGGAAGCCTTGATATTACTGGCAAAAGCAATAACGAACAATATGGTGGTTCTTTTAACCTGTTTGGGCGTAATGAAAAATGGTTCTTTGATACCCGAATCACTACAATGGATTATGGCGATTATCGTGTTCCTACCGATGTTGTTCAGGTTTATAATTATGCTGTCCCTTTATATAAAAATCATTTGCGTAATACCGCCGGACGCGAACTCGATATGCATGCAAGTACAGGATATATAGGAGAGAAATTTAAATCAGTTTTGTACCTAAGTAATGTATATAGCAAAACTGGCTTTTTTGCCAATGCTCATGGTCTTGAACCTCGAAATGTAGATACAGAACTTCATGACAAATCTAGTCGTGATATACAAATGCCATATCAGGAAGTAAACCATACCAAGATAAGCAATACTACTTCTTTTCGATTAGGCGAACATCAACTGGAAACTCAAATAGGTTTCCAAAAGAATTTTCGTCGAGAATGGAGTCATTATGTTAATCATGGTTATATGCCGCCTATATATCCCGATGATATGTATGCTCCAAAAGACCTAGAGCGTCAATATAATAAAGAAGTTTTCTCCGCTTCGGTAAAAGATGAATTCTCATTGGGCAATCATCAGTTTACTGTTGGAATAAATACAGAATTGCAACAAAATAAAATTGGTGGCTGGAGTTTCCTAATTCCTGCTTTTACGCAAGTGAACGCTGGAGCATTTGCTTATGACAAAATTCAGCTCAATGAAAAATGGCTGCTACATGCTGCGCTACGATTGGATTATGGAAAAATTAAAATGAAACAATATACAGATTGGTTTGAAAGTGAAGTAACTACTAATGGGCAAACAAATTTTGAATACTTAGAACGTTCGGAAGAGCTTACGCGAACATTTAAAAGTTTCACCTGGTCGGCGGGAGTTAATTATAATCTGGAAAAATTCTCATTGAAAGCAAATGTGGGAACTAGTTTCAGAATGCCGATTGCTAAAGAATTGGCTTCAAACGGTGTAAATTATCATTATTTCCGATTTGAAAAAGGAGATCCAAATTTATCTGCCGAACAATCCTATCAGTTAGATCTTGGATTAGAATGGCAGGATCATAAGTGGTCTGTACAATTGAGTCCGTTTTTTAATTATTTCCCCAATTACATCTACCTCAACCCTACTTCGCAACATGATATTTATTATGGAGCAGGCAATCAGGTTTTTGAATATGAGCAAAGTAAGGTCATGCGTTATGGCGGTGAATTGCAAACGCGCTATCAATTCTTAAAAAATTTAAGTGGTGAAATTCTTGTAGAATATCTTTATTCCGAACAATTATCGGGCAGTAAAAAAGGCTATACCCTACCCTTTTCTCCTCCTGCGTCGGTTTTGTTCGGGCTTACTTATAATCCCGAAATTAAGAATCTAAGAGAAACTTATTTCTCCTTAGATTATCGTTTTACTGCCGAGCAAAACCAAATTGTTCCACCAGAAAAGAAAACTGCCAGCAGTAATGTTTTCAACCTTGCCTTGGGAACAAAAATAAGAACTGGACAACAGGATTTAGCCATTTCACTGCAAGTACAAAACTTGTTTAATGCTAAATATTTAAATCATACTAGTTTTTATCGATTAATAGAACTCCCTGAAGCAAGCAGAAACATTATTCTATCGGTCAAAATTCCCTTTTTAATACATAATCAAAAATAATATGAACCCTTTTAAACAAAAACCCCTATGAAAAAAGCAAAATTATTCCCCTTGTTTTTACTATTTATTAGTGCATTTACAGCATGTAATAATGACGATGATACTACCCCTGAAGTTGCAAAACCTACAATCACAAATGTTGAAATTGGTTCTGCCAATAATAAGCAAGGAGTCATTGGTCGTGATTTTCACTTTAACGCGGATGTTACAGCTGGAGATAAAATTGCAGCCGTGCAACTTAAAATACTTCCTAAAAAAGGAGAAAAATATACAAGCGATTGGAAATTAGAACTGAGTTGGGCTGAATATGTTGGTGCAAAAAACACTACAGTACATAAGCACTTTAATATTCCTAATGAAGCTCCTGAAGGTAAATATGACTTTTTCTTTACAGTATTGGACAGCAATGGTTCTAAACTGGAAATTAAAGAAGATTTTACCATTGTCGATGCTGCAAATTTACCTACTGATCCATTAATTGGCCGAGATATGATTTCTCGCAACGAAACTTTAATTTATCATATGGGAACTTGGGTTGAACCTGAGCTAATCTTTAAAAAGGATGACATACTAACGGCTCATGCTCAGATAAGTCAGATTAAAGGTGATGGAATATTATACTCTGTACTAATTAAAAAAAGCGCCTATTATCATCCTGAGAGTATTGACAATCTTGATTTTAAAAAAGTAATCGTGATTTCTAAAGTCGAGCATAAAGGTCTTGCCGCAGCATCAAAAATTTCGACTTTACAAAAGATAAATGATGTTTGGGGCGGCGAAAAAATTGTTATCGGTGCTGCAACTGATGCTAACCTACCTAATGCAAACCCAATAACTGGCGAAAAAGCATGGGAATCTGGTGTATATAACTGGGTGGTTTTGTATAAAAATACAACCTACAATCTCAATGTATATAAGTCAATGCCTATTACTATTAATTACTAATCTAAATATTATCTTAAACACCCATTTACAATGAAAAACATTAATTTTAAACTGATTTTCTTATTTGCTTTATCCACTTTTGCAATCTCTTGTAGCAATGACGATGATGACAATACTACTGAAACTCCAAAGGAAACTTTGGCTGAATATAAGTATTTAAGAGTATTACTTTCTGATGAAAAAACAACAGAAATTACTCTTGTAAATCCAGTTGATGGTACTTCGAGTTTCTTTAATGCAAAATTTGCAAAATCAACTATTTACACAACAGAATCAGGCAGATATGCAGGAATTATTCATAGAGCTGATAATACTGTAGAAACTTTTGACAGCGGATTTGAAGGTCATGGCGATCATGTTGATGTAGACGGAATTCCTAAGTTTGGAGCATTAACAGGTCAATCGCCTATGCCAACCCATTTTAAAAGTAAAATTGGAGAATTATTAACTTTTAATGATGGTGATGGAACACTTTCTGTAGCCAAAGAAGCTGATGTTAATACTGCCGGAGCAAAATTTAAAGTAATTAATGCTGGTTTATTAGCTCATCACGGTGCTATGGCCACTTTTACTAATGGCACTTATGCTATTACCCAAAAAGACAATTCGGTTGCAGGAACGCTTCCTGAAAAAGTGAAAATTATAGATAATACAGGTAAAACTCTTTTTGAATCTACAATTTCTACAAAAGGAATCCACGGAAATGCATCTGACGGAACTTATGCTGTTTTTGGTTCAGCAAGTGGTGTTCTTGTGGTTGAAAGTTCAGGAAAACAAAAACTTATTGCACTTCCTGAAGGTTTTGGAACAGCATGGTTTGGAAGTATTTTGGAAACAAAAGCTCAAGGGAAATTTATTGGTTTTACTGCTGAGAAAGGGGCTTACTTAATTGATGTTATCAACGGAACAATTAAGCCAATTATACAAAGTGCTACTATTGCACAATGTAAAGTAAGCTACAACATGAGTAAACTAGGAATTTTATTAAATAGTGGTGAATTTAAATTATACAATTTAACTACATTGCAAGTTGAAAAAGAAGGAAAAGTAATTGCTGAAATTGCAAAAGATGCGACTATGAAACCTCAAATCCAACTAACAGAAAATTTTGCTTATATAACTTCTCCAACTACAGGAGAATTATTGCAACTGAGTTTATCTAATATGACAATTGTAAAGAAAATAAAAGTATCTAATACTCCATACAGAATTACGATTCTTGGTTTTGAAAATAGCAAAAGTCATTAAGCTTAATTTTCTAATCTTATTCTAAAATCTTATTTAAACATATAGAAACATAGTCAAAGTGTGCAGAAAAGAACAAGAAAGAGAAATATATTTCTTTCACATTGCTATGTGCTTTTAAAATAAGTGAAACGCCTATTTTAAGAATACAAAATCTATGTTTCTATGTGTTTAAATTAATTTATCAAACATTTTAAATAGTATTAATTAATAACAGCAGATGCTAAAACATTTTAGCATCTGCTGTTTTATTTCAATATCTTATATTTATAAGTTTTTCAAATCATCTACAGTATAAAACTTAAGTTTATAATTCTATTTTTGTTACTTTAGATCGTTAATTCATTAAAAAAAGAATTCATGTTTGTACGAATATTTTTATTTTCTATTATTTTATTAAGTGGTGTTTTTACGGTTAATGCACAAAGTGTTACCAATTGTAAAACGTGTGGCACAACATTACTAAAAGCTGAGAATATATATACATTGAGTGTGGATGAACTTCGTTTACTTACTAACGAAATTTATGCTCGCAAAGGATACAAGTTCACAAACGAAAATATACAAGATTATTTTAGAGGCTTCGAATGGTACAAGCCTTTGAATAATAATAGTTTGGTAAAATTATCTGCCATGGAAGAAAAAAATGTAAAACTGTTGACTGATCGCTGTAAAGTACTTGAAGGTGAGAGACAAATTATCTTCACCTATTTCAAAGGGCTTAAACAATTTGCTATCAATAATAATGAAAACGAACTGAATAAGGTTCTTAACAAACCTAAATACGAAGATCTTTCTTCTGTAGATAATTTTAAAGACGTACTCAAACGCATAGATTTTGATGACGTACACTGGTATAAAAACAATGCCTTATATAAGGTTGAAATAGATAATGGATATGTCAAAACAGTTTATTCCTTTTCTATTACAAGCAAAGGTATTATGTTGATGTATAATTATATGTCACATTCTGAGATAATGGAAAATTTTGACACACCGTTTTCTGATTATATGTCAGAAAATGAGTATGCTGTATGGTGGACTTTCTCTATACAGACTGGCAAAGTCGTCTTAACGAACATAAATGGGGCAGGTTGATGTTGCCTAATAACAGGATAATATAACTAATTTTATTTATAAGTTTTTCAAATCATCTACAGTATAAAACTTAAGTTTATTAGCCTTTGCATACTCGCATATTTCTTGCAAAGCTGCAAGTGGCGTTTCTATTTTTTCATCGGCAATATCTACTGTTTTATGCCCATAAAAAATAACTATTTTATTATGCTTCTTGGCATAATCCATAAGGGTTTTATAATACGCAACGTCAAACTGCTTGTAATCATCATCGATACCCAAACCATAAATAACTCTGTTTCCCTCATAATAACAATATTGTGATTCGGGATAAAGTTTACCATAAGTTGTACCTCTTATAATGTCAAAATATTTTAATAATTCTTTGTCCAAATCTCCATTGCGTGCTCCATCGGGATAGGCAAATGAACGCAAATTAAATCCGTCTTTATCCATAGCAGCTTTTAGCGGTAGTATCTCCTCTTTTATGTACTTATCGATTCCATATTTAGCCGAATATTTAAGTGCATTTTCATGATTATATCCATGTGCTGCTATATCGTGTCCCATATCTTGCAAATAGTGCAGTTTTTTCTTTTGCGTAGCATTCAAAGAATCATATTTACATATAAAAAAAGTCGCTTTCCAGTCTAAATGACGCAGTCGCTTTTCGGCATTATACCAATCATCAATATAATTATCATCGAAGCTTAATATGATACCTGGCTGAGATTCTTTTTTTACTGTAAGAAGCGGTTTAGATTTCTTCTCTTCAGAATAAGTACTTGCTGTATAAAGTAAAATACCTAACGTAAAAAGACCAATAAGTGCATATATAATTCGCTTCATAGTGTAGATTTTGTAATCAAATTTAAGTATTATCCTGTAAAAAAATTCTACTTACTGCTATTAATTAATTTATTAATAAAGCCTCCCGATTTCATTGGTTTATTAAACTGCTGTGACAAAGTTTAACCCACTTCTTTGCCTAGGGAACGCGGATAAAACAGATTCGCTAAAGCGAAAACGCAGATAAAAAACGGATTTTTAAAAACAAAAGAAAGAAATCCGTTTTGATCCGCGTCTTTACTTTTGTAAATCCGTATCATCTGTGTCCCATTATAGACAATATTGGCTATAAACATTCCATTCCGCTGAAGCTTTGACTATTTTTTTTACCACGCAGATTACAAAAGATTTAAGCCGATAATCGCAGATTTTTTCTTCAATACTTATAAAACTAAATCTGCAAAATCTGCGTGCAAAAAAATAATATTTAATCTTCTCTCGCAGATTCTAAAAGATATAAGCCGATGAACACAGATTTATTAATGACTAATTTTTAAAAATCCGTTTTGATCCGCGTCTTTACTTTTGTAAATCCGTATCATCTGTGCCCCATTACAGACAATATTGGCTATAAACATTCCACTCCGCTGAAGCTTTGACTATTTTTTTTTACCACGCAGATTACAAAAGATTTAAGCCGATAAGCGCAGATTTTTTCTTCAATACTTATAAAACTAAATCTGCTTAATCTGCAAAATCTGCGTGCAAAAAAATAATATTTAATCTTCTCTCGCAGATTCTAAAAGATATAAGCCGATGAACGCAGATTTATTAATGACTAATTTTTTAAAATCCGTTTTGATCCGCGTCTTTACTTTTGTAAATCCGTATCATCTGTGTCCCATTATAGACAATATTTGCTATAAACATTCCACTCCGATACAGTTGAAAAACATTTTAATACTTTAGATCTTTCTGTTTAAATTTGCTGTTCAACTACAACTCATGGATTCTTTTA
>NZ_JSYP01000038.1 GCF_000813005.1 Flavobacterium sp. KMS | reverse complement strand
AACCAATCCAGCATTACGTAAGGCTTTAGTTGACACTTTACCCACGCTTTCTCTTTCTGATCCTTTAATTGTAATCGATTTCATTGTAAAAAAAATATAGTTATTAATAAATATTCAAATTGTTATAAGCTTTAGGCGCCAGGCTTTATAAGCTTTTTTTTTTTTTTTTTTGTAATCATGAAACAGCTTACGGTTTAAAGCCTAAAGCATATTGCATTTTTACATTATAAATTTTCCACTAATGGAATTGTTGTGGTGCACCATGTGCATAACTTCAGCAAAAAGAGGTGCACAACTCAACACTCTTATTTTCTTTGATTCCTTTTTTAGCGGGATTGAATCTGTTACGATTAACTCGCTTAATTTAGAATTCTCTATTTTCTCATAGGCATCCCCAGAAAGAATAGCATGTGTACAAATAGCTCTAACGCTCAATGCTCCTTTTTCGATCATTAAATCGGCTGCTTTTGCTAATGTACCACCGGTATCGATCATGTCGTCTACCAATATTACGTTTCTGCCTTTTACTTCACCAATTAATTCCATGGTGTCGATAATATTGGCAACTTTTCTTTGTTTGTAACAAATCACTACATCTGATTCTAAAAATTTAGAATAAGCATAAGCTCTTTTTGAACCTCCCATATCTGGAGAAGCGATTGTTAAATTTTCCAAACCTAAACTTTCTACGTATGGTAAAAAGATTGTTGAAGCAAAAAGATGATCTACTGGTTTCTCGAAGAATCCTTGAATTTGATCTGCATGCAAATCCATTGTCATAATTCTTGTTGCTCCTGCAGCATCTAATAGATTGGCTACTAATTTAGCTCCAATCGGTACTCTTGGTTTATCTTTTCTATCTTGTCTAGCCCAACCAAAATATGGTATTACAGCTGTAATATGTCTGGCTGATGCGCGTTTTGCTGCATCAATCATAAGTAACAATTCCATCAAATTATCTGCTGTTGGAAATGTCGAACAAACAATAAATACACGTAACCCTCTGATAGACTCTTCATATGATGGCTGAAATTCGCCATCGCTATAAGTTGACATTGTAACCTTACCTAACGGTATCCCGTATTGTTTTGCAATTTTTTCGGCAAGATAAACACTTTTTGAACACGCAAAAATTTTAGCTTCTGGTTCTAGGTGCGACATTATAATTTGTTGTTTTGTAGTTAGTTGTGTGTGCGTCGTTTTAACGAGGTGCAAATTTATAAAATTTATTGAACACTGAAAGGAAAATTTTAAGTATTTTGTTAGAAAATGTAAAATATTTTTATAAATTTGCACCGTGTTAAAGGAACAAGAGTTTGTTATAACGATAAAAACTGTTCTATTGCGTTAAAATAATTGATTTATTAATTATTTTTTCGTCTGCTAAGCCCGGATGGCGGAATTGGTAGACGCGCTGGTCTCAAACACCTGTGGGAAACCGTGCCGGTTCGACTCCGGCTCCGGGTACTTAAAGCCTCTGAAATCAATTGATTTTCAGGGGTTTTTTCTTTTTAGGGTGGTCAAAAAGGTGGTTGATTTTAAATAGAATTTATTTTATTTATTCTTTTTATGCTTATAAATGAAGTAATTTAATTGATTGTAATCATCTGAAATTCTATAATAGGCTTCATTTCCTTTCGACAACAACCTATTATCTTGAAGGAAAAAACAAAATGATTCTTTAATAGTCATTTTTATTTTTTTATAATGAGTAATAAATCTTTTTACAGCTTCAAAATCATGAAATATAATTTTTTCCTGACAAACTGTAAGCGTCCACTTAAATGTTCGGTAATATACCCTATTATGTCCATCTTCAATTATTGGTAGAAATCTTTCTTTATTTAAAAGATTCCAATGATCTAACATCTCAACATCTAATATGTATTCGGTAACTGGTACTCTTACAGATTTCAACTCGCTAAATTTTGCCTCACAATTTCTGTGATTTCCTCCTACTACAAAATATGAATCGCCAAATTTAGCATAACTATAACCACTAGAAAATCCAGGTGTTTTAATGAATTCTAAAAAATTTTCTTTATTCCAGTAAGATTTAGATTTCTTCATATTTCCTAAAAGGTCAATCCATCTTCTATCAACATAACTAAAGTGGTCAGTTCCTATAACTTTTTCTAGTGACACATCATGTTCTTTATGATAGATCTTGCTATTGTAAAATTTATAATCTTTACAATCTTCAATATAAATTACTTTTTCAAAACACCATTCTTTGATTTTAAAACCACTATTAAAGTGGAAAAGAAATTCATTTATCTCCTTTATTTTCATAATTTATCAATACAGTTCGACAATAAATCTTTACAAAAAAGACCATCAAATTAATGGCGGTCTTTCTTTTTTTTTTACTAAGTTCTACTTAGCCTTATTTGATGCCTTTACAATCAAGTAAACAAGCGTCAATGCTATAATTGTTTCCATGTATCACTACATTAAAAGATTAAACAAGCAAGTATCCCAGTTGGCAGGATGCCAAAATATAAATAATTAAGGCTAAATTTAAAACCTTATTTCTCTGTTTTGGACTCACTCATAGCTTTGTGAAAATCTTTACTACTGTCGTCATATTGTCGATGCCCATAGTTGTACTTGTCATTTAAATCGTAGATTCTTTGATATAAATCAACAGGGTCTTGTGTCATACTTACCCAGTCTGTAATCAAATTAACCAATTCATACATGTCGTCGTTATACCCCATTCTACTGTCCCCTCCTCTGATACCACGCTTGTTTTTGGCTTTTCCACGGGTCAAAAAGATGTTTTTTTCTTCATATATAATATCACGCTCTTCTTTAAATTCTTTTCCCTTTGGCAAGTACTTCATAATAACCTTTCTAATTGCCTTATAGTATAAGTCAAATTTTTCTTCGGGGTCATCAAAACTCTTACTTAAAATCTCTTTTACCTTGTCGATCTCTTCAAAGTTTTGAGTGTCTAAATTTATAGATAGCTGTCGTTCTTTAGATTCTTTCGCCTTTTGTAAAATTTGTAGCTTTAAAAAGTGCTTAGCGTCATCTTTTCTAATTCCCTCTTGTTCTTGTTCCTGCTGTTCTTTCATGGCTCTACTATTTCGTAAATTACTTTAAGTGCTTTTGATATTTCTAAAATTGAATTGTCTTGTTTCCAAGAAATAGGGTTTAATCGATTGACCGCTAATTCATAATTAGGAAATTGCTTTTTAAATGCTCCCCAATAATTCTTATTTTCAACGGTAGCCATATGAACCTGATATTTCATATAAATTAAAGATGGATGAACTTTAATTTTCTTAGCAAAGGCTTTAACCATTACCTCTGAATATATATGCGGTTTGATATATTTAAATTCAGAATTATCTACAAAAAAATCACTTGCGAAATTCTCAGGAGCTTCTTCATCAATAAGCGTCAATTGCATTTCTCCTGTTAAGTGATAACCCTCTTTTTTTATGTCTTCTTCATCAAAAATAACATGATACAATTCATGCATGAGCACACGCCAAATAGTAGCATAATTTTTCATGAAGTCCGTAATAATTATACACGGCTTGTCATTTATAAAAAAAGTTGCTCCTCTGAATTGAGTAGTAGGTAAATGTCGTTGAAAGATTATTGTAACACCATGTGAAAACAAAGCCTGACAAACCGTAAAAAGACCATTTTCAACATCTTGGGAATATGGTTTTATTTTTGGCAATAAATCAATTAATTTTTTTTCATCATACGGATAAGGATTTTTAATTGCTTCAAATAGCCTAAATCCTGAGTTTATAGAAAATCGCCTCATTTTGTCAACAAAAGTCCTTTTACTACTACTAAATGCAACGTTACAAATCCTTTTGTCAAATTCCTCGTATTCTGCCATCGAATCAAATCCAAAGAAATCAAGTATCTTTTGTACTATCACATTTGAATCTGCTTTTTTGGGCAATAACCCTTCTTTTTGCAATCTTTCAACATCAAAATTTTTCCCGATAAAGGACACATTTCTTGCTTCTTGAAGTTTTGCAGTATTCTCCGGAGTTTGTTGAGATACAATACTGGTCAGTAAAACATTTAAATCTATATCTAAGAAGTCAGCCAGTTTAAGTACATTAATTAAATTAGGTTGCTTTGCAGTACCATTTAATAGAGGTGTAAGAGATTTGTATTCAATTCCTAATAAATCTCTTGCTTGTGACACGCTCAACCCATACTGAGTTGCCTTTTCCTCAAAGAGAACAGACAAATCTTCTGCAACATAATCTTTCTCAAAGGATTTGTCTAAAATTTTAGTTATATCTAGCTTTTGCATATCTACGGTAAATTTACCATACAAATATATATAAAAAATGGCTTAAAAATATTATTTACGGTAAATTTACCGTAAATAAATTTACTTTTTGACGATTTGTTTATTCTAGAGTTGATATAAGTAATTAAAACTTCAGTTTGTCAATTTTTACGAGTGCAAATGTGCAAGTTTTAGTCTTGAGGTAATTTTTTTAAGGTCAACAATAACCATATCAAAACTTATTGCAAACATAATTAGGCTAATTTAAAATATTTCTCTTCTCCAAAAAAAATACGACCTAATTTGTCCTTAATAGCGATAACAATTCCTTTGAAAGGGTTATTTTCAACGTCAATTACCTCTCCTTCAATCCATACATCCAACCCTGTTAATTTTGGATCTACAATGGCTTTATCTCCTATTTTCATAATTAAATATTACTTAAAACAATGTAATTATATCATATATACTAATTATTTATATATAATATTCATTCGTTATCATCTTCTCTAATTCTACAAGTGCAAATGTGCAAGTTTTAATTTTTACATTGTTTTTAATTGGCCAGCTATAAGCGCCTTTTCTATTTTCACGTTATTTTGGGTTTCTGCAGCTCGTTCCTGGTTCTTGTTTTCACGTCATTTTGCCTTCCTGAAGAAAAGATCCGGAATAGCTTTTCACGTTATTTAGTTATACAGCTTAACATTTTTTTCCATAATACTCTAGAAAAGAAGCCACATCGTACTTAAACTCAAAAGTAGCTTCGATAAATTCCTTTCCCTTTTCACTGTAAAATTCTTTCATTTCCTTATATGAATTAAAGAAATCTTCTAGAGCTTCTTTTACTGTTTTACCATTTCCATGAATTCCATAATTTAATGTGCTATTTTCAATATACACGCTATAAGTTCCATCATTACCTATTTCAATAAATGCAATGTTTGGTTTGCTTTTATTATACATTGTTTGAGGTGTACCAATAATAAAATGTACGTCTTCGTAACTCTTAACTATACTAGAAACCGTATCCAATTCTAAATCTTCATCAGGGGTTAAAAAAGCAAAACCACCTTTTTGAGTAGCTATGTTTAATATCTCATTCATTCTTTTTTCAGCTACTTCAAATTCTTTATTTAACATCTTTTTCAGTTTTAAGGATTGCCCAGTTTCATAACTCATTCAAAAAATCTTTAGCAGGAGTAGTTTTCAAATTACCTTTTTTAGATTGTTTCATTTCCTCCAATCCATTTTTAATATTTTCTAGAACATCTAATTCAAGTATTAGATAATGTCTGTCTTCATAATCTTTAATTAATAAGCATAAAATTCCTAGTTCATCATCTTCAGGTGTATTTGGTTCAGCGTGAAAAATCTCAATAGCTCGTATTACAGCTTTATTGTAATTTTCTTCGGTTTCTATTGTTTCCCATTTCATAAATTATTTTTTTTTAATTACTTTAAAAATTAGTAGTTCAAGCAAAAAAATCCTACCGAAGCAGGACTTTAAATTTTATTTTAATAAAATGGCAATAAATAAACCAAATATCATTAATGAAAGGATAATAAATATGCCTAGCATCCATCTTGATCGTTTTTCTAAATCTTTCTTAGCTATTAAGTCGCTCCTATTTTGCTCTGCTTCTTTGTCTATTTTTCGTTCAATGTAAGAAGTCAAACTTAAAGCTGTTTCTTTTCCTACCTTTTCAGTTAATAAATCGTAAAGCTTTGTTAATGTGATACTACTCATAGTTCCTTTTTTTACAGAATTAATTATTTTTTTTAATGTGTAAAGTGTCAAAAAAATTAGATTTAGGATTCTCTAAATATTGCAATATTCAGAGAATCCCTTTCCTTACAGCCGTTTAAACTCTACGCCTAGTTTTTTTAAAAAAGCTTGTACAATATGCCGTTTATCTTCAAACTCCCAAGTAATAAAAGTCTTTCCGTTAAAGAAGTCAACAAAATTGTCATATAAATATACTGTTTCTCCTTTTTTTATCATTTCTAGTTCCTCTTTTGATAAATTAAAAATATCACCTTTTATTACCAATCTCCCTTTGTCAGATTGTTGTTTTTGTATAGTTTTTTCTATTTTCTGACTTTCTTTATCTAAATTAAAATCTATTGAATTGAGGAATTTTTTTGGCAGAGTGCGAATCATATTCAAATCAATTTTGTTTTCAAATTGAATTTTTTTATGAAAAAATTCCACGAGTCCTTTGTACTCAAACCATTCACCCTTTATTTGATAATCTTGAAATAATATTTTCAGAGTGCTTTCAAATTGTCCTGAATAAGGAAAAATAGTTGAAGATATTTGGTTATCAGGATATCCTCCTGCATTTTGAATAGTCACTATTCTTTTTTTAGCATTCTCCGAGATACCAACCTTTATTTTTTGTTGGTCTAATATTTTTATAAAGTATAAATCCATTTTTTAATTGTTTAGGTTAGTTTATTTATTCAGATACAAGATAGTACGTTACTATTCTGTTAGTATAACGTTCGTCGTAGAAACTAAATTTAAGTATTTGTCTTCCGTCCTTGTAGCTGACAAAAACATCTGTAAGTTCTAAAAGCTCACTTTCTTTTTCTCCTTTGTGAAATATTTCCATAGAAATGGTTTTTTTTGCCTTATCATACATGTAATTAAAATCATCGTCGGAAGGCTCTAAGGCATTACTACATATATCGGAACCATCAGCCCAAATCCCTTTGTTACCATCGTTGAATGAAAAAGTATCATCAAAACGACAATGTCCACGGTCTTTTTCTTTACTCATATCTGTATTAGCAACTCCATCTTTGTCTAAATCGACGGGTAAATCTGTTATAATTGATTTAATCTTGTAAGAGCCTGCTAGTTTTGGCTCTAAAACATCTACTTCTTTGGTGCAAGCCATTAAAGAAAATATTATCATTAACATTCCGATTTTTCTAATATTTTTTTTCATCTTTATTATATATAATTATATTGTTTATTTAATCTATTTAATTGGTATAATATCTTAATCCAATTCCTGCAAACGGAACAAATTTTCCTAAATCTGAATTAGCATGATAATACTCGTTTACTTTTATAAAAAGCGTTGTTCTATCATTAATAAGGTAGTCAAAGTCTAATCCCGCATAAGCCCCGTAAATGAATTTTGATTCGTCCAAAATCAAACTGCCATTGCTTAAATTCATGTCTTTATTATGGTTGACTATTTCGTAGCCAAGTACTACACCGCTCCCTAAGACTATTCCGAATTTCCTGTTTTGAGTAAGATACAGGGGGACAGAATAACCCAAATTAAGCGTAATGTCGTTGTAACCTATTTTATCTTCTCCGACTTTGTATTTAGCATCGGTTGCAAGAATAGAAGCCGAAATTGAATTTCTGTCGTTAATAAAATAATTATGACTAAGCATAACACCATAACCGTCCTGTGTTGCCCCAATGCTAACACCAAAAGCATTTTTGTAGGTTTGGGAATAGCCTTTCGTAAAAGCTGATAGTAATAATACCCCAAGAAATAATTTAGTTTTTTTCATGTGTAATTGATTTTAATTTATAAAAATTGATTTGAATACTTATTTTTAGCTTGATATAATTTCTTTGCATTCTGCAATGATTTTAAAGTAATTCTCTTGCATCATACTTTCGCTTGTTGGGATTTTCTGATTGATATATTTCCCTTTTATCTCGTCTCTTAAAAATTGAGTTTTTAAAAACTCTCGTGGACTTCCCTCTGCTATGATGCCGTAGAACTCTCCTTGCGCTAAATTGACTATGTCGCTAATTTTTACGCGATTTCGTTCCTGTATATTTTCGCTAGTTCCTGAACTGGTATTACTTCCTAAATGCACAAACTTTCCACTAGTTCCATCGCCAGTACTTTTTGACGTAAATACTTCATCTTTCTTACTAAATAGATTTTGAACCATTTCAGCAGTTTTGTAATTTGTAGTCCTTCCGAAGAATTGATTCCCTAAGTTTGAAATAATTACTTGGGCTTTTTCTTCCCCATATTTATCGGCTAGTTGAGCATAGTCCTGCACTCCAAATACTGTAGCGATTTTATTTGAACGTGCTGTGGCTGGAATCTGTTCGATATTCGGAATGAAAACCGTTGGAGCTTCATCTAATAATACAACTGATTTTTGCTGATTCGGTTGATTCATTTGCTTCAGAGCTACCGAAATAATAAGCGAGATTGCAGGAGTGTAAACATTAGGTAATGTCGAATCATTCCCAAGACAAAGGAATTGAGGGTTTTCGGGATTATTTAAATGCAAATCGACATCGTTACTCGAGAGAATCCAAAATATATCAGGAGTATTAAGAACCGACAAAGCATTTTGAAGAGTCGAAAGCATTCCCGCAACCGTACGCTCCGAACCTCTATCTATAGATTCTCTGAGTGATGCTATCATTCCACCAGCTTCGTAATCTTCCGATATGTTTTGAACTAAAATATCAATTGGTGTCTGTACAATAAATGATATCACATGTGGTAGTGTACATATATCGGGATGCTTTTGTCTTAACCACCAAATAACAGATGCTAATATATTTTTAGCACTACTAAGCCAAAAATCCATTTTCTTAATTGATTCAGGCAAAAGATTGTTAATGATAACCTGACTATACTCATTTGCAATAGCTGCTTTAGTCAAATATTTTGGATGTATAGGATTTACACGATCACTCAATAAAGGTTGTTTAAAATCAATATTTTTGACTTTAATCATGGTGTTCTCAAAACTTAAGTAAATTTTATGTGTCAATTCTGGACTTTTAAAATCGTACAATATTCCTGAGAAACCTTTCAGCCCAATTTGCCGAATAATAGCGTCGAAAACACTAGCTGTTTTTCCTGATCCCGCACCTCCTTGCACGAAAAATCCTCTGAACGGGTTGTCTAATCTTATTAAGCCTTTATTTGTTTTAAAAGTGAAACCGTCATCTTCTTTTTCAGACTTTTCTTTTTTGAATTTCTCGACTTGAGATGGTTTGATTCTATTTTTAAATTTTAATAGATAAACCGTATATAGAATAGGAGTTAGACAGATTATTGCTCCAAAATTTCCAATAAGTGTGCTTAATAATTTTCCTAATAAAGCAATTAAAAAGACTATTAAAATGTTATTGATTAAAGTGCTAATAATTATTCTAGGAAATCGCTTTTGTTTCGCATGATAAAATGAAACATAAACTATCGAGGGAATACATAATATCACTCCAAAGTTTGCCCAATATGGCATCTTACTAGCTACGAATTTTGAAAACAGAAACAAAAAGTTGTTATACCCATTTGCTAAATAATCTGGCTTTAATCCCTTTAATTGAAAACTATAAGAGTCAGTCCATAAATTAGTTATAGAAAATCCAAACAAATGAATTTCCAAAATTATTATGCTTGACACTACCGAAATAAGAAAAATTACTTTCAATATTTTTCCAATAATACCCACAAGTGTGTTTGCTTCCCCAATGCTAAAACCATGATCTGCCATATTATATCGTTTTAAATGTTAATATTAATAGAATTGAAAACAGTAAGGTTATTGTCAAAATCAGTAAAATGTATGTTCCTAATCTTTGCTTTTTGTTTTCCTCCCTCTGAGTGTTTTGCAACTCTTGAATTTGATTCTTTTGCCGTGTGAATAATAGATTCCAGTGACTTATGATTTCTTCAAGGCGTTCAGTTCTTGGTTCTATTTCAATTTTTTCTGCTTTTTCCAGACAGATAGAAAATTCCTTTACTAAACTTGATTGTTCTGAAACTAGTTTTTCTAGTTTTTTGGTTTCATCAGCGATGATTTCCGCCACTATCTCAATGTTTTTCATCTATCTAATTCTAATTTTAAGTTATTATTTGGTTTTTCTATTAGAGAGTCTTCAAGTTTTTGAAGGTTTTTTGCGTATTCTATGTCTTTTGAAATTGAGCCTAAACGTTCTTCTTCAGTATTCTTCATCTCGACTTTTATCAATGGATTCTGTACATCTTTTATATATTTAAATTCTTCCTTAGTGATTTTTTGTTTTCCTAATACCTGAGCAACTGATTTAGTTCCGTTCCTGCTCAATTGACTTATTTCTTTTTTAATTCCTTTTGGAATTGTATTACCTAAGTTTTTATTGGAATGGCTTTTTGATATCTGCTTGCTCTGCACACGTTTCAGAGTAGTATCGAGATTATGATTTAAGTCGTTTTTTAAGCCCCCTTTTATTAAATTGCTAGCTGACATAGAACGATGTATTTCACTAGCTTTAAAATCGTTTTTTGTTTCCTTGTCTAAAATCCTAAAACCTTGAATCTGCCCTTGTTTATTTATCGTTGGTTTTAGTTCTAATCCTTTCAAATCCATTTGCTTAATGTAATCTTGAAAACTTTGAGGTTTTTGTTTTAAAACTTCCTGATGTTTTTTATAGATTTCTGTTTTTAAACTATCAGTAACTTTTTCGATGTTTTTAACATTCTCAAACATTCTTTCTTTCGCTGAAATTAATTGGTGCTCTTTTGCCAGATGATGTGCTATCCATTGTGCTCTCTTGCCAATGTGCTTATCTGAAATTAGCTTCCCATTTGGTTGAACTCGGTTTGCGATAATATGAATGTGTTTTGCTTTTTTTTCAACATCATGCACAAAAGCTACATATTGCTGTTTTTCTGTATCGATTCCGAGTTTGTTTAAATAGGATCGAGTTATTGTTTTTAATTGTTCGTCAGACAATGTTTTCCCGTCCTCTGAGTGTGGAGACAATACCAAACTAAAAGTTTTATTAGTAGCTCTTTGGTTTAAATTCTGAATCATCTTCATTTCCTCCACCATTTCTTTTGGAGTTAAACCACATAGCAGATTTCTGTCAAGCTCATATCCTTTATTTTCGTCAAGTACATAATTAGCCAATGCTCCACCACCATTACAAGATGTTGCTAATCCAATCATGTCATTTTAATTTTAATAAGTGTTCCCTAATTAATTTGCTTGTTGCTAAGGATTCTTGTTTTACCCCTGTCGTATCTCCGAGTTTAAATAGGTTTGAAATTCGCCTAAAATTATCAGCGTATTTTGATAATAATTGATAACATTCAATTTCTTCAGGAGTTAATTTGGCTGATAATTTATATCCTAATGCAATCCCTCTCATTAATTCAGAAACAGAAACCCCAGAGTTCGAAGCTTTCTTTTTAATGATTAAACTTTCAATTTTTGTAACTCTAAATTTGATTAATTGGTCTTTCATTTTTAAGGATTTAGATTGAATATTGAGTTTTCTTTTTTGCAACCATCGGGCGCAAAACGAGATTGTCGTTGTGGTGCAAATGCGTAGCAATTTGTGACCACAATGACACATCCTCGATGATTTGGACGTTTAGAGAACCTCTAAATTGCATGCCAAAAGCCATTCGTTTAAGTCTTTAAAAGGATAGAAGAACCCTATAAAATCAATTGCGTTCTCAAATTTTCCTAAGATAACATTGGTATATTTATGTCCTTGAGTGTCATTATCTAGATAAAGTTCAATTACTTTGTAATCTTTCAAAACCGATAAATTTTTAGTAATCAATGCGACAGAATTTAAAATGAGATAATCAGATTGCTCCAGCTTTTTATTATCTCTGATTTGGCTAAATGAGAGGTAATCAAAAAAGCCTTCGAATATTCTCAATATTTGAGATTGGTTTGAAATCAATGTTATGTCCTTTTTACCTAAACAGATTTTCGCATACTTAGAGCGAATTTCAAAACCGCCACTTCTATTTTCAAAACCTATCGCAAAATATTTTCTATCCTTGATGGTATAATGAACCTCTTTTAAATTGTTCTCTGTTTGAAACTTGGTAATACCTCTGCTTTTTAAATATTGAATTAATGCCAAATGCTGAACTGGTATTGTTTTTTCGATATGGCTGTCATTATCTTTCTCTTTAGTTGGAGTCTCAAAAACTTGCTTTTGAAAAGAAAAAAAAGTGTCAAATTTGTCTAGATAACTCAAAGCTTCAGTAACATTAAATCCGAATTTTTCAATTACAAAGTCAATTACATTACCTCCTTTTTGTTCGCCGTGGTCAAACCATCGATTAATCTTCCTATTTAGCTTAAAAGAAGCTGTTTTTTCAATTCTAAATGGACTTAGATACCAAGATTCATTTTCATTAAATTTTGTCGGCTCACAGCCTAAATTTTGAAGAACTTTTTCTATTGAGATTTCTTTTGCTTGAGTAGTATTCATGGCTGTAATTTTTCTAGGGTTAAAAATGTTTCAAAAAGTGATGAATTGATGACAAACTACTCTTAGCCTTTATGTATTCTAAGAATCTTCAATCATCATCTTGTCATCAATTCATCACTATTCATAATGCTTCATCATTTTTTTGTCATCACTATTTTTTTTGATGACAAAGTGATGACAGTGTAAAAGGTTGTGAATAAGGGTCTAATCTCTCTTTGTCATCAAATCATCAAAATTTTTGGATAAAAATTCTCTAGAAACAGTATAGTATCTTCCTTTACTCAAATTTTGATAAAAATCTAAATCATTTGTAATAGTGATTTTTTGATATTGATTTGAATTAGATTGTTGTTGTAGCTTCCAGTCATTGCGAATTATTTTTTTTATTTCATTAGCATCGTGTTTGATTTTGAACTTGTTTAGAAAATTCAATAAATCAGAAAAACAGAATTGTATTATTTCAACATCTAAGCTATCCATAGTATTGACAAAAACACTTGCCAGTTCAACTTCTAACTTACTGGAATTGAATTTTACTAATTTTTCTAAGGCGTTAGTTTTAATCTGTTGAGGAGTAAACCACATTCTAGATTTATTTTCTGTGGAAAGTTTTCGATTAGACAAGAAATATAAAAAGGCGGGGATTTCACTTATTAGTTTATCCAAAAAATGAACATCATCATATTTTAAAACTTCTATTTTCCTTACCCAAAACCTTGTTTCTTCTGCATCTATTTTTATGAAATTATACTCATTATTTGAGCACATTATAAATTTCCCAAAAAAGTAGACTTCTTTCCTGTCTTTACCCTTTGATTCCACTTTACTTACGTTTGTTGTAGAGAGATATTTTATACGTTCCGTAAGTTCATCAGTTTTAAAAAGCACCTCGTCGATACAGATCAGTAATTTAGAAGACCAATCTGCGTTGAAATTGCTTGCAAAAGAGTCATTAGTAATATAAGTAAGATTGTATTCAAAAATTTCTTTTAACCACTTTAGAAACGATGACTTGCCAGTATTCCTAAAGTTGGAAACACAGCATAAAATGGGCAATATCTGCGAGGGTTTTAAGTATAACAGTTGAACATAATCTATTCCGAATTCTAGTTGGTCTTGAAATATATGCTTCAACATAATCATACTATTAGTAATATCTCCTTCTTTAGGTATTTTACTTAGAATATGATATGTATTATAGTAATCCAAAATTCTCTTTTTGTAAAATTCTCTTCTGTTCTCAGGAAGACAAACGAACCCATCATAAATTTCTACTTCAGACAGAGCATTTTTACCATGGTCTTGTCTAATCAGCTCTGAACTCCAAGGAATAAGTATTTCAATGCCTTCTCCTAAATTATTGGGATACAAACTTTTCTTGTAGTAGGTCGTTCCTATTCTTAAATAGTCTTTCATATACAATGAGTTTTTTTGTATATTTGTGGTATACAATAAGTTATTGAAGCGTTACAATTTGGCAGAATTGTGACGCTTTCTTTTTTTACTATTTTTCGTTTAAATTGTTTTTTATGGCCTTTGAATAAAGGACAATAACGATGCTGTTTAAGACCATTACAAATGCTGGCACTTCGGGAAAAGGCTTATATTCATAGTTAAACAAGAAGAAAATTTGAACTATTGCAAGTGAAAGAAATACGCTTACAAGTACTAACAATTTGATTGTTTTAGTTTCCATAAAAAATGATTTTAGATTAAAAATGAGGTAACAGGTAAACAAAACCTTACTTGTGATTATGTTTTTTGCCATATTCTAGAAGCTCTTTCTCAGAATAGAAATATCTTCCGTTATAATTGTAGTGTGGTAAATCTTTCTCTTTTCTCCAGGTAATAATAGTCGGAAGAGAAATATTTAAAAATTTGCAAGCCTCTTTTTGAGAAATTAAGTCTTCTTTCTGAGACTCATTTGAAGATTTCGAAAGTTGAAAATTCTGTACTTTACTAAGGATAATTTCGACAACTTTTTCTAGATCTTGTTTACTGTGGGAATACAATAGTACCGACATAGCTTTACTTATTTTTAATTAGTATTAACGTTTTTTTTAATACTGTAAAATTCAGAAAAGCAATAGGGCAAAAAAAAATCCGCTAAAAAACGGATTTAAATTACTTGTAATTAATTGATTGTTAATGGATTATAAATCACCATTTTTTATCTCTCGGATATTGATCCAAAATGGTGTTTATCTCTCTTTTACAATCTTTATTTGGTTTGCTTTTTTTATCTCTATGTGCTTTATCCCATGTAGAAATTTTAGCTTCTAATCCTGTAATGTGTTCTAGAAAAGTTATTAGATTAATCACTTCATAGGTGAATAAATTTGTAGCAGTATTAGTTGATTTATACTCGCTGAAGAAGCCAATTAAGTTTCTCACTTCTAATTCATCTAATTCAACTTTTTTTAAATCCTTATTTATTATGTCATTATTAAACAATTCTTTTAAAAAATATCTAAAATTTGGATAGATTACTTTATATCTATTGTTCGGTAAATTAAGCTCGAAGTATTTCTTAAATATTTTATCTGCCAACTTGAAAGTTGAATGAATCGTAATTTTAGATTGAATTGATTTTTTAAATATTTCAGATTCTAAAAACACGTTTTTTTGTTTTTCTTCACTTCTAGTACCAATTATTTTAGGAATATCGATAACAAACCTGTGATCTAATTCGTCTATTTTCCCTCTATTTAAAAAATAGGTTTGAAATAACTCCGGAATTTGTTGTTCATATGAATTATCATAAGTTAATTCTTTATCATGGAATTTGTCTTCATACTCGGCGTCATAATTCCCCCAATCACTATTCCAATCAGTATCCCAACAAGAATCCATAGAACTGCTCATAAAGCGACCCATATAATAGTCCATATAATAAATACAAAAAACATCGATATTAGTTCTTATTGATGCTTCTCTCTCACTAGCTTCAAGCTTTATCAATAATATGGAAGAATCTGTTACTTTCTCTTTGTACTCATGCTCTGAAAGTTCCTTGTTAATATTCGTAATATCGTTAATTAAAATAGTCTCTAATTGGGGAGAGGTCAAAATAAAATGAGACAAGCATAATAATTCAAAATCATTAATTAAAAAGCATTGATTATTAGGTGGTTGAATTGTACCATATAATAGTTTTGACAACTCCTTTCTTTGAACGATTGAGCGCAATTGATAATTTATAAACAAAGGAATACTAATATTTAGTAATACGATTAAATCTTTTTCGCTTTTTATTTTATATCTAAAACCAAAATTACCGATTTTGAGTATTTCATAAAAAACAGATTTTATATGTTTGTCCTTTTCAGAAAGTAATTCTTTATGTTTTTGAATAAATTGCTCATATATCCTTATAAGTAGAAATACCCTTGAATATGGATCTAAAAAAGTATTGTCTATATAAAAATTTAATTGCCTAATATCTTCGGGAAATTTCGAAGAATAAGAATCAAAACTTTCCATAAAAGAATTGTCTTTTATAGCGTGATTAAAAAAGAAGGATTGTCTTACTTGTTCCATTTGTCCATTTGTTCATCAGTGTATTCTTCGGTAATTTTCAGATACTTATCTAAAACGGCATCTTTTTTAATATTCGCAATCTTTTTAATTGCTTTTGGCTCCATACCAAGTAATAAAGAGTTGGTTATAAATGTCTTTCGTGCAGTATGGCTAGTAATCAACTGATATTTTGGTAAGGTATTCTGAATTTTCTTTGTTCCTACGAATCCTGTTATTGTTGTCGGTTTATCAATTCCAACTATCTGACAACATTCTTTAATGTAATCATTAAATTTTTGCATTGATATAGAGGGCAATGGTTCATAGATTGTTCCTTGATATTTATCTAATATCTCTTTAGAAAACTTATTCAGTCTTATAATGTGGTTTTGAGTTCTTGTCTTTTGAATTGAGATATTAATATGAGTTTCCGTAATATTTGCTTGATGTAACTGTGACAAATCGGAAAACCGAAGTCCAGTAAAGCAACCCATACAATAAAAGTCTTTAGTGTGGTTTAGTCTTGAATTTTCGAAGTCATAATTATACAACTGCATTAATTCATCATGTGTCAAATAAATAATATCTACATCATGCTCTATTCCTTTAAACTTCTCGAATTCTCTAAGATTGTTGTAACCTTTGTCTGTACACCATTTTAAAAAGGACTTTAAAACGGCTATTATCTTTGCAAAATAGTTATTCTTAATCTTCTTCTCGAAAAAAGAATATTTCATTAATTCTTCATAAAATATATTATCAATTTTATTAAATGAAATATTGAACCCTGTTTCATTCTGAAAAGATTGTAAATAACCTTTTATTGTTTTCTGCGCTTTTATTGTGTTATAGGCTTTGGATAATGAACCCGACAATAAATATTCATCAAAACATCCAAAAAAATCAAATTCAGAGTTTATTTTGATTTCTTTAGATTCATACTGCTCTAAGAATTTTTCTTTTGAGAAAGGTATCTTATTTGCCCTGAAAAAGAAAAAAACATCATTTACTTTCGATTCAATTCTTTGTAATTCATCATTAATGAATTGATAATTATTAGACTCTTCCTTTTTTAAATTAGGTTTTATTCTAGAGCCTGTCCAATAGATTTCTTTGGTACTAACACCTACATTCTTTCTTATTCTAATTCCTTCTGCTCTAACAACAAACTGAATTGGGATTAGTCCATTTGATGTTATTTTCTCTTTCCTTAGTTCAAAAATCACTTTCATTCTAGCTAAAACGGATTAAATTATAATAAAGGGTGGCTAAAAAGGTGGTTTATTTTGATTTTAAAAGTTGAAAAAACTAAGAAAAAAATCCTTTCCGCACTATATCTATCTCAAATATAGCAATAAAAAGAAGACTAAAAACAGGTAAAAATAACTAAAGTATTAACGGACTCCGGCTCCGGGTACAAAAACCTCTTCGAAAGAAGAGGTTTTTTTGGTTTTAGACTGTTTTTGATAAAGCTAATTTCATCTTTTTCGAGTTTTTTAAAGTCCATATTATAGATTTAATTTGCCCTGTTTAAATCCAATTTTATTTTAAATAGGTTCTTTGTCAGAGATATACAAAACTTTTTAACTTTGTATTTGCAAAATATAACTAGTTATTAAAATGGAAAAAATCGAGCACATCAATTATATCAAATCACCCATTGCGGATGTTTATAAGGCATTAACAACACAAGCTGGTCTTGGTGCTGTCTGGACAGAAGAATTAATTGTTAAGCCAGAATTGGGTTTTATCAATGAGTTTGATTTTGGAGATAATGATAACACAAAAATGAAAGTGTTAGAATTGGTTCAAAACCAAAGAATACTATGGGAATGTGTAGCGTCAGATCAGGAGTGGGTCGGGACGAAGATTTCATATGACTTAACTGAAAAAAATGGAGTAACATCGGTTGTTCTTAAGCATTTTGATTGGCGCGAACTGACCGAATTTTACCAATGGTGTAATTATAATTGGGCGATGTTTTTGTTAAGTCTAAAAAGTTACTGCGAAGATGGTGAAGGAACACCTTATCAAAAAAGGAAGTTTTAGAATTTATATTATTACCGATTTTTATTTTCAGCAGTTTTAATGTCTTTATATATAGCTAATATTTCTGGATAACTCCAATAGAAAGAGGTATTGATAGAATATCTGGCGTCGTCTTCATCGATGAATTCTAAATAATAGACATGCGGTCTTCTGTTTGCTTGTTCTTTCAAACTAATATCGATATTCTTAATCACGAGTGTTTTCTCCCAAGTTGTATTATATCTTAAGCCTTTAAGGATTATGCTTTTGTTGTTTATTTGAATTTCATTTATAAAAATAATTGCTCTTTTATATGCTTTTATGAAGCTATACAATGCTAGAAAAAAGAATAAACATGAAATTAATAATGGTATAAGAATAGGGTAATATACTTTATCATAATTTGACATTTCAGATCCGAAGATGCGGATAAATATTCGGGAAACAATTAATAAACCTAGACTTATTAGTGTGATAAAAAAATCTAGTCGTTCTATAAAGTGTATATGTTTGTTTCTCATAAGGAATATTGAGTTAATTGTATCGGCTAATAATTATCTGGGGGAAACGAAATCTGTTATAAAAAAAATGCCCTCGATTAAGAGAGCATTTTATATATCTATAAAATAGTGTTAAGCAACTTTTTTGATTAAATCAAACATCGGGCAACGACTACAACGCTTGTTTTCGCTTTTTTTGTATTTTTCGCAACAACTCGACTTGCAATTTTCAGCACGTTTAATTTTATCAAGGATATCTTTTTTCTTCTTTTTCTTTTTATCCTTTTTTTTGTCCTTGTCTTTAACCTTATCTTTCTTGCCCAATTTTCCTGTGAATTAAAAAACTGATGCAAATATAAGTTATTTTTATATATTCTAAATAAACTTTAACTATTTTGGATTAATTGCGATAGAACTTGTAACAGTTAGTTGCTTGATGTCACGGTCGAATAAGTATAAACCACCTTTATCATCGCCAATTAAGTTAATTTTATCTAAGATAGATTTTGCAGTAGCTTCTTCTTCAATTTGTTCAGAAACGTACCATTGTAAGAAGTTATGAGTAGCATAATCTTTCTCAGAGAAAGTAATATGCACTAATTCGTTGATAGATTCCGAAACAAATAATTCATGTTTGTATAATTCTTCAAACATTTCTTTAAAAGTAGCGTAACTAGTCTTTGGTGCTTTAAGATCTGTAATTGTTGTTGCTCCTCCACGCTCGTTAACATAACGAACTAGTTTTAGCATATGTGCACGCTCTTCGTCAGACTGTGTATACATAAATTCTGCAATTCCTTCCAGTCCGTGAGCTTCTGCCCAACAAGCCATAGATAAGTAAGTTTGAGAAGATTCTGCTTCTATGCGAATTTGCTTGTTTAGCGCTGTTTCTATATTTTTTGATAACATAATCGTGAGTTTTTTGTAAAGTTAAAAAAAATTAAGCAATCCAAGGAAACCTTAATCTTTATTAGAAACAATTCAGATTCAGACTAAATACAACATCGTTTCGTTATTGCTCATAATGAGTCTTATACAACTATAGTAAGATAGAGAGTGGATCATGATTAAATAAAATTTTTGAGGCATAAAAAAAGCCCTAAAAGATTTGTCTTTTAGGGCTTGAGAGTTTATTAAAAAGAATTTATTTTACTTGGAAAGTAACTCTTCTTGCCAATCTTCTAGCTTCTTCTGAGTTTTTCTCGATAGATGTATCAGCACCTTTACCAACTACATTTAATCTTGAAGATGAAATACCAGCTTTTTCAAAAATAGTTTTTACGTTATTAGCTCTTAAGTTTGATAATTTATCGTTGTAATCTGATTTACCAACTTGATCAGCATAACCAATAATATCAAGAGTAGTTGATGGGTTTTTTCTTAAATAAGTTAAAACAACATCGATAGCTGCAGTAGAATTTTCTATTGGAGTCGATTTGTTAAAATCAAAATAAACACTGTAGTATTTATCGTTGATCATTTCTTTAACAAGATCTTTTTCAGGTGCTATTGGAGCAATTACTGCTTTTTCTACAATTACTTGTTTCTCAGGAATTTTATTTACTTGAGTTTGAAGATCAGCTAATTTGCTTTCTAATGCAGAAACATCAGCATCTTGAGCAAGTACAACCCAGTCAGCATGTTTCTCGTTTTTACCTAAGTAAATGTTTAAACCTACTGTACCAGTAAAAAGAAGTCCTGAAAAACCTCTCATACTTCTGTTTTTTGTACCATCAAATGTAGCATCTTGCTCAGCCATAAGAAAAGTAGTGAAATCACCTGTTAAAGCAACTCTGTTAGATAATTTAATCTGACCAGTAATACCAGCCATAAAATTACCTACCCAGTCTTGATCAGTTAATTTGTCGTTTTCAAATCGACCTACGCCAGCACCTACGTGTCCTAATAAACCAATTGTATTAGTCCATGATTCAAAATTCATGATCCTACCTAAGTTTGCAACACCTTGTAAACCGAATCTGTAATATTTAGAACTAAAGTCTAGAGAGTGTTTACCATCTTCAAAACTGTTATATCCCAAATCGGCTTTTAAACCAAATTTGTTATTAAACATGTATCGAGCTCCTAAATCAACTGTAAACGGACTTATTGTAGAAGTTGAATAACCTGATGTAAATGGACGTTGTGGTTTGTTAAAACCACCATCAAATTCTATAGACCATTTATTGTAATTATTTTCAGTTGTTTTTTCTGTTTTTGTCTGTGCATGTAAGTTCGATGCACCTATTGCAAAAGCCAGAATGATTGTAATTTTTTTCATTTTAATTTGGAATTTTAAATTTGTCCAAACAAACAAAATTATCAGAAAATTCCGTATCCTAAAGAAGGTATAAAAGTAATAAGATAAGACAAAAACAAGAATCTGTAATTAAATAAAAAAAGTCAGCTATATGGCTGACTTTTAGATGTTATGGTGATTTTATTAGATTATGTGTTCATTAATTCTTGAAAATAATCTATAAACTGTCCTACATGTAAGGCATCCATTAAGCCATGATGTACATGAATAGACATAGAAATAGTTCTTTTTCCGGTTTCAGAAATCATCATTTTTCCAAAGGAAACTTTTGGGCAACTATCTGGAAAAGTATAACTTCTGGCATGAGATAGAGAAGTGAAATTGATCCAGGGAATTGCTGAAAAATGAATGAGATTATCCTCACTAAATGTTCGGGTAAAAAGTCCCGTTGTATTTTGTATACGCTCGATTTCAGATAATGCAATTTGCTCAAAGATTTTAAAATCCGGATTAAACTCAATTAAAGAAAATCCAAAAGTACCATCTTCACGACCAATTGTTGCTGAACCATTAATGCTATCGTGTATATAAACCCGATCTTCGACAATACGATACTTAAAAGGTTCAATTGCATTTATAGCAACTAATGTTTTATGCAGATAATAAATAAAAAAAGAAGAATTTAATTTCTTCGCATTCGTATAAGCAATCGTACAATCAATCTCGACTGTTACTCCAAAAAAAGGCTCATCCATTTGCTTGAAAAACAGAAAATGTTCTTTTCTGTTCCAAGTTTCCAGATCCAAAAGGGTTTTCATTATATTAATTTATTTACTACGTCGGTTATTTTTTCAAAAGCGAAGAAGTTTTCGTGTTCTACTTTATGACTAATCTTCTCATGTTCCCAAGTTGTATGAAACGGAATATGTACCGCATATCCTCCAATTCCTAAAACAGGTAAAACATCCGATTTTAATGAATTTCCAATCATTAAGAATTCATCAGCTTTAATATCCAAACGCTTTAATAGTTTTTCATAATCAATTTCTTGCTTGTCAGACATTACTTCGATATGGTGAAAATAGTGACCTAAACCAGAACGATGTAATTTACTATGTTGATCTTTTAAGTCACCTTTTGTAGCAACAACAAGTTTGTACTTGCCATGAAGTGCTTTTAGAGTTTCTTCAACACCATCTAGCAAATCGATTGGTTTCTCGAGTAATTCTTTTCCATACTCAATGATTTTTCCAATAACCTCGATAGAAATCGTATTATTCGAAATTTGTATTGCTGCTTCAATCATCGAAAGGATATATCCCTTAATTCCATAACCATATAAAGATAGATTCTGAATTTCGGTTTTAAATAATTCCTGTGATAAACCTTGATGCGAAAGATAATCTTCCATCAACACACAAAATTTTTGTTCCGTTTCCTGAAAATAAGGTTCGTTTACAAATAAAGTATCATCGGCATCAAATGCGATTACTTTAAGTTTTGATATTTTGTCTTTATGTAACATTTAAAATTTTGTTTAAAGGTTGAAGTTTTCTTAGTTTAAATTCTTTTGCCACAGATTAAATGGATTTCAAAGAATTAAAAAATAATCTGCTCAATCTGCCAAATCTGCGAGAAACTTTATCGTTAAAAATTAAAAATCCGTTTTTATTCGTGTTTTCGCTTTAGCGAATCTGTTTAATCCGCGTTCTATTTTTTTGCCACAGATTAAATGGATTTTAAAAAACTAAAAAATAATCTGCTCAATCTGCCAAATCTGCGAGAAACTTTATCGTTAAAAATTAAAAATCCGTTTTTATCTGCGTTTTCGCTTTAGCAAATCTGCGACATCCGCGTTCTATTTTTTGCCACAGATTAAATGGATTTTAAAAAACTAAAAAATAATCTGCTCAATCTGCCAAATCTGCGTGAAACTTTTCTGTTAAAAATTAAAAAATCCGTTTTTATCTGTGTTTTCGCTTTAGCGAATCTGTTTAATCCGCGTTCTACTTTCGCATCCCAATTCTAATTCTTAGAAAGCAGTTTCTTAATTGAAATAGTTTTATCGTAAAACGTAATCCGAATTCCGAATAACAAAATAATTCCACCGAAAATCATCTGTAAAGTTATTTTTTCTTCTAAGAATAACCAAGCCAATATCGAAGTTAGTACCGCTTGACTTAATAAACTTAGAGAAACTCTTGTAGCTCGCATATGTTGGGTAGCATAACTTATAGAAAGCCAAGCGCACAACTGACAAATTACAGCCTGAAGCACTAATACAAACCATCCGGTATTTGAAAATCCAGTAAAAGGTTCGTTTAAAGCATAGCAAAGAATCCCCAAATAAAGACTTGAAGTCAATAAACTAATAGTCATAAACGATAAAACATCAACTTCTGTAAGGACATTTTTGCTCACCAAAAGATAAATCGAATATAAAATCCCTGATAAAACAGCTAACAGAAAAGCCTGATCAAAATTCAATTCCAGGAAAAAACTAAAACCAACTAAAGTAATCATTCCAAATAATGCTACAACAGTTCCAATCCAGAAATTAGTTGCTGGTCTTACTTTCAAAAAGAAAAAAGAACCAATCCCAACCCAAAGCGGGGACAAGTTTGTTAGCAATGAAGCTTGTGTTGCACTCGATTCTTGTATGGCAATATTCCAAACAGCAACATCAGACGAGAATAATACGCCACAAAGTGCAGCTAAAAGCACGAATTTCGTTTTTGGAAGTTTAAAACTTTTAGTGATAAGCACATAAGGTAAAAGCAATATTATAGCAAACGTCATGCGATAAAAAGCCGAAATTAATCCAGGTGCTAGTTTCAATTTAACCAATATAGGGAAAATAGATATGCAGAGTATTCCACAGATTAATGCTAATCTTGGTTTTGTAATTTTCATTTTTAAAGTTTTTCAAGCTTAGTACAATATATTTAATTAAGCTTTTAAATTATGCCTTTCGGGAAGTGTTTTTTTTGGGCAAAAATACAGCAAATTAAAATTATTTGCGATGTGTTTAAAAGTAAAAAACGCGTGAATCAATTAATAGATTCACGCGGTTAGTATTCGAAATTAAAAAGTAAGAACAGAGATAGATTTTAGTCTACAAATTTTCTTATAATATATTCTTTAGTCTTATTATCATAATAGCCCAAATAATAAGAGTCAGTTTTAAATAGTGTTTGTGAGGATACATCATTGTTGTCATCAAAAAAAGTTCGAATCTTATCAAATGCTAACGGTTGTAAATCTCCTTTTATGTGATTTCCTTCATTGTCGAATAGACCTTCAACTTTAACTACTTTTTTGTTAGAATAGGAATTAAAGCTTTCCATTGTCGGGCTAAAAAACACAGCTCCAGCTATTGCACCAATAAGTCCAAATTGATTCATTGCCGCTTGACCGCCAGATTGCTGTCCTGCAGAGACGCCTCCAAATGTTATCAAAGTGCTTTCTCCCATATGGTAACAAGAAATAGCAGTGTTTAAATTGTTTATTTTTCGTATAAATTGAGAGCTGTTATCCAGAGTTCTTTTTCCTCCAAAAGCTCCACCTTCCTGATAAATTTCAGAATTTTTAAAGTCGATCGGATTAGCTGCATTGGCGAAGTATTCTTTTATTATATTATCGTCTAAATCTTTTATTGTAAAATAAAACAATTCAGAAGAGGTTTTTACCTGATATAGTTTATTGTCAAAAAAGAATGAGTTAGAATTCAGAAAATAGCGCTCATTCACACCTATTGAATGTTTTTTCACCATTCTTTCAGTAGCAATAAAACGATCTAAATCTATACGAATAACTTGAGTATAGTCGATATTAGCATCAAGAGTTATTATGATTTGTTTATTATCAAAATAGCATTTTCTCTTTTTTGCAGCATCGGTTAAAGAAGTTGGATTTTTAACATTGATATTTTGCAATGTAAAAGGAATTTCAAAAGGAAGTAGGTTTTCTTCAAAAACGCCATATAAATCTGTTCTGGTATAACCATATCTAAAAAAACGAAAACCATCTAAATTGATTATTTGCTCTTTATGATTACCATCTTTGTCAAAAATATGAAGCTTGAAATTATTGCTTTTTTTTATGACACTTAAAATATAGAAATTTTCATTTCCACTAAATTTTTGCAAAATCTTTTCATTTTTAAAAAGAAGGGTATATTGTTGCGTTATTATTTTTCGACTATTAAAGTCATACAATTGAGTAAAAATATCTTCATAATCGTTTGATGCCCAAAATAATCTTGTATTATCATTACTAATATTGTTACCAATCATATTAGAGTACATCTTAGTGTTTGGTCTTTCAGTAGAAATACTGTCTATAATTTGCATTTTTTCGTTAAGACGAATAGCTTTTACCTTTACTTTATCACTAACAAATAATGTAACTTCTTTTTTATCATCATTTATAGTCTGAAAAACATCACGGTTCTTTTTTAAATCAACAGTTGTAGAGCTTACGATTTCTTGCGAGAAAGAAGCTAAACTATTTAAAAACAAATAGGTAAGGAGTAATTTTTTAAGCATTTTTAATTTATTGGAGGTTTGATTTTTGTCTGGCTAATATCTTGTTTTTCTCTTAAATATAATTAGGTAAGAAAAGTTTTTTTTAAAGTAAAAAACGCGTGAATCAATTAAGAAATTCACGCGTTTTATTATTTTAATCTCAGACATTAACCATTTTATTACAAGCTTTTTCTATTTGTTTATCCGAAAAAGGCTCAAGTGATTTGGCGAGCATCCGACTAGTTTTTATGCAACCAATCATTTTAGTTCTGATATCGAGATTATTCCCAATTTCAGATTCTAGAATCATATCGAATATTTCAGTTAAATATTCGGGTTGATTTCTAAATTCACCTTCAAGCCAAAGGGCAGAAAGGAAATTTGCCACGGATGGCATTACATCATCATGTGATAGTTTTTGATTTTCTTTTGTCATAATCGAAAATATTAAACACACGAAACCCTCGCTTTAGATGTGACAAAATACCCGTAAGGATAGATTTCCCATAGTTTCCACAGGGACATCATGGCGAGGGAATCGCTTATGTTAACTTATAATAAAGTTTCAGGATTGCTCCTTAAGGTATTTTGTCAGTACAAACTTACGAATATAAAATTAGTTTAGATAAAAAAATATGTATTTTGAACATGTCCAAAATATTTACTTCTTAAGAATAATTATCGTAATCAGTTTTATCAACATTTTGAACGTATGCAGCAACAAATATTCCTAACAAAAAGAAGATAGCATGTTTGAATTTTTCTAATTCATTATCAAAATCATTATTTTTAAATATCAGCTCTTTCTTGGAAAGATGTGTATAAAAATCGGTTAAATGTCTTTCTTGATATTGTAGTTTATGAGCTATATCATTTCTTAATTTATTTAATAAATGTAATTCCTCATAGAGATTAATTAATTCTCCACCAATATTTCCGAAATGTTTTAAAAGACCTAATTTTAATGAGAAAGTGTAATTTTCTTTAAAAAAGTCAGGTTCTTTTTTATTAGACAAAGATTCGAGATATAAATTTATAATATATTCAACCAATATATGGCCTTTAAGAATTAATAAATTAAAGTCATCAATATCATTGAGCTCTTTTATAAAAAGCTCTTGATATTGTTTTATTTTTAGGTTTCTTAGTGGTTCCATTTTATAAATGAATTCTATTTAGTTTATCGTTTCTCCATTTGCAGCCTCGGCATCAGGATTTACAAAAACCAATTTTCCTTCAGCATTTGTAGTCATTAAGATCATACCTTGACTTTCAACGCCACGTAAAGCTCTTGGAGCTAAGTTTGCTAACACAGTTACGCGTTTTCCAACTATTTCTTCTGGCGAAAAACTCTCAGCAATTCCCGAAACAATCGTACGAACATCAATTCCAGTATCAACTTTCAGAATCAAAAGTTTGTTAGCTTTCGGCATTTTTTCCGCTTCAAGGATAGTTCCTACACGTAAATCCATTTTGGCAAAATCCTCAAACTGAATCAAATCTTTCTGAGGTTCAGGTTGCTTGTTTTCAGCAAGATTAGCAGTTTTTGTAGCTTCTAGTTTATCTATTTGTTTCTGAATTTCTTCATCTTCAATCTTAGCAAAAAGTAATTCAGCTTCACCAATCTGGTGTCCAGCAGGAATTAAATCCGAAGTTTCAGCGATGTCACTCCATTTTAGTTTGCCTTCATTCTTTAATATTCTCGATAATTTAGTAGCAGTAAAAGGCAAGAACGGTTCAGATAAAATGCTCAACGCAGCAGCAATTTGTAATGCTACATACATCTGAGTTTTTACACGTTCCGGATTGTCTTTCATAACTTTCCACGGCTCCTCATCGGCAAGATATTTATTTCCTAAACGAGCAACATTCATTAACTCACCCAATGCTTCACGGAATCTGTAACGTTCTACCGAACTAGAAATAACAGCAGGATATGCTTTTAATTCAGCTAGAGTAGCTTCGTCAATCTCCGTTAATTCATTTGGAGTAGGAATAAAACCGTCGTAATATTTATTAGTCAAAACTACAACACGATTAATAAAGTTACCAAAAACGGCAACCAATTCGTTGTTGTTTCTAGCCTGAAAATCTTTCCAGGTAAAATCATTATCTTTAGTTTCCGGAGCATTAGCTGTCAGTGCATAACGCAAAACATCTTGCTTCTCAGGAAAATCTTCTAAATATTCGTGTAACCAAACCGCCCAGTTCTTAGAAGTCGAAAGTTTGTTTCCTTCCAAATTCAAAAACTCATTTGCAGGAACATTGTCTGGCAAAATATAACTTCCTTCAGCTTTAAGCATTGCAGGGAAAATAATACAGTGAAAAACAATATTGTCTTTCCCAATAAAATGTACCAGTTTCGTATCTTCATCTTTCCAGTACGGTTCCCAATCTTTACCTTCGCGTGCAGCCCATTCTTTAGTCGATGAGATGTAACCGATAGGAGCATCAAACCAAACATATAATTTTTTCCCTTCAGCACCTTCCACAGGAACATCAATTCCCCAGTCAAGATCACGCGTTACAGCACGAGGCTCAAGTCCACCATCAACCCATGATTTTACCTGACCATAAACATTAGGTTTCCAGTCATTTTTATGTCCAACCAAAATCCATTCAGTCAGGAAATCAGTATATCTGTCTAGAGGTAAAAACCAGTGTTTAGTCGATTTTAAAATTGGAGTTTCACCAGTAATAGTCGATTTCGGATTGATCAAATCGGTTGCATTAAGCGTAGATCCACATTTTTCGCACTGATCACCATATGCTTCCTCATTGCCACATTTAGGACAAGTCCCAACAACAAAACGATCAGCAAGAAACTGATTCGCTTTTGCATCATATAATTGTTCCGTTACTTCTTCAATAAAATCACCTTTATCATACAACGTTCTAAAAAATTCCGAAGCTGTATCGTGATGAATTTTAGCCGAAGTTCTAGAATAATTATCAAAAGAAATTCCGAAATCGATAAAAGATTTACGGATAATTCCGTCATATTTGTTAATAACCTCTTGCGGAGTAATACCTTCCTTCTTAGCTTTCATAGAAATCGCCACACCGTGCTCATCGCTTCCGCAAATAAAAGCCACATCTTTCCCCTGCATACGTAAGTAGCGAGAATAAATGTCCGATGGCACGTAAACGCCCGCCAAATGGCCAATGTGTATCGGTCCGTTCGTATAAGGTAAAGCAGCAGTAATGGTATATCTCTTAGGATTTTGTAACATAAAATTGATTTTTATTTTTCTGATAAAGCCGTAATATAAGCCGACTTTAGGTTTTATTATGATAAATTCTGTGCAAAAATAAGCAATAGAATTGAGTCCCGACGCTTCGGGATATTCTTTTTTATCAGGAGCTATTTCCAGCTATCCACTTTATCTTTACTTGCCTAAAGAAGGCAAGCAAAGGATGCCGTTCCTATCTGGGCTAGAAAACACCAAGTTTTGTACATTATAAGGATAAAGACGAAGTGTAGCAGAGTCACAAAGTAACCAAACAACAAAAGTACTAAGTCGTAAACTTGTCAGACTGAGCGGAGCCGAAGTCTCATAAAAACCTTTGCGAATCTCTGTGCAGCCTTTGCGAAACTTCGTGTAATAGATTCTCAAAACATGACAAAGCAATGCAAAGAAAAACCTTTGTGAACCTCTGAGTAGCCTTTGCGCAACTTTGTGTAATAGCTTTTCCTCAAATTATCTCAAAGCATTGCGAAGAATTATTTAAAAAACCTTTGTGTGACTTCGTGTAATAGCTTACCACATAAAGTAGAATTAATTTAAACTAAGCCTTCAATCCATAAAAACCACAATCTAATGCAAATCGTTCGGAATATATTTTGCAATCTTTGATGCAAAAAAAAGAAAAGAACATTATGAGCAAGACTAAACTAATAATTAATAAAAACGGATCTATCAAGATAGAAGGTGATTTCGAAATATTGGATTCAGAAGGAACAGTTTACGGATTACAAGGAAGAGCTGCATTAGGGCTTTGTCGTTGTGGATTATCTGTTAATAAACCTTTTTGTGACGGTTCACACCGTAACAACTTCGAGCACGATTCAAAAGCATTCGATTTGCCACCAATGAAAACGAATTAAGAATTCTATTTCTCAAAAACCTAAGAAGAAGCCCTCTCAAATTATGAGAGGGCTTCTTCTTTTATGTACCTATATATAAGGAGAGCTTTTCTCCTTATATATAGGAGAAGCTTTTTTAGGAGCTATTTCCTGCTCCCGAAGCTTCGGGACGCTCCAATCTCGTCCTTTTTAAAGGAAAAAGGCCAAGGGTTTCCCCCGATGCTTCGTGGCTATCAGGGATAGGAAGCTCAAAATCTGCTCTATCAGCTAAATCTGCGAGAAACAAGAATGCGAGAAACCCCAAGAAATCCAGCAAAACCAAAGGAAAAACGAGTCAAATGCCCTAAAGTACCCAAAGCAGATAGAAAACAACAAAAAATAACAGCCCGTAAGGGGTGTGTTATCAGAGTATTAAGAAAAGAATAAAAAATAAACAAAAAATACTCGCTAAAAGGTATTGTTTATCTATATAAAGGTGGTAGTTTTGCACCCGCAACAACGACAAACGTTCCTTTAAATACTGGCAAGCAAGACGAATCAAATTAGAAATAAAATTCTAAAAAAAAAAGATTTAGAAAAGCTTGTGAGAATGGAAAACGGATGTTACATTTGCACCCCGCAAAACAACGGAAAGTTCCTTGAAAGATTGATAAGAAAGAAGAAAACGGAAACGAAAATTTTCCAAAAAAAACTTCACAAATTTCTTGCCAGTTAGAAAAGACTTTTCTACTTTTGCACCCGCTTTGAGAAACAAGCGACATTAAAAAGAAGAACACGTTCCTAGACATATT
>NZ_JSYP01000037.1 GCF_000813005.1 Flavobacterium sp. KMS | reverse complement strand
TTTTTTTTTTTTTTTCTCTTTCCTCCCTCTGCGGTTAAAACCTGAAGTGTTATTTATGCTAAAAACAGTTTTGCGTCTCAGCGATTTTGCGAGAAACTATTTTAAGTTTTACAAGTAAAAAATCTTTGCGAGACTCTGTGTAAATTTTGTGAAGCTTTGCGGTATAATTTTAGCGCGTTTATGGAGAATAAAATTTAAATCTTCCCCCTTAATTTTATTAATCTAAGTGGTGTAGTAATGAAATTGGTTCTAATAGATATAAATTTAGAGTTAACATGATTTATTTTGCTAATAACTCGTGCTTGCTATTTTTTCTATAAAAATAAGTTGAGATGTATACAATTAATAGATATGGTGAGTAAATTAGAAAAAACATAAAAGCTTTAAGTGGCCAACCAATTCCTAGCGTATTTTTTTCTAGTTCTTTTACTTTTTCTAAATTTTCAAGGGCTACATTTTTAAATCTTTCAATATCGTTCATAGCATCAAAATCAAATCCATAATAAGAAAGTAGAATCTCATTTGAAAAGCTTCCCCACCATCCTACAATTAAAACGAGAATAAAAGTTGTTATGATGCTGGTGATTAAGTATATGATGAATATGTTTTTAGTATTTCGTTTATATATTTTATTTAATATTACAATTGGTAAAACGATTAAAGTTATTATTGATATAAATGTTATTATTTTTATTATAATCTCCATGAAGTGGTTATGTTGGTAGTTGTAGGAAAGAATTAAAAAGAAATCTAATCTGGTTTGATTTTATCTAAATATAAAGTTCGCCACGCATTGTTATAGCTGAAGATCCACCAACTAAAATATCACTTTGTCTACTCATTACTTCTATTATTGAGGATTGATTTAATTTTACGCCTTGTAGAATCTTATATTCTTTGTTTGGTTGTGTATACTTATTTTTTGTCAAAAAACCGATTAGAGGGCCTGCAGCAGTTCCAGTAGCAGCATCTTCTTCTATTCCGATTATTGGATTGAAAAACCTGGCTTCAACAATATTATCTTGATCTTCATCAGTAATAGTAAAACAATAAAAACCTTCAAATTGATGTTCTTTTGAAATTTCGATTAAAAGTTTGTTGTCAGGAGTGCAGCCGTTGAGTAATTGGCTATTTCTAATCGGAACCATTACGTGCGAAACTTCTGTTTGTACCACAGTTGGAACGAGCATATTAACTTCTAAATCTTCTATTTTTAAACCTAATGCTATTGCTATTTTATAAGTAGGGACTTGGTGTTTTATAATAGCTTGTTTTTGATGCATTTGTACAATAGGATATTGTGTGACTGAATCAAAACTTGCTGTTACTCGTATCGGGGCATTTTTCATGATTACAAAACGATTGTTTTCATCTTGCTCATTAAATATTGGTATTTTTTTTAATAATGCACCACAAACGGCACCTAATAAATTGTGTCCAGCTCCGTCTATCTCAAAGCCTATTGGAGTAAAAGAACGAACATTAAGAGCCTTTTGTACTTTAGAATAATAAACAAATGAAGTCTCAGAATAACCAAATTCCTTTGCAATATTTTGATAAACTTCTAAATCTAAATTTCCATCAGTAAAAACGACAGACAAAGGGTTTCCTTTGTAACTTGTATTAGAGAATACATCTAAAACATAGTATTCTAATGCTATTCTTCCCATCATTATTTATATTTTTAAATGCTTATTTTTTTGATATGTTCGCTTGTTAAAAATACAATTATAATAATTTATATCTAGTAGATTTATTCGTCTAATTCTTTCCAACAAATGTCTATTTCTCGTTGAACTTGTTTTTCGAGTTTAGGAAGTTCATTTGTAACCCAAAACTGGCTTTCTCTAGTCAAATAATATTTGTCTTCGTTAAGTTTAAATTTCATGGTTTCTGTAATCATCGAAATCATTTCATGTACTTCTGATGTTCCATTTGCAAAATTTGGACTGACTAAATATTTTAAAATATCCTTTTCATATTTCGGTTTGTAGTATAAAATATGAGTAACTATAGGAAAATAGAAGTAAAAATAACTATAAGTATTTGAGTGATATTGGATTTTATTAAATTCGGAGATTAAAACATCAGATTGTAAATCGGGAGTTTCAGAATTTAATTCTTTTAATAATTCAAAAGTTTTTTCAGCACTTGGAGTTAAATTCCCCATTCTTTTAAGATATGAGAATGCTTTTTCAAATTCTGAGTTTTGATTGTTTATCCAATTAAAAGCGTTCAATTTAGTATTTGATTTAATGTTATGTGGTTTGAAATATGTACTAATTTAAAACAGAATACTGTAAAGTTTATATGAGATTTTGACAGTCGAGATCTATTGTTTAATACTTATTTTTAAATTACTGAAGTTGTTGATTTTTTCAAATTCAGTCATGAAAGAATTTACTTCTAGGATACTATCATTTTCTGCTTTCAATTTAAGTAAGTTAAATTCTTCTCCGCTTATTTCTCTAAAATAAGCTTGTGTTTCCATATTAGAAGCATTTAATGGATAATTTTCGGGTATTTCTTGTGCTGTTAACTTTCTTAATATTTTAGTGTAGATTTTATTTGATAGTTCAGTTTTAGAGATAGAAATTTCAATTATTAGTTGACTGTTTCTATTTAGATAATTCTGAATTCTTTCGTAAAATTCACTTTCACAATTTTTATTGGAGTCGAATAGATTTAATTTACGAAGAAGTTGAATCTTAAAATCACCAACATTTTCATAGTCTACCAATTTGATTTTTCGAGTGTCCATTTAAATCAACGTTATATAATTTTTTTAGAACAGATATAATTCTTGTATTCTGATTGAAAGTATTTAAGATGTTATCTTGTTTTGCAAGCTTACTTCTCGTAAAGTTTAAACTCTTTGATGTCATGATATCCAAAAACTGCTATTTCAGGATGCTCATTTATTAAATTTCTTATTTTATCTAAACTGTTTAATCTTAAATCATTGTTGTCTGCCCTCATTTTGGCTAACTGATTTACGGGATGCTCACTATCATTAAGTTCTAGTCTCATGTAATATGCGTCTGCAATGTAAAACATCCATTTACTGTCTGTTTTTATTACTACGCCACAATGTCCTGAAGTATGTCCGAAAAGAGGAACAAGAAAAATTTCTGTTTCGGTATTTGTAATGACTTTTCTAGCTTCAAATCCGAACCAATTAAAGTCGGATTTTCCATAAGTTTTAATCGTTGGATTATGTGCTAATGGTGTTTTTAAGTATCTTGAATTTCCTGAATTGAAGTTTTCATATTCTTCGATTCCTACGTGAACTGTTGCATTAGGAAAATCGGCAAGGCCTCCTATGTGGTCGTTATCGAGATGGGAAATAACGCAATCAGTAACTTTTTCAGGGTTAAGTCCTAATTTCTCGATTTGCCTTATGGCGGTTTGATTTTCGTTAAAGCTATAGCCAACAATATCTATAAGTTGTTGGCCGATTCTTTCTAATGGTTTTTGGATGTCTAAAAGTCCAATACCAGTATCAATTAAAATGAGTTTATCATTCTCTTCAATCAATAGGCAATGTCCACAGACATTATCGTTAACTGGTGAAACAATTTTAACACAGTTTAAATGATGTATTTTTGGCATGCGGTTTTAATATGAAGCGTTAACTGTTTTTATAATTAAAACGCCTACTCCCTCAGTATCTCCATAAAGACTAATTGCTTTTTGTCTGTCAACAGTTGTAATCTTTAGAATTTGATTTTTTGAAAATGTAAGTTTCTTTTTTTCTAAGTCTTGATAAGTATATGTTACTCCATCTACAATAAGCATTGGCTCATTTGTAATAACTTTATTAGTAGCCATTTGTATAATAGTATCTGAAAGATAGAGTCTTTCTGTTCCTTTATCTTGTAGTTCATATCGACTTTGAGAATACATTGAGAAGGATAAAAGTGAAATAGCTGCAATAAAAAATTTTTTCATAGGTATAATATTTTAATAGAATTTGGGCGATGAATAATTTTAATTCAATGCTAAAATAGTGTTTTTTGTTACATAATAATATTGTGAATTTATATTTCTTATGAAAATGGGTTTGCGTTAGGGATAGCAGCGGATAGCCCACAGCCTGACGGAGGAAGTGCGAGGACTTGTAGTGAATAGCCCGACCCGGAGGGAAACGCCCAGTAAATTATTCCCATTCAGTTTCATATCTTTGTAAGCGGAATTAAATAAGCATAGAAATCATGGCAAAAGGACCTGAAAAAAATACCAAAAACAAGGCTTTGCATACCAAATTGCTAAACCGAAAAAAGACTAAACTTCAGGAGGAGAAAAAAGCAAAAGCATTACGTTTGAAAGCTTTGGTTACAAAAATGAATGAAAAAATGGGTAAGGACGGATTAGATGGGATATAAATCAGATTGTATTTCTTTTCTGGTTTAATTTAACTGAAATTTGCAAAACAAAATCTAAACATAAAACAAGATGGAATTCGGTAGAATAATAGTTTCTGAAACGGCAATGAATAGTGAGAATCTTCAAGATATAATTCACTCTAATATTTCGGTAATTAACTTAATGCGTGAGGAAGGTATTGATGATGACTTGATTCATGAGGATGCTTTGATGAGTTATTATTTAGATTATTACACTTCGCAATGTACAGAGGGAAATTTTGCTCAATTTGTATATAATTCGAGTTGGAATGCTGAGTTAAATGAGTTAATCGAAGAAGGTTTGGCTTTGTTTGGTGCCGAAAAACACTTGGAATTATTCCAACAACAAAGCAAAAAAGTAAAATTAATGAGCAGCGTAAAACTTAATAAATTCCTTAAAGGAAAATTAGAAGGTGTAAACCCAATAAGAGATTTGCTTAACAATGATACTTTTTATGAAATAGAAGAAAACCTGGTTACGTTGAACGCTAATTTTTTAAAATCACATCCTGATTTAGAAGTTCTTTCGGTAGATGATATGTTTGCTACTCTGGAGGAATTTGTGGGTCATGAAATTAAAAGGGCTTAAGCAAGGTTCTTAGGTTCAGAGTAGCAAAGGTTCAAAGGGTGAGTTTGTGTGAAATGGAGTTTGTGAAAAGAGAGAAGGAAGATTTAAGATGCAAGAAGAAAGAGGGACTAGAGAACAATGATATTGTAAAGTTATCAGAATTATATTTGGTAACTAATTGATCCTTAGACTCTACTCAGGAGGGCAAAGTATTGTATTTATTTCTATTTAATTAAACTTTTGGGAGTCTTTGTGCAACTTTGTGATCCTTTGACTCCGCTCAGGAAGACAACAGTTTGTGGAATAATATTCTTTTATAAGTAAGAAATTACCTTTCGCTATAAACTTTGTCCCATTCTTAGCAAACATTTCCTTAAATTTGCTTCCTTAATATATAAATATACAATAGTTACAAAATTTAAGCTATGTTACAAATCGCATTTATTAGAGAAAATCAGGAAAAAGTAATCACAGCTTTGGCAAAACGAAATATCGATGCCAAAAGCGCTGTTGAAGAAGTGGTGCAACTAGATGAAAAACGTCGTGCAACTCAAGTTGAGTTGGATAACATTTTGTCTGAATCTAATAAATTATCCAAAGATATTGGCGAATTGATGAAAGCGGGTGAAAAATCTAAAGCCGCAATCTTAAAAGAGAAAACAGTTGTATTAAAAGAAAAAAGTAAAGAGTTAGCAGACAAAGCTGATGTTTTGGCTCAGGATTTAACTCAAAAACTATACGCATTGCCAAACCTTCCAGCTGATATTGTACCAGCAGGGAAAACTCCAGAAGACAATTTGAATGTTTTTGAAGAGGGGGAAATTCCAGTTTTACATGAAGGTGCACAACCACATTGGGATTTGGTAAAAAAATATGATATTATCGATTTTGAGCTTGGTGTAAAAATAGCTGGTGCTGGATTTCCTGTTTATAAAGGAAAAGGTGCTAGATTACAACGTGCTTTAATCAATTATTTTTTAGATAAAAATACTGCCGCAGGATATAATGAAGTGCAAGTTCCGCATTTAGTAAATGAAGCTTCAGGATATGGAACAGGACAATTGCCAGACAAAGAAGGACAAATGTATCATTCGACTATTGACGATTTATACTTAATCCCAACTGCCGAAGTTCCTGTTACAAATTTATTCCGTGATGTTATTTTGAGCGAAAGCGAATTACCTGTTTTACATACAGCATATACGCCTTGTTTCCGTCGTGAGGCGGGTTCTTATGGAGCTCACGTACGTGGATTAAACCGTTTGCACCAATTTGACAAAGTAGAAATTGTACGTGTTGAGCATCCTGATAATTCATACAAAGCGCTTGACGGAATGGTGGAGCATGTGAAAAATATTTTGCAAGAATTAAAATTACCATACAGAATTTTACGTTTGTGTGGTGGTGATATGGGTTTTACAGCAGCATTGACATATGACTTTGAAGTTTTCTCTACAGCACAAGATCGTTGGTTAGAGATTAGTTCAGTTTCTAACTTCGAAACTTTTCAAGCGAACCGTTTGAAATTACGTTTTAAAGATAAAGACGGAAAAAATCAATTGGCTCATACATTAAACGGAAGTTCATTGGCTTTGCCAAGGGTACTTGCGGGAATTCTTGAAAATTACCAAACACCAGAGGGAATCGTAATTCCAGAAGTATTACGACCATACTGTGGGTTTGATATTATAGACTAATCTTTTTAGTAAACAGTATTCGGTTGCAGTTTTCAGTCCAGTTTGGAAACTGAAAACTGTCACTGAGACTGAATACTAAAACTGTAACTAAAAACCGAAGATGAAAAAGCTCTTTCTATTTATTACTTTATCATTCTCGCTATTTACATTTGCTCAAAATGAACAATTAGCGCAATATTATTACGATAAAGGTGATTTTGAAAAAGCAAAAATCAGCTATCAGGAATTGTTGGATACTAATCCTTCGAACACACAATATTTTTATCGAACTATTGATTGTTACCAACAACTACAACAGTTTGATGTAGCCGAAAAAATTATCCAAAATCGATTTAATAAGTACAAACAAGGTACTATTTTAATTGAACTGGGATATAATTTTCAATTACAAAAAAATGATGCTAAAGCCAAAAACTTCTACGACCAGGCTTTAGATAAAATCTCTACAAATCCTAATGAGGTATTTGGTATTGCCAATTCTTTTGAGAAAAAAGTGTTATTGGAATATGCTTTAAAAGCATATCAAATGGCATCTAAAATTCAGCCTAGCTTTAATTTTAATTTTCAGATTGGTTTACTCTACGGACAAATGGGTAAGACTGATATGATGATTGAAACTTTGTTGACAGAATCTAATGAAAATCAACAAAACACTCCATTAATTCAGAGTCAGTTATCAAGGTTTATGGCAGATGCTGCCGATACAAGTTTCAATGACGCATTACGAAAAGCACTTATTTTAAGAACTCAAAAAGACCAAGATGTTTTTTGGAATCATTATTTGAGTTGGTTTTATGTGCAACAAAAAGAGTTTGCGAAAGCATTTATTCAGGAAAAAGCCATTTACAAACGTGATCCTGAATCACTTTCGAGCATTGTTAATTTGGCTCAGTTTGCGATTGATGATGAAGATCCCGAAGCAGCTCAGGAGATTTTAGCTTTTGTTCTGGAGAATACAAAAGATTTAAGTTTGCTTGTACAGGCAAATACCTATTTGTATAAAATAAAAATTGATAAAGCAACCGAAAAAGAATATCCAGCAATTAATACAGGACTCCAAGAATTGCTAACAACTTACGGCATAAGTCCTTTTACCTTATCTTTGCAATTAATTCAAGCACATTTTTTGGCTTTTGATTTAAAAAAATCGGAAGAAGCAAAAACGATTGTTAAGAATGCACTCGAATTACAACTGAATGATTATCAAAAAGCAGAGGCTAAAATGGAATTAGCAGATATTTTACTTTTTGAAGAAAAATTTAATCAGGCGTTATTGTATTATTCACAAATAGAATTGGATCTTAAAAACGATGTTATGGCGCATGAAGCGAGTTTAAAAGCTGCCAAAACGAGTTATTTCAAAACTGATTTTGTATGGGCTTTAAAACAGTTTAAAGAGTTGAAATCGGCTAATACACAGTTGATTGCAAATGATGCTTTGGAGTATTTTTTATTGATAAATGATAATACAGTTGCCGATTCTACACAAACGGCTTTGAAGCAATTTGCAAAGGGAGACTATCTTATATATCAAAATAGAAATCAAGATGCGATAGCTCAATTTCAAAATATATTAAAAACTTTTAAAGGACAAGAAATAGAAGCCGTAACTTTGCTGCGATTAGGACAAATTTACGAAGACTTAGGCGATTATAATTCGGCTTTAAGTCAATACCAATTGATTATCGATCAACATAGTGACGGAATCTATATTGATGAAGCATTGTTCTTTTCGGCAGAAATTTACAATAAGAAATTACAGGATTTTGAAAAGGCAAAAGTCTTATATGAGAAAGTAATTTTTAACCATCAGGATAGTATTTATTTTGTAGATGCCAGAAAGAGATACAGGGAATTGCGAGGCGATACCAATTTATAGCTAGGTTTAATTGGTTATTCGTTTAACCGATTAACCGAAAAAACGATTAAACAGATAAAAATGATTATTTACAACATCACCACAAACATACATGAAAGTGTGCACAACCAATGGCTAAATTGGATGCAACAAAAACATATTCCTGAAATTTTAGCAACAGGAAAATTTTCATCTGCAAGAATAGTAAAAGTTTTAGTAGATGAAGAAATGGGCGGGATTACTTATTCTGTTCAATATGTTACTGATAGTAAGGAAACGTTAGAGAAATATTACCTTGAAGACGAGCCAGCTTTCAGTCAGGAAGCATTACGATTATTTGCAGATAAAATGCTTTCTTTTAGAACAGAATTAGAGTTTATCTCGGAGCATTAAATAGATTATTTGATATTTTGGAGAGTCTAACAATCTGAAAATATAAAATGGAAATTAAATTTCAAACTAAGGAACAGAGCAATAAACAACAACAAGAGGATTTCTTGAAGTTGTCTAAAACGGAAAGGGTATATAACTTTTTTTCGTTTGATGGAGAGTGTGAGCAAGTTTCCTGTTAAGAATAAAGAAGATAAGAATAAAGATAATTTTCTGATTGTTATAAAATCAAAGTAGGGTGCTAAAATTGTGGGATCAAAACATTTTTAAGATGGAATGTTTTATCTTTAGAAGACTTGATTACAAGTAAAATTAAAGCGAATAGGGCTAAGGATTTACTAGATATTCAACAACTTCGGGAAATTAATAAAAAATAGATTATTTGATACTTGCGTGGATTGATATTTCAAAAAACTCAATAATCTAACAATCTGATAATCTAAAATAAATGGAAAAAGTAAAAGCCAAAAAACATCTCGGACAGCATTTCCTTAAGGATGAAAGCATCGCTAAGGCAATAGCAGATACGTTAAGTTTAAAAGGATATGACGAGGTTCTGGAAATTGGACCAGGAATGGGTGTGTTAACCAAATACTTGTTAGAAAAACCAATCAATACCTATGTTATCGAAATTGATACTGAATCGGTAACTTATCTAGATGAGAACTATCCAAAATTAAAAGATAAAATTATTTCAAAGGATTTTTTGAAGTATGATATAAATGAAGTTTTTGAGAAAAAACAATTTGCTATAATTGGGAATTTCCCATATAATATTTCTACTCAGATTGTTTTTAAAACATTAGAATATCGTGATCAGATTCCAGAATTTTCTGGAATGTTTCAAAGAGAAGTAGCACAACGTATTTGTGAAAAGAAAGGGTCTAAAGCTTATGGGATACTATCGGTTTTGGCACAGGCTTTTTATGATACCGAATACTTGTTTACGGTAGATGAGAATGTATTTATTCCGCCCCCCAAAGTAAAATCGGGAGTTATGAAAATGACCCGAAAAGAAGATTACAGTTTGCCTTGCGGCGAAAAGTTATTCTTTACAGTAGTGAAAACAGCTTTTCAGCAACGTAGGAAAACGTTACGTAACAGTTTGAAAACATTAAATTTATCAGACAAGTTAAGAGAAGACACTATCTTTGATTTACGCCCGGAACAACTAAACGTGGCAGAATTTATAGCATTAACTCAGAAAATAGAAGCCGATGGAGTTTAAAATCAGCAAAGGTCTAATACAAGAATTAGAAACACTCATTCAGAGTAAAAACGACAAGCAATTGGAAGTTTTATTGAATGATATTCACCATGCTGATATTGCCGAAATCCTGGATGAACTGGATTTTGATAAAGCAACTTATATATTTAAAGTATTAGATAGCGAAAAAACCGCTGAGATTCTTCTGGAATTAGAAGATGATTTGCGTGAGAATATATTAAGCAGGCTTTCGCCAAAAGAGATTGCCGAGGAGCTTGACGAATTAGAAACAAATGATGCTGCTGATATTATTGGTGAATTATCGAAAGATAGAAAAGCCGAAGTAATATCTGAACTTCAGGACGTAGAACATGCTAAAGGCATTGTTGATTTATTACGTTACGCCGAGAATACTGCAGGGGGAATCATGCACAAAGAGTTGGTAAAAGTCAATGAAAATTGGAATGTACTTACTTGTGTGAAAGAAATGCGAATTCAGGCAGAAAATATTTCAAGAGTACATTCTATTTATGTAGTCGATGATGAAGATAGATTAAAAGGGCGTTTGTCGCTTAAGGATTTATTAACCACTTCTACACGAACTCCTGTTAGTGAGGTTTACATTAAGAAATTACATTATGTAGATGTAGAAACTCCCGATGTTGAAGTAGGGCGTATCATGGAAAAATATGATCTGGAAGCAATTCCGGTTGTAGATGAACTGGGACGTTTGGTAGGTCGCATTACTATTGATGATGTTATCGATGTCATAAGAGATGAAATAGAAAAAAGAGATACCGAGGACATTCAGAAATTTGGGGGTTTGGAAGCTCTTGAATTACCGTATGTAGAAACTACTCTTTTTGAAATGGTTAAAAAAAGAGCTACCTGGTTGGTGGTTCTGTTTATTGGAGAAATGTTTACTGCATCTGCAATGGGCTTTTTTGAAGGAGAAATAGAGAAAGCTGTAGTCTTGGCTTTATTTGTTCCGCTTATTATTTCTAGTGGAGGTAATTCGGGATCACAAGCGGCAACACTTATTATTCGTGCAATGGCCTTAAAAGAGTTAACACTAAAAGACTGGTGGTATGTAATGAAAAAAGAAATTGCATCAGGTTTTTTATTGGGTTCTATATTAGGAATTGTTGGTTTTATAAGAATCATGATATGGCAAAAAACAGGATTGTATGAATATGGAATCCATTGGTTTTTTGTTGCACTAACGGTTTCTTTTTCTTTATTATTTATTGTATTGTGGGGAACACTATCTGGGTCGATGATACCATTCATGCTAAAGAAACTTAAGCTGGATCCAGCAACTTCATCTGCACCATTTGTAGCAACATTAGTTGATGTAACAGGATTAGTTATTTACTTTACAATTGCATCTATATTATTAAAAGGCAGGTTATTATAAAAATAAAAGCATGAATTTAAATATACTTAACCACTATATTTCATGCTCTTAGAGTCTTTTTAAGACTTAAATCTATTAAACTAAAACAACCAAAAAACTATAAATTACAACCAGAATGAAAGTACACATAATAGGAGGAGGAAACCTTGGGGTTTCTATAGCCTTAGGGATTGCAAAATTCTCAAAGAATAATCAAGTTACAATTACCAGAAGAAATACAGCTAGTATCTTGTATTTGCAAGAATTAGGAATTACCGTTTCATCAGATAATAAACATAATATACAAGAAGCAGATCTTGTTATCCTGACTATAAAGCCATATCAGGTTGATACGGTTTTGACAGAAATCCTTCCTGTGATTTTTAATAAAACAATTGCTTCGGCAGTAAGTGGTCTTGCTATTGATGTGCTTCAAAACAAAACCAATCAAGAGCATCATGTAGTACGAATCATGCCTAATATTGCAGCACAATTTGGAGAATCGGCTACGTGTATTTCATTTACCGAAAAAGATAGAGCACAAGCGTTACCAGTTGTAACTTTATTTGAAGATTTAGGAACAGCACCAATTATTGACGAAAAGTTAATGGATGCAGCAACTGTTTTAGGTGCTTGTGGTACAGCGTATGCATTGCGATATATTCGTGCTTCGATGCAAGCAGGAATCGAAATAGGATTTGATTCTCAAACAGCATTAGCAATAGCGGCGCAAACTGTAAAGGGAGCGGCTAAAATGTTGCTAGAGGAAAAAGTACATCCAGAACAATTAATCGATCGCGTAACAACACCACAAGGTTGTACAATTGTTGGTTTGAATGAAATGGAACATAATGGTTTTAGTTCATCTCTAATTAAAGGAATCAAAACTTCTTTAAAACAAATTAAAGGATAGTTTTAAAAATAGAATTTTATAAAAAAAGGACTTTCAGTTTTAACCGAAAGTCCTTTTTTGTTTTTAAGTATTCTTAATACGTTTCTTTAAAGTCAATTTTAGCCAGATGAATCCCAGTAATCCTGCAATAAATGAAGCAAGCAAAATTGCTATTTTAGAAAAATTAATTACTTCTGGATCTTTAAAAGCAAGTAGGGTTATAAATATGGACATTGTAAATCCAATTCCGCCCAGCATTCCTGCACCTATAACGTAAGACCATTTAAGTTCTTTTGGTAACGTACAAATTCCTAATGTAACACCTAAGAAAGCAAATAGAGTTATTCCTAAAGGTTTCCCAACAACTAATCCTAAAATAATTCCTAGTGTATTAGGATGACTTAAACCTTCATGCCAATCAGAGTTTATGGCAATACACGTATTTGCCAACGCAAATAAAGGTAAGATAAAAAACGCAACTGGTTTATGTAAAAAGTGCTGTAGTTTATAAGAAGAGGTTTTCTTGCCTCCATCTCCAAACGGAATTACAAAAGCAAGTAAAACACCTGTTATTGTAGCGTGAACTCCAGAATTTAGCATAAAATACCACATGATAACTCCACCAATTAAATAAACATAGAGATTGTGAACTTTCATTCGATTAAAAATAAATAACACACCTAAAACAGCAAAAGCCAAAGCTAAATATAGGAACGATATAGTTGTAGTATAGAATAACGCAATAACCACAATAGCACCCAAATCATCGATTACGGCAAGAGCAGTAAGGAATACTTTTAGAGAAGATGGAACTTTGTTTCCTAAAAGAGATAGAATTCCAATTGCAAAAGCAATGTCGGTTGCCATCGGGATTCCAGCTCCGTTTTGTGTAGCAGTTCCAAAATTCAGTAATAAAAATATTCCCGCAGGAATAAGCATTCCGCCCAAAGCACCAAAAATTGGTAAAGAAGCATTTTTTATGCTCGTTAATTCACCTTGATAAATTTCGCGTTCTAATTCTAATCCTATCAATAGAAAGAAGATAGTCATCAAACCATCATTTATCCAATGTGTAATGGAATGATGTCCGATATTAGTTTCCCAAAAAGCAATATAATCGTTTTGGAAAATAGAGTTTGCTAAAAAAAGAGAAAGAATAGTTACGAAAAGTAAAATCAGACCTCCTGATTTTTCACTTTGAAAAAAGGCCTTAAATGTTTTTGTTAATTTCATTTTATATTGTTATTTCAGTGCGTGTTCTACAGCTTTTTGTGCGTGAATTGCTGCTGTATTAAATAATTTGGTTGCTGTGTATTCGTTGGTAATTAGTAGTTCAATTTCGGTACATCCTAATATAATTCCTTCGGCGCCTTGGCTTATTAAATCGGTTATTATATCTAAAAAAATAGTTCTTGAATCGGTATTTATTATTCCTTTTACCAATTCTTCATATATTATTCGATGAATTTCGACTCTTTGTTCTTGATTAGGGATTATAGTTTCTATTTTATATTTGTCGAGTAAGCGACCTTTAAAAAAATCTTGCTCCATTGTAAATGAAGTTCCTAACAATCCTATTTTTCTAAAATTTTCTGCATTAATCTTCTCAGCAGTTGCGTCGACAATATGAATTAAAGGAATTGATACGCTTTTTTCTATTTCATCAGATAATTTATGCATTGTGTTTGTGCATAATATGATAAAATCAGCTCCTGCTTTTTCTAGTTGTTGAGCCGCGTCTGACATTAATATTCCTAATTTATTCCAATTGCCTTCTTTTTGCAAAGTTGCAATTTCATTAAAATCTACTGAGTACATTACGGATTTACAGGAATGAACACTACCAAGTTTTTCTTGAACACTCCTATTTATTATTTGATAATATAAAGAAGAACTTTCCCATGACATGCCACCAATCAATCCAATTGTTTTCATAAAATCGTTTTATGCGAATTTACACATTTCTTAGCGAATTCTTTTGGTTAAAACCAAAACCCGTATTTTTTTTGTTACTTTGTTTATCTAATTTAAGTCTTAATTTCATGCCAATTAAAGTTTTACATATCGATAGCAATCACCCAATTCTTTGGGAACAATTACAGGAAGCTGGATTTGAAAACCATGCCGATTTTACTTCTACTAAAGAAGAAATTGAAGCAAAAATTCAGGATTATCAGGGAATTGTAATCAGAAGTCGTTTTAAAATCGACAAACAGTTTATAGATAAAGCAATAAATTTAAAATTTATAGCACGTGTTGGGGCGGGATTAGAAAGCATAGATTGTGATTATGCTCTCTCTAAAGATATCGAACTAATTGCTGCTCCCGAGGGAAACTGTAATGCAGTTGCAGAGCATACATTAGGAATGATTCTGTCTCTTTTTAATAAACTAAATCTTGCCGATAGCGAAATACGTTCGGGACAATGGAACCGAGAAAGTAATCGTGGTTATGAACTTGACGGAAAAACGGTAGGGATTATAGGTTATGGTAATATGGGTAAAGCATTTGCAAAAAAACTTAGAGGTTTTGAGGTAGAAGTTTTATGTTATGATATTCAGGATAATGTTGGAGATAAGAATGCTAAACAGGTTTCATTAAAAGAGCTTCAAGAAAAAACCGATGTATTGAGTTTGCATATTCCGTGGACTCCAGAAACAGATAAAATGGTTGATACAGCATTTATTAATGCATTTAAAAAGTCATTATGGATAATTAACACCTCAAGAGGTAAGAACATTGTTACCGCTGATTTAGTTACCGCAATGCAATCCGGGAAAGTGCTTGGAGCTGGTTTAGATGTTTTAGAATATGAAAAATTATCTTTCGAAACACTTTTTCAGGACAAAGATACTCCCGAGGCTTTTCAGTATTTATTAGATGGTCGAAAAGTAATTTTAACACCGCATATTGCAGGTTGGACATTCGAAAGTCATGAGCGTTTAGCCCAAGTAATCGTTGATAAAATTAAAGCAGTTTGTTCATGAGTAAAAAATTTTAAGACGAATTTGTGAATTTTCTCAATAAAATTTCTATTTTTATTCATTATAAATTATTTAACTAATAAAAATGGAAAATTCAAAATCTGAAGAGTGGAACAACCCACAAATTGTAAAACCAGAAAATAAAAAAGTACTTGCCGGAGTTCTAGCAATTCTGTTAGGAGGATTAGGTATTCATAAATTTATTTTAGGGTATACTCAAGAAGGTATTATTCAGTTAGTTATCGGAGTGGTAACTTGCGGAGTTGGAGGAATAATAGGTCTTGTAGAAGGAATTATTTACTTAACTAAAACTGACGAAGAGTTTTATCAAACCTACCAAGTGGGTAAGAAAGGCTGGTTTTAAGATATAAAATCTCGATTTTTCGAGATTTTTTTTTGGCTTTCATTTTTTTAATTTTAAAAACAATAGTGTTAAAATTAATTAAAAGAAGTTATTTCTTATAATTTTTTATATTTGCAAAAAATGGAGTATCCGAAAATCCATAAATAGAGTAGGGACCAATCAAAACCAAAATTTAATAATGGATACACAAAAAGTTGATATGTTTATGATGATGAATGCAAAATATTTTGAAGGGCATCATTTAAACGCAATCAGAGAAAAACTTTTAAGTTTAGACGAAAGCCAATGGCAAAGATTACAATTAACTCAATTTAAAGATCCAACAACAGCTTTGTTGATTTCTATTTTTGCTGGTGCATACGGAATTGACCGTTTTTATATTGGCGATACAGGAATGGGAGTAGGTAAATTACTTACTTGTGGAGGTTTTATGATTTGGGCTATTGTAGATTGGTTTTTAATCCAAGGAGCTACCAAAGAAAAAAATGCAATGGCATTTAACAATACATTTTTGTAAAACATGACAAAAAACAAGCTTTATGCGTTAACTTTAATTGCTTGTTTTTTAGGGTATAGTTGGTTGTTCTTTTTTGATTTTGTATCACATTTAAATTCAGATCATGATCTTACGGTCTGTCTTTTTAAAAGAATAACCACTATTCCTTGTCCTTCTTGTGGAACTACACGAGCAGTCGACAGTTTTTTTAAAGGAAATATACTCACTTCTTTATACCTAAATCCATTCGGAATTATTGTAGCAGGAATAATGCTTATTGCTCCAGGCTGGATTGCATTTGATTACTTCACAAAAAGACAATCTTTTTACGATTTCTACATTAAAACAGAAACAATAATTAGGACAAAAAAAGTTGCAATACTGTTGATTATTTTAGTAATTATCAATTGGATTTGGAATATAAACAAACAAATATGACCGCATTAAATAAGTTTAATTACAAACCTTATGATAGTGAGTTAGAAAGAGCATCAAATAGTTATTTGATGTCACTTGTTGCTGTGCTAGGAGGTTTGCCGTTGCCAATTATGAATTTATTGGCATCCGTTTTTTTTTATTTAGGAAACAGAAAAAGTACAGCTTTTGTTAAATGGCATTGTACACAAGCATTATTGGCACAACTAGGTATGTTTTTCTTTAATACCGTAGGTTTTTGGTGGACAATCTCGATTGTTTTCAAAGAAGGTCAGTTTACCAATACATATATAGCGTATATGTTAACGATAATAGGTTTTAATCTAGTGGAGTTTATATTTACCTTATATCTGGCAAGTCAGACAAGAAAAGGAAATCATATCGAAATATACTTTTTTGCCGATATTACTAATTTAATTTGCAAGACCAATGAAAACACTATTTAGAGGACTAACCATCGTAGGAGCTTTTTTTGGTATATGGTTTTTATTAGCACAAATAGATTATATCACTTTCTTTAAAATTGACAAAGCCAAAAGTGCTACCGAAAAAGGAGTTGGCGATATGATTTGGGATCAAATTAAAAAGACAGAAGATATAATCGTAAATGATTCTATTACTAAAACATTAGATAAATTGCTAGATCCATTATGTAAAGAAAATGGAATTGTGCGCGATAGTCTTAAAGTTCATATTATTCAAAAAGATGAGGTAAATGCATTTGCTTTGCCAGACGGACATTTGGTAATATATTCAGGTTTAATCGAAGCTTCAAAAAATGAGCAAGCATTAATAGGTGTATTAGGACATGAAATTGCTCATATAGAGAATGACCATGTCATGAAAAAGCTATCCAAAGAAATTGGTTTCTCTGTTCTTATGTCTATTACAACCGGAAACAATGGGAGCGTAATAAAAGAAGTAATGCATACATTATCTTCTACAGCTTATGATCGTTCACTCGAGAAAGAGGCAGATATTACTAGTGTAGAATATATGCTTAAGGCAAAAGTTGACCCAGCACCATTTGCAGATTTTCTTTATGATATGTCATTTGATAAAAGTTTTGGAGGAGCTTTATCCTGGATAAGCACACATCCAGAATCTGAGGCTAGAGCCAAATATATTTTGGAATATATAAAAGGTAAAAAATTAGATAAGAAAATGATATTGTCTCAAAAAGAATGGGATGGTTTCAAAAAAGCGGTAAACGATTATGAAAATTAATAGCTGCGATTAGTTTTATTTAATCAAACAAAAGTAGTTTACATAAAATAAAAAATCCCGTTTCATCGAAACGGGATTTTTTATTTTATAAGAGTAGAGAAATTAATCGTCTTTCTCTGCAAGTTTTCTTTCTAATTCTATCTGAAATTCTTCAATAACCGGTTTCATTGTGCTTTCCGGAATGTCGGCGATACGAATGTACATTAAACCATCAATAGCATTATTAAATAAAGGATCAACATTAAAAGCTACAACACGTGCATTTTGTTTGATGTATTTTTTAATCAAAACAGGCAAACGTAAATTTCCTGGTTCTAACTCGTCGATGATTTTATCAAACTTGTTTAAGTCAGATTCAGCTTCATCAAAAATAAAGTCCTTATCAGCATCTTTCAGTTTTACCTTGTATGCTTTTTTCGGGTGAATGTATTGCGCAATATAAGGATCGTAATAATTAGATTTCATAAACTCAATCATCAATGATTTAGAAAAATCAGAGAATTGATTACTAATACTTACACCACCAAGCAAATATTTATGCTCAGGATAACGCAACGTTGTATGAATGATTCCTTTCCATAATAAGAAAAGAGGCATTGGTTTTTGTTGGTATTCCTTAATAATAAATGCACGACCCATCTCGATAGATTTATGCATCATATCATGAAGTTCAGGCTCGAATCTAAAAAGGTCATTTAGATAAAAACCGTCCATTCCGTATTTAGGATAAATCTCAGAACCTAATCCCATACGGTAAGCACCAGATATTTTTTTGGCATCATCATCCCATAAAAACATATGGTGATAATATTGGTCGTATTGATCAATATCGATAGGCTCATTTGTTCCCTCACCAACCTCACGGAAGGTAATTTCGCGTAAGCGGCCAATTTCATGTAATATATTCGGAATGTTTTTCGCTTCAGCAAAAAACACTTCGTAGTTTTTACTTTGTAATAATCTGCAATCTGTGTTTCTTAAAATTTCAACCTCTGCATTTATCTTGTTTCCATTTGCAGGTGTAACAATTTCTTTAGGACTTTTAGTAATCTTTAAGTTTGCAGTATCTAGCAATTTATGTTCCTTCTCAAAAGGATTTGCCAGCATATAAGTTTTCTTTCTTAAAAACTCCGAGTATTCTTCAAAAGATTCAAGTTCGTTTTGTTCGTTAACCGAAATAGGTTTTCCGATACGTACCTTAATAACACGATCCTTTTGAGTAAGTAACTCCGATGGTAATTTTGCTGTACGCAAAGTATCATCTATTTTAGAAAGCCAATAGAACAATTTACTGTTTTTGGCATGAAAATAAATAGGAACAACAGGCACTTTGGCTTTTCTGATTAATTTAATCGCGCCTTCTTCCCAAGGTTTATCCACCACTAGTTTCCCGTCTTTATAAGTCGAAACCTCACCAGCAGGAAAAATCCCTAAAGGTTTTCCGTCACTTAAATGACGAAACGTTTCTTTTATTCCAACCACGCTTGATTTTGCATCCTTATGATTCTCAAAAGGATTTACAGGCATGATATATTTTTTTAACGGAACAATACGGTGCAACAGGAAGTTAGCAATAATCTTAAAATTAGGCTCTCTTTCAAGCATTAATTTTAATAATAAAATGCCATCAATACCACCAAGCGGATGGTTTGAGATAGTAATATAAGCACCGTCTTTAGGTAATCGTTTTAAATCTTCTTCCGGGATTTCGAATTTTATTTGTAAATCATCCAAAACTCCATTCAAAAAAGGGAGATCTTCTAAATGTTTATTCCTATCGTAAATCTTGTTCAAGGTCGATATCTTTAGTACCTTCATAAGGACCCAGCCAGAAAAAGTACCTAACACCCCGTACTTGTCAACATTTATTGCCTTGGCAACTTCTTTCGCGGTAACTAAACCCATGTACAATTTGTTTTTTAGAGCAGGAAACAAAGATAACAAAAAACTCTACTTTTCCTTAATTCTTATTCAAACTTTCCGCTTTTTTATTACATTTGAAATACATAAAAAAAATTGTAATGAAAATTATTTCTTATAACGTAAATGGAATTCGTGCTGCAATTTCAAAAGGATTTATCGATTGGTTACAACATGCAAATCCGGATGTTATTTGTCTTCAGGAGATTAAAGCGACAGAAGATCAAATTCCGGTAGAAGATATTACCAAAGCAGGTTACCCATATCAGTATTATTATCCAGCTACAAAAAAAGGATATAGTGGTGTTGCTATCCTTTCAAAAACAAAACCAAATAACGTTGTGTACGGAACCGGAATTCAGCACATGGATTTTGAAGGAAGAAACCTTCGAGCAGATTTCGACACTTGCTCTGTAATGAGTTTATACCTTCCGTCAGGAACCAATATTCAGCGATTGGATCATAAATTCATGTTTATGGACGATTTTCAGACCTATATTAATGAGCTCAAAAAAATAACCCCAAATCTTATTATTTGCGGTGATTACAACATTTGTCACGAAGCGATAGATATCCATGATCCTGTTCGTAACAAAACAGTTTCAGGATTTTTACCAGCCGAACGTGCTTGGTTAGATGGATTCATGAAAACAGGATTTATAGATAGTTTCCGCCACTTTAACAAAGAACCACACAATTATTCATGGTGGAGTTACCGTGCAGGAGCAAGAGGAAACAACAAAGGTTGGAGAATCGATTATAATTTAGTTAGCGATAGCTTACAACACAAACTAAAACGTGCCGTTATATTACCAGACGCAGTACATTCTGACCATTGCCCGGTTTTAGTCGAAATCGAAGATTAATGGTATCATTATTGTTAGATACACACAAGATTTAAGCAAACTCCAGTAAAGTTTTTCTTAGGAGCTATTTACTTCGTCAGTTCGCTTCGCTCGTATCCTGCTTTCCGCTATAAATGAAATTCACTGAACACATATGTGAAATATGAACTTAGTGAAGTAATCTTTATGTTTTTAAAGAAAAAACATAAAGGATTTCCGCTATAATCAGGGCTAGATCGTGCTAATACCAATAATTAAAAAAGAATAAGAAAATCTCAAATAATAAACACCACAAAAAAATGATTAAAAAAGCTTCAATCGGATTATTGATACTTGCGCTTACAACATCGTGTGTATCCAAAAAAATATACAACGATCTGGAAACGAAATTTGCCGATTTAAAAAAAGAAAATCGTTCAATCTCTGATGAAAATGCCGAATTGCTAAAAGCAAAAAATCAATTAGAGTTAGACCGTGACGGATTAAATAAAAATCTTGCTACAACTAAAGCTGAACTAGAAAAGCAAAAAGCTGATTATGCAGCTGCGCAAAACAAATTAAAAGTTTTGCAAGACTCTTATGATGCGTTAGAAAAAAACAGTAATGAAGCTTTAAAAAGCAACATGAATAAAAACCGTGAATTACTAGAACAACTAGAAGCCAAAGGAAAAGCATTAGCAGCAGAACAAGCACGTTTAGACAAAACAGCAAAACGTTTAGACGAACTAGAATCTATGATAGCGGCTAAAGAAGCTGCAATGAAAAAGCTAAAAGAAACCCTATCAAAAGCCCTAAACGGATTTGAAGGAAAAGGATTGACAGTAGAACAAAAGAACGGAAAAGTATATGTTTCTATGGAAAACAAATTACTTTTTAATTCAGGAAGTTGGTCAGTAGGAACAGAAGGTAAAAAAGCAGTTGTAGAACTAGGGAAAGTATTAGGAGACAATCCAGATCTTTCAGTATTGATCGAAGGACATACAGATGATGATCCATATGTAGGTTCAGGAGTAATTACAAACAACTGGGATTTATCGACCAAAAGAGCAACAGCAATTGTAGCAATCTTGAGCGAAAACAGTAAAATCAACAAACAAAAATTAACTGCTGCAGGTCGTGGAGAATTCTCTCCATTGGCAAGCAACGCAACTCCAGAAGGAAAAGCTAAAAACCGTAGAATCGAAATCATCCTAACACCAAGATTAGATGAAATCGCCGAAATGTTAAATAGCATTAATTAAGTTACTAAGGAACTGAGGTTCTAAGGCACAAAGAAAGGTTCAGGGTTTATACTCTGGACCTTTTTTGTTTATAGGCTTTGCTGCAAGGTCTTTTTTTGATCTTGGGAGTATTAAGTTAGAATTAAGATTAAAAGTAATACACATTAAAAAAGATATTTATAGAGTATTTACTCAATATTGTCATCCTATGTTTGTAATAAAAAAGGATTTCTGTTTTTAGTACATTTATGTTTAGATTTTCAACAGAAGAAAGGGAAAGATAAAAACTAAAAATTGTCATTTGTCATAATAGACTGTTCGAAATGGTAGTTCCTTTCCCTCTCTGCTTTTGAGCTTGGACAGTTCATTAGGCCTGGAGCCTGTATTTAGGATTGATAAGTCAATAGCAGATTTCTTCCGTTTACTTTTTACTTAAAAACAAAGTTATGACAAAAAACAAAAATTACATCGGAATTGACATATCAAAATTAAGTTTTGATGTTGCTATTAAAATGGAGAATGAGAAATATTCACATTTTAAGTTTAGCAATGACAATGCAGGGTTTATAAAATTCAAAGAGTTATTAAATCAAGATTATGCTATATGTGTAATGGAAGCCAGCGGACCTTATTACTTAAAATTAGCTACATTTCTTTTTAATAGGAAGGCCTCGGTTTGTGTAATAAACCCTCTAGTAATCAGACGTTTTAGCCAAATGCGAATGTCCCGAACAAAAACAGACAAAAAAGATGCTGTAATGATTGCTGAATATGGAAAGAGTCAAACTCCAAATTTATGGAAACCAGAAGCAGAATATGTATTGGAGATAAAGCAAATGCATGCTTATGTTGAGCAAATGAATAAATCCAGAACAGGTCTGATCAGACAGCGAGAAGCTTTTAAATACAATGCGGTAGAATCTTTGGCATTAAAGGAAAGTTTAGAAAAAATGATATTGTTATTAGAAACTGAAATTGCTCTTATTGAGAATAAAATGATTGCAATTATAAAGGATCAACATAATGAACTTTTTCAGCAATTAAAAAGTATACCTGGGATCGGAATAAAAACAGCTATGTTGTTAATTGTCATAAGTGGTGGTTTTACAAAATTTGATAATGCAAGACAATTGAGTTCTTATGTTGGAATAAGTCCTCGTATTTTCGAATCTGGAACAAGTGTAAAAGGGAAGTCGAAAATTTGTAAAATGGGCATGAGTCGCATTAGGGCAATGCTATATGTTTGCTCTTGGTCTGCTAAAAAATGTAATGCTGCTTGTAAAGAATTATACGATAGATTAGTCGAAAAAGGAAAAGCTAAAAAAATAGCTTTAATCGCTGTAGCAAACAAACTACTTAAACAAGCATTTGCTTTAGCATCAAAAAATGAATATTATTTACAAAATAATTAAAAATAAATTTGCTTTTAAACACAGTTCATTTCGACGAAGGAGACTCGAGCGTTAGCGAACAGACGTAGTAAATCTCCGTAAGAAACTAACTCACAGGTTTTTCTTAAATTATCGAGCTACTCGTAGAGATTTCTCCTTCGTCGAAATGACAAGTTTGGGGATTATTTTGTGTAAAACTAAAGCCCCTTAGACCTTTGGTTTTAAACCTTGTTGGTATATTTAAGAATACAAGAATAATACCTAACAGGTTTTAAAAACCTGTTAGAATAACAATAACTCAGAATACTTATTAACTATAAAAAAGAAAAAAAATGTCAATTAACTTATTTGATTTAACAGGGAAAACAGCACTTATAACAGGAGGAGTTCACGGTCTGGGAATGGCAATGGCAAAAGGTCTTGGACATGCAGGTGCAAAAATTGTAATAAATGATCATTCATCACAAGAAGCTGTAAATAATGCAGTTGCAGAATATAAATCTGTAGGGATTGAAGCTTACGGATATATTTTTGATGTTACCGATGAAGCTGCTGTAATTGAAGCAATAAACAAGATAGAAGCCGAAGTTGGGCCTATTGATATTTTAATTAATAACGCAGGAATCATCAAAAGAACTCCAATAATAGAAATGGAAGTTGCAGATTTTGAAGCAGTAATAAAAGTAGATTTAACAGGACCTTTTATAGTTTCTAAAAATGTTGCCAAAGGGATGATTATTCGCGGAGGCGGAAAAATTATAAATATGTGCTCTATGATGAGCGAACTTGGTAGAGACTCCGTAAGTGCTTATGCTTCTGCAAAAGGAGGGTTAAAAATGCTAACCAAAAATATGGCTACCGAATGGGCTAAGTTTAATATACAAACTAACGGAATTGGTCCTGGATATTTTGCTACAAGCCAGACTGCACCGATTAGAGTTAACGGACATCCTTTTAATGAATTTATTATAGGCCGAACACCAGCTGGTCGTTGGGGAGATCCTGAGGATTTACAAGGAGCAGCAATATTTTTAAGTTCTAAAGCAAGTGATTTTGTAAACGGACATATTGTGTATGTAGATGGTGGAATACTTGCTACAATAGGAAAACCATCAAACGAAGCATAATACATCATGGGTAAAGTACTTTGTTTTGGGGAAATCCTTTTACGATATAGCATGGGGGAAAACTTTCCCAAACAACAGGATATGTCTGCTTATGTAGGCGGTGCCGAAAGTAATGTTGCATTGGCACTGGCAAGATGGAATGTTCCTGTAGCCTATTGTACCGCCCTACCCGACCATTTTTTGTCGGACACCATTCTTGCTTATTATGACAAAATGGGGGTTGATACAACTACAGTTATAAAATCTGGAGAAAGAATTGGTACCTATTACCTTAATCAAGGAGCAGATGTTAAGAATGCAGGCGTAATTTATGACCGTAAATATTCTTCTTTTTCAGAACTAGAACCGTCAAGCATAAACTGGGAAGAAGTTTTTGAAGGTGTTTCCTGGTTTCATTTTACAGCCATTGCACCAGCTTTAAATGCAAAAATTGCTGCACTTTGTGAAGAAGCTTTACTTGTTGCCACAAAAAAGGGAATTGCTATTTCTTTGGATTTGAATTACAGAGAAAAACTTTGGAAATATGGCTCAGAACCTAACGAAGTAATGCCTAAACTAGCTAGTTACGCTCATGTAATTATGGGGAATATTTGGTCGGCAGAAAAAATGCTCGGAATAGGTATTAATCAGCAATTAATAGCCTCCGAAAAAGAAATTGATCTAGTAGAGCAAGCCAATGCAAGTTCTCAAGAAATCTTGGCAAAATATCCTAATTGTAATATCGTTGCGAACACTTTCCGCTTTAGTAAAGAAGATAGTGTAACCTATTTTGGAACATTGTATCAAAAAGGAAATAGTTATAAAAGCGAAACTTTGTTTGCTGCAAATACAATAGACAAAGTTGGAACTGGAGATTGTTTTATGGCTGGACTCATTTATGGAATATTACATAGAAAAGAGCCACAACAAATAGTAAATTTTGCTGCAAGAGCAGCCTATCAAAAATTATTTATAAAAGGTGATGCTACAACATCCCGAGTAGAAGAAATCGAACAGTTAATAAAGCAAAATGAATAAGTCAGAAAAAGTTATTCAACAAATCATTCATTCTGGTTTGTTGCCTTTATATTATCATGAAAGTAAAGATTTAAGTGTAAGTATATTAAAAGCTTTATATCAATCAGGTATTCGCATTGTAGAATATACTAATCGAGGCAAAAATGCTTTAATAAATTTTGAAGCATTAAGGACTATAGCTTCACAAGAAATGCCGGATTTATTGTTAGGAATTGGTACTATAAAAACGGCTGAAGTAGCCAAAGAATTTATAGACTTAGGAGCTGATTTTATAGTATGTCCTATAGTTTCTGCCGAGGTTGCAAAAATTGTTTTAGAGCATAATTTAGCTTGGATTCCGGGTTGTTTAACACCTACAGAAATTCATCAGGCGCAAGTTTATGGCGCCAGATTAGTAAAAATATTTCCAGGGAATTTAGTTGGAGCATCTTACGTGCAATCTATAAAAGATATTTTTCCTGATCTTCTTTTTATGCCTACTGGCGGAGTTGAACCAGAAGAACAAAACCTAAAATCATGGTTTGATGCAGGCGTATCTGCTGTAGGTATGGGAAGTAAACTTTTAAAAACCAGTGCAATTGAAGAGAATAATTTTGATGCACTTTCGGATTATATTACAAAAGTTACTATTCTAATTCAATCTTGTAAACATTCTTAAAATGAATATAACTTCAGAAAAAAGAGTTCGATATGGCATATTAGCCCTATTGTTTTTTGGAACAACCATTAATTATATCGACAGGCAAGTAATTGGTTTGTTAAAGCCCACATTAGAGAAAGAATTCCATTGGACAGAAACTGATTATAGCAATATCGTTATGGCTTTTTCAGCAGCTTATGCCATTGGTCTTATAGGTTTTGGAAGATGGATTGATAAAATCGGAACTAAACTAGGATATGCTGTATCGGTTTTCTTTTGGAGTGTTGCTGCCGTAGCACACGCATTTGCCAAAAGCACGTTTGGTTTTGGATTAGCAAGAGTTGGTTTAGGCGTAGCCGAAGCAGGTAATTTTCCTGCTGCAATAAAATCTGTAGCCGAGTGGTTTCCTAAAAAAGAACGTGCTCTTGCAACAGGAATTTTTAACTCGGGTGCCAATGTTGGTGCTGTGGTTGCTCCTATTATGGTTCCTGCAATTTTAGGTGCTTATGGTTGGCAAGAAGCATTTGTTATTACAGGAGCTATTGGCTTTATTTGGCTGATTTTTTGGTGGAAATACTATGAAACTCCTGCTAGACATAAAAAAATATCCAAAGAAGAATTTGACTATATCCACAGTGACAATGAGGTAGTTTCAGAAACTGAAGTGCCTGTAAAATGGACTGCTTTATTTAAAGTAAAACAAACGTGGGCTTTCATCTTTGGGAAACTATTGACAGATCCTGTTTGGTGGTTCTTTTTGTTTTGGTTGCCTTCATATTTTTCCGAAACATTTAATCTTGATTTAAAGAAGCCAAGTTTACCATTGGTAATTGTTTATACAGCAACAACTATTGGTAGTATCGGAGGTGGTTATTTATCTTCATATTTAATAAAAAAAGGATGGAATGTACAAAGAGCACGCAAAACAACCATGTTTTTTATCGCCGTTTGTGTATTACCAATAATGTTGGCACAGTTTACCAAAAATATATGGATAGCTGTTGGCTTAATTAGTTTGGCAGCAGCAGCTCACCAAGCTTGGAGCGCCAATATTTTTACAACAGTATCTGATTATTTTCCTAAAAAAGATATCAGCTCAGTTGTAGGTATCGGTGGTATGGCAGGTTCAGTTGGAGGTATTCTTTTCCCTCTGGCAATAGGAATCATCTTAGACCATTATAAAATCTTAGGAAATATTACCGCAGGTTATAATATCATATTTATCATGTGTGGTTCTGCCTATTTATTGGCGTGGATAGTGATGCATTTTTTAACCAGTAAGAAAAATGACTAGCTATTTATATTGTCTATAAAGGAACGCGGATGATACAGATTTACAAAAGTAAAGACGCGGATTAAAAACGGATTTTGAAAAATAATTTTGAAATCCGTATCATCTGTGTTTTCGCTTAAGCGAATCCGTATTATCCGCGTTCCTTTCGAAAAGAGTTCGTATAGAATAATCTTCTTATCCCATCCCGACGTTTCGGGATGGGGACTATATATTGAAATGAATTACGCCCAATGGGTAAAATAAATTTAAAAATGATAAAAAGCATAATAGATAAATCAACTGGTTTCGAAAAACGATTCGAAAATATTGACACGGTAGTTTTTGAGAATTCCACCGATGCATCCAAAGCAGTTGCGCAGCAAATAGCGGCACTTATCAAGTCAAAACAAGAAAAAAACGAATCATGTATATTAGGATTAGCAACAGGATCATCCCCAAAAGGATTATATGCTGAGTTAGTACGTTTACACAAAGAAGAAGGATTAAGTTTTAAAAACGTAATCACTTTTAACCTGGACGAATACTATCCAATGGAACCAGATTCAGTAAATAGCTACGTACGATTCATGAAAGAATTGTTGATGGATCAAGTAGATATTTTACCTGAAAATTACCATATTCCAGACGGACTTTTGACAAAAGAAGAAATAGCAGATTATTGCGCAGATTACGAAGCTAAAATAGAAGCTCTGGGCGGAATCGATCTA
>NZ_JSYP01000036.1 GCF_000813005.1 Flavobacterium sp. KMS | reverse complement strand
TGAGAAAGAATCAGATGGTTAGTCCAGGGATAACTATGTTTAAATCATTCTGTAAATTAGCAGGCTAACTTTTAAATTACTTAAATTCTTATATTTGTTTCTGACAGATGCGACAGAACCCAACCGAATGACTGAACCTAGATTCTTCTAATATGTTAATTTGTTGGACTAAATTGTCTAAATACCAAAACTGAAAGGAAAGTAAATAAGATAATGATTAAAATAGTTATTATAAATATTTTTAATCATTTTGTTATTGTTTGTAGTATTATTTTGCCAGCTGCGGAGCCAGAAGTTAGCAAACCTTTGTTTATTGAAGTTCAAGAATTTTAGGTACAATGAGGGCCTAAAAATAGTAAATCGTATAATTCAACTTTGAATCGACCTTTGCAAAATAAAATAATAAAGGTGAGATGCTTGCATCTTTTTAATTTTGAGATACTTATGTTTTTCGATAAAAGTAAGATTGTTATTTTTAAGCTTTTTAAACTTTATATTAATGAAACAATATTTAAAACAAACTTGTCTAATAAGAAAGCCAATTATGTCAACCCTGTGAGGGCAAAATTGGAAAATAAATACAGATGATACCATATTGAAATAAATTAAAGCAAACTATCAGTCGGATAAATGATAGATTGCATAGGATAGGGGTAATTATTTGTACCGTAAATTGGTATGAAAGTTCCTAATTACTTCTGCACTGCTGACGCAATTTAGTTGAGCAAAATAGAAATTTATTCACAGTGACATTTGACCAAGATAAATTTTATAAATAGTTAATATAGATAATTTATACTATTAATATAAACTATTTATATTAAATATGAAATTGCTTATCTTTGCTGAAATGAGTAAAAATCTTTATATAATAGCAGGGTGTAGTGGAGCAGGTAAAACAACCGCTTCATTTACAATACTTCCAGAAATATTAAATTGTAAGGAGTTTGTAAATGCTGATGAGATTGCGAAAGGTCTATCACCCTTTCAGCCAGAAAAAGTTGCTTTTGAAGCTGGCAGAATTATGTTACATAGGATAAATGAGCTATTATCTAACAATGAAGTATTTGCTTTTGAGACAACATTAGCCACAAAAAGTTATAAATCAAAAGTAATTCTGGCGCAAGAAAAAGGATATAAGGTTATACTTTTGTTTTTTTGGCTTCAAGATGTTAATCTGGCTATTGAAAGAGTAAGAACAAGAGTTCAAGAAGGTGGTCATAATATTGAAAATGATGTTATCAGACGCCGATATGCCAATGGATTAATAAATTTATTTAAGATACATTTACCAATAGTTGATGAGGCAATGATATTTGATAACACTAATGCAAAGGCAGAATTAATAGCACAAAAAACATTAGGTAATACGATTGAGATTTTAAATAAAATTAAGTTCGATAAACTAAAAGAATAACGACAAATGGAAAATCACAAAACAACATCGACTCAGAAGAAAGTTCTAGAAGGAATGGATAAAGTTTACGAAAAGTTAATTGAATTTAAAAAGAAAACAAACAGCGATTTAGTAGTAATGAAGGATGGTAAAATAGTCAGAATAAAACCTAATACATTGTAATTTTTTTTGAAAATAAATTTTAAGCTCATTTCTATGGGCTTTTTTTATGCAGATATTTAAACAAAAGTAAAGATGAAATTTCTGACGGAGATAGTAATGCCCAAGCCGTGTTTACTGGGACTCAATAATTTTTAGTATAATGAGGGTCTAAAAGCATTAAATCATTTCACACAGTTTACGTCCGCACAGCGGACATAATTTGAAAGATTTGATTATACTTACCAAATTTCCTTAGTGAAAAGCTCATATATATCGGAATTGGAATATGTTCTGAAAGGAATTCTAAAGTGAACTTGATAGATTAATAGTTATTCATACAGTCATGTTTCTTATGTTTTCAATTGTGTCCACACTGCAGACACAATTGAGTAAAAATGGTATTAATTAAATATAGAGTTTTTAGTGGACGCTTAACCATTCGAACCTTAATTCTGTAACGCTTGTTTTTGCTGGATGTTTGATTCTTGTAAATTGCCTGTGCCACGATTCTGCCACAAAACTCTAAGTAGTCATTTTTTGTCGCTTAATTGTATTTCAGCTTTATTTACATTTTGTTATTACTGAAAGGTTACTTTCTTGGAGTGTAATTAGCAAAATATCTTAAATCTAATTCTTCTTTAAAAATAATTGTTTTAATTTCCGCTTTGTAATTTTTGATACTCAAAAATATTTAGGTTGTCTAAATGCTTATGTCTTCTAGTGGTATTATAAAAATTTTCAATGTACTCAGTAATCGCAAGTTCAGCTTCATACTTATTTCCAAAATTGTTTTGGTAGATTAGTTCCATTTTCAAAGTCTTGAAGAAACTTTCTGCTACAGCGTTGTCCCAGCAGTTTCCCTTTCCTGACATGCTTCTAGTTACTGATTTGTGCTTACTTAATTCACTAACAAATTCCCTACAAGCATATTGGATTCCACGATCAGAGTGGAAAGTTAATGGTGAATTGTCAGTGATAGGTCTATTAGCATGAGCCATTCTGAAGGCCCTCGTGCTTGTATTTCTTGCGGTTATAGAAGTAGAAAGTGTCCAGCCTATTACCTTTCTGTCAAAGAGGTCAATTACTGTTGTCAGGTACAACCACCTCTTTGCTGTCCTGATATAGGTTATGTCCGATACCCATACCTTATTTTCCCTGTTGACAGTAAATTCTCTATCCAGCTTGTTTTCTGCAACCGGGTAGGCATGTGACGAATCAGTAGTTATTTTGAATTTTCTTTTAAATACGGTTTTTAGGGAAGCTTGCTTCATCAGTTTCCTGATCAGTTTTTCTGATACATGAAAACCGACTGTTTCAAGTTCTCTCGCTAGTCTCGGACTGCCGTATCTTTCCTTATTTCGGTAATGGATAATTTTTATCTGCTCAATCAGTGCAAGATTACGCAGTGCTCTTTTGGATGGCTTTCTGTCATTCCAATAATAATATCCGCTCCTGCTCACTCCAAGTATAGTGCACATACTTGCAACTGGATAGAAGTAAATTTGCTGTTTTATGAATTTAAATTTAGTGAGTGTATCACTCGATAGAATGTGGGTGGCTTTCTTGAGAATATCCATTTCCATCTTGACCTTGTCAAGCTCTTTTCTCAGCCTTTTTATTTGCATAAGCTTGTTCAGTGTGATCTGTTTTGCCTTGCTGCCAAGTACTCCGTCTTCAAGCTGGCCTTTCCATCGTCTGATATTCTCCATACTAGTATCCAGTTCCAGGGCCGCCCGAATCGTACTGTAATATGTTTTACTAAGTTCTACGGCCTTTTGCTTGAATTCTAATGTATACTTCTGCCTTGGTTTTTGCATTTATTTTGTTTTATAACCAAAGGTCTTGTGTTTCTGTGTCCATTTTTAGGTATGAACTCCAAATATTTTGAGGTACAAAATCTGAACAAAATAACGCAAGATAACAACAAATAAACTTTTATCTATAATGTCAAGAGGACGAAAGATATTTGATAAAATGTAATAATATTTCGAAGAACACATTAACCCAGTGGTTGACACAAATAAATAATATTTAACCGAAATTCTTTATACTTGGCTTATTGGTGTACCAAGTAACTTTTTTTTGGTAGATTTTGTTGTGTTTTTATTTTTTAAACATTTTATAAAATGCTAGTAAAAAATGTAACTTTGGAAAAAAACTATGAAAGCTACAGGATTTTTGAAATATTTCTTTACTATTATTTTACTCACCCTATTTGTCGCAAGTTGTAGTATTCATACTTCATCTTCAAATTCTGGCAAGATTCCTCCTGGGCAGGCAAAAAAAATGTCCGGAAGCAAGAGTGCAAAAAATTATGCACCTGGTCAGCAGAAAAAAAGATAAGCCATTCTTAATAAGATTGAATCCTTACCAAGCTAAAAAATTGGACCTGTTTATTAAATTTGATATTTTTTGTGACTGTCAAAAAAGCACATTATTTGATTAAATATCTTATTTATATACAAAAAACAAAAAGGGGGACTTCCGCATGTCCCCCTTTTGTTTGCAATTTAATGTTTTCCATGTCCTTTTCCGTGTCCATTAATTTTATGTTCTTTGTTATTCCCTTTACCAGGTTTTTTACCAATAGTTTTTTGTGGTTTGCCTTTGTAACCTTTACCATATTTTACTTTATGAGTTTTATAATTATCATATGGAGAGTCGACCCTATAATCGGTAAGAACTACTTTGTATCTGTTATTTAGGTCATAATTTCTATAGTTTCTAGGAAGACTTCTTGCTCTTGTCCATTTTCCATTATTCGATTTCGAAATAATTGAGGATAGATTTGTAACTATCTTTAGCTATAAGACAGGTATTCATCAAATATTCCTTTACATTATTCCATTCTTGTATACCTCTGTAATAAAAAAGCTTTAATTGTTCAACTATTACACCTTACTAGGATGAGTGTAATTTATGTATCTGAAAAGTTTCAGTTCTAAGGATGAACCAAGTAAAATACTGCAGGCTAACATTATTCGATAAGGTGGGGACAAATCTTAAAACGGGCGTGGGTTCTATAAATTTAAGAGAATTTAAGTCGATGTATTAACTTAGCATCGAGTTCTAGTAAAAAAGTTAATTTTACTTTCTGCATTTGGATGATTGTAGAAAATACGTAATCTAAAAACAATGTGAAATTAAATTGATTTTTTTAGATTTATCTAATTTAATTTTTAAAAGAGACCATTTAAAAATTACTTTTTAGATGGTCTCTTTTATATTATATTAAGATATACTAAGTTTTAACTTAAATTTTTAAATGTGAGTAAATAATGTCCATAATCATTTTTATTGTCCTGTACAGTACATTTATAAAATTTTAATTTTTTTGAAAGATGGAATATTTTTATATTGACTTTAAAAACGGTGTTCACTGGCATAGCTTTTCCTGTGCTTAATATTTCCAAATTATCCAATTCTATATTGCTGTCAGAATTTATCTTGTAAATGTTTTTCAGAATAATGTTAGTCATAAATACTGCTGGTACAATATTATAATTGTCAAAATGCCCTGAACAATGACTTCGAGTAAATTCATCTACAGTTATATTGAATTCGTCCTCGGTCAAACATTCAAACTGAGTGTTAGGTAATAAACTGTTAAAGTCATTGTTTTTTTCCGCATGATAATAAGGCTCAAATATTTTCTTAAAGTTTATATCATCTATAATAAAATAATCAATTTCCATTTGAAATATTTTATTGTTTTCATCCATAATTTCGATTAATGATTTACCTTTTTTTTCATTCTCCAATTGAGGTGTTACTTTGGCAATCAACAAACCAGAAGGTTGCATATATGAAATCTTTCTAATCCTTAATTTTTCACCAAGAAAATAATTTTTTTTATTTGCTTTTAATTGATTAGCTAAGTTTAGACTTCCTACTGTTGAGAGAATTTTAATAAGGTTGCTAAAATTTTCTTTATCGAAGTATTCAAATGATTTGTGCAATGGAAATTCAATATTTCTTTCGTTAAAACTAATTTCATTTGCGTTATCAAATAAATACGGAGATGTTTCTCCTATTAACTCTACTGTTTTTTTTTGGGGCTCAGTTGTCATATTATTAAAGTTGTTTGATATGATATATAGATTTAATATTAAATTTTTTATCTATTTTTTCGAAAGTGTAATCTATTTCACAATCGATGTTTAAAATGTCTTTAATTCCTTCTAGAAATGGCAAAAAAGTTGGAATAGTTACATGTTTTTCGATTCCTAGTTCGGTTAGTACTTTTAAATATCTGTCTACTCCTGTTAGTTCTATTATAGTGTTTTCAGGTGTAAATTCTATTATTCTGAAATTAAATTCTGGACTAGAGTTATATATCGCAAAGATTACAACTAGAGCAAATGCTCTTGCGTCTTTTTCTAATTTTGGGTATATCTCAATCGCCTGCTTCGTTTTTAACTTTCCTAATTCGTAGAATAATTTTTTGGAGTGATTGTCTATTTTGTCATTGCCATAAGTCACACCAATATCTCTTAATAATAAGCCGTAGAAAGCGCTAGTCACGTTAGATAAATTTTGAGTAAGTTCAAAGGTGTTTTCAGGAAAAAAAAAATTAATAATTTCTTCTTTTAAATCTTGTGAAGTAAAAACATCTTTACTTCTTGCTTGGCTTAAATTTTTTAATAACGTCTGTTTCATTGTTTTAAATTATTAAATTGTTAAACTTCGTTTTAATTTTGAATTCTTATTATTTTTTTAAGTTAGTTTTGTTAACCTCTATTTTAAATTAGTTGTATAATAGTCAAATACTTGTTTTTTAGTATAATATGGTAATAAAATTAGTATTTTATTAATAAAAAAACAAGATTTTTATTAATAAAAAGGTTGAGCTAAAGGGATAATTTAGGACTAATTTGTAGATGGTTTAAAGTATTAGAATTGAATTGACTGATCTTTATAACTTCAACCAGGTACTTTAGTTTTTGAATGATTAGTTCACTATTTCTTGACCGTGATTCATTTTAATTGGTAAATTTTTACTTAATTTAAAAAAAGCGAAGATGGTTTGATCTCTAACCATTTTCGCTTTTCAAGTATAAGTATGATACTTTTTATTTTTTTAAAGTTATAGAATCCTTTATTTGCACATTATAAAAAAATCTTCTTTAATTTCGGTAGATGATTATGCGAATCTACTTTTTAGAAGCCAATTTAATCGTTCTTAGACTTGAAATGATTTGTCTAGCGGAGTTTATAAAATAAAAATACTCTTTCATAACATTCCGAAACTGCTCTAAAATGGTTTAAAGAACTTTTCTTTAATGTGAATGGTTTTTTCTCTGCACAATTACTTTTTTTTGAATTATCTGATCGTCAAGATGAAGAATTAGTATGTACATTCCTGAAGGTAATTTTTCTACGTTCACTTTCTGTTCAAATATCGTATCCCCAATATAGCCCAAAGATTTTTCTATAATTTTTTTACCAGTAATGTCTATGAGACTGTAGTGGAATTTCTTTCCTTCAGATTTAGTGAGTTTGATATTGAAGTATGTATCTGATGGGTTAGGATATAAACTGAATTCAGAAGTTACTTTAAAATCATCAATAGACAAAGTAGAACAGTTTCCGATGTTATTCCAAAGAAATGTATTTAAATTAGGTTGTTTGCTTGTAGTTGGTGCTAACGCACAGTAAATAGTATTTTGATAGTTTACTTGATCACCCAATACATAGTTTGTAGAATTGTTCCAAGGTGCACTATTGCAATTTCGACCTATTATCTCAAAAATAGTAAGTATTGATGAAGTATTGTCTTCGAGTGCTGTAATTACTTCTATATTATGACTTCCGGTGGTCAAATTATTGAGAATAAATGCATATGGGGCCTGTGTTATAGTGGCAATAATTTTATTATTGTCTATAATGGTAATTGATGACAGGGCCCTATCAGGGTCAGTCACAGAGAAATTAAATAGGATATCCTCTCCTGCATTTATCACTGTATTTTTCTCCAAGGGATTTAGCATGCTTACTATTGGCGGTGTTTTAGAAAATGAAATTTCTCCGCAAAATTTTACTTCAGCAATGTTACAGTTGCCTCCTTTTGGTGACAAGTATCGGACATAACGATATCCTTTGGTAGGTGAGATGTTGATGGTTTGCCATGCTTTATTAGTTGGTTGAGTTGTAACGGTATAAAGATCTTCTACATCTGAAGAAAAATCTGCAGTATTAGAACCTTGAAATTTACCGCCTTTCATGCGGCCAGTCTGATTGTTTCTTGGGAAAAAACTAATTGTATTGACAGATATTTTTTTATTTACTCCAAAATCTAAACCAGCATAACCACCATCGCTTTTTGCATAATCAAAGTAGGTGTCTGTATTTCCATCAAATACTTTATCGTAAGTATTAGTTCCGTTTTGATATGCAGGAGAAGTTCCGAATGCAATCCCTTCTGTATTACAGGTGCTATTTACCATGATTGTCACGGGTAGGGAAGTACTGGTTACTCCTATATTATTGATTGCTTTTGCTGTAATGGTATAACTACCAAATTTAACATTTGGCCATGTAAATGAATAAGGAGCTGTATTGTCACTCCCTAATAAAGTAGTTCCATTATAAAATTCCACATTTTCTATTTTATTGTAAGTATCTTCTGCTAAAGCAGAAATTGTGAGGCTTGCAGGTGAGGAAAAAACTGCATTATTTAGAGGTGATGTTAATGCTATAGTTGGTGCTGCAATTTTAGTTACAGATGCATAGACAGGCATACTTGGCTGATCAAATATGTCTTTAATCACTAGTCGTGTATAGTATACGCCATTGCTCAAAGATGAAGCATTAATGGTTGCTGCTCTTTGTTGAGGAATTTTATCAGAGGCTGTCAAAATTGGATTCCCTTTATAAGAAGAATTATTAAAAACATCTATGGTGTAGGAAAATTGGGGACTTTGTGTTTGATCAACTTCCCAATTCATATTGATTGTTTTATTTGATGGCTGATAAGTTGCGTTATATGAAGAAACTGAACCAATAGTTAAATCAGGCGTTTTATCTGAATTCGTGACACTTACATTGGTTGACCTTTCTGGAAAGGTATGGGCAGTGTTTCCTCCAATTTGCATAAAAAAAGCACCAGTTTCGGTACCAGAATTAAATGCTTGATTATATATGCCGTTTCGTATTGAATCGCCAGAATTGGATTTAAAAGTAGCTGATTTTTGTAGTTTCCAAGTTCCTGAAGCAGTTCTTTGCCAAGCATTTTTAAGTAATACTTTTCTAACATTTGCACCTGTTCCAATCCAGTCTTCTATAAAGGCATCGTTATTTCTTTTAAAGGACACATTTGCAACAGGATAATCCATTGTTACTAAATGTGTCCATGTGCCTGTACTCATATCTTGTGACCAGAATCCAAAAAAAGTATGAGCATTATATTGCCATACTCTTGATACTAAATTATACCAAGTATTTGGTAACCATCCTAAAGCAAAATTCATTGATTTAAGGCCTGTTCCTTCTCCTCCAAAGTTTTCAATTTTAGTGCCTGGAGCAGCATATGCTCCAACAATTGGCAAATGATTGGAAGGATCCCATAAAGAAAAAATGAATGCTTTCCCACCAGGATGGTCTTGAATTCCACAGTATCCTCCACCTTCTTGCCCTGCGTTCCATCCCATAACTGAATAGTAAGTGTAAGTAGATGTAATTGGTATATTTACTGAATTCATCCATATATCAGAATTGGTATTTCCTCCAGAATAATTTAAGTGACTAGATGGAGCGGCTCCCTGACCATATAAATTAAGTGATGTAAGTACTACTAGAGCGACTATTTGCGTAATGATAAGTTTAGTTTTCATATAATAACTATGTAATGATTATGTCTTTTAGTAATGTTTTTTTTTAAGTTGTATACAGCTTAAGATAAATAGCTTAGTACTGCTAAAATGATCTTTTATTTAGATGTAATTAAAAACTAATATTGAGCTGTCTAATTTTTATAGAGCAGAAATTATAGCTCAGTTTTTTGTTCTGGTCTGATAAAATACTAAAAATTACCAATTAGATTGTAATACCCATTCTTACTACTTTGTAAAAAAAAATTAGTAAGTTTTTTTTAATTAAATGGTCTTATGACAAAATGTATAAGTAATAGATTTAGTTATATCTTATATAAAAAAAGAGTTTACAAAGTTATTTTGAATATACTCGAAGTAAGGCTTAATTAAGTTTAAAAAACAATATGATAAAGTTTTTTTGCAAGGTAATTACTTGTGAATCATCTAATATGGGGCTGCAATAAAAAAGAGATAAGATGCAATCTTTAGCAATAGAAAAGATTATAATGAACAGGTTATGAAAAAAGTGGGGAGAAAAGAAATCATAAAACCAAGCCTCTGCATTTTTGATGTAGAGGCTTGGTTTTTTATAAGATTTACTAACGGAAGAATTCTGTTAGTTTTTTTTAAAATTAGACTTGCATTCTTAACTTTAATTTAGAGTGTTTTCAAAAGATCTAAGTAAAGATAAATCATTTTCCCATTCAGTAAACAGGTCATTCTTATTGTTTATCGGATGACTACTAATCATATAATAATCGTGCCAGTAGTGCTTGTTAGAGTTGGTAGATTTTTGATTTATCTTTTTCTTAACCTTTATTTTGTTTGATGCTTTGTCATTAATTTTTCTAGCTGTTATTTTTGAAAATAGTAATGACCTTTTTTGGATTTTATTATTCATAATACATATTTTTTAAGATTAAAATTTTAAAATTGTCTTAAACTCTCAATATGAATTTGTTTTTATAAGACTCTGAAAGAGTTTGATTTATAGAACTACTTGCTATTGTATTTCAAAAATTACGGGAGCAGTTCTTGGTAATGAATAATTTCCAGCTCCAACAAGTTTAGTTTTAATCTCGGAAATGGTAACCTGATCTCCTCTACCTGCTTTTGAAAGTACAGATTTACATTGTGCGTTTAATCTATTACCAGAAACCACAACCGTAGGTTGCCCAGTCACTTTTAAATTAAATCCAACAACATCTAGTCCGACTTCGAAATCAAAATCAACTAATTTAGCGCCAATTGTAGCTACTTCTAAATTTGATTTAGGGCCTTTTACAATACCCATTTCTCCTCTAATAGTTCCACTTGGACCAGGAATGCCTTTAATTCTAAACGTTTTCTTGTCTGAAACTGTAGAGCCATTTGGTAATGTACCTGTAACGGTAATTGTTGTTTCGGTACCTGTACCTGGACTCATATTATATTTCCCTGGTTTACCCGATGACGATAATCCCGGAGCACTCGCTGTAACTTTATTATCAGCAACTCCAGCGAATGATATAGAGATTGGATTGACAACACCTCTATAAACTACATTCATTTTATCTGCAGAAATAGTAGCTGAATTTGGCTTAGGTACTACAACATATTTACCTTCAAATTTAAGTGGAATAGTTTTTCCATCTTCTAAGAATATAAATTGTCCATTGATGTTTTGCTCTCCAATTCCCCCAGCTGTCATAGATATAATAGCTTGACCATTAGCATCAATTTTACCTGGCCCTGAAAATGAAGTAGGTTTTGTATTTTCGTCATAACGACCTAAAACAACTTTACCTGTTACAGTTTCTCCTTGGAAATAAGCGTTTTTATCAAGAACTACAATTGCTTTATAATTACTATAAGAGGCTGCTGCTACAGCCGCTTTTCCTAAGGCAGCACTATAGACATCTGATTCGGTCTTTTTAACATCGCTTTGCCAAGCAGATAGTTTTGCTACTGATGCTACAGCAGGGAAACCTTTAAAATGATAAGTTAAATATTTATTTTTTAAGCCTTCTTTGTCTTGTACGTCTGAAGTATTAAATTTCTTGTTGACTTCAGCTAGTATCGCGCTGTACTTTTTGTCTTTTAAAGCAGCTTTCATTTTGGTTTTATACTGATTTATTTTTTCTATAATCTCGTTACCTTTAGCTGTATAACCTTCACCAGTAAACCAATTATCAACAGTGTCACCTTTATCCATAGATTCGTAAGGTAATTTTCCAGTTGTTGCATCTTTTTCGAATCCAGTTAAAACTTCGGTCTTTAATGTATCTACATAATTATAAAATTCTTTGGATATAGCCTCTACTTTATGAGCTGTTTGAGAAGCTATTTCGAACTCTCCTTTTGCCTCAGCCGCCTTTTGATCTAATGCTGTTAACATTTGTGCGTTAGTCATATTTGATGCTTCGTTTGCACTTTCAAATTTCTCATTCATTAAGCCAAAAGCGGACAATACTTCTTTTGACATATTCATTGCTAACATTGCGATAAAAACCAGATACATCAGGTTAATCATCTTCTGTCTGGGGGTTAATTTTCCTCCTGCCATATTTTTAAATATTTAGTTTATGTTATTGATTAATTGTTTTAATCAATTATTTTTTGTTATTCATGGCAGAAAGCATACCGCCATATACATTGTTCAATGAAGCAATATTTGCAGTCATAGATTGCATTTGCTCTTTTAACTTACCTGCATTTTCAGCAATTTCTTTATTAGCCTCAGCATTTCTTGAAGCACTATCTAATTGAACTTTGTATAAACCATTTAATGATTCCATTTGTGCAGCTGCTGTAGATAATTCTTCACTATATTTTTTAGTAGAAGCAATTGAGTCAACTGTTGGTGCAATACTTTTGGCAGCAGATTCAAAGTTTTTGATACTGTTGCCTAAGCTTGACATTAATTCTCCGTCAATTTTTGCCTCTTTAAGCATAACGTCTAATTTTTGAGATAGTACACCTTGCATGTCTGAAGGAGTTTCAATTTTTGCAGTTTTAGATTTAGTTTTTGCAATACCATTGGCTAATTCTGGATACACTAATGTCCAGTCTAATTCATCATCAACGGGCTCGAAAGCGGATAAAGCAAAGATTAATGCCTCTGTTACTAATCCGATTGAAAGCATCAATGTTCCGGTTAATGGGCCAATTTCAAAGTGAGTAATTTTGAATAAAGCTCCAATAATTACTACTGCTGCTCCCATACCATAAGCGAAATTCATTGTTTTTTTACTTAATAATGCCATAATGTTCTTTTTGTTTAAATTATTAATTTTTTTTAGGTTTAAAATAAAGATTTGGAGTTTTGTCTTTAAGTTTTACTTTTTTATTTCGGATTGTCTTTATATTCGGAATAAAGAATGTTCCTTACTTTAATTTTATATTTTGCAAAGTTCTAAATAACATTTATATCGCAGGAAAGGAAAAAAAATTTAAAATCAACACATTAAGCTTTTTATAGTATAGATACAATACTTTTCTGTTTTGCATGCCTTCAGCTTTAGGATTAGTAGGATGATAAAAGAAAGTGACTATGTATGTGGGGAGGTTTCTTGAATAATAATTAAGGGTAAGATTGTTAGAGATAAGTCTTAACAAAAACTAACTTTTGAGTATTTATGTATTAGGTTCATTAAGTGATGTATTGTATAATCTAAAATTTATTTTTCTATTCTTGACAGATATAACTATTTTATCTTACACTATCGGGAAGCTCTTTCTGTGATCTGATAAAAAAATATATAGTTGTTTTTTTATCTTTTAATTTATCCCTTCTTTAGGTTTTACAAGTTATATGTTTGTAAGTTTTTACATTATTGTACTTTGTTCTTTCGGGATTTATAACAATTAAATTATTAGATTTTAAAAAAGAAAACTACTACCAATAAATTAGTTTTATTAATTCTAGATAATATTATGAGATTTATAGAAAATATAAAAATAACGAAAGAGAATCAAGATGATTTTGCAAATATTTCAGTGGTGTTTGGTTATATTGATATTCAAAAAGGAGTGAATTTTACTGCATCATTCTTAACAAAAGTAGAGTGTGTTTATATACAGGAAGAAGCAATTTTTACTGCACCTCTCCTAGAAGAAATAGTAGGATTTGTAGATATCCAAAAAGGAGCAATCTTTGCAACTCCTGTTTTAAGAAGAATTAAAGGTTATGTTTACATTCAAGAAAAAGCACTTTTTAATGCGGCACTATTATCAGCGATTTTTGGTTCAATTATAATATGTGAAAATGCGACTTTTGCGGCTCTGTCTCTACAAAAATGTGGTTCGGTAAATCTTTGTTTAGGGGCAACCTATATTACACCGGTATTAACAGAGGTGTTAGATGATATCTACATTGAGGACGAAGCTACTTTTATCGCCCCAGTATTAGATAAAGTTAAAGGGGTCATAATCGTCCAAAAAAGAGCAACACTTAATGCGACAAACTTGGTAGATTTTTTTTTGAAAGTTGGTTATGATATTTTAAAAGGGTGTTCAGCGATAGCAGAAGGTAAGTTTCCAAATGGTATCTATCTTAATTTAACAGAAAGAGAAAAAGAATACTTAAAGATGCTAAACCCCTTAGTTAACACTAATAGAGTTTCTCTGTCTTTATGGGAACAATCGGACAATTGGAAAAAAGTAAAAACAAATCAAATTAGAAAAGAGTGTTCTATTTATAGTGTCTCAGAATGGTTACATATATTTGAACTTAATGAGAATGAAGGAATAACTTTGGAAGAAATAGGAAAAACAGTAGCTCCTAATTTAGATTTTTTTATATATGAATCGAACGAAAATATTAAAAAGGCTATTGATACATTTTTATGTTTTGACAAAAACAACATGAAGAATTCTTTAGAAAAAGTAGCGCTTTATAAAGGAAAACTTAACTACTTAATTTGATATGCTGTATTTGTTGCGCTTCTGCAAAGGGATAATAGTTTGATTAAAAAAAAATACAAGTTTGAGAATGAAAATTTCATTAAGTTGTTTTATCAAATATGTTAAATAATTATTATTTTAGATTTGTCTTTAAATTTCTAAACAATATTTTAATTCTATTAAATATGAAAAAAATCTTAAGTTCTTTATTAATTGCTGTAGTGTTTTTTGCAAATGCACAAAACAAGGTACAAACTTCAAAAATTTTGATTAATAATGTTAATATTTTCAATGGGAAGGATAACAAAATTAAGAAAGGGAACATCTTGATAGAGAATAATTTAATTAAAATTATTTCTGAGCAACCTATAGCAACAGATAAAAGTGGGGCAACTAAGATCATTGACGGCCAGGGAAAATATGTTATTCCGGGTTTAATTGATGCACATTCACATATGATGATTGAGTCTATCTCACAAGCAAAAGCAATGACTTCTGAATTTGCTTATTTGGCATTGTTTGCTGCACATTGTTCAGAAAAACAATTGTTGAGAGGATTTACTACAGTTAGAGATTTAGGAGGAGGTGCTTTAGTATTGCATAAAGCGATTGATGAAGGCTTGGTTATTGGTCCTCGAATTTTTGCGAGTGGTGCTTTTATATCTCAAACTGGTGGGCATGGTGATTTTGGGATGCCTACGGATGTTCCTAGAAAAACAGGAGAATTATCTTATCCTGAATTGAACGGGATGGCTGCCATTGCCGATGGTGAAGATCAGGTATTACTCCGTAGTCGTGAACAATTACGTCAAGGTGCTACACAATTAAAATTGATGGCTGGAGGTGGGGTTGCTTCTAATTATGATCCATTGGATGTTACTCAGTATACAGAAGCCGAATTTAAAGCTGCTGTAGTAGCTGCTGAAAATTGGGGAACTTATGTTACAGTTCATGCTTATACCCCACAAGCTATAAAAACGGCTATAAAAGCGGGAGTAAAATGTATTGATCATGGGCAGTTAGCTGATGATGAAACAGCAAAATTAATGGCCGATAAAGGTATTTGGTGGAGTTTACAACCTTTTTTAGATGATGAAGAAGCAATTCCTTTTCCTGCGGGATCCAGTAATAGAAAAAAGCAACTGGAAATGACACAAGGAACAGATAATGCTTATAAACTTGCAAAAAAATACAAGATTAAAACAGCTTGGGGTACGGATTGTTTATTTGATTCTTCTTTAGCGATGAAACAAGGAAAGCAACTTTCAAAAATGACCAGATGGTATACCCCTTTTGAAGTGCTTAAAATGGCTACGTATGACAATGCTCAATTATTAGCAATGAGTGGTAAAAGGAGTTCATATCAGGAAGGAAAATTAGGAGAAATATCTGAGGGAGCTTATGCAGATTTAATTGTAGTAGACGGTAACCCAATTGAGAATATTCGTTTGATTGAAGACCCCGATAACAACTTTAAAATAATTATAAAAGATGGAAAAATATATAAGGATATATTAAACAAGTAATAAAAAATGTCTGATTATTGCTTAATAAATTAAAAAAAATAAATTGATAAGTCACTAATGTTTTATTGACATCTTTAATTAGTACTGTTAGAAAGCTAAATTTAGTACTGTTGTTATAGTTGATTTTTAGGATATTTATTATTAAAAATTCCTCTTTCAATTTATTATCAATAGTTTGATTTAATGTCTTTTTAGGTGAAAAAAAATATTGTTTTTTTTAGAGATTTAATTACTTTTATATTAAACTTTTAAGATGAAGACAATAAACTATAGTTATGGAGCTGAATTTAATTTGATAGATGTCTTAGCCGAGGCTATGGGAGGTTCTGTTAAAGGAGATTTTATTAAAGGGGATAATGAGTTGTATGAAGGTACCCATTTTGTTATGCCATTTGATAATAGAGTATCAGCCTTGTTAATAGATGCTAACTATAAAGAAAGTGCTTTATTGGAATATAGAAGTGGAGTTGATTATTTTGTTGGAATGTATTTTCATGTTATTAAGGATGACATAAATTTTATCCAGAAGGATGAATCCACTTTAGTAGGGAAACAAGATTATAATTTATTAATTGTGGATAGTTTATTAGATTTTGACTATGTAGTTGATGCTGGAGTCAATACATATGTTGTGTGCATCTTTATTTATAAAAGCGCACTTAAAGAGTATATGGATAAAGTTCCAACATTAAAATCATTATCTAAAGATGTTTTTAATGTCGAAAAAAATACAATTATAAGTATGGATCGTATGAATATTGAAAGTTCGATTTTAATAAATGATTTTAGAAAAATACCATACGATAGTCCATTATTTGAACTCTATTTCAAAGGCTTAATTTATAAATTAATTGGTAATTATCTGGAACAATTATTGACCAAAAAGTTTATTATTAGCAAGGTAATGGGAGATGATGTAAAGAGTATTATTGCATCTAAAGTTACACTTTTGGAGTCAATAGATGGAGTTTTTCCTGGAGTTGAATTTTTAGCGAAGCAAGCATTTATGTCTCCATCGAAATATAAAAAATTATTTACTAAAATTTCGGGATTAAGTCCGGGGGCTTTTTTTTATAGTAATAAATTAGTACGTGCCAAAGAGTTACTCGAAACTGGACAATATACAGTTAGTGAAGTTTCGGATAAATTGAATTATGCAAATATTTCTTATTTAGCCAAACGATTTAATAGTAAATACGGAATTTTTCCAAAGGAATATCAAAGTTTATTGTAAAAATTATTTATGAGTGAATTAATACCAGAGTTTAAACATATTTATTCTTTGACCCCAGAATGGCGACAAAAATTTGTTGATTATTTGGGCGGAGCCATTGTAAATCAAACTATGTATTTTTCTCCTGAAACGGCAAGTGGTTCTAGTTATTTTTTAGAAATTTCCCCTGATGTATCTGTTGTTACTATTGACTCAGTTCTAAACAGACCGATTCGGTTTACACGTTTGCCTTCTGAGGATGATTTTTGGATTGTATATTATGATTTGAGTGATAGTTATAGTAAGCACATTGTTGAGGATGTAAATCATAAAATAGGGTATAAATCAAAACTTAATTTTGGTATAGTAGATAATAAGATTGGAAGCTCCTATTTGGCTACCGTTGGAGATCGGTTTTATTCATTAAGACTATTTATCCGTAAATCATATATTAAAACATTTTTTTGCGATGGCGAATTTGAACAAGATTTTAAAGATGTCTTTGATGATAAAAAAAAGAAAATGTTTTTTTATGGACATATTGATAGCCGAAGCAAAGTGATATTACACAGTTTGAAGCAAAAGAATATTAATAGTTCTAATTATGAATTTATATTAAAAGGAGCAGTCTTTACTTTATTAGGTTATTTAATAGAAAGACTAAATTCTAAAATGCCCAGTGCAGGGTCGCATTTAGAAAAAGATATTGCTGCTGTTATGTTGAGTCAACAACATTTATTATCCAATCTTTTATTTCCATTTCCAGGAATAGAATTTTTGGCAAATAGTGCTAATATGTCCCCTACAAAATATAGGACTTTATATAATACTATATTTGGTACCAGTCCCGCACTATTTTTTAAGAATGAAAAATTATTATTAGCAAAAGAGTTGTTGGAAAGTGGTGATTTTAAATTTGTAGCTGATGTGGCTTTTGAGTTAGGTTACAATAGAACAAGTTATTTTTCTTCTATCTATAAAGATTATTTTGGTGTTTTACCCAATACTGTACTTAAATAGTTTAATGGGCTAAATTATATTTTAACAAATGATATTGGTTCCCGATTACGTCACGTAATCGGGAACTTTTTTTTGTTTCATGAGTGAACCTTTGTTTTATGATGTGTAACTTTTTATGTTGATTTTATGGTTCTGTGTGGTACTCAGAAAGAACGGTGGTAATATACTTTTGCAAAGTACTTTTAATACTATTATTTACTGAAAAATTAACAAAGTATTGATTTTGTTAAAAGTTACAAGTGAGCTAAGACTAATTTGTAAAGATAAATAATGAGCGTAACAATAATACCACTTATAGAGTATGAGCAATATATGGTTAATGGATATTTAGTATATAAAGATGCACTCAGAAATTGGGCTTGCAAACATGACTTATCTGCTAACGAACATGAAGCTTTTAAAATCTATGAAAAAATGATTATTAATGAATCCATTTCAAAGATTAAAGGAAGCTATATATGTGAATTTACAAATTTAAAATTCACAATTAAGCATATAGATGATTACTCATTAAATAAAATATCAATTTAAAATTTAATCTATTTATACAAAAGATATTTTGTTTCTGAATAATTTGTTAGCATCCTGTCTATAAATTAATAAGCAACTATATATAGAATCTATTTAAAAGTGATTATTAAAGAGGATTTAGGGATATAAAATCAGATTTTTAAAATGAAAACAGTTACATATAACTATAACTCATCACTCAATTGGGTTGATGTATTAGCGGATGAAAAGGGAGGTTCTCTTGAAGGGAATTTCATTAAAGGAGATAATGAAATGTTCGAGGGTACTCATTTTTTCTTACCGATAGAAGATGGTATTACTGCTATGTTGCTTGATGCAAGTTATAAAGAAGAGGTGTTGCTAAAATATCGTAACGATAATAATAATTTTATTGGGTTGTATTTTTACCTAACTAATTTGGATGTTGATTTTATTTTGGATAATCAAACTACCTTACTTGGAAAATTAAATTACAATTTAGCTGTTGTTGATTCTTCTATAGACATGGATTATATTGTAAAAAAAGGAACTAGAATATTTGTTATTTGCATCTTATTTGAGAAAGGTACTTTAAAAAAACATTTTTCCAAAATAACTCCCATTGTTGATATTGTTCTTGATAGCAAAAAAAACACAGTTATCCGTTTGGATCGAATGGGAGTTGAAAACTTGATTTTGATAAATGATTTTAGAAAAATATCTTATGATAATAGCTTGTATAAAATCTATTTTAAAGGGCTAGTATATGGATTAATTGGTAATTATCTTGAGAAACTAAATACTAAAAAAATTGTTATTGATAAAACAATTACTACAGATATAAAGAATATTATAGCTTCTAAAGCAATGTTGCAAAACAGTATCGAAGGTCCTTTTCCTGGAGTGAATTTTTTGGCAGAGCAAGTTGCTATGTCACCTTCAAAATATAAGATACTTTTTGCTAAAATATGTGGCATAAATCCAGGTACTTATTTCTATAATAATAAATTAAATAGGGCCAAAGAATTGCTGGAAACGGGGAAGTTTACTGTGAATGAAGTGGCTCATAAATTAAATTATGCGAATGTTTCTTATTTGGCAAAACGATTTAATGAGATGTATGGAGTTTTTCCTAAAGAGTATCAAAATTTATTTTAAAAAGAGCAAATGGATATTACAATACCAGAATTTAGACATACTTTATCATTAAAGTCTGGATGGCAGCAAGATTTTGTTGAGGGATTAGGATGTACAATAATTGATAATAAGCGATTGAATTTTCCTGAGAGATTAGCTAGTGGTTCTGGTTATTTTTTAGAAATTTCTCAGGATGTATCTGTGTTTATTGTTGATTTAGTGTTAAATGAACCTATGAGGTTTACAAGAATACCATCTCAGGAAGATTTTTGGATTGTTTATTATGATATGAGTAACAACTTTAGTAAACACTTTATTGATGGCATAAAACATAAAATAGGATATAAATCAAAACTTGGATTTGCAGTTATCGATAGTAATCATAAAAGCACGTATGTTTCTTCGGTTGGAGAGAGGGTATATTCTTTGAGGTTGTATATTCGTAAATCGTTTATTAAAAATTATTTTCAAGACGCTCTCTTGGGGCAAGATTTCAAAGATGTTTTTGATGACAAGAGCGGTAAAATGTTTTATTATGGACATATAGATAGCAGGAGTAAAGTTGCATTATATAATTTGAAACAGCAAAGCATGGACGATGCGAATTTCGAGTTTTTATTAAAAAGTATGACTTATAAGCTCTTCGGTTATTTTGTTGAGCGATTAAATTCTAATGAATCCAGTACAGGGCTATTTTTAGAAAAAGATGTAAATGCTATTATGAAGGCACATGAATATTTATTAACGGATCTTTTATTGCCTTTTCCAGGGGTAAAATTTTTAGCTGAAAAGGCAAATATGTCAACATCAAAATTTAGAAATTTATATAAAAACATATTTGGTGTGAGTGCTGTTTCTGTTTTTAAAAATGAAAAATTAATATTGGCTAAAGAGTTGTTAGAAAGTGGAAACTTTAAATTAATTAGTGATATCGCTTATGAATTGGGATATAATAAGACATCATATTTTTCTTTGGTCTATAAAAGATATTATGGACACTTGCCTCATACTGTTTTTAAGGCAAAAATAGATTAATGTTTGTTGTCTATATTTTACATAGCGTAAATTATCATGGATGAGTTGATATTTATTGATTAGCTATTTAGAGTGTTTTTGGTTCTTTTGTGCTGTTTTTTTAAATTAATTAGAACTGTTTTAGTATGTCTATATGTTAATTTTATCTCATAAATTATTTAAAGACTTTTGGAGTTTTATATAAATTTCGAAATATTTTGGGATATTTTTAAAATATAAAGTATGAAAGAAATAAAACATTACTATTCATTAAGCTCTCAATGGCAACATAGTTTCGCTAATGCAATAGGAGTAAAAATTTTTGATAATAAAATAATAATTATCCCGGAAACACTTGGGAAGGGATATATTTATTTTGCAGAAGTTACAAATGGAGTTTCAGCTCTCTTTAAAGATTATACGCTAACTAGTCCGATAAAGATTAGGAAATTTATGTCTGAAGAGGAATTTTACATTTTGCATTATACTCCAGCTCGGAATGAAGATTTGAATTTTGGAACTGAAGATGTTATAAATTTAGATTTGTCTATTTTGAACAATCAAGCTGAAGAGTTATATGAATCAGATGTTAATGAGAGAATGTTTGGTTTTAGTTTGTTTATTGATAAAAAGATTATGCACGATTTTGCAGGTAAAATGCCTCATTTTGAATTAATTAATAAAAAACTCAATAATACAGAAGGCTCTTATTATGGTTGTATTGATAGGAATAGTTTGATGTTGATTCTTTCTTTGAAAAAGAAATCTATATTTCATAGCTCGTTTGACTATTATCTGAAAGGTATTTCTTATAAGTTGTTGGCTAATTTTTTAAGTTGTACTATAGATTTAACTTCCATGTAATAGCTCTGTTTTGATGATTTTAAAGGTGATCATTAATAGTATATTTGATTGATTGTTTTACATTTTTTTTAGGTTTATTGTTTCCCGATTATGTAAAGTGGTCGGGTTTTTTTATTAAGTAATGGAATAGATGTGTTAGCTTGTGATGAATTGTGTGTTAACAATCAAAAAAACGAATAGGTTTATAGTTTGTTTATTTTGCTTTATAGTGGCAAATGATAAGCTTATTTTCTTGGAGAAAGAAGTTTGTGCTAAGAAGTTACTAAGGAGCTTAATAATTCTGTTGTACGTATAAGATGAATATTTAGAAAGATAATAAAATTCTATTTGGGTTTTATTTGGTAGTTTGTCATTCTTCTCAGATAGGATTAATTTTTCCGATTTTAGTTATCAGAGTTTTAAAATTACAGAATCTTTTCTTTGATAATCATTACTTCTCTTGATATACCTTTTCATGATGATTTTATAAATTTATGTGGTAGTAGTGAAAAAGACTGTTGTTATAATTTTGTTTCATATTTTAAATAAATAGAATGAAAATGAAGAAATTAAATTTATTTATAACAGTTATGTTGTGCTGTTATTCGAGTGTGATGTTTGGGCAACAAGATGCTCAGTACACACAATACATGTATAACACGATTAATATAAATCCTGCGTACGCAGGTTCTCGTGGAACAATTAGTGTTTTAGGATTGCATAGGACACAATGGGTAGGATTAGATGGGGCTCCAAAAACAAATACATTGTCGATTAATTCGCCTATTAGTGCAAACATGGGGTTAGGAGTGTCTGTGATAAATGACCGTATAGGTCCATCTACAGAAAATAACATTTCTGTTGATTTATCTTATCAACTGCAAGTATCGCCATTTTATAAGTTGTCTTTTGGATTAAAAGGAACGGCAAATTTAGTAAATATTGATTTTTCTAAATTGAATATTTATGATCCTGCAGATCCAAGGTTTCAATATAATGTTGACAATAAATTTTCACCAAATATTGGAGCAGGAGTGTACCTACATTCGGATAAATCCTACATTGGGCTTTCTATTCCTAATATGTTAGAGAATAGTCATTTTGATAAATCAGCAAAGGACGAGTCGCAAAGTTTTGTTGTAAAAGAGCATATGCATTATTATTTAATGGCGGGATATGTCTTTGATTTAAATTATAATTTAAAGTTTAAGCCTTCTCTTCTTGCAAAGGTTGTTGAGGGAGCTCCATTACAAACAGATATTTCAGCAAATTTTTTGTTTAATGAAAAATTTACAGCTGGACTTGCTTATCGTTTGAGTGCATCTGTAAGTGGTATTGTAGGATTCCAGGTTTCAGACTCTTTGTTTGTTGGGTATGCTTATGATGCAGAAACGACAAAGCTTGCTAATTATAACTCAGGATCTCATGAAATCTTCTTAAGATTCGAAGTTTTGGGTAGTTCTAAGTCAAGAATGATGTCATCAAGATTTTTTTAAATAAAACTAATTAAATTAATTATGGGAATAAAAATACATAAAGTACTTGTTTTGCTTCTTTGTTTAAGCAGTGCTGTTAGTTTCTCTCAACAAAAAGATAAAGAACTTGCAAAAGCAAATGCTAAATATGAAGAGTTATCTTTTGTGAAAGCAGGTAAATTATATGAACGTTTGGTTGAAAAAGGATATAATTCTAAAGAGGTATATGCTCGTTTAGGTGATACTTATTTTTTTAATTCGGATTACCCGAATGCTTTAAAATGGTATTCTAAATTGTTTGAAGATGGCACCTATAGTTCGCCAGAGTATTTGTACAGGTATTCAGTTTGTCTTAAAGCAACTGATAATGATGACAAAGCTTTATTAGTAATAAGTCGTTATTATGAAAAAGCAGGAAAAGAAGAAGAAGCTAAAAAATGGGATCCAGCTACTTATTTAGGAGCCATTGCACAACAATCGGATAGATATGATGAGGTGGTTGAGGCAGGAATAAATTCTGGGTTCTCGGATTTTGGAGTGGCATTTGTGCCTAATGAAGAAGCAATTAAACAAGCTATTGAGGTTGCTAATTTTGAAAAGAGAGAAAAGGCAAGAGCTATAAAAGAGAACGAGGACACAAGGAGAAAAGAGAGTCGTAAGGTTCTTGGTACAAAACAGGAGTTATTGGAGAAGAAGGAGGAAATTGTTAGAGAAGAAGAAGGTTTTGAAGTAAAAAAAGATGATAATTTACCTAAATACAAAGAAGTAATTTTTGCTACAGCTAGGGATTCTGGAGTTTTAATTAAGCGTAAACATAGTTGGAATGATAAGGCTTTTCTTAAATTGTATTCAGCACAAATTGACGAAACTGGAAAATTGTATAATGAAAGAAAATTGCCTGGAGATATTAATACAAAATACGACCAAAGTACACCTGTGCTTACAAAAGATGGTTTAACGATGTATTTTACGCGATTAGTACCTTATGATAAAATAAAAAATAAAACAGATAATAAAAAAGCGATTGTACACCTAAAGATTTATCAGGCACAAAAAGTAAACGGTAAATGGGGTAATTTAAAAGAGCTTCCTCATCCAATAAATATAGAAGGGACTTCCTCAGCACACCCAGCATTAAGTTCTGATGAAGATGAGTTAATTTTTGTGTCCAACAGGAAAAAGAAAATGGGTGATACTGATTTATATACAGTAAATAGAAAAAAAAGTGGAGGATTTGCTGCTAGAGCTGAATCTTTAGGTGAGGATATAAATACTTACGGGCGAGAAACTTTTCCTTTTGTTGATGATAGTGGGGTGTTATATTTTTCTTCAGATGGTCATCCTGGTTTAGGAGGTTTAGATGTTTTTGCCGCTGTAAAAGGAAATGATGGTAAATATGTAGTCGTTAACGTAGGTGCACCTATAAACTCGAGAAGTGACGATTTTGCTTATGTTGTTGATAGTGAGTCCAAAAAAGGTTTTTTCTCATCTAATAGAAAAAATGGAACTGGAGATGATGACTTGTATAGATTTTTAGAGACTAAATCAATAGCTTTTCCTTTTAAATTTAATCCAGATTATTATGGAGTAGTAAAAGATAGTATAAGTGGTAATCCTATAGAAAATGTCGAAATAACAGTTTATAATGATTTTAACGAAGTTGTTAAGACTATAGTTACAGATGCTTCTGGGAAGTATTTGATTGATTTGCCCCCATTAAAAAATCATAGTTTTGTATTTAAGAAAAATGGATACTCGGTAGAAAAATTGTTTGTAGATGGTCTAAAAATTGGAGAAAGAAAGGATTTTCCGGTAGCTTTATTTAATGAGTTGGCGGTTATAGTTGATGATAAAGTTGTAATACTTAAAGAAGGTGATGATCTTACAGATAAACTTAAACTAAGTCCTATTTATTTTGATTATGGTGGTTATACAATCCGTAAGTCTTCTAAGGTTGAATTAGATAAAATTATTAACTTAATGAAGAGTCGTCCGCGTCTTTCTATAGAGGTTAAGTCACATACCGATAGTAGAGGTAAAGACGAGTATAATTTAAAATTATCCAAAAATAGAGCGAAAACAACCATAGATTATATTGTTCTGGAAGGTGGAATTTCTCGAGAGAGAGTTTGGGGTGATGGATTTGGAGAATCACAGCTTATTAACAAATGTGGTGATGGTGTAAAGTGCTCAGAAGCAGAGCATGAATTAAATAGGCGTTCAGAATTTATTATTGTAATAAAAGAATAGAGCGGATAAATTTGAATTAGAGTAAAAAAGGGTTTGACTTTTTAATTAAAGTTGAACCCTTTTTTTTATTTTTTTATTTAAAGTATTTTTTAGTGTAATTATCTATATGTCAGGTAGTTATGTGGTTTTGTTATTTTTAACTTTTTATGGTGATTTTAGATGTTTATGTGGTAGTTCTTAAAAAGGCTTAAGTTATAATTTTGTCATAAATATAAAGCATATAAGGTAAGTAGGTAATTAATTGCTGCAGTGTAGAGCCTACTTATTAGTTTTAAAAAATACGAATTATAAAAAATTAACTCATAATAATTAAATCTTATGAAGAATAAATTACTCCCGTTGTTTTTTGTGCTAGCGAGTTACTCTGCGTATTCTCAGGTTGGTATTGGAACAACGATGCCAAATTCTTCTTCTCAACTAGAAGTTGTGGCGGATGATAAGGGTATATTAATTCCTAGAATCCAATTAAAGAATAGTACGGATGTTACTACAATCGTTACTGGAAATGTAAACAGTTTATTAGTTTTTAACACAGCGACTATTGCTGATGTTAAGCCAGGGTACTACTATTGGTATGAAAACAAATGGAATAGAATTGTTATATCTGGTGAGAATAACGGAATGACTGGTGGTGCTGGTGTTCCTGGAAAAGATGGTGTTTCGCCACCAGAAGGAACTATAACTTGGATTGATACAGAGTCTGGTTTTATTTACATAAAAGATGCTGATGGAAACTGGGTTAAAGTAAGTGGAAAAGACGGAGTTGATGGTGCAGCTGGTTTAGCTGGAGGCGCTGGTGTTCCTGGAAAAGATGGTGTTTCACCACCACAAGGAGCTACAGCTTGGATTGACACTGAAACCGGTATTGTTTACGTTAAAGATGCTGATGGAAACTGGGTTAAAGTAAGTGGAAAAGACGGAAAAGATGGAAAAGGAATAGCTTCAACAATTGTTGATAAAACGTCAGGAAATCTTATTATAACTTATTCTGATGGAAGCACAGCTGACCTAGGAAAAGTAATAGGAGAAAAAGGAGAGCCAGGTTTACCTCCAACATCAGGAGCGGGAACAATAACAGGAAAAGGTTTAATTGCAGTTACAAATGGTGTTAATAACGCCTTTAAAAATACTGAATTTAGTCTAAAAGCTAGTAAAATCGCTGGGGATATTTTGCAAACTGTCGATAATGAAGCCGTTTGGACGAATGCAGACAAGATTGTTAAAGAGCCTTGGTTTAATATAAGAACTAAAGCTGGTGCGACATCTAATGAAGATAGCATCTATACGAAAGGTTGGGTAGGAATTGGTTATGACGCTCCGTCTGGTAAAGATGGGGAGAAATTAAGAGTAAACGGTTCTATTACAACTGTTAGCAGTACTTATGCCGATTATGTATTTGAAGATTATTTCCAAGGATTCTCTGATATTAAAGAGGATTATAAATTTAAAAAACTTGTAGAGATAGAGGATTACATCAAAACACATAAGCACTTACCTGGTATAACACCAATTAATGAATTGGAAAAATCAGCTGAAGGATATTCATTTAATATGTCTGAATTATCAATCCAATTATTGGAAAAAACAGAAGAGATTTACTTGCATATAATAGAGCAAAACAATGCAATTATTGCAAAAGACAAAGAAATTGAAAAAATGAACCAACGTTTAGAAAGATTAGAAAAACTAATTGAAGAGAGCAGTAATTCTAACAAGTAGGCTTCTTTGAATTCAAACTAAAAAAAAACACCTCTTTTATGAATGCTATAACTGAGGTGTTTAATATAGTTTTTGACATAATTTGTCACATTTAAGATTAACACTTTAAATTAAAAAGTATGGCCAAATTTTATTTAAAAATAGGTACAATAGTATTATTTTTTAGTATTGGTAAACTTAACGCACAAACCATAAATACAGGAGAGATAGTTATCCAACCGGGTACTGAATTTGCTACAGTAGCAGATTTTGATAATAAGCCAACCGGGGATTTTATTAATGATGGACATTTTATTGTTTATTCAAATTATAATAATGACGGCTTGGTGACTTTTAGTCCCAATGTAACTTCTGGCTTAACCTATTTTAAAGGTTTGAATATAGCTCAGGTTATTTCTGGTAAGGAGTTAAGTGAATTTAATGATGTACGGTTTGAGAACAGAATGGTTCAGCCTGCATTTATATTGTCAACAGCAATTAATATTTATGGAGTTTCCGATTTTTATAAAGGAATTGTATCTAATAATAATACGGAAGGTACAGTTGTTTTTGAAGCAGATGCTACTCACATAAATACAAACAACGATAGTTATGTTGATGGGTATGTAGTAAGGAATGGAAGCAACGAGTTTCAAAATCCTATTGGTGATGGCGGTTATTTTAGACCATTAGCTATAAGTCAGTCTAGTTCGTCTGGAAACTTATTCAAAAGTAAGTATTTACTTAAAAATTCAAATCCATTACATCCTCATAATCAAAAAGAGGACTTGATTGCATTGATTAATACCAATGAATATTGGGAGTTCGAAAGTAATCAATCTACTGTAGATGTTGCATTAACATTAACCTGGCATGATCAAAGTACGCCAGGCGAATTGACAAAAGAAGACGAAGATTTATCTTTAGCCATTGTAAGATGGGATGATGCTACATCGCAATGGAAGCATTACACTTCGGCTGTGGATAGAGGAGAAAAGACTGTGACAGCGGCTGTAGATAATTCAGGGATTTATACTTTGGCAAAAGTAAGAATACCAAATCTAGATGATATCGTTATCTATAATGCAGTCTCTCCTAATGGTGATGGACATAATGATTACTTCAATATTACTGGATTAGAAAAATTCTCAGAAAACTCATTAGAGATCTTCAATCGATATGGGGCAAAGGTATTTGAAACTAGTAATTATGGGGCCAATGGAAATTGGTTTAGAGGAATTTCCGAAGGAAGAGTTACTGTAAGTAGAGGTGAAGGATTACCCTCGGGGACATATTTCTATGTTCTAAAGTTCAAAATGTCTAGCGGAGCTTATAAGGATAAGGCAGGATATTTATATATCAGCAATGATTAGTACAAAAAAAAAACGGTATACACATTTATAATGGAAAAAAAACTTTTTATTTTATGCTTAATCCTCTTTTCTTTATTAGGATATTCTCAAACTCAAGTCGGAATTAATACGCTTAATCCAAATCAAACGCTAGATGTTAATGGAAGAGCCAGAATACGTACTATGACAAATGTTAATACAGAGGCATTGACTTTGGAATATAACAATCGAGTTGTATCTAATAGTGATGGAATTTTGGGCTATGTTGTTAATAATAGTAGTACAACTGTTCCTTGGTCGTTCAATGATAACAAAAATGCTGTTCTAAGCTCTCCAATATCAAGTCAACAACGTGGCGGCACAGTAAATTTAAATTTCAGCATTACTGTTACTATTCCCGCAAAATCACAAAGTCAAGTTGTAGTCAAATACAATATGCCTGTAATGCACTCAAGCCGCAGAAGTGGGACAATTGGTTATGTAGGGTGTACTTTATTTAAGTCGGTAAATGGTGGAAGCGATGTCGAATTGGAGATGGGTTCTCGTAAATATACTGTTGTAGGTAGCTATAAGGGACCATCAGAAGTAACTGCTTTGGGATTACCTATATCTGGTTTTGCTGTAGATATAATTTCTAATCCTGGAAATATTCCAATGGATATAGTATACAAAGTAGATGGATATGTCGAATTTAATTACGATACAGTTACATTCGGAATGCTTACAGCTTCATCTGAGGATAATGCTAATTGGGGACGGGGAGCTATGTCAGCTCGGATTTTTACTAAACCTGTAAACTAAATTTAAAAATTCCTTTTTATTTAGGGAATTAAAACAATATATAGTTAACATCCTTTTGTATTAAGAAAAAGAATTTAATTGTTTTTTGTTAAATCCTGATATGTCATATCGGGGTTTTTTTGTGTCTTGTCATAAAATAGATAGATGACAAGTAGTAAGTTCTCTCCAATCATAACAGAACTATTCTTAAGACTAAGAAAAAAAGAATAGTATTTAATTAAACACATCAATTATGAAAAAAAATAATTTTTTAATGTCAATTATCACATTTGTAATGCTTTGCACATCCATGCAGGTGTTTTCGCAAGTCGATGGTACAGGTATGGGTACTGTAAACCCACATCCTAGTGCAGCACTGGACGTGGTAAATACTAAAGCAGGAGTTTTAATCCCAAGGATGAATGTAACTCAGAAAAATGCTATTGTATCTCCAGCCTCAGGTTTATTGGTTTATGATACAACCAGTCAATGTATTTCGCAGAATGCAGGAACGCCAACAGTTCCAGTATGGGTATGTTTATCGGCGAAAGACAAGCAAAATAGTTTTTTTTACATGCCATCGATGGCTATTGATGCCTCAAAAGTGGGACTGTCAGCAACATTAGATTTATACGCAGAATATAAAAAACAATTTAATACCCCAGCAGCGCGAAGTACCAATGCTCCCATCTCAATACCTTATTTCCCCAAAGCAAACGATTTGTACTACTATATTGCTCAATATGATAAAAACATTATTCAGGTAAATGCTATCAGTGAAGAAGGGATTATGGCGTATAAAATTATAAAAGAGTCTACATACGCTTCATTTATGAATATTGTATTTGTGATTAAATAAAGAAAAAAAATGAAAAAAAGGATATTATTTTGGATAATTTTTTTGATGATGCTTCCCATAAGCATGCAAGCTCAAGGTGAATCGAGTTGGTGGTATTTTGGTAACAACGCTGGTTTGAATTTTAATGACCCTCAAAAGGTAACCTCTTCAAATGGGTTGATTACCTCAGGTATACCTAAAGCAGTAAATGGTCCATTGAATTCTATAGGAGGTAGCTTTACCTTATCTGATATTCAGGGAAACTTACTAATGTCTTCTGATGGAATTACAATTTACAATAGGAAAAATGAAATCATGACCAACGGAACCGGATTGCTAGGGGGTATAATTTCGATGCAGTCGGGTATTGTAATTCCAGCTCCCAATAACCCCAAGAAATTTTATGTGGTTACTGTGTCTTCTCAGGTAAATGATAGTCATGGAATTCGATATTCGGTTGTTAATATTGATCCGAGTAATCCGAATGATATGGGATCAGTAGAAGTTGCGACAAAAAACAGTTTATTAAAAATGCCTCATTGTGGTGAGAATCTTGGAGTAGTAGCTCATAAAAATGGAACTGATTATTGGTTGGTGAATCGTACAGGTGTATTTTTTTATGTTTGGCACTTAACAGAGCAAGGATTTTCGAAAACCCCTAAAATGTATAAAACCCCGCCTTTGCCTGATGTTGATAAAGGAGCTCAAATTGGGGCAACAATAGTGTCTGTAGATAACACTAAGTTAGTTAATTTGGCTGCTGGTTCTTATACAATATTATCTGCCGATTTTAATCCGGCCACGGGAGTGATTTCAGATATTAGGGGGCTGGGAAATACTAAAATTTATTCATTAGGAGGAGCTTTTTCTCCAAAGGGTGAATATTTTTATCTTGGGGCTGGCAATGAGAGTGTGGAATCAGGTTATAAAATAAAATATAGTGATTTAAGAGCTGGAAATGTAATGCCTACTCCTTTAGATGTAGAAGTATTTAATTTTAGCTTAGGGCGTGACGGACGAGTTTATGGGATAACACGAACTATTTCGGTTCAGGGGGCCGGAAATAGAGATTTGCATGTTGTTATGGACCCAGATAAAGGAGGAACTGATATTAGAACATTTCCTGGATATCTTACTAATAGACCTCAAAGGGGGTTCCCTTCTTTTAAGCATTCTAATATTATTACAGAAAATAAAACTAAGCTATTTACATGCGAAGGATATGAAGCGAAATTTGACATAAATCTTATTACGAATGGTATAATTGTACCCACAGGATTATTCTGGGATTTTGGAGATGGAACATATGAAATGCAGAATTTTATTGCAGGAAAGTATGATTACGAGATGAATCATTTATTCGCAAATTCAGGATTATATAAGGTAAGCGTTATGCCTTACATAGGGACAAAAGGTTTATCAAAGACTTTTTTAGAAGCAAATATTATTGATTGTAGTTTGAAAACAAATCCAATGATTCGCCATGAGTTATTAAATATTAATGAATTAGAAACAAATAAGTAATATCATGATTAAAAAATTAGCGTTTCAATTTAGTATTTTATCCCTGTTTTTTTTTGTGAATTTTCAGGGATATAGTCAGGTTGGTATTTTAACATCAACTCCAGATGTGAGCAGTGCCTTGGATATTTCAAGTAATAAAAAAGGAGTACTTATACCTAGGTTAAGTAATGCCCAAAAATGGGCAATCAGTAAACCAGCCCATAGTCTATTGGTTTTTGATACTGATGAAAACTCTATATCTCAAAATATAGGTACTGAGAAAGTGCCTGTATGGAATAAGCTGACACTTTTTAATGAACAGTCATTTTATATGCCCTCAATAAACATAGCAACAGAAACTATAGGGGCTACACGTACTATCGATTTATTCATGGAATATAAAAATCAATTTAAAGACCCTATGTTTAAGAGTGTAGGTGCACCATCCTCAATACCACAGTATGCATCGGCCAGTGATTTATTTTATTACATTACGTATTATGACCCCAAATTAATTAAAGTAAATAGCATTAGTGATCAAGGAGTTCTTAATTATACTACACTTAAAAAAGCAAATTACGACTCATATGTTAATATCATCTTTGTAGTGAGGTAATAACAAATTACATATCGTTAAAAATTAAAAGATACTACCTGAAAACTTAAAAGTTTTTGGGTAGTTTTTTTTATAGAATATCATGATGTTATCTCAGATTCATTCTGGTTAAAATTTCTGCTTCCCCATACTTTGCATTGCTTTAAGAAAGTGCTCATCCAAATTTTAAAGCACATCAAAAGTCATATGTTTTTCAAATTTATAACTTTTGATGTTGATTTTATGGTTTTAACAGGGAGGCTTAATGATGAGAACCGATTTAATTTTGCATAGTGTCATTAATTATTAAAATAGTACTTGTATTTGTAGGGTTTTATTTACAAAAACAAAGCATTAATATACTTGTAGATTATATACTCAGCAGAAAAATAATCTCCAAAATAAGTAATTAGTTAGACCTCTCCTGATGCGCAACTGCAAACTACAGCAAGTTTGAGTCGGACAGATAACCATATTGTTTCTTTTGCTGATGCTTTTATTAACTTTTAAAATTAGATTTTTCTATGAAAAAAAATACCTACAAAACTCGTAATTGTTGTCAAAGCATATTTTTTGTGTTTTTGTTTTTTATAATTTGTACAGTTCATGCGGAAGCTAAGGTTTCTAGTAAAAATGTAAAGGAAGTTGAAATTGGTCATGATAGTCTGACGGAAGTATTTTCGACTAAGGGGATAATAGACCCAAATAAATATAACAGTCTTAATAGAGTTGTGAATGGCGATAGCCCAAAAATTAATGTGACACCAGTAAGTATACCTAAGGGAGGTAGTGGTTCACTATTGGCAACAACTGGGCCACATTCAGTTACGAAATTTACAGGTTTATGGGATATTTATAGAGATCCTTTAGCCATAAATGTTGAAGCAACAAAGGATGACATGGGTACATGTGAATTTGCTGCTAATGGAGGACGAACTCGTTATACCGCAACAAAATTTAGAGTAAGTGTTTCGGGAGCTTACAATTTTATAATGGAGCAAAGACCAGAATATTCAGGAGCAGCATATATTTATACAGGTGATTTTACACCAGGCTACTGTGATAGAGGTGGGCAATGGATAATAGGATTAGGAAGTTTTGGCAGAAGAGAACCAGAATTTAAACCAAATTTGGTTGCCGGAGTTGAGTACACTTTGATATCTGTTGTTACTCCATTTATAGGAGACTATAGTATATGGGATTACACTTGGAGAGTGGAGCCTCCTAGAGGAGGGGAATTTCTTTTAGACACTTTAATTTATTGGTATAAATCAAGCTCGGGAGGAGAACCACTTGGCTGGGGCCCATCTTTTAACCCAGTTGGTGTAGAAGGGTCAGGTTTGGCAAATACAAATACACCTGGTACTACTACTTATTATGCATCTTATGCATCTGTTGCTGGAGATGCTCCTAGAGTTCCGGTTAATTTTGTAATTAATGACGATAGTCCAAAAATTGATGTAACACCAGTAAGTATATGTAAGGGAGGTAGTGGTTTACTATCCGCAAAAAGTGTTGCACATTCAGTTACGGGATTTATGGGTTTATGGAATATTGAAAAAGATCCTTTTGCCTTTACACCAACTACAACAAGGCAAGATATGTACACTTGTAAATTTGAACCTTTTGCAAAAAGTAGGTATACAGCAACAAAGTTTACAGTAAGTCTTTCGGGAGAGTATAATTTTAAAATGAAGAACAGATCTGAATACGTGGGATCAGCATACATTTATTCAGGTAATTTTACACCAGGCTACTGTGATAGAGGTGGAAAATGGATAGTAGGATTAGGACCAGAAGATACTGAGCCAGAATTAAAAGCAAATTTGGACGCTGGAGTTGAGTACACCCTGATATCTGTTTTTAGTCCATATACGGGAGACACGAATATGTGGGATTATGCTTGGACAGTTGAGCCACCTAAAGGAGGAGAATTTATTTTAGATGATTTAATTTATTGGTATAAATCAAGCACCGGAGGAGAACCACTTGGCTGGGGACCAACTTTTAACCCAGTTGGTGTAAAAGGCTCTGGTTTGGCAGATACAAATACACCTGGTATTACTACTTATTATGCTGCTTATGCATCATCTACTGGAGATACTCCAAGATTTCCAGTTAATTTTGTGATTAAAGAAGATGCTATTGCAGGAGTTCCCAGCATAAAACCAACATTATATGTAAATAACGTGATGCCAGATATTACTCATACGACAATAGATGCTGTGGGAATAAAAGATAGTGGTGTCTCGGGAGCAAATGGTCTGCCTAAAGGAGTGTCTGCTGTCTGGGAGGCAAATAAAATTACAATTGTAGGTACTCCAATTGTTTCCGGTGTTTTTAATTACAAAATACCATTAATTGGAGGTTGCGGGAATATTTATGCAGAAGGAAAGATAATTGTGAATGATATTCCAAAAATTGAGGTAGAATCAGTAAGTATATGTAAGGGAGGTAGTGGTTCGCTATCGGCAACAATTCCTGCGCATTCAGTTACGGAATTTATGGGTTTATGGAATACAGAAAGAGATCCGAGTGCTCCTTTGCCGACTGCACGTAAGAATGATATGTATACATGTAAATTTGGTACTGTTGGGGAAAATCAGTATACAGCAACAAAATTTACAGTAAGTGCTTCGGGAGAGTACAATTTTAAAATGGATAACAGACGTGAATACAGTGGATCAGCATATATTTATACAGGTGATTTTACACCAGGCTACTGTGATAGAGGTGGGCAATGGATAGTAGGAGTAGGAAATAATTATTTATTTACTGAACCAGAATTTAGCGCAAATTTGGTCGCTGGAGTTGAGTACACTTTGATTTCTGTTTATACTCAATTTAGCGGAGACGATAATATGTATGATTATACCTGGAGAGTTGAGCCGCCTATAGGAGGAGAATTTATTTTAGATGATATAGTTTATTGGTATAAATCAAGCACCGGAGGAGATTCACTTGGCAGCGGGCCAACTTTTAACCCAGTTGGTGTAGAAGGGTCAGGTTTGGCTGATACAAATACACCTGGTACTACTACTTATTATGCATCTTATGCATCTACTGGTGATGCTCCTAGATTTCCAGTTAATTTTGTGATTAAAGAAGATGCTATTGCCGGAGTTCCCAGCATAATACCAACATTATACGTAAATAACGTGATGCCAGATATTACTCATACGACAACAGATGCTGTGGGAATAAAGGATAGTGGTGTTTCGGGAGCAAATGGTCTGCCTAAAGGAGTATCTGCTGTCTGGGAGGCAAATAAAATTACAATTGTAGGTACTCCAATTGTTTCTGGTATTTTTAATTATAAAATACCGTTAATTGGAGGTTGCGGGAATATTTATGCAGAAGGAAAGATAATTGTGAATGATAGCCCAAAAATTGAGGTAGAACCAGTAAGTATATGTAAGGGAGGTAGTGGTTTATTATCCGCAAAAAGTGCCGCTTACCCAGTTACTGAATTTATGGGTTTATGGAATATAGAAAGAGATCCTCGTGCTTTTGTGCCGTATGCACCTGAGGATGATATGTATACATGTAAATTTAGTATTAAGGGAAAAAATCAGTATACAGCAACAAAATTTACAGTAAGTGCTTCAGGAGAATACAATTTTAAAATGGAGGATAGACCTGAATATTTTGGATCAGCATATATTTATAGTGGTGATTTTACCCCCGGCTACTGTGATAGAGGGGGGGAATGGATAGTAGGACTTCGTAATGATGATAATAATGAACCAGAATTTAAAGCAAATTTGGTTGCGGGAAAGGAGTACACTTTAATATCTGTTTTGACTTTAATTCATGGAGTAACTAATGTGTGGGATTATACTTGGAGAGTTGAATCTCCTAAAGAAGGAGGGGAATTTCTTTTAGATGATATAATTTATTGGTATAAATCAAGCTCGGGAGGAGAACCACTTGGCTGGGGGCCAACTTTTAACCCAGTTGGTGTGGCAGGATCAGGTTTGGCAGATACAAATACACCTGGTACCACTACTTATTATGCATCTTATGCATCTGCAGGAGATTCTTATAGATTTGCAGTTGATTTTGTAATAAAAGAAGTTGCTGTTGCTGGAGTTGCTAGTAGTACACCTACTCTATGCGGAAAAGATGTGATGGATGATATAACGCATACTACAATAGATGCCACAGGTATAGAGGGTAATGGTGTTAATGGAGCAAATGGTTTGCCAGATGGAGTACAAGCTACTTGGGAGGCAAATACAATTACAATTTCAGGTAACCCAAGAGAGTTAGGAGTATTTAATTATAAAATTCCATTAATTGCTGAGTGTGGAAACGTCTTTGCAGAAGGAAAAATTACCATTCTCCCAAAACCGCAGGCAATTGTTACGACAGTGAGCATTTGTTCGGGCGAAAGTTA
>NZ_JSYP01000035.1 GCF_000813005.1 Flavobacterium sp. KMS | reverse complement strand
AAGTAACAACGACCTTAAGGTGGTTATTGCGGCGGGGCTCACCTCTTCCCATCCCGAACAGAGTAGTTAAGCCCGCCTGCGCAGATGGTACTGCAGTTATGTGGGAGAGTATGTCGTCGCCTTTCTTTAGAATCCTCATCAAGTAATTGATGAGGATTTTTTTTTGGCTTTACTTTTTTGGGATTTTGTGAAAAGTTGTTTCGCAAAAAGCGCAAAAGAAAACACAAAGGTTCGCAAAGTTTAATAAATAGTTTTGTGGACCTTTGCGTTTTTCTATTTCATTACTCTGCGGTTAAAATGGATCAATTAGTAGCTCAATAATCTAAAAAAAGCTTTGTTGTTAGTATCTAATGGAGACCCTTCGTTCTTCAGGGTGACAAGACTGTAGTTGTTTTACCCGAAAAATGAGCGCAAAGGTTCGTAAAGTTTAATCAATAGCTTTGTGAACCTTTGTGTTTTTTCTCTTTCCTGCCTTTGCTGTTAAAACCGGAAGTATTATTTATGCTAAAAACAGCTTTGCGTCACAGCGACTTTGAAATAAACTATCTTAAGTTTTACAAGTAAAAAATCTTTGTGAGACTCTGTGTAAACTTTGTGAAGCTTCGCGGTATAATTTCAACATGTTTATGGAGCGGAATCATTTGTGAGTAATGTTCTAACATGACTAAACAATAAAAGTGTTTTAAGATGTATATAATGAAGTGTTATTTTGTGTCCGGGTATAAAAAAAACCTGCTCGATTGAGCAGGTTTTTAATTTTATAGTATGTAAAAGAATTATTTTCTTTTAATAACTCTTTCTACAGCTTCAACAATTGCTTGATTGTTTAGCTTATATTTTTCCATCAATTGCTCTGGAGTACCAGATTCTCCGAAACTATCATTAACAGCTACGAACTCTTGTGGAGCTGGATTGTTTAATGCTAATACTCTAGAAACGCTTTCTCCAAGACCTCCAAGTATATTGTGCTCTTCAGCTGTAACAATACATTTTGTTTTTGTTAAAGATTTTAATATAGCTTCTTCGTCAAGTGGTTTGATTGTGTGGATATTGATTACTTCGGCAGAGATTCCTTTTGCTTCTAATGCTTCTGCAGCAATAAGTGCTTCCCAAACTAAATGTCCTGTAGCAACAATAGTTACATCAGTACCTTCGTTTAATAAAATTGCTTTTCCAATTACGAATGGCTCATCTGCAGGTGTAAAGTTAGGTACAACTGGACGTCCGAAACGTAAATAAGCTGGTCCATGGTGATCTGCTAATGCTAGTGTAGCTGCTTTAGTTTGATTGTAATCACAAGTGTTGATTACTGTCATTCCTGGTAGCATTTTCATTAAACCAATATCTTCTAATATTTGGTGTGTTGCTCCATCTTCTCCAAGTGTTAAACCTGCGTGAGATGCACAAATTTTTACGTTTTTATCTGAGTAAGCTACAGATTGACGGATTTGGTCATAAACTCTTCCTGTAGAAAAGTTAGCAAAAGTTCCTGTAAAAGGAATTTTACCTCCAATTGTTAAACCTGCTGCGATTCCAATCATGTTTGCTTCAGCAATTCCGATTTGGAAAAAACGTTCTGGGTGATTTTTTTTGAAATCATCAAATTTTAATGAACCAATTAAATCAGCGCATAATGCAACAACATTTTCGTTTTTCTGACCTAATTCAGTCATTCCCGCTCCAAAACCTGAACGAGTATCTTTACTTCCTGTATTTGTATATTTTTTCATTTTTTTGTTGCTATAAGTAGTATACTTTGTAAATAATAGGCATAAAGCTTATTATGAAAAGTATAATGCTTTTTTAATAATCTGCTAAGGTTGAAATGTTTTGAGCTAATGCATTAGCTAATTGGTCGTTGTTAGGTGCTTTACCATGCCAAGCATGTGTATGCATCATAAAATCTACACCGTTACCCATTTCAGTATGTAGTAAAATACAAACTGGTTTTCCTTTTCCAGTTCTTGATTTTGCATCTGCCATACCTGCTAATATAGCATCGATATTGTTTCCTTCTTTGATATCTATAACATCCCAATCAAAAGCTTCAAATTTAGCACGAATGCTTCCCATTGCTAAAACTTCGTCTGTAGTTCCGTCAATTTGTTTTCCGTTAAGATCGATAGTTGCAATTAGGTTGTCTATTTTTTTAGCAGAAGCATACATGATAGCTTCCCAGTTTTGTCCTTCTTGTAATTCTCCATCTCCATGTAATGTGTATACAATATGGTTGTCTTTGTTTAGTTTTTTAGCTTGTGCAGCTCCAATTCCTACAGATAATCCTTGTCCTAATGAACCTGAAGCAATACGAACTCCTGGCAATCCTTCGTGAGTTGTAGGGTGTCCTTGTAAACGAGAGTTAAGCAATCTAAAAGTTGCTAATTCTGAAACTGGAAAGTAACCGCTTCTTGCTAGAACGCTATAAAATACTGGAGAAATATGACCATTTGAAAGGAAGAAAAGATCTTCTCCGATTCCGTCCATATCAAAACCTTCTTTGCGGTCCATAATATTTTGGTATAAAGACACCAAAAATTCAGTACAACCTAGTGAGCCACCTGGGTGACCTGAGTTGACAGCATGTACCATTCGAAGAATATCTCTTCTTACTTGGATAGTTAAATCGCTTAATTGTTGTGTGTTAGGCTTCATTTTATGTGTAAAAGTTAAACTGTTGCAAAAGTAATTTTTATTTTGCCGTAAGACAAATGATTTTAAAGGAAATGTAGCATTTAGATTATTGGATAATTTGACGATTAGATAATTTGATTTAAGGCTCTGAAATCTATAATTATCTAAAATTGTAGCTACTAAGAAGTGTTAATCTTTTGTTTCTTTATTTTTAATTGGCATATTTATCTAATTTTCTGAATTTCTCTCCAGGTGATTAATCGTATGTTGTTCTCTTTTAATTTTTGTTTGCATTCGTTACTTGTGAAATAGTCAAAGTCTATTTGTCTCCACTCAGAACCAAAGTTAGGATGGTTTTTTGTAATGCCTTGCATTTCATTATCATCGAATGCTGGGTGCAGCAAGAAAACGTTGAAACCTGGGTTTATATTATCTAAAGCTTTCTCGTAAGATTTTTTAAGTTCACCTTTTTCGAAGTTAGTAAAATTTCCAATTAGAAGATTGTCGGCTACAAGGGTGTTCTCATAGTTATACTTTTCGTTGGATAAGCTTATCGATTCTACAAATTGTTTATTGATGAAAACGGGTAAGTTGTATTCTTTTCCTAGAGCTTTGTATATTTCTAAAAACTCGGGACATACACCAATACTGCACATATGCGAATCGAGATGGGTGGGTTTTAATCCAAAACGTAATGCTTTCTCAATTTGAGCTCGAAGTTCTTTTTTTACTTCTTCTGGTTTTGCATTATTTATAAAGTCTACTCTGGTTTTATGGAAATTGCCATTTTTATCTACTAATGATGGTACTTCATTAATGGGTAATATTGGACCAAATTTATAGTTCTCCCACTCGCAGGTAAGTGTTAAATGAATTCCGTTATCAAATTGTGGATTGTTTTTGGCAAAGTTTGCCATTTCGTAAAACCATGGACAAGGTATCATAATACTATAAGAATTAATCATTCCGTTTTGTAGTGCTTGTATTGTTGCTCTGTTTTCTGAATGGGATAATCCTGCATCATCGGCATGTATGATTAATAACTTACTGTTCTCTGGGTATCCTAGTTTTTGTGATAAATTCATTAGGTCAATGTTATTTTCGATATTTTATATCCAAATTTAGTGGATTTTTTTTGCATGAGGGATAGTAGCGGCATCCTTTTGTGTAATGAAATGGAACAAAAGATATAGCGAATAGCCCGACCCGAAGGGACATGCCCAAATTAATTCATAAAACATCTTTAATTTTTTGATTTATCTAATTATCTAATTTTCAAATTAGCCTATCTTTGCCGACTGAAAAACGTGTATATGAAGTTTGATTTATTACAAAAAGATCTGCAATCGAAAGCGAGAGCGGGAAGTATTACTACTGATCATGGAGTTATTGAAACTCCTATTTTTATGCCTGTTGGTACTGTTGCATCTGTTAAAGGTGTACATCAAAGGGAGTTGAAAAACGATATTAACCCTGACATTATTCTTGGAAATACATATCATTTGTATTTACGCCCACAAACTGAAATTCTTGAAAAAGCTGGTGGATTGCATAAGTTTATGAACTGGGATAGAAATATATTGACAGATTCTGGTGGATATCAAGTGTATTCATTGTCTGCAAACAGAAAAATTAAAGAGGAAGGTGTAAAGTTTAAATCTCATATTGATGGATCTTATCATTTCTTTACTCCTGAGAATGTAATGGAAATTCAGCGTACTATTGGGGCAGATATTATTATGGCTTTTGATGAGTGTACACCGTATCCTTGTGATTACCGTTATGCGCAGCGTTCGATGCATATGACTCACCGTTGGTTGGATCGTTGTATTAATCATCTGGATAAAGTGCCTTTTAAATATGGATATGAGCAAACGTTTTTTCCTATTGTTCAAGGTAGTACTTATAAGGATTTACGTCGCCAGTCGGCTGAATATATTGCTAATGCAGGTCAGCAAGGTAATGCTATAGGTGGATTATCGGTAGGTGAACCAGCTGAAGAAATGTATGCTATGACTGAAATTGTTTGTGAAATTTTGCCAGAAGATAAGCCTCGTTATTTAATGGGTGTTGGTACGCCAATTAATATCTTGGAAAATATTGCTTTGGGTGTTGATATGTTTGATTGTGTTATGCCTACTCGTAATGCAAGAAACGGAATGTTGTTTACTGCAAATGGGTCAATCAATATTAAAAATAAAAAATGGGAAGCTGATTTCTCTCCAATTGATGAGATGGGAATTACATTTGTAGATACTGAATATACTAAAGCATATTTGCGACATTTGTTTGCTGCTAATGAGTATCTAGGTAAACAAATCGCTACGATTCATAATCTTGGTTTTTATATGTGGTTGGTTCGTGAGGCTAGAAAACATATCTTAGCAGGAGATTTTATGCCATGGAAAGAAATGATGGTTAAGAATATGAGCCAAAGACTGTAAATGTATTTACTGTTTAATCGTTTATTCGGTTAAATATTAGCAAAAAAACGATTATACTTATCTATGCTGACAATAATAGACAAATACATCTTAAAGAGATATTTAGCCACTTTTACAGTGATGTTGTTGCTATTTATACCGATTGGGATTGTAATTGATGTTTCGGAGAAGATTAACAAGATGTTAGAGAACAAGATTCCGTTTTTGGATATTGTTGTTTACTACTATAATTTTACTATTTATTTTGCCAACTCTCTATTTCCGATATTTTTATTTTTATCGGTGATTTGGTTTACATCTAAATTGGCGAATAATACTGAGGTTATTGCTATATTAAGTTCGGGGATATCTTTTTCGCGTTTTTTACGACCTTATATTATAGGTGCTTCGATTGTTTCGGTTTTTGTATTGTTGATGGGGTTTTATATTGTTCCTGCAGCAAGTGAAGGCTTTAATAATTTTAGGTATACGTATCTTAAAGGTGGTGGAAAGGAAGCTATGCATGGGAATAATACAAATGTATATCGACAAATAAATGACAATGAGTTTATTTATGTAAATAGCTTTAATGATGTTTCTAAAACTGCTTTTAATTTTACTTTAGAAAAGTTTAAAGGAGAAGAACTTGTTTCTAAAATTACTGCAAGTCGTATCCAGTGGAATCCTAAAGATAGTACTTATACTATGTATGATTACACTAAAAGGACTTTGGGAGAATTAGACGATAAAATTGAGAAAGCTGCTGAGAAGAAAGCTGTATTTACTTTTGATTTAGAAGATTTGACTCCTGTGGTTTATATTGCCGAAACCTTGAGTATTGGTAAGTTATACGATTTTATAGAAAAAGAAAAAAAACGAGGCTCTGGTGATATCAATGTATATCTTGTTGTTTTGTATAAAAAAATAAGTGTTCCTATCTCGGCATTTATTTTAACGATTATTGCTGTTGCTGTTTCCTCGATGAAAAGACGTGGGGGAATGGGTACCAATTTGGCAATAGGAATTGCACTTGCTTTTGCTTTTGTATTCTTTGACAAAATATTTGGCACACTAGCCGAAAAATCAACTTTCTCACCTTTATTTGCCGTTTGGTTCCCTAATATTGCTTTTGGAATTTTGGCAGTTTTCTTATTACGTAATGCAAAACGATAAACTAAAAAGTTACCTAAGTCTTCATTTAATTGTTTTTATTTGGGGATTTACTGCTATTCTGGGCGCATTAATTACTATAAATGCAGAAGCTTTGGTTTGGTACAGAATGCTTTTGGCAGGGATTTTTTTAGGGGGCTTTATTATTTTTAAGAAAGAATCATTTCATGTTCCTGTAAAAGCTTTTTTTAAGTTAATTTTTGTGGGATTGCTAATTGCCTTGCACTGGATATTTTTTTTCAGAGCAATTCATGTTTCTAATGTTTCGATAACACTTTCTATATTTTCTTTAGGCGCTTTTTTTGCGTCTTTATTGGAACCAATTTTTTTTGGAAGAAAAGTGTTATGGTATGAAGTTTTTTTCGGGCTTATTATCATTGCTGGTTTGGCTCTGATAATGCAGGTTGAAATTCAGTACTTAAACGGAATGTATTATGCCTTAGCTTCTATAATTCTAGGAGTTTTATTTACTTTAATGAATGGTAAATTAATTGCTGATCATGAGCCTTCGGTTATTACTTTTTATGAATTTGGAGCAGGTGTTTTTTTTATTACTATTTACTTTTTATTTCAAGGTAAGTTTACTGCCGATTTCTTTGTACTTTCTGTAAACAACTGGTTGTTATTGCTGCTTTTGGCTTCGGTATGTACTGCTTATGCATTTACTGCTTCGGTAAAAGTAATGAGAAAACTTACTCCTTATACTGTTATGCTTACGACTAATTTAGAGCCTGTTTATGGAATTATTTTAGCGTATTTTATATTAGGAGGAAAAGAGAAAATGAGTACCGAATTTTATATTGGGGCTATTATAATTGTAATTACAGTTATTTTAAATGGTGTTTTTAAACACTATAAAAAAGATGATAAAGTATAATGTTTTAACTCTTTTTGACTTTATTTTTTTTATACTTTAATACTAAATAAACACGCCAAACAATATAATATTTTTATATTTGCGGTTCGATTTAAAAACAAAAATTCAAAAGATCCTATGGAATATTTAGATTTTGAACTTCCTATCAAAGAATTAGAAGAGCAGTTAGAAAAGTGTGTTATCATTGGAAAAGAATCAGATGTTGATGTAACGCCAACGTGCAAGCAAATTAATAAGAAATTAGAAGAAACTAAAAGGAGTATATATAAAAACCTAACAGCTTGGCAACGTGTACAATTGTCAAGACACCCAAACAGACCTTATACCTTAGATTATATTAAGGCTATGTGCGGAGATACTTTCTTAGAACTTCATGGAGACAGAGGTTTTAAAGATGACAAAGCTATGGTTGGTGGTTTAGGAAAAATTGATGGGCAGTCGTACATGATTGTTGGTCAACAAAAAGGATACAATACTAAGACACGTCAATACCGAAATTTTGGTATGGCAAATCCAGAAGGATATCGTAAAGCATTACGATTGATGAAAATGGCTGAGAAGTTTGGTATTCCTGTTTTAACTTTAGTAGATACTCCAGGTGCATATCCAGGGCTTGAAGCTGAAGAAAGAGGGCAAGGTGAAGCTATTGCAAGAAACATCTTTGAAATGGTACGTTTAAAAGTACCAATTATCACTATTATTGTTGGTGAAGGTGCTTCGGGTGGAGCTTTAGGAATAGGTGTAGGAGATAAAGTATATATGCTTGAGAATACTTGGTATTCTGTGATTTCTCCTGAATCTTGTTCTTCTATTTTATGGAAAAGCTGGGAGTATAAAGAGAAAGCAGCTGAAGCATTAAAATTGACTTCTTCTGACATGAAAAAGCAAAAATTAGTTGATGATGTTATTCCAGAACCATTAGGTGGAGCTCATTATGACAGAGAAACTACTTTTACAACAGTTATACAATATATCACTAAAGGATATAATGAATTGAAAGACTTATCAACAGCCGATTTAGTTGCCCAGAGAATGGACAAATACAGTAAAATGGGCGAATACAAAGAATAAATTCTTACAAATTTATAAAAAATCCGAAGCCTTATCGTTTCGGATTTTTTTTTGGTTTTAAACAATATACATTAACTTATAAACAATTATTCGTAACAACTAGATAGTTATATCTCTTCTAAATTTTGTTACATTCGCTATATGGAAAACTTCAAAAATATAAACCCAATTAAGGTCGATAAAACCGCAATTATTAATTTAGAAAAAGGGAAACTTCCCCCGCAAGTACTGGACTTAGAAGAGGCTGTACTAGGTGCGATGATGATTGATAAAAAAGGTGTAGATGATGTGATTGATATTTTGCAGCCTGATGCTTTTTATAAGGATGCACATAAGTATATTTTTGAAGCGATTGTTCAGCTTTTTACTGAAACTCAACCAATCGATTTACTGACAGTTTCGGCACAACTAAAAAAGAATGGAAAATTAGATATATCAGGTGGTGATTTTTATTTAATTCAGCTTACGCAAAAAGTAGCTTCTTCTGCGCACATCGAATTTCACTCTCGTATCATTCTTCAAAAATTTATTCAAAGAAGTTTGATCCGAATTTCTTCGGAAATTATCGAAGCGTCTTATGATGAAACAACAGACGTGTTTAATTTGCTTGATCAGGCCGAATCTAAACTATACGAAGTAACGCAAGGAAATATTAAACGAAGTTCTGAAACTGCTCAGAGTTTAGTACTTCAGGCAAAAAAGCGTATTGAAGAAATTGCTAAGCAAGAAGGTTTAAGTGGTGTTGAAACTGGTTTTACTAATTTGGACAAACTGACTTCTGGATGGCAACCGAGTGATTTAATTATTATTGCGGCTAGGCCAGCGATGGGAAAAACAGCGTTCGTACTTTCGATGGCTAGAAATATTTCTATTCAGTTTGGGCATCCTGTAGCTTTGTTTTCTCTGGAGATGGCATCAGTACAGTTAATTACGAGGTTAATTTCATCGGAAACTGGATTGTCATCTGAGAAATTACGTACTGGTAAGTTAGAACCTCATGAATGGGAGATGTTGAGTACAAAAGTAAAAAACTTAGAAAAAGCTCCTTTGTTTATTGATGATACGCCATCACTTTCTATTTTTGATTTAAGAGCAAAATGTCGTCGTTTAGTTTCACAGCATGGTATTAAAATTATCATTGTTGATTATTTGCAATTGATGACTGCTGGAGGAAATAGTAAAGGTGGAGGAAATCGTGAGCAGGAAATTTCTACAATTTCCCGAAACTTAAAGGCTTTGGCAAAAGAGCTAAACGTTCCGGTAATTGCACTCTCGCAGTTATCGCGTGCTGTTGAAACGCGTGGATCAAGTAAGCGTCCGTTGCTATCGGATCTTCGTGAATCTGGAGCGATTGAGCAGGATGCTGATATCGTTTCGTTTTTATATAGACCAGAATATTACAAAATTGAAGAATGGGATGATGATGAGGCTTCACCAACCGCAGGTCAGGCAGAAATAATGATTGCTAAACACCGTAATGGTGGTATCGAAAACGTTCGATTGAAATTTATAGGACACCTTGGAAAATTTGATAACCTGGATGATTTTTCAGGTAGTTATGATGATTTACCATCTAAAATGAATCATGAGGATAATCCGTTTGTTACTAAAAATCTTCCTTCTGCAAACGAAGCTTTTGGAAGTAACTTTAATGATGACGATGATGATGATAGTGATGTTCCATTTTAATGTTTAAATTACTATTTGCGATATTACTCAGGTAGTATTGATAACTAAAAAAGGGGAAATTGTTTTTACAATTTCCCCTTTTTTAAATTTATTTTAAACCTATGCTTTTACTAAATAAAAATTAAAGTTTGAAAACAATAAATTAGATTCTTCATAATTCACTGGACAATATTCTGGTTTAAAGTCAGGATTATATTGCCATTGATCACTATGAATATTGCAACCTTTTGGAGTTAAATATAGATTTCCTTCATAAGGTTTGTATCCATCTACTTTAATTTCTATGACTAATTTTTCGGATATTTTTTCTGAATTTGCAAATCCCGAAAAAATTGAATAGGATCCATTTAGTGCATTAACAGAATGTTTTTTTGAAAAAAATCTATTTCTTTTAGTTTTTACATACATATCAGCATTTATGGGGAAATGTGTTTTAGAATCTAAAATTTTACCTTTTATCATAATTTTTTTACTACTGATAAGTATTGGTGTTAAATCTAGATTATTAATATTGATGTTGCTTTTCTCAGGTATTGCGAATAGATTTTTTGTAGAGAAAAAGAAAAGACCTGAAGTTAATAAGCTTGTTTTTTTTACAAAGGATCTTCTTTCCATAAGTTGTATATTTTGGAGGCGGTTATCGTATAAAATTTATAAGGATGTTTATTAAACTAAAAAAAAAATGGGAGATGTTTTTTTAATATCTCCCATTTATGTTTATTTTTTTAGAATTAATTTATGGGTAATTACTTTATTTCCGTTTACTTCGCAAATAAAATAAATTCCATCCGTCAGACTTTCGATGTTAATTGAGTTAGTAGTATCAGCAGAAACTTTAACCTTTTTAATTGTTTGTCCCCATTGATTAACAATGTTTAAATCGCTATCATGATCTGTATTGATGTTTACTACACCTTTGCTCGGATTTGGATACATGATAAATTGAGCTTTTTTCTCAAATTCAGGGGTTGCCAAAGTACTTACAACAACACATTGCGAAGAAACAGTACATCCATTTAATGTTATAGCAACTTTATAAGATCCATTTGCTATTGGAGCAAATGATTGACCTATTTCGCCAGGTATTGGTGAATTATCTGAACATTGATACCATTGATAAGTTGCACCAGATTGGCTAGCACTTAAGACATTATTTCCGCCAAAAGTTACCGCTAAATTATGTGCGACAGGCTCAATAATAGTAAAAGATTGATCTTTAAAACACCCATTTTCATCAGTTACAGTTACGGTGTACGTTCCAGCAGTTAATCCTGTAGCAGTTGCAGCTGTTCCACCAGAAGGCGACCATGTGTAGCTAAGAGCTCCAGAACCACCAGATGCAGTTACTGTTGCCGTACCATCAGCTTGTCCATTACAGCTAACATTCGTATGAGTTCCAGATGTCGTAATTGCAGTTGGTTCTATAATAGTAAAAGATTGATCTTTAAAACACCCATTTTCATCAGTTACAGTTACGGTATATGTCCCAGCAGTTAATCCTGAAGCAGTTGCTGCAGTTCCACCAGAAGGCGACCAAGAATAAGTATACGATCCAGCTCCACCAGTTGCAGTTACAGTTGCCGAAGCGTTAGATCCTCCATTACAGCTTACATTAACCTGAGTGCCAGATGTTACAATTAGACTAGGTTCTATAATATTGAAAACTTGTGGTTTAGTACATCCGTTAGCATCCGTTACAGTCACAGTATATGCTCCAGCAGTAAGTCCAGATGCAGTTGCTGCAGTTCCACCAGAAGGTGACCAAGAATAAGTATATGAACCAGCTCCACCAGTTGCAGTTACAGTTGCAGAAGCGTTAGATCCACCATTACAGCTTACATTAACCTGGGTACCAGATGTTACAATTAGACTTGGCTGTATGATATTGAAGGCTTGAGGTTTGGTACATCCGTTAGCATCCGTTACAGTCACAGTATATGCTCCAGCAGTTAGCCCAGATGCAGTAGCTGCTGTTCCACCTGAAGGCGACCAAGAGTAAGTATATGAACCAGCTCCACCAGTTGCAGTTACAGTTGCCGAACCGTTAGAACCACCATTACAGCTTACATTAACCTGAGTACCAGATGTTACAATTAGACTAGGTTGTATGATGTTGAAGGCTTGTGGTTTACTACATCCGTTAGCATCTGTTACAGTCACAGTATATGCTCCTGCAGTAAGACCAGAGGCTGTTGCTGCAGTTCCACCAGATGGCGACCAAGAATAAGTAAGAGTACCAGATCCACCTGTTGCTGTTGCAGTTGCAGATCCATTAGAACCACCGTTACAGCTTACATTAGTTTGTGTAGGTACTATGCTTATTGGTGTACCTGTTTCGATAATAGTAAAAGTTTTAGTTGCTTGGCATAGTATACCATCTGTTACAGTTACTGTATAGGTTCCTGCAATTAAGCCTGTAGCTATACTTCCAGAACCACCAGATGGGAACCATGAATATGTATAAGTACCAATACCTCCACTTGGAATAACGGATGCACTACCTGTAGCGGTACCTACACAAACGATATTATCTTGCGCGCCCGCAAGGGTTATGTTAGAAACTGATAATGTGCCGTAATTAGTATTTGCAAAACAAGTAGCGACTCCATTAATTGCAACAGCTCTATATCTATAAGTACTCATTGCTGTGGTTACACCAGTTATAGTTAATGTGTTAGTTGTAACTCCAGAATATGGAGCGGCATTTGCCAGGTCTGTATAAGTTCCTGCGCCTGTTTGGTCAACTTGCCATTTGTAAGTTGTAGCTCCAGTTGCACCAGCAGAAAATGTAGTATTGCTTCCTGGACAAAGACTTCTATTAGGAGGATTGGCTGTAATAACGGGTGCTGTACACGCAGGTGTTTCGAAAAGACGGAAATTATCTACTGCAAATTCTTGCGAATCTGAACCATTTGCAGAACAATTTAATCTAATTTCCAATAGTGTTCCAGTACCAGGAATGTTAGCAGTAAATTCACTAAAAGCATATCCTAAAGCAGCTCCATCTCCTATTAAATCTCCATTTGTATCAAGAGATAAGGCGTTGGTTGTTGTTATAGCACCAGCATAGAATGCAATGATTTTTGTCCAAGAACCTCCATCAATTCGATATTCAATAGCAATAAAATCTTGAAGTGGAGCAAAGTTTGAACCATTCCAGCCAGCATTTAAATTATTTGCTGCAAAAGTACCCTTAAAGGACAAACCACTTTTTCCCGCAATACTAATTGCAGACCAAGTAACTTGCTGATTAGGGCTTAATGTACCATTGACCCCTGCTGACCCTTTGTCAATGTCTTCAGCAGCCCATATTTTTGCACCTTGAAAAGCTGTATAAGTCCCGCTTTGAAGGGCTATTCCAGTTGGAATCGTTCTAAAAAAATAGGCAGTTGGAGGTGGTCCTCCAAAAGTAAATTCTGGAACTGAAGGTACTCTGAGACCAGAACTTGGAGCTCCAGTATCTTCAAATGTATCGGACCAAAATTGCGTTTGAGCATTACCTCTTGTGTAAAAGAGGCATAGCAACATCGCAAAAATAATAGTAAAGTTCTTTTTCATAATCTGATAGTTTTAAATTGATAGTTAAGTATATTAGTTAGATATGGGGTTTGCCATTAATGGCTTTAATAAGGCGTATTTCTTAGCCGTCATTATACCTTCGTCTGTACTAAGTATTTCGATTGCAATTTGTTTGTTGTCCTCACAAGCTACATTTACCGTATTGTTTATAGAAATAATTGTTCCTGGTTTGTCTTCATGAGGTTCATCTAATAGTGTTGCTACTATTATCTTAACCTGTTCATTCATTAAAGTTGCATCGGCACCAGAATTCCAAGGATTACAGGCGTTTATTAGTGCAATGATTTCATCGGCACTCATACGTTTCCAATTAATGTAAGTATCCGTTAGTTCCGGTTTTTCATAATAATACGCTAATGATTCATCTTGAGATTGATTAGGAATGTTACTAGCATATTGTAGCATATTTGCCATATTTAAAGCAACTTGTGATATACGGTTGCTTAACCTCACAGTTAATTTTCCGTAAGTGTCATTTTCTTGTATTCTTATAGGGTCATTGAAAATAATATTACCCTGATCAAATTTTTCATTCATAAAATGCGCGCAAATAGCAGTCTCTTTCTCTTGATTTTTGAGCACTTCAAAAATTGGCATTACGCCACGATATTGTGGTAATGGTCCTGGATGGAAATTGATGAATTGATTACTCCCATAAGACAGAACAGATTCAGGAAGGAGAAATGGAAAAGAGATACTAAATATATAATCGGGTTTAATAGTATCAATCCAGCCTCTCATTTCTTCCATACTTTTTTTAGAAGGGAATGATTTGAATCCTAAGTTATTGTCTTCAGCTTCTCTTTCTAAAGCATCTATTATTGTATCATTACTTTTCCCGATACCAATTGCACACATGAATTTTTCATATGCTAATAATTGCAATGTTTTAAAGGCGAACTTTCCGCCACATAGGATCATTATTTTTTTCTGTTCTTCCATAAATTAGATGCATACATAACTATTAAACCAAGCTGATGTCGTTTGATCTAAGTCTTGGTTAGTTAGTTTTTTATACTGTTCGTTTACTTCTGTTACCTCGCCTTCTAATTGTAATTCACATTTGCCTTCATTATCAGAAATGACGGCTACTTTATATAATGGGGAAATTGATGTATTCGTTTTTGGATCAAAATAAATCTCACCTCTTGGGCTTATGAATGAAAGCGATTGGAGATCTTGGGCAATATTTGATACATTATTTTTATGCTCATCAGAAAGTTCTAATGCTCTTAACGCAATAGTTGCGCTTTCCCAGCTTAGTAAAGAAAAAAGATTAGGTATTTTGCCTAATTCGGTTATTGTTTCAATAAAAATTTGATTCTCTGTTGATTTGATTTTTTTAGACCAAGCAGCAATCCCTTTTATATTTTTACCTGGATAAATTGAATTACCTAACATTGTTTCTTCTAAGCCAAATGGAGGTAGATAAATCGGTAAATTTTTTCCTTCGAATGTGTTTTTAATTTGTTCAAAATACCATTCAACATAATCACCACTAAAAATGCTTAATAGAGCACTCTCAGGAAAATTTGTTAAGTGTTCTTTTAAAGGTTCCATCGTAAAATCATCTGTTTTATAACCAGTAGCATGATTAAAAGCTATCGTCCCTCCATTATCTTGAAATGTTTTAGATATACTATATGTATGTAGGTAGCCAGCATCATAATAACCTGTTACCATGCCAGCATTTTTATATCCATCGTTTGTTGCTTCTTTAGCGGCGAGTGAAGCACCTAAAGAGTTATGAAGAGAATGATAAAAAATATTTGGACAGGTTGGCCATTCATGAGGCATATTTGCACCTGCATCTAAAACAATCAGTATTTTATTTGCCGCCAGAAAAAGTGGTCGAAGTAATTGAGCAGTACGATGTCCTATGTAGGCAATTACGATAGATGCATTTTCTTCGAGCAGAAGTTTTTCGGCGCTGCGATAACATTGTTGCTTATCGGTACCAAAACCTATGTTTTCTGTGACTATTTTGATATCGCTTCTCCCTAGTTGTTTTAACCCCGAACGGAGACCTTCATATAAATCAAAACCAATTGTTTGATAATATGTAGAGCGCGACAATAGAATTCCGATTACTTGCATATATTTTATGTAATAAAAAGGAGAGCTTTATATATGAAGCTCTCCTTTGATTTTATTTATAATTAATTTCTACTTGGAAATATCCCTTCAGTAGCAATAGAATAATTTATTGTTAAATATGGATTTGTTATATCGATAGGTATACTTGAACCAGCTATATCAGTATTACCAGAAATTGCAGTTCCACCACTAAAAACGTTATTTGTTGCTCCATTTCCTGAATAGCTAGGTGATTGAGAAACAGCAGGGAAATTACCATTTGGAGATGTTTCGTCTGCATTTGCAGTCGATGCCTTAATTTTTACCGATACACTATTCAGAGAGTGAACGTGTGCAGGCATATTTGAAGTCAATATTGAAACAGCTGTTACTCCTCCAGCTTGTCCCATCACAAAGCTTGCTCCTAAGGAGCTTTGCCCTTGTCCTATTGGCATACGACCTTGTAAATTAGGAAGCTGAAATGTTGTTTGCCCATTTCCTCCATAATAAGTGCCTATAAGAGAGAACAATGCGGTATTTTGTGCGATGCTTAAAGTTTGACCTTGGCAGGTCATGTATCCTCTAGGAGCAAAATTGAATGCTAGGATTTTAATTTCTCCAATAAATGGTTCTGTAGACATAGTTTTTAGGTTTAAATAGTTTACAATCAAAATTAAATCATAAAGGAATTCTGGATAAGCGTATTTATACCTGTTTTTACATTTTGAATTTGAATAGGTTTTTACTTAATAAATAGGGGTTATGTGAGGTTTTTGGATTGTTATTTTTCAATTATAATTATTGTTTTAGGATTATTATTGTTAAAAACTTACTAAGTAAAAAATGAAGCTTTTTATTTTTTTACTAGTCTTTTACTGATTTTATTTTTTTTGTTAAGAAAATAAAAAACAGTAGTTTAGCACAACTATTAACAGACCTGAGTTAAATTTTAAATTAATTATAAACCTGAATTATGAAAGAAAACTACAGATTAAGAGAAAAAGACACGGAAATTCCATTGGCGACTGCTGAAAAATGGACAAAAAAATGGAGCGATCCAAAAACTGAAATCGACCTTAAAAATAAAGTTCGTGCTTTTTTAATTCCAAAAATAAATTTAGAATTAGTTTTAAAGCAAGAAATAGATGCAGTAAGGGCTTATATGGGAATCAACGATGATGGAGAGCAAACTTTACTGATTGTAGGAACCAGATATGACGAAAAAACGGGTATTTATGTAGATATGCTACCTGAAAGCAACCATAAAGAGGGAGATACTGAAAATCATGTAAATGCTATAGCACCAGCAATATACGATTTTAGTCAGCCTTGTCCTCCAGGAGGAGATCCATCTAGTCCTCTTTAATCTTAATATGATTTATGTATTCATTTCTTGTTAACTTTGGATATCTTCTTTTGCTGATTAATTTTATTGTATTCGCAATAGGTCTTTCTAAGCAACAAAAAACGTATGTGATATTTACATCTTATCTTTTCTTTATTGTATGCGTTCAGATTAGTACGTTAGTTTTAAGTAAATTAGGTATGAATAATCTGTTTTTGTCACATTTTTATTTTATCGGACAATTTCTAATGCTGGCTCTTTTTTATTATAATCTAATAAAAGACAGTTTTCAAAAAAGAATAATCAGAATTACTTGTGTTTTGACACTATTAAGTTTGGCTATACAATATAGCGTAAGACCCGATTTGTTTTTTAAATTCAATTTATATGAAATATTTATTACTTCTTTTTTATTAATAATTTATGCAACATTTCATTTATATAATATGTTGAATGATAAAAGAGTATTTTATTATATCAACGTAGGGATTTTGTTTTATTTGTTAGGGAGTACTATTTTATTTTTAGTGGGCAATTTATCAATAACGCTAAGTTCAAAATATTATAAATTACCTTCGCGTATAAATTATATATTGTACATTATCTTTCAATTATTTATTTTAATTGAATGGAAGAAGAGTTTTTCTAAAAAAAATAATCTTGTAAATTAACTTTGTAAATTATACAAGATTTTACATTCAGATAAGTGTGATTCTTATTATAAGGGATAGCCATTATAAATAAATGATCTTCGTCAGGACTTAAGTTTTGATGAAGATTTTTTATTTTACAACATATTTAATTACTCTTTAAAATTATCCAGATAAAATAAGATATATTTGAATTGTTAAATTTGTATATATTTAATAAGCAAAAATCCCAAAATACCTATGAATTCTAATCCGATTTCTGAAAGTGAAATTGTTGCTACAATTATATTTAGTTGTTTGGCTTTTGTACTAATGGGAGTTGTTCTTGTTATGTTTTTTTATTTTTCGAGAAAAAAAATAATAAAAGAGAAATTAGAAAAAAAAGATTTAGAAATTCAGTACCAAAAAGAGCAAGTACAGGCAGTAATTATTATTCAAGAAGAAGAGCGCAAGCGAATAGCACAAGACTTACATGATGATATTAGTTCGAAACTGAATGTTGTTTCATTAAATAGCCACTTATTAAACACACCAAATTTAACAGAAAGCGAGATAACCGAAATCACCGGAAATATTATTAATCTAACTGCTAAAGCTTTAGATAGTTCCAGAAAAATTGCCCATGGATTATTTCCACCCGTATTAGAAAAATTTGGATTGCATGCTGGTATAGAAGAATTATGTCTGGAGTTTGAAAGTAGCAAGACCATATCAATAGATTATCAAAATGATATTGAGTTTGATGAAAATGATAAAGATAGGCACTTGCATATTTTTAGAATTTTGCAAGAACTCATGAATAATTCATTACGACACGGTAAGGCTACCAAGATTTCGATTGCTTTTGAAGAAGAAAATGGAATCAAAAAAGGAATATATTCTGATAATGGAATTGGATTTGATTCTAAGAACTCAGAAAATCAAAAAGGACTTGGGATGAAGAATATCGAAAGTAGAGTTTCTTTTCTAAATGGAAATTTGAATGTAGAATCAGCTATTAATAGAGGAATTTCAGTAGTTTTTACTTTTTAAACCAGATTAATGGCTATTTAAGTTTACATTTTTTGTATTTTCGTAAGATAAATTACTTGTTTTGCAATTGTCTGTTTTTAATTCATTAAAGTAGTAAGCTAATTATTGATATTCCTGATAAACAAAATGAAAACTACAGTAAAAATAATATTAGTTGATGACGAAATTTTATTTCGCAAAGGAATAGTATTTTTATTGGAGAGAGAAGAAAATTTAGAAGTCATCTTTGAGGCCTCAGATGGAACCGAACTAATTTCATTTTTGGAAAGATCAAGTGACCAACCCGACATTGTCATTATAGACTTAAAAATGCCTATTTTAAATGGAGTTGAGTCTACTAAAATTATTCATAGAAAATTTCCGGAAATTAAAGTCATTGCTTTAACGAGTTATGATACCAAATCTTTTGTTGCAAATATGATACAAGTTGGAGCAGTATCTTATTTAATAAAGAACGCTACTCCAAAGGATTTAATTTTTACAATTAATGAGGTGAGTAAAATAGGGTACTATTATAATGATAAAGTACTTAAAATTATACATGAAATAGGAAAAGCAGGTAAAAGTACCAGATGCAATTTAGATACAAATTTTCTTTCTACCCGTGAAATAGAAGTGCTACGATTAATCTGTTTGCAAAAAAGCACAGCCGAAATTGCAGAAGAACTTTTTATTAGTCCCAGAACTGTTGAGGGGCATCGTAATAATTTGTTACTTAAAACAGAGTCTAGAAATACAGCTGGATTAGTAGTTTATGCTATTCAAAATGACATTGCAGTACTTACAAATTAATATTTTTTAATTACTTCCGCTACTAGCTAAGAACTGGATAGATAAAACATAATATAAAATAATGGTTAGTATCAATAAACAAGCTCCTATTTTTCGAATTAAATTTGTAAGCCTAGGTTTATTATTTGCTTCATTAAGTTTCATTGTATGGGTTTTCATGGTCAATTGTTAATAATTTAATAAAAACAAATTTAGCTAGAGTTATCCTTACATTTATGCGTGTTTATACGTGTTTTTATAGAAAACCAATAATTGTTTAGTCTTGTATTAGAATAGACTAAAATAAAAATAGATTTAAAATGAAATATTATATTGCTTATGTTCTCTTCTTTTTATTATCATTTAATGGAAGAGCTTCGTTTATTTTACTTCCGATGGACGAAACAACACAGCAAAACCATCTAAAAGCGTATGGAATAACGTATTGGTGTTTAAACAAAAATTACAAAGCGAGCTGGTTGCTTAATTATCGTGGGGGTTCCTTTTTGTTACCTGATACAGAAGAAATTCGTAAAGAATGTAAAATTAGAGGAGTTAGTTTTGAAGTACTTTCAGATAGCGAAGAGAATTCTATTTTAAATGAAATTTCAAGTCCTTCTCAGAATATGGAAACAGTAATTCTTGAGAAAGCTCCAAAAATAGCAGTTTATACACCCAAAGGAAAACAACCTTGGGATGATGCAGTTACCTTAGTATTAACATATGCTGAAATTCCTTTTACCCCAATATATGATGAAGAGGTTCTAAGCGATCAATTATTATTGTATGATTGGTTGCATTTGCATCATGAGGATTTTACAGGACAATATGGAAAGTTTTATTCAGCCTATAAAAATGCACCTTGGTACATAGAGCAAAAGAAAGATGCCGAAGCATTAGCAACAAAATTAGGATATGATAAAGTATCTAAAGAAAAAGGAGCTGTCGCAAAAAAAATTAGAGATTTTGTAATTGGAGGAGGGTTTATGTTTGCAATGTGTTCGGCAACAGATAGTTTTGATATAGCTCTAGCTGCAGATGGAGTAGATATTTGTGAAGCAATGTTTGATGGAGATGCGAGCGAACCAAATTATCAATCTAAGTTAAATTATGCTAATTCATTTGCTTTTAGAGACTTTACTTTAGAACGTAAACCAGAGATATATGAATTCTCGGATATTGATATGACACCAAAAAGGAGAGTGCCAATGGAGAAGGATTATTTTACTTTAATGGAGTTTTCGGCAAAATGGGATCCAATACCAAGTATGTTATGTCAAAATCATACACAATTAGTAAAAGGATTTATGGGACAAACAACTTCATTTGATGCAGAATTTGTAAAATCAAGTGCTTTAGTTATGGGTACATGCGAGATTAACGGTGAAGTACGATATTTACATGGCGAAAAAGGAAAAGGAATGTTTACTTTTTTCGGAGGACATGATCCCGAAGATTTCCAGCATAAAGTAGGTGATCCACCAACTGTTTTAGATTTGCATCCAAATTCTCCAGGCTATCGTTTAATTTTGAACAACGTATTATTTCCTGCTGCTAAAAAGAAAAAACTAAAAACATAGTTTTTAGTTTAAAGAAAATTCCATCCATATTGGGATATGATCAGATATTTTTCGAGCCTCTTTCAAGGAATCAAAATCTTTGTAAAAATGAATTATGCCTTTATTTTTTATTTTGATTTTCGAAGTTTGATAGAAAATATTATCAAACTCAGAAGCTAAGCATAGGTTATTAATACATTTTTGTTTCAAGGATGTTTTTTGGTTTTCTAAAATCGGTTGATAATCCATTTTCTTCAAAGGATTAAAGACAGTATGAGATTGCGGACAATTAAAATCACCTACAAAAATCAAGTTTAGATTAGGGTATTGTTGAGGTAAAAACTTAAAATATTTAATTTCTGTTTCAGGTTGTTTACTTTTTGTAATAGCATGAAAGCTTACTATCGTAAAACTTTTGCCATCTTTTTCAAAAGTAGCATAATAAGGTTCACGATCTATTTGTCGCTCGTATTGCTTTTCAAGCCAAGGTTTTCCTTTTAATTTTACTTTACTTGTTTTCCAAATAAAAGCATACCGTTCTGTTTTGTATGCACTACTGCTTGTTGGATAACTAATAGAGTAATCCCATTTAGCACCTTTTCGATTAAGTTCATCGGCTAATCTCGCAACAGCTTGTGAACCTCCATAGCCTGCAACAACTTCTTGAATTGCAATAATGTCGTGATTTTTAATCGTATTAGCAATAAAACTAATTTCTTGATCAGATTTTGATTTGCCAAAGTTTTCGATATTCCAGGAAAGGATTTTGGTTTGGGAAAAAAGTAATGAAGTGAATATAAAAAATAGGGCAGTAAACGGGATTCTCATTTGTAAGGATTAATTTTCAAATATAAAGATTATCCTAGAGTTATTTAGTCTTCCCACCCACAAAGTGTTAGTCCGTATCCTTGGGCTTGCTTCAAAGAAATTTTGGTTACTTCCTGTTTACAAGAACTTAAACCACGGCAAGATTCCTTGTAATGGTATTTTTTTGCACCACTTGCACCACATACATATACATTGGTTTCTACCATACTAAATGAGGTAAGTGTTGTAAATAAAACTAATATAATGACCTTCATATTTTTTTGTTTAGTATTATCTCAAATTAATCTGCAACCAGATTGTATTCATTTCCGTTTTCGTCAGTAGCTTTTAATCTTCCATAACCAATCCATTCTGCTTTTATATCAATTTCTTCGTCATTATTATTTATGATTATCCCAGCCCCATATTTATTTTCAATATTTATGATTCCAGTGACTAAATTACCATCTTGGTCATAACCATTTACGTCATAAGTATATTCATAATTGCCAGATATACCAGTACGATATTCGTACTGGTAATTCATATCTTTATGGTACGTTTTAGCTTCTTCGGGAGTGATAGATTTTACATCATCGGGAGTAATTACTTCTTTGTAAAACGTTTGAGGTTTGTTTTTTTCTACCTTAGGTTGCCCATTTTTACATCCTGCGAATACTAAAATAAGACAGCAAATTATAAATTCAAGTTTAGTAGTGATGTTTTTCATTTTACTTATAGTACTTTAAGTAATATTGATATAAATTTAAAAAGGAATAGTACTTTTAAAACAGGTATTTAGATTACGTTTTAAATTGTCTAATTTTTCAATATGAAATCTTTAATTATCTTATCCATGTTTGAAGGCAAATCTGCATTTTTAATTTCAAAGTGCTTTATTTTCATTTCTGTAAGCCATTTACTCCAATATGCTTTGATAACTTTTTCTTCGTAAGGAGTATTTTTCTTTGGATTTATTCCTAAAACTAAAACTTCTAGATTTGATAAATCATTATCTATTTTTATAAACCCAAAATTTTGATCTTGTAATTTATTTTGCCAATCCTTAGTATTTAAGCCATTTCTGCGTATTAGTTCTGGGGTTATATAGGACGTTAAGTTTTCTTCTCTTATTATTGTACCATCATAAAACATGTAACCATCAGTGAATAATATGAGTATATTTCTGTATCCATTTTCAATACATTGGTCTTGGACTTTATTATCAAAAAAATTCCATATATCTGAACCTATATAATTGTTGTCCTTTATTGCTGAGGCATATATTTTTGAAGTTTGGGATACATAATTCGAGTTTATCGAATTCAAAAAGTCTTTTGACACATTGTTTTTATCAATTACTATCCTTAAATTTTTAGAAATAGAATTAATTTCAGAATTTAAAGGTTCTGGGTTAAAAAATAATTGCATTTTATCGTCAATCTGTCTTATTCTTTTTGATTTCAAGTGCTGAGTAAAGGCTTCGGAAATAGATTTTATATAGCCCAAGTCTCGTTGATAGTATTCCATTGTCGGATTGGGATTTTTTTTAAGACTAATTCTATCTGATAAATCTATTAGTATACTAATATTGTAGTTTTCCGTTGTTTCATTTTTAATGGAATCTACTTTTTTTTCTTTAGTAGAATTCTGTGTACACGAAAGGTTAGAAAGTAGTAACAAATATATTATGATTATTTTCGGAATGTTTTTCATAGCCACTAGTTTTTAGAATATACCAAATGTTGAAAATCTGGATCGATTAAATTTAATTTACTTAAATGTTCTTCAGAATGAAGTTCACAGTTTTCTAATAATTCTGTTTTTTCTTTATATGGTAATGCTATTTCGGTATTAATGGCTTGAAACCATCCTTCTTTATATTGATGATGGTAATGAAGATATTCTTTTACAGGGAAGACAAAGCCATCAATTTTTGATTGTAATTCTGATATTTTTCCATTAGTAGTAATTACTTGTTGTTTAAAATCGTTGATTTTATTATTAATATCAGTTTTTAAATTTTCTAGATCGATTTGTTTTTCTTTTTTGCCTCTAATGAAAGCTCTTATTTTATCAATGTTTTCAAATTCTTTCATAACAAAATCAAAAACAAGTCCCCAAATAATATAAACTACAAAGCCCGCAAATATTATCATCCAAAATTCAGCTTCGCCTAATGCAATGTTTAAATTATATGGAGATGAATCTGTGGTTTTATTGAACTCATATATTTTCTTTTCAATTTGATAAGCCAACAAGGCATCAAATAAAAATGTTGTAATAAATAATGCAATCATTCTGAAAATGTTTTTTAGGCCTTTTCCTTTTTGTACCATATGAATAACATAACCTAATCCCATAAATACGAACGGAATTGTAATAACTAGAATACCTTCTAGCCAACTTGCTTCAAAAGAATTTGTTAATGCATCTGCATCAAAAATTGCAGCTGTTAAACTATCATTTGAAAATTCTTTGAAGAAAGCAGAATATGATGCTGAAATATAAAAGACTAATACATAAAGAGTAATAGGTAATAATAAAATTAATCCAATATAAAATTGAGCTTTTAATCCTTTCCCATCTTCAATACCATATTTGTCAGGATTACGTTTTACTTCGATTATTTCATTTTTGATAAGATCAAGGTTATCATTAATATCTTGTTCTTTCTTTTCATATATTCCTATTGCAGCTTCAGATTTTTTAAGTTCTGTTCTATTTTTTTCCTGTTCTTCTCGATAAGGCTGTTTTAATCTTTCTTGTTCTAATTTTTGTTTTCGGCATTGATCTTCAAAACTCATATATAAATTTTGAAGGCATGCTTTTAGGACGATAGGTTTTCCAGTTGCTTTTACAGATGCCGCAAAACCACTTTGGTAGTAGGTAATTCTTATTTGCTCTCTGTCATTTTCATTTTCTTCAGAAGTATTTACTGGAGTTTCTTCAACTTTTTTTAAACTAAATAATTGTGTAAGTGGCTTCATAACTTAAGAGTTTAATTGACTAATAATTTCTTCTTTTTGAATGTTTTTTTGTACACAATCAATGAGATAATGTGTTAATTCATTTATATTTTCATCTAAAAAATTAAAAATCCGACAATATTTTTTGAGCATATTTATTTCGTCATCAGTAATTTTTTCATCTGCCCAAATTATTCGGGCAAAATCATACAAGTATTCAATACGAGTATTTAATTCGTCAGGAATACATAATTCAGTATTTATCGGGTTTAGAAAAAGTTTATCAAGTTCCTCTTTTGGAATTCCTCTTTCATCAGCAAAATGATATAGCATTTGAAGTTCTAGTACATCAAATTTATTGTCAGATAATGCCATTTGATATAATCTTAAAAAATGGCTTTTTAATTCTAGTGTTATCATTGTTTAGAATATTTATTTAGATAAATTTTCACACGCGATTCCATCTCCATCAGAATCTAAATTTTTATAACATTTTTTGTTGTTATTATAAGTAGCTTGTGCCTGTGTTTGAGTTGAGAAATCTCCACAAGTTTTTGTTGGACAAGTTGAGTTTGTAGTATTGCTTGTTTCACTGGTAGAATCTGATGATTCTGAACAAGAAATCGCAAGGCTAAATAATATTATTAGCATTAGTAGACAACCGTTGTTCTTATTGGAGAACTTGGATCTTGTATTTGTAAAATGTCCTTGAACATATGTTCCATCTTTTTTGTAATATGCTTTTCTATATCCCATGATATTAATGTTTTATAATGTATATTAAATATGTTATTGCTCCGGAGAATGCAAATAGTAGCATGCAACCACTATTCTTGCTCTTAGTAAAATTATTTTGATAGTTTAGTCCAGATATACCTGTTCTAATAGATAATCTTTTAGGACTGATAGTTCCCATACTTGTTTTTAAACTTGGAGAAATTCCCGATTTACTTATGTTTATCCCAAATCCTCCTCCTAGTTTAATTCTTTTTTGAAATCGAAAACCCATAATAGTTTATGTTGTATGGCAATCATTTGAGCAGCTCTTGCATCCATTTGATTTTGGATAGGTTTTTTTTGCTTCAGTTACTGCTAGTTTGCAGTTTGAAAATTCTCCTAAATATTTTCTATTTGCTAGAATTGGCAAAAAAATGCAATCTGCTGTATGAACTTCATGATCACCATTCGATTGTGCGTTTTGGTTTACGTAGTATTTTTTCATGTTTGATTTTTTAGTTAGTTGTGTTGAAAATTAAATATCTAGAAGCCTCTTCCATAAAAGGAGTTAAATCTATGAATGAAGCAATTTAATGCTTCATTACTTTCTTTTTTTATAATGATTGTTGGTACTTGAGTTTTTATATTTCCCTCCTTTATGCGAACTTCCTTTTCCACTTTTATAATGACCTTTTTGAGCATCAATACTATTACTTAATAAAAAAAAGAAGAGTGTGAATAATAGGGCTAATTTTTTCATAGATTTTTATTTTAAATTATTAATACATCAAACTTAAGCTCATTGTAAAATAGTTTATTACGGTTTTCCGCATTCAATAAAATAATAAATGAAAATAAAATAGTTTAGTTTTAAAGGGGAGTTACAATAATCAGAAGAAGATTCATGAAAGTATTCAAATTGGTTTATACTTTTTTGTATCTATTTATAATTGCAAGTATGAGTAGTACGATTAGAAAAGCCAGTATTGCTGGAATGAAAAGTAACTTCCAATCTATATCAATATATCCCGATATAGCACCTAAAAGTGCTATACCAAAAGATAGTAAGAAACAAAGAAGAGTTGTTTTAAGTATAATTTTGTTTTTGGGAGAGATACTTCTTGTCAAACATTTTTTTGACAGAAGTATAAAATAATTGCTCTTCATAAAATAAGTTTTGGAAAGCCAAACTTATAAATCGGCAATAGAGTATCCTTACGGAAATCCGTAAAGAAAGTAAATGAAACAAAAGAAGAGTTTATATCAAGCCCAAATCTTTGGCAATTGCCACAAGATGTGTTGGGTTATTAGCTTTAAAGTAGACTTTAAGTTTATTAATGCGTTTTTCAATTGTACTTTTACTATTAGGAGTAATACCAACTTCTTTAAATTTAGCTTCCATACTATCCTGAGAAACACCTATCGAGAGATATTTAATAAGTTGAATATCATAATTGTCTATCTCATTGGTTGTTTTATCCTGAAGAATATAGTTTAATTCTTGAGGAAGATATTTCTTATCCGTATCGAAAGCATTTTGTATCGCTTTCTTTAACTCAGGGATACTATTACGACCTTTCATTACAAAGGCATTGATATTATATTTATCGAATAGAGACTTTATACGATAGGCTTTATCTTCAATAGAAAACGCAATTATCTTTATTTCAGGGAATAATAGCTTTACAGCAGCAATAAGTTCTTCACCCGAATTTAGATTAGTTTCTCTATGATCAGGTTTAAAGGATAAATCAGTTATTAATAATTGATAAGGATGATTATCAAGGAGACCTTTTTTTATTTTAAGTACAGCATCATCGCAATATTTAGCATATTCTATTTCGGGAACATTTAGTTCTTGGAGAACTTGTACAACTGCAATATCATTAAAATCTATATCTTCGGCTATTAAAACTTTTGTAAACATATGCTTATATTATTTTGGAAATGAAATTTTGGCTTTTAACCCTTTGTTAGGCTCAGATTCAAAAGTAAGAGTTCCTTTTATGCTTTGAATACGGTTTTCCGCATTTTTAAGACCATTTCTTAAATTCATTTTTTCACCAAAACCAACTCCATTATCAGAGTAACTTATTTGTATTTGTTTATCATTTTCTTCAAAACCAATAACAACAAAACTACATTGACTATGTTTTTTCATATTAACAAGCAATTCTTGCAATACTCTGTAAGTTGCGATTTTCTTTTCAGATTCAATTTTCGACCAATTAATATCATTATTATCCTTAATAATTACGTTTACATTACTTCCGTTATAGCTAGATAACATTTCTTTTAATTCACTTTCAAAGTTTTCTCCAGTATCTATCATACTGTTTTGCCTGGATATATTTCGAGTTCCAGAATAAATAGTATCTAAATTTGAAAGGAGAATTTCTCTGTTCTCATCTGTAGATAAGTCTTTTGTTTCTGCCAAAACGATGGTGTGGTATACTTCATTGGCAAGTTCATCATGTAGCTTTTTCGAAATTCTAGTTTCAGATTCGTAAATAGCAGCAGTCTTTTCTCGTCTTCCTTTTGTAGTTAAATAGTAATAAAGAAACAAAAGCGAACCCAAAACAAATCCAACTACAATATATAAGGTTAAATTTCTATTTTTTGCTTTTTCTAATTGTAAAGCATTTTCTGCTTTTTGGGCTTTTAAATGGAGATTTTCTTCGCGATCTTTTTTAGAATCATATTTTATCTTTGCAAATTGATTCTTTGCTTTTTGCCTTGCTTTGGTAATGCTGTCGTTAATTTTCAAATAAAGAAATGTTACCTTTTTTAATTCGTTATTTTTTGCATTTTTAATTAAAAAAGTTAATGATGTCAGACGGTCATCAACATTATTTATTTCTGTAGCTTTCTCATAGGCTAAATTAGCATATTGATTTGCAAGAATGCTATTATGATTAGAGTAGTATTCTGAAAGATGATTATAACTACTGGTTATTCCAAAGTCATCATTTATTTTTTTTCTTATTGTTATGGATTGATTTATATATTCTAAAGCTTTTGGATTCCCTAACTTATAATACGCAAAACCTAAATTATCTAGTATTCTAGCATGGTTTTCAAGGTTGTTTGCAATTTCTTTTTTTTGATTTAAGTCATTAAGAATATTTGCCGCTTTTGTGTAATCTGTTTTGCCCATATATGCAACTGCAATATTGTTTTTAAGTACATATTTAGGGAGATCTACTTCAACATATTTTATAGCTTGATTATAATTATAAATAGCATCATCATATTCATGCAATCTTTCATAATTTATACCTAGTATATTATACACAGCACACTTATAATATAAATTAGTTGTTTTTGTAAAATATGGGATTGCTTCAGTGGCATTAGTTTCACTCCCAAAATAATCACCTTGTATTTGCTGGGTAACGGCCATTTTTAATAGAGAATAAATTATTTTTTCATTCTCATTTGGATTACAGACTTGTTTTGATTTATTGTAATAATAGAAAGCACTATCATAAATTTGATTATTAAAATGGTTATCGGCTAATGCTAAAAAATTACTGTATTCAGTATTGATCTTTGTTTGGATAATTGTATTCGATTCTTTTTTACAAGAAAACAATTGGATTACGACAAAAATAAAAATCGGGAAATGGACTTTTTGAAGTTTCATTTCCCGAAAATACTGAAAATTAATTAAATTGAGGATTTATATTTAATTAAGAAATTTATTATGGTTTTGGTGGAGGAATTGGAGTTTGTCCGTTTTGCCCACCACCACCTGATTCGTCTGGAGCATCTGCCGAAATTGTTAATTTGCTTTTGCCTGTTGTTTCATCATCATCATTAGTACATGATACAAATACGATACTAGTTAATACAAAACACGATATTGCTATAATTCTTTTCATCTTAGTTATTTTTAAAATTTGACATAAGTCGCCCCATCCGATTTCTGAAATCGAAATTTTGAACTGATTTTTCAAACCGCTTCTGGCGGAATGTTTCTTGTTTTTTTGAGGGAAGTAAAGCGTGTAGAAACAGTATGATTTTTATTTATACTTCCCGGATAAACTCCGTCTTACGGTTTTACGCACTTTTTTAAAGAACTAGTTTTGTACATTTGTTTTAACCTGCAGATTAAACCGGTAACTAATTCTGAGGCAAAGAAATGACAGCTTTGGCGGGGCATTGAGATGAAATTCCAGTAATGCTGACAATACTGCTGATTGCTGCAAAATGTTTAATAATTCCGATAAATGCTTATGAGTAAAATTACTTTTGAAGAATATAAAAATGCTATAAAAGCAAAATACCAAACTTATAAATTGGAAGAACCTACGGGTATTTTGTTGAATCTTTCACCTGCGCAATTGCGAAACTTATGTTTAATTACTTTTGATAAATCATTATCAGTAAATGATGAAAAAACATTTAGAGTTTTTCTAAACACAAAAGAAGGGGAGGATTTAAGGAGAGCTATAGAGAGATTTGAAATTGCAAAATTCCGACCTATTATTTCTTTTTTGACAGGAGAGAAAGAATCAGATAATAGTGCGAGAATTGAATTGGCAGCAATTTTGGTAGATTTTGAGAAGAGACCATATAATAGGTTTTTAAGAGAAGAATTGGTTACAAATACACCAAAATCTGGTTTGAGTGAGATTTCAGCACCTATCAAAAAAGAGAATGAATCTCCATTTGTCAATAATGATGTTCAGATTAATTCTTTTGTTGGAAAGCCAAATGAGCCAATTCCACCTATTAAGAAATCATATTTAATCTTATTGACATGCATTTTTATATTGAGCGGGTCATTTGCAATCTGGAGTTTTAATGAAGAAGAAAATTGTATGGTTTGGAATAAGGACCATTATGAAGAAGTTCCTTGTGATGATGTTTCAAATACAATGACATTACTAAGTCCTATAGTAATGAAGAAAGAAGAAGGGTTGATTTCTAATTTTAAAAAAATTAAGGCTTGCGATACAACAAGTTTTTTTAAAATGGGAAAGCCATGTATTTGGTACGGGAAGTCATTCGATGGTACTTATGAGTATTTTACAGCTCCAGGATTACATCCAGAAACAGGAAAGACATTAAGACCAATTACACAGTATATGGTAGATAAACATATTCTAGAAAAGGATGAGAAATAAGTTTTGACATAAAGTCACAATATCAGCCTAAAGCAAAAAAGTCAATCGATAGATTGGCTTTTTTTGTTTGTTTTACTTTCTGAAAAACAGGTGTTTATACGTTTAAATAAGTTCTTTTATTATTGTTCTTTTATTCTGACCTAATTGGATATCATGAAAAAGATTCATGAATAAGCAAATATCATTGAGAGTATATAAACTCAATCATACAATTAGAAAGCAAATACCTAACTAAAAATAAGTTATCCAAAGAGCTGATTTTCAAATTGATTAACGATTATATCAAAACGGTACATACGTAATTACATTTTTTATTTAATAATTTAAAACGATATTCAATGGACTTTAAAATGCAACTAGAACAAATTGGTCAACAGCCAGACATGATTCTTATTATTACAGATGAGCAAAGAGCAACACAACAGTTTCCACCAGGTTGGGAAGAGAGAAATCTTCCAACACTTGCATTTCTAAAAGAAAACGGATTTAGTTTTGATAGAGCTTTTTGCAATACCTGTATGTGTTCCCCAAGCCGGGCTACATTATTTACAGGAATGTATCCTGCTAAGCATGGAGTTAGTCAGACATTAACAGAAGGAGGACTTTTATCGCCACAAGAACCCACACTCGATAATACATTACCAAATATTATGAATGTACTTTGGGCAGATGGATATGATGTTCAATACAGAGGAAAGTGGCATATGAGTAAAGGAGTTGCTCCCAATGGCACAAAGACCAATTATGATGATTTAACACCAGCCGATATTTCATTATTCGGGGCAATGGGCTGGATAGCTCCAGATGCTGGCGAAGATGTAAACCCGTTGAATTTTGGTGGAGGTTATGCAAATCATGATGCAAGATATACTGCAGAAGCAATACAATATTTGAAAGAAGTAAAAGTAAGGAGAGCGGCAGGAGATTATAAACCATATTGTCTGATCCTTTCATTAGTTAATCCACACGATGTTTTGGCCTATCCAAAATCTGCTGGCACTTCAGGATACCATCCAGATAGTTGGACAGGTAGAGAAATTGAACTACCAGTAACAGTAAATGAAAATTTGCTGGAGAATAAGAAACCGATGGCACAAGAACAAATTTTAATTAACATGGCACTTAGTTTAGGAGCAATAGTAACACCAGAAGAAAAATTAAATTATATTAACTTTTATGGATATTTGCTAAGTCATGTTGACAAAGAAATTGGCTACCTAATCAAAGAATTATACAAAGAAGACGAAAACGGAAATAAATTAGCAGACAGAGCAATTGTAACATTAACATCAGATCATGGAGAAATGGGATTAGCACATGGAGGTTTACGTCAGAAAACCTTTGTAGCTTACGAAGAAGCATTAAGAGTCCCACTTGTAATATCTAATCCTATTTTATTTAAGGATAAAGAAACTAAAAAATCTATGGCATTGGCAACCTTGGCAGATATCATGCCTACATTGCTAGAAATCGCCAATGTATCAAATCCACCTACAGGACTTGCAGGTACAAGCTTATTGCCAATAATAGAGGATGGAACACCAGTTCAGGAAAGTATTTTATTTACATACGATGATATTAAGGCAGGGTCAAATAGTAATTGGGCAATAGTAAAAGCAGCTAATCGCATTCGATGTATAAGAACAGAAAAGTGGAAATTCGATTATTATTTCGATGCCTCAAGCGCTTATTTCAAACAATACGAACTATACGATTTAGTAAATGATCCATTAGAAATTACCAATCTTGCTTATGATCCTGGATACAGTGAAATAAGAATGGAATTAGAAGAGCAATTACATCAGCTCGAAGTAGACAAACTTTGGGTAAATGCACCTACAGATGTCTTTAATACTGTAAAATTCAACTAAAAATAATTTAACGACATAGTAATGTAAAAGGGCAAAGGATTAATAATCTAAAAACACACATTATGTCACAAAATTTAAAACAAGAAGTAAATACAGTTACTTATATGGATTTTAATAATCCAAACGGACAAACAACAATACAAGGAATAAGAGGAGTTTCAGAATCTGAAAATGTTTACATAACAGCAAGTTTGTTAGGACAAAATAGCATTGTTCAGGGGCTGATTTATGAAGGCAAGCTATTAGGTAATGGTAATGAAGGAAAATGGCATGTCATTAATTTTCCAAGTACAGCATCACAGATAGTTACCAATACCTCTTGTTATGGGCCTAATAATGGAACTAACGGAAATATACAAATTGTTGGGTCTTATAAAATAACAACATCTACAGGAGGATTGCCAAGCGGAAATCTTGGATTTTATTATGAAGGACCACTTGATGGTTCAGGAATATGGACACCAGTAACCCCAAACGGAGGGAATACAAATAATGTGTTCGTTCATAGCATAATGGGAGGAATTGCAGTTGGGAATTATGATGTAGAAAATGATAAGAATGGATATGCATTTCTATATGATATCAATACAAAAGAATATACAGAATTTAAATTAGCAGATTCATTAACCAATACATTGTATGGTATTTGGCATAATGGAGGTAATAGTTATACAATAACAGGTGGTTATACCAGCCCTAAATTAGGGAAACTGAGTCAGGCATTTCTGGTCGATTATGATTCTAAAACAAAACAAATCAGTAATTTAAAATCGTTTAGTTATAAAAACGAAACAACCATGTCGATAATTACACATTTTGAAGGTATTACAGCTTCTTCCAATAAAGGCTATAATTTGGCTGCCGATTGGGTAACTATAAACGGAGAGGGTAGTGGAGCATCATTTGTTTACGTAAATCGAAATTCTGATGGAACATTTGGAGAAGCGAATTGGATAGATATTGAATTTCCAGATTCAAATATCACAAGTGCTAATACCGTATACAAAAATAATATATTAGGTATTTATGTAGCTAAGAATGATTCAGGTACAACAACTATTTCTTCCTATACAGCAAAAATTGAATAGGATAAATAGCTAATAAATAATAGAACTAAGTTTTTTATAGCATGATATTAAAAACAAAAAGCCCAATCGTAAGATTGGGCTTTTATATAAGTAAGTAATATAAATTGAGTTTATAAAACGTTTATTTTACTTTGTTAAGTACTGCTTTGAAAGCTTCTGGGTGATTCATTGCTAAATCTGCAAGAACTTTACGGTTCAATTCGATTCCGTTAGCTTTTACTTTCCCCATGAATTGAGAGTAAGACATTCCTTCCAATCTAGCTCCTGCGTTGATACGTTGAATCCATAAAGCACGGAAATTTCTCTTATTCACTTTTCTGTCACGGTAAGCGTAGCACATTGCTTTCTCTACCGCATTTTTAGCAACTGTCCAAACGTTTTTACGTCTACCAAAGAAACCTTTGGCTTGCTTCATTATCTTTTTTCTTCTTGCTCTTTTAGCAACTGAATTTACTGATCTTGGCATAATTTTTATGTGTTTTTGTAGATGGCGTCCCGAATTTAATCAAGGGAACTTATCGGCCATACTCCAAGGTTATTTTTAAATTTTTTAACCTAAAGAATTATTAGATAATTCTTAATTGTTGTTTGATGCTTTTCATATCTGTTTTGTGAACTAACGCTGAATGTGTCAAAGCTAATTTACGTTTTTTAGATTTTTTAGTCAAGATGTGACTTTTAAAAGCATGCTTTCTTTTAATCTTTCCAGAACCAGTAACTTTAAAACGTTTCTTGGCGCTAGATTTTGTTTTCATTTTAGGCATTTTTCCTAGTGTTTTAATTTATTCTTACTTACTTATATTTTCAAGAGCTTTAGGCTTTAGGCTTTAAGCTTTAGGCAAAAGTTTACAATAACAGTTTGCTTAAAGCTTAAGACTTATTGCTTATAGCAAATAATTATTTTTTCTTCTTCGGAGCAATGAACATAATCATTCTCTTTCCTTCCAGAACTGGCATAGCTTCTACTTTACCGTACTCTTCAAGATCGGTAGCCAATCTTAATAGTAAAATCTGACCTTGATCTTTATAGATAATAGAACGTCCTTTAAAGAATACAAATGCTTTTAATTTAGCACCCTCTTTCAGGAATTTTTCAGCGTTCTTTCTCTTAAACTCATAATCATGCTCATCAGTTTGAGGACCAAAGCGAATTTCTTTCACCACAACTTGTGTTGATTTTGCTTTCAGTGCCTTATCACGTTTCTTTTGTTCGTAAACAAATTTCTTGTAATCCATGATTTTACAAACTGGCGGCTCTGCATTTGGCGAAATCTCAACTAGATCTAATTCAAATTGATCAGCTAATCTTAGAGCTTCGGCTATTTTAAAAACCCCAGGCTCTATGTTTTCGCCTACAAGGCGTACTTCAGGAACACGAATAAGATTGTTTATTCTGTGTGCATCTTTTTTTTCTACGCGAGGTTGGTAACCTCTGTTGCTTCTTATTGCTATGACTTTATAATTTAAGTTAAACTGTAAATACTTTTAATGTCTTTTTTATTTCTTCGTCTACAATTGCGACAAATTCATCAATTGTAACTGTAATATTTCCTTTACCTTCTTGACCGTGACGACGGATAGAAATAGTTCCATTTTTCTCCTCTTCCTCACCTACGATTAGCATAAACGGTAGTTTTTGCATTTCTGCATCTCTAATTTTCTTACCTATTGTCTCACTTCTGTTGTCAATTAGGGCGCGAATTTCGTGATTTTCTAGCAAATCTAAAACTTTTTTAGCATATATTTCATATTTCTCGCTCAAAGACAAGATTATAGCCTGTTCAGGCATTAGCCAAAGTGGGAAATTTCCTGCTGTGTGTTCTAGTAAAATTGCAATAAAACGTTCCATAGAACCAAAAGGTGCTCTGTGAATCATTACAGGTCTATGTAATTCATTGTCAGCTCCTTTGTAAGTCAATTCAAAACGCTCAGGTAAGTTATAGTCAACCTGGATAGTTCCTAGTTGCCATTGTCTTCCTAAAGCATCTTTAACCATAAAATCTAGTTTAGGACCATAAAAAGCAGCTTCACCATATTCAACCACAGTGTTTAAGCCTTTATCGGCAGCAGCATTGATAATTGCATTCTCAGCTTTTTCCCAATTTTCATCACTACCAATATATTTATCTCTATTTTCTTTATCACGTAAAGAAATCTGAGCCGTAAAGTTTTCAAAACCTAAAGAACCAAATACGTAAAGAACCAAGTCAATTACTTTTTTAAACTCTTCGTCCAATTGTTCCGGAGTACAAAAAATATGAGCATCATCCTGAGTAAACCCACGTACACGAGTTAATCCATGTAATTCCCCAGATTGCTCGTATCTATATACAGTACCAAATTCAGCATAACGCTTCGGTAAATCTTTATATGACCAAGGTCTTACATTGTAAATCTCACAGTGATGAGGGCAGTTCATTGGTTTTAGCAAAAACTCTTCCCCTTCAGCAGGAGTATGAATAGGCTGGAAACTATCAGCACCATATTTAGCATAATGGCCAGAAGTAACATATAGCTCTTTTTGTCCAATATGTGGAGTAACTACTTGTTCGTAACCCGCTTTTTTCTGAGCCTTCTTTAAAAACTGCTCAAGTCTGTCGCGTAAAGCTGCACCCTTAGGTAGCCATAAAGGTAAACCTTGACCAACTTTCTGAGAGAAAGCAAATAATTCAAGCTCCTTACCTAATTTACGGTGATCACGACGTTTCGCCTCCTCAAGAAGTTCTAAATATTCAGTTAAATCTTTTTGTTTAGGAAATGACGTTCCATAAACACGAGTTAATTGTTTGTTTTTTTCATCACCTCTCCAGTAAGCACCTGCAACACTCATAACCTTCATAGCCTTGATGATTCCAGTATTCGGAATATGACCACCACGGCATAAGTCAGTAAAAGTAGCATGATCACAAAACGTGATTGTTCCGTCTTCAAGATTAGAGATTAACTCAGTCTTGTATACGTTATCCTTATATAGTTCCAAAGCTTCAGCTTTGCTTACAGGGCGCATTTTAAATTCATGTTTACCTCTTGAAATTTCAAGAACACGATCTTCAATCTTTTTAAAGTCAGCATCAGATATCTTTTGGTCACCAAAATCTACATCGTAATAAAAACCATTTGAGATAGCGGGCCCTAGAGTTAGTTTAATCCCAGGGAAAAGTTCCTCAAGAGCTTGGGCCATTACGTGAGAAGTCGAATGCCAAAAAGCTTTTTTACCTTCAGCGTCATTCCATGTATATAAAATAAGACTACCATCCGTCGTCAGTGGAGTTTCGGTTTCAATAGTTGTACCATTAAAAGAAGCTGAAATAACGTTTCGAGCAAATCCTTCACTAATGCTTTTCGCAACCTCCATAGGAGTTACGCCAGCAGCAAACTCTCTAATTGACCCATCGGGCAAAGTAATCTTAATCATTGTTTATAATTTTATGAATGCAAATATAGTGGATTACAAAAATACATACAATATATATGTATAAGTTTATACTATATATAGGAGTAGATTTTTATAAGGAGCTTAATCCTGCTATTCACTCCAATCTTTTATGCCGAACCACGGCATAAAAGGATTTCCGCTTCTATCAGGGCTAGGAGAGTAGGTTTGCTAGATAAGCGGTGTTTTATAGTGAAAGAAAATCCTGGTTTTTTGTGATGGCTATTATATTAGGTTAAGGAAAGTAGGTTTGTTAGTTGTATTTAGGAAGATAATGTCTTGATTTCTTCTTTTAGGATAGATATAAAGAAGATCTTATGCAGGTGAGTTATTAAAAAACACCCCGTTTTAATGTAAACCTTGCAAAATTGATGCTTTTTGAATAGTTATTTTTGTCGGAATGATAAATTGTATCAGAAAATACTTAAAAATAGTAAATTTTGTTAAAATGTAAACTTAATATTGTCAGAGTGTTAAGGAGTAAGTCTAGGAATAAACCAAAAATACTCTATAAAAAGTATTGATTATCTATATAAAGGTGGTAGTTTTGCACCCGCAACAACGACAAACGTTCCTTTAAATACTGACAAGCAAGACGAATCAAATTAGAAATAAAATTCTAAAAAAAAAAGATTTAGAAAAGCTTGTGAGAATGGAAAACGGATGTTACATTTGCACCCCGCTAAACAACGGAAAGTTCCTTGAAAGATTGATAAGAAAGAAGAAAACGGAAACGAAAATTTTCCAAAAAAAACTTCACAAATTTCTTGCCAGTTAGAAAAGACTTTTCTAC
>NZ_JSYP01000034.1 GCF_000813005.1 Flavobacterium sp. KMS | reverse complement strand
GTGTAGAGACGCACCGCAGTGCGTCTACGTAATCTGCATCTATAATCTATTTTTTAGGATGTATTGATTTAACCGCAAAGTTCGCAAAGGTTTCGCGCAGATTTTACAGATTTTTATTTAATCGGAAATTTAATTTTTAGATAAAGAAAGTATACAGTTTGTCAATTCAGAAATGACAAGATTGTGGGAACATAAAGTGTAATTATAAATGTAAAAGTTCTTGTTTTACGGTTTGCGTGAGGGATAGAAGCGGATAGCCCACAGCCTGACGAAGGAAGTGCGAGGACTTGTAGCGAATAGCCCGACCCTTGTGGTCACGCCCAAATTTAAAGTCTTTTATGGAGTAATTATTTGTTAATAATTATGGTTATAACTTCTTGTTTGACCAATAAGGAACTTCCTTTAAAGCGATACTATATTTATATATTTGCCGGCTTACAAATAATAATTATAATTTAAAATAATGAAAGTAAAATTTTACTTAATAGTAAGTGCTTTATTAATGTCGGCATTAGTACATTCTCAGTCTGGAGGAATTACATTTAACTTGGGAATGGGAGAGCAAAAAGCTGATGCAATTGTTTTTAAAAAAGACAAACAAAAAATTAGTGGAGTAGTTAAATTTCCTGGGGTTGCTGATAAAAAGGTAAAAATTAAAGTAGGAGATGAAAATGAAAAATATGCAAGTAAAGACATAGATTCAATTCAGATTTTTGACCAGAATAAAAAACTGACTTATGTTTTTGTATGGACAAAAACAAAAGTGTACAAAAAAAAGGGTACGGAGTTTAAGATTATTGATGAAAGCTGGATATGTAAAATAATTAATGGAAATGTATCTTTATATTTAGGAGGTGAGGAATACGGGATAAAAGAAGTTAAGGTTGAAGATGAAAAGACTAAAGAGAAGATAAAAGAGAATAAAATGAAAGTTGTCTCTAAAGATGTTAATCATTACATGAAAAGGAGTAAGGAGGATTATCCGGTATTGGTTTCTATAAGTTCAAATGCTCTTTCTGCAGGATACAATGCTTTTTTTAGAGAGTATGGAGTTTATTATTTTAGTGATGATTCTGAAATTGCTAAGAAGATAGAAGATAAAGAATATAAATATTATGATATTGAGGTTGTTGTAAATTTGTATAACAAAAAACGAGAGCCAAAAGTTGAACCAAAAGTTGAGCCAAAAACTACGAAAACTACAAAACCAAAGACAACTAAAAAAACTACCAAGAAAAAATAAGCAATAAAAAAAGCGATACTTTATTTTAAAAAAGTATCGCTTTTGTGTTTTTAATGAAAATGATCTTCTTCGATTTCAAATTCGGCATCTTTCTCCCAAATTTCCATTTCGCAAGGTTTACAGTTGAATTTTAGTTTGTATTCTAGTTCGCCTTGTTTTAATACCAATGGTTCTTTTACTTTAACACCCATTATGTCTTTTTGGTGTATTGGACATTTTTTTAATTCGTATTTGATACAATATTTAGTAGTCATTACACGAGATTTTCCTGGATCCCATTGTAATTCAAATGCTTTTTCGATTTCGGTTACGCCATGACGTTCGTAGAATTTACGAGCTGTTTTGTTCGAAACGTTGTACATGAAATCCAATTTGGTTTCTGGATACGGATGTGAAGTTTTTACCAATTGGTGCTCTTCACGTTTGTAATTTGCCAAACGAATTTCGGTTAACTGATCGTAAACAGTTCTTCGCATTTCGTTGATTTTAGAAATAGGAAGGAACCAGTTTTGAGTAAACATGACATTAATTTCATCGGCTGTATAAGGTGTAAATCCTGTTTTTGCCAATTGTGTTTTGATGTTTTCTTCGATTGATTCACCAGTTTTAGTTTGTTCTTTAGAATGTTCTAAAGTAACAATACTAACATTTCCGTCTTCGTCGGTTGCTATTAACTCAAAACCTGTTTCGTTTTCTGTAAGTAGTAAAGTGGTGCTTAGTTTACGTACGGCACTATCTTCTCTTTCTACAATTTTGATAAAAGCGGCATCGTTATTACGGTAGATAAAAGTTCCGTCTTTTACTTCTTTTAAAACGTTTGGATAAATTTTACCGTTTTCGGCTTTGTTTACATAGATTCCGTCGGCTTCGTTATTTTCGTTGATGAAGCAAAGTCCGTCACCGTTGTTTAGTAATTCGCCATTTTCGATTTCGTAAGCATTTCCAACAGTTCGGATTAATTTACCAATATATTGTCCTTTTGATTTTGGGCTTTCCCAAGATCCTATACTATGATTTCTATCGTTTACAAAATAGTCGGTATATCCACGATTGAAAGTTCTGTTTAAAGAAGAATCAAAAGTATAGGTACATTTTCCAGAAGAAGCTTTCGTGTATTTATCATTTCCTTCTGCTTCTAAGAAACTATCTAATTTTTGACGTAAAAACGATACGTTGTTTTTAACATAAACAACATCTTTTAGTCGCCCTTCGATTTTAAAAGAAACGATTCCTGCTTCAATTAAATTAGGGATTTGGTCTGAAATATCTAAATCTTTAATCGACAGTAAGTGACTGTTTTTGATTAAAGTTTCTCCGTTTCCGTCAATCAAGTTATAAGGTAAACGACAGTTTTGTGCACAAGAACCACGGTTGGCACTGCGTTCTCCGTTTGCCACACTCATATAACAGTTTCCACTGAATGAAACGCATAAAGCTCCGGTTACGAAAAATTCTAATTCTACATCAGCCTCGTCGTATATTGTTTTAATTTGATGCAAATTCAATTCACGGGCTAAAACCACACGTTTTATTCCAGCATCTTTTAGGAACTTAATTTTATCTGCATCACGATTATTAGCTTGTGTGCTGGCATGAAGTACAATAGGAGGTAACTCCATCTCCATGATTGCCATATCCTGAATAATTAGTGCATCTACACCAATATCGTATAATTCATAAATCATTTGACGACACGTTTCTAGTTCGTTGTCGTACAAAATGGTATTCATTACCACAAAAACCTGAGCATTAAATAAGTGAGCATATTTTACTAATGCAGCTACATCTTCTAGTGAATTGTTGGCATTAGAACGTGCTCCAAATTGTGGTGCACCAATATAAACTGCATCGGCTCCACTATTTATAGCTGCCATTCCTCCGATTAAATCTTTAGCAGGAGCTAATATTTCGATTTTTTTCTTCATCGAGTTGATGATAAATTATTTATTTCTAAAACTTTATGCTTTTTGGCTTTCGCCTAAAAAAGTTTGCAAAGTTCTTATAAATTATTTGAGTTTACTAATACTGAAGTGACTTTTTTTAAAATAGTTAGATAATAGAAGATGTTTGGCTTTTTTATTTAATCAGTAATAAAATCATATTCAGATTTAGGAAGCAATGTGGCAAATTGCAACATTTCATTGAAAGATTCTTTCATTATTGACCCTCTCATCCCTTTGTTAATTATTTTTTCATAGTTGCTTTCGGTCGTAATGCTTCCAAAATTTATAGATATATTCATTTTTGACATTCCAGATAAAATTATTAAATTGTCTTTGAAAGTAAAATTCAGGAAATATGAAGCGTTTAATTTTTGCAAATTTTTTGGAGATGTTTGAATGAATAAAAATTCCTTGTCTTTTTTCTCAATTGAATAATTATTTTCTATTAATGTTTGTCCAATCATTTTGAAATTTTCTTCGGCAGTTTTATTATTCTTAACTAAAATTTTCCAAGTTTTTTTCGGGGGATCTTGAATTAAAGTTGATTGAGCAAATGTAAGTTGAATCACAAAAAATAAAGAAAGTAATAAAGTTGAAATTTTCATGATATACTATTTAAGTTGGTTTAAAATTAATCTATAGGAAATGTATATCCTGCTGTAAATGCACCGAAACCTTGTTCACCTGATAGATTTCCGTAAAAGGTAACTCCAATTTCTATGTTGTTTTTTGGGCCCAATGCAAGTCCTAAGCTAATCGGAATATGTGGAACTACACCGCTTTTTTTCTCATTGACTTGATTAGTGTAGGTTTCAAATGAACCGATAGAAGCGCCAATACCAGTTTCTATAAATGGTGCAACCCAAGGAATTGGTGCGCAAAGACGAACTTTTGCTCCTAGTAAAAATGCATTAGTTTCTACTTTGTAGCCTTGTGGGTTTTTAACGGCATCTTCGCTAGTTGAGGTAAAAATAACGCCAGCATAAGGTCTTACGCTAAACCATTTGGTAACTCCTATTATATATTCTCCTTGGGCAAAAAAACCAGAACCATCGATGATTTCGGGATTTTCTTCTTCGTAATTTGAAGTGCTAGATCCATAGCCTATTGAGACTTTGATAAAATTTCCTTCTGTTTGGGCTTTTGCCAGATTAGATGAAATTATTGTAAAAATAATAATGATAAAGATTTTCCGAAATACTGAATTCATAATTGGTTGGTTATTTGGTTTGTAATGTTTTATAATAAAGATTATATTTTTCATATTGTTGTTTTATAGGAATCTCATATTCGTTTAAATACTATAAAACGGTTTTTATTTGCGGGCTAAAAATACTAATAATATTATCTAAAAAGTAATGTTTGTTTGGTGAGTAATAATACAAGGGTGTAAGGAACTTGGTTTCGTGTATTTAATATCAGCATGCAGACATGAGTAGTAATAGAAAACAAAGTTCATTATGTTTTTCATTTTTTAAATTCTATCCTGTTTTAATTATAGCAGACGGTTTCAACCGTGTGATGCGGATTGCGATAATACATTATGCTCCAACGGTTGAAACCGTTGGCTATGTTTACAATATGTTATTTGTGCTTGCAATCTGTTGTTTATTAGTAAAGTTGATAGTGATTAGTTTTTGGGTTAGGGATAGGAGCGATATCCTTTTATTTTTTCTTTAAAAAATAAAAGATATAGTCGGATAGCCCGACCGGAGGAAACCCCATAAAAAAACAGCTTAAAGTATAAAGTGATGAAACTTTAAACCTTAAGCCGTTTTAATAAACTTATTTTATGTTGTTATGCAGCTAAAGCTTCTTTGATTCTGCGTAATGCTTCTTTTAGGATATCGTCGCTTGTTGCGTAAGAGAAACGGATACAATTTGGGTTTCCGAATGCATCTCCTGTTACTGTTGCAACATTTGCTTCGCCAAGAAGATACATAGATAAATCATTAGCATCTTTGATGTGTGTTCCTTTTAATGTTTTTCCGAAGAAAGAAGATACGTCTGGGAATACGTAAAATGCTCCTTCTGGAACGTTGATTTTTACTCCTGGAATTTCTTTTAATAATCCAACTACTAAATCTCTACGTGTGTGGAAAGCCTGTACCATGTGGTTTAATACACTTGGGTCAGCATCTACAGCTGTAATTGTAGCACGTTGTGCCACAGAATTTGCTCCAGATGTTACTTGTCCTTGAATTTTTGTACACGCTTTTGCGATGAATTCTGGAGCTCCAATATAACCAACTCTGTATCCTGTCATGGCAAATGCTTTTGCAACTCCGTTTACAGTGATTGTTTTTTCTAACATTCCCGGAATTGAACCGATACTGCAGAATGTTCCTGAGAAATTGATGTGCTCATAAATTTCGTCGGCAACTACGTATATATTTGGGTGTTTTTCTAACACTTTTGCAAGTGCAGTTAACTCTTCTCTGCTGTAAACTGAACCTGAAGGGTTACAAGGAGAACTGAACCACATCATTTTTGTTTTTGGTGTAATTGCTGCTTCTAATTGTGCTGGTGTAATCTTGAAATCAGTATCTACAGATGTTGGAACTTCTACTGGAACTCCTCCTGAAAGTTTTACGATTTCGAAATAAGAAACCCAGTATGGTGCAGGTAAAATAACCTCGTCACCTTCGTTTAACATTACTTGTGCAATGTTGTATAATGATTGTTTTGCTCCTGTAGAAACTACAATTTGAGTTGGTTTGTAGTCTAATCCGTTATCTCTTTTGAATTTTCTGCAAATTGCTTCTCTCAATTCTAAATAACCTTCTACTGGAGAATATGTACTGTAATTTTCGTCGACTGCTTTTTTAACTGCTTCTTTAATAAAGTCTGGCGTGTTAAAATCAGGTTCACCTAAACTTAAACTGATAATGTCTTTTCCTTGTGCTTTTAGTTCGCGTGCCAAAGCTGCCATTGCTAGAGTTTGTGATGTCGCAAGGTTGTTGATTCTGTCTGAAAGAATATGGTTCATTATAAAATTTTTGAATGTCCTTAATTTCAACTTTAATTAAGGATGGTTAATTATTAATAGATTTTTTTAGTTTAAACTGATAATCCAGGTTTCATCCCTAATTCACGTAAATGTTTGAAGTGAGCAATAATAGCACTTCCCATTGTTTTGTATTCGTAATATGGTAAATCGCATTCTTTTGCAGTTTCTTTCACGATTTTTGCAATTTTACCATAATGAATGTGACTTATATTTGGGAAAATATGGTGTTCGATTTGGTGATTTAATCCTCCAGTGTACCAGTTTACAATTGCGTTTTTTGGAGCAAAATTGGTTGTAGTAAATAATTGGTGAATAGCCCACGTATTGTCCATTTCTCCTAATTCGTTTGGAGATGGGTTTGTAGTTTCTTCAACAACGTGTGCCAACTGAAATACAACACTTAGGATTAATCCGGCTGTATAGTGCATTACGAAGAATCCGATTAGTACTTTCCACCATGCAATTCCGATTACGATTGGTAAAACAATCCAGATTGAAACATAAATAACTTTTGTTATAATAAGTGTTGTCCAAAGAATCTTTGGGCTTTTTGGCTCACCATAAGATAATTTTCTTTTTAGGTAGTTTCGCATTTGCTTAAAATCGGTTGTAATTGCCCAATTAAATGTCAATAAACCATATAAGAATACAGAATAATAATGCTGAAAACGGTGAAAACTATGCCATTCTGCATGTTTTGTAAAACGAATAATTCTTCCTGCATCCAGATCTTCATCATGTCCAGGAATATTAGTATAAGTATGGTGTAAAACATTATGTTGTACTTGCCAGTTGTAAACGTTTCCTGCAAGAACATAAATAGTTCCTCCCATGAATTTGTTAATCCAGTTTTTAGTCGAATAAGAACCATGATTTCCATCGTGCATTACGTTCATTCCAACACCTGCCATCCCGATACCAATTACGATTGATAAAAGTAACATTACCCAAAAAGGCATATTAAGTGTAAGGATTAAAAAATATGGTGTTAAAAAAACAGCAAAAAGAATAACGGCTTTTAAGTGTAACTTCCAGTTTCCGGTTTTCTGAATATTATTCTCTTTGAAGTAATTGTTTACTCGAGAGTTAAGTGTTCTGAAAAACTTCAGATTGTCTTGCTTTGCAAATATAGGAGCAGTCTTATTCATAATTAATTTAAATAGTTTTCAAAGGTAATTATTATAAATTTTCAATTTGCAAAATTGAGTTAAATATTTCAATCGTAAAGTAGTACTTTTGTTAAAAATTTAAAGCAATGGACGAGATATTGAAATATTTTCCTGATTTGACCGATCTTCAAATCGAACAATTTCAAAAATTAGACTTTTTATACCACGATTGGAATGAAAAAATCAATGTAATTTCTAGAAAAGACATTGATTCCTTATATACAAAACATATTTTACATTCGTTAGGGATTGCAAAAATCATGAAATTTGAACCTGGAGCAACAGTTTTAGATGTTGGAACTGGAGGTGGTTTTCCTGGAATTCCTCTAGCGATTCTTTTTCCTGAAACACGATTTTATTTAATTGATGTAATTGCCAAAAAAATAAAAGTGGTTCAAGGTGTTGTTGATGCATTAGAATTAAAGAATGTGAAGGCTGAACAAAAGCGTGCTGAATTGGTTAAAGGAGATTTTGATTTTATTGTAAGTCGTGCCGTAACCAATATGCCGGATTTTGTTTCGTGGGTGAAAGAAAAAATTAAGAAACAACACAAGCATACTCTAAAAAACGGAATCCTATATCTTAAAGGAGGAGATTTAGCAGAGGAACTAAAAGATTTCCCTAAAGCTACGTTGTATGATTTAGCAGAAATATTTGATGATGAATTTTTTGAAACTAAAAAAGTGGTTCATCTTCCTTTGAAGTTTACAGTTTAAAACATATCGAATACAATTTATAAAACCCTGTCTGGATTAGATGGGGTTTTTGCTTTTTAGATTGGTATGGTTTGTTGCTCTATTGGCTGGATGTGAATACAAGAAAGAAGTAAGAATTTACTTCGTCTGTTCGACTTTCAGTCTCGAGTCACGAATTTGCTCAAATTTTAATGAGATTAACGTTGTTTGTGGAATTAATTTCACAAACAAATTAGTGATAATTAGTGAAATTAGTGTTCAAGATTGTTTAAATCGATAGTATCATAACAGAAAGATAATTTTGTTACTAAGTGTATTTTTTTATCTTTGAAATACTTACAAAAACAAAGTAATGATGGATAGAAGGAAGTTTTTTAGAAATGGCTCTTTATTTACAATTGGAGCTGCTGTAATGAATCCTTTTCAGGGTTCTGCAAATATTTTAGATTTAGAATCGGTTAACAAAAATAAAAAAGCTAAAAATATTATTCTTTTAGTTAGTGACGGAATGAGCACAGGAACTCTAAATATGACTGATTTGTTCCTGAACAGAAAAACAGGAAAAGGTTCTAATTGGATTCAGTTATATAAAGACAATCGGGTTTCTAGAGCCTTGATGGATACGGCTTCGGCTAGTTCTATAGTAACCGATTCGTCGGCTGCAAGTTCTTCTTGGGGTGGTGGTTTTAGAGTAAATAATGGGGTGCTTAATGTAAGTCCTCAAGGTGAGCCACATTTACCTATTTGGCAAAAGTTCAAGAAATCGGGTAAGATGGCTGGTTGTGTAACTACTGTTCCTATTACTCATGCAACTCCCGCTGGGTTTTGTGTAAATAGTAAAAGCCGAAATGCTCAGGATGATATTGCCGAACAATATCTAGATCTTGGTTTTGATGTTATGATGGGTGGAGGTTCAAACTATTTTAACTCTGGGGTAAGAAAAGATAAAAAGGATATGTATGCTGCTTTTAAAGCAAAAGGATATCAGGTGGTAAAAACGCGTTCTGAGATGGATGCAGCTTCTAATTCTCAGCCTATTTTAGGTGTGTTTGCAGAAGATGGACTTCCTTATTATGTAGATAAAAACAGTGATGATAATTTAAAACAAACAGTTCCAAGCCTTGGTGAGATGGCTCAGAAAGCTATTGATAGAATGAAAGGTCATAAAAACGGTTTTGTTTTACAAATAGAAAGCGGAAAAGTGGATTGGGCTGCACACGGAAATGATATTGCAGGTTTAATTAATGACCAAATTGAGTTTGACGAAGCAGTAAAAATTGCGATAGATTTTGCCGAGAAAGACAAAGAAACTTTAGTGATAATTACTACGGATCACGGTAACGCAAATCCTGGGATTATTTATGGTAAATACGCTAATGAGAATTTTGATAGCATCCAGAAATATACACAGACTAACGAGTGGGTTTTAAATCAGATAAAACCTGATTCTTCGGTTGCTCAAGTAAAGGAAATTATAGAAAAGGCTAATGGACATTCAGTTTCGGATGAAGATGCCAAAACGGTTTTGAGTTATTATGATGGTTTGCATAAGGAAGACGGATTGTACAACTACAAGAAATTGCCTTATAAAGCTTTTGCTGAAATGCAAGGAAAAATAAATTCTGTAGGTTGGATTAGTATGGATCACTCTGCCGATTATGTAGAGTTGGCAATGTTCGGTCCCGGAAGTGAACTTTTAAAGCCTTTTGTAAAAAATACCGATTTACATTATTTGATGTTGCAGGCTGCAGAAGTAGAAAATAAATTTTAGTTTACTTCACTCGTTAGTTTGAATTAATTTTAACACATAGTGACATAGGTTTTGTATGCTTTAAAAGGCATTTCACTTATTTTGAATACACATAGTTTGCTATGCGAAAGAAATGTATTTCTTTTTGTGTTCTTTGTTTAGAGATTAAATCTATGTCACTATGTGTTAAATGAAATCGAATTCTGGTTTATGGGGTTTTACTATTTAATAGTTTTTAAATACGTTAGCCAGTTTTCTTTATAACTACTACCTATTGGGATTTCTGTTGTGTTTATTTCGACTTCGTTTTTAGAATAAGCAGTCAGTTTTTTTGTCTGAATGATAAAAGAACGATGAACGCGAACAAAATTTGAATCTAATAATTTCTCGAAAGCTGAAATGTTCTGTTTAAGATGATGCGATTTTCCGTTTTCTAAATGTATAGTGATATAATCTTTTAGACTTTCGATGTATAAGATTTCTTCAAAAATTATTTTGATATTTCTATTCCCGCTTGATACAAAAATATGATTTTCGGCAACTGCTTTTTCTTCTTTTTTGGGTGTTTGTAATTGTTTGAATTTTTCTATCGAAACAAAAAAACGATCAAACGTAATTGGTTTTAAAAGGTAATCTATAACATTGAGTTCATATCCTTCGATAGCATATTCGCGATAAGCGGTTGTGAAAATTACCTTAGGAGGATTCTTTAATTTTTTTAAAAAATCATTTCCTTTTAATAAAGGCATTTCGATATCCAGAAATAGTAAATCGACTGTATTTGTTTCTAAAAAAGTATATGCTTTTAATGCATTTTCAAATGAATCAACTAGTTCAAAATTGTCAAAATTACCTAGATGCGCCGCAATTAACTCTCTAGCCAATGGTTCATCGTCGACGATAATGCATTTATATTTCATTTGAAAATTTTATATTTAATAGATGCAATTTTAATCTTTTTGAGGTTTGTTTGCAATCTAATCTAGTTATTTTGTAGTTTCTTTTGCTATACGTTCTAAAACTTCTATCGCATTTTTATTCTCAGGATTTAGTTCTATAGATTTTTTATACATTGTAATAGCTTCGTCCTTTTTATTGATTTTTAGCAAAGCTTCACCATAACTATCATATGTATTTGCACTTTTTGGGTTTAAAAGCATATTTAATTTAAAGACTTCGGCTGCCTTTTCATTTTCATTTTTGCGTAATAATTCATATCCCCAATTGTTTAAATCGTCTTCGGAATTATTGTAAGTCAATTGCTCTTTTTTATCCTCGTTAAAAGCTTGAATTGTGTATTGTAAAGCGCGTTTTTGAATTTCAGTTTTTTGTTTAGAGCCATTTGCATACATTTTGGCAATTGTGGTAATTACCAATGGCGGATTGTCCATCCAAATAGCATGACCACAACCATAAGCTGTGATATCGGTAACATTAGGGTTATTTGCTACATATTTATTATGACCATTTTTCCATTTTTCTATTTCTTCAGGCATTTTATAGAAAGGGATTCCGTTAATAAAATCAACAACTGGAATGGTTTGAGGAATAGACAACTTGCTCATTATTTTTACAGTTTCGGCAATAGTTGCCGACATATAATAAATGCCTTTATTGTTTTTTTTCCATTGTGGTATTAGTTTATCTTGTGTGGCTAATATTTTTTCGATGTAACCGTCTTCAAAATAGCTATGGTTAACATCAATTAATACAACCCCTTTTACGAGTTTAGGATGTCTGGTAGCATAGAGGGTTGATAGATAACCTCCGTAAGAATGTGAAACCAATATGATTTCTTTATCGTATCCCAGTTTTTTTAAGCCAATTTCTAAATCTTCAATGTTACTTATGATTCCGTGTTTGGATTCATCGGTTTGTAAAGTATCAATTGTACTTGTACCAAAACCAGCTCTGTCATAAGTTATTAAAGTAGCGTTTGTAATCTCGGAAATTGGTTTTAAAATCGAATTCCAAACCGAGCCATCATTCCCACCACCAGCATCAAAAAGAATGGGAGTTCCTTTGCCTTTTACGATCTTAAAATGAATCTTGTGATTGCCAACATTGACTAAAGTATCAATTGTTTTAGATTGGCTATTTGCGGTGATAAAGCAGAAAATAGATAAAAGACTAATTAAGTGATGTTTTTTCATAAAATTTGAAATGATTAGTTTTGATAGTAAATTGATTTTTTGGAATTTATAGATAAAGAGAAAGTTGAACCTTATAAAGGGTTTGCGTTTCTTCCATTTCTAATTGATGTTTTTTTGGATATAATAGATCTAATTGTTTTCGGACATTTTCTAATCCAATTTTTGATTTATCCGAAATTGTTAAAATGCCATTTTGAGGTTTTGTATTCTCAATGTCAAAAATGATTTGTCCTTTTTTGCTCTCTAAATTTAGTTTGATAGTAGCTTTTTTGGTTTCGTTAATTACGCCGTGTTTAAAAGCATTTTCTATAAAAGTCAATATAATAAGAGGTGAAATTTTGTTGCTTTCCTGAATGTCTTTGGTAAACGAAATATCCAATCTGTTTTCGCTATAGCGAAGTTTTTCTAAAGCAATGTAATTCTCAATTAAGGCAATTTCTTTTTCGATAGAAACATAATCTTCATTGCAGCGGTATAATACAAAGTCCAGAATTTCGGATAGTTTCGCAATTACTTCGGGTGCTTTGTCATCTTTTTTAAGGGTCAATGTGTATAAATTATTCAGCGTATTAAAAAGGAAATGGGGATTTAATTGATTCTTCAATACTTTTAATTCCATCGATTTTTTCTCTTCTTCCAGTTTTAAAAGACGTTGTTGTTTGCGATTAAAACTAATAAAACCCAATATGATAATTGGATAAGTGATAAAAGAAAACTCTCTGAATATTAATTTAAATGAAGTTAATCTTTCGGGAACAGACATTTTGTGCCCAAGCCAATCATCAAAGAAACCAGGAAATTTAGGTTCTAGATAATAGTATTTAAAAATCATTAGAAAAGCAAAAACAAGATAAAGCCAGCTTAAAGCTGAAAATATAAAAAGCAAGTATTTTTTTTTGTTCAGAGTTTGAGGAATTATCCAATAAATTAATCCGTAAGCGGCGATTGCCTGAGCAATAACTTTCCAGGTATAAACAAAAGTAAAGTCATAAGAACTAGTATCATTAGACTTGCCAGAGATGTATAATAACAAAAAGGAAATCCAATAGATACAATGAAATAGAATTCTTTTTAGGTCGATGTTTTTTAAAAAACTCATTATAACGGTTTAAGAGGGACAAGATAATAAAATATCGAAGTATGCTTTGTTCGTAGGGTTAAATAAAGACTTTTTGCTCCTAAAAATAGTATTTAAGCATACGAATGCATTATTCTTTTAAAATAGATTATTTGAATGCTAAAGTTGTGTTTTTGATTGCGCATAAAATAGGGAATTGACTCTAAAGCTATATTCGCTTTAAATATATAAATCATGATAAAACTGATTCTTCTATTCGCATTATTTTTAGTAAATGAACTAAAAAGTATTCTGTATTAAACGATCAAAAAATAATTAAACCTAAACAAAATGAAGACAACGATTAAAAGCGTAATTGGTATTCTGATTTTCATGAATACCGTAAATTTATTTTCGCAAGAGAGCAAACAAGAAATTACTTATAGCGAAGTTTCAAAAACAATTAAACCAACTTTGTTTGCCGATTTAGGCGAAACTTGCCAAACTCCCGACGGAATGGCTTTGGACAAAAAAGGGAATCTTTATTTGTCAATCACTAATCCAGTTACGTTTGAAAAGCACGGAAGTAAGATTCTAACATTTGATGAAAATGATAAACCCGTAACTTGGTTTGATAAATTACCCGTACATCCCATAACGAAGAAAGTACATCCTATGGGAATGGAATTTGGCCCTGACGGAAATCTGTATTTAATGGATAATCAGTTTTTTACGGATAACGAAAATTTTTCCAGATTGATAAGAGTTGTAGTCGAGAATGGTAAACCTAAATATGCTGAGGTTTTGGCAGAAAGTTTCAACTTTGGCGAAGCTGTAAGGTGGTATAAAAATCGAGTTTATATAACAGATGCTCTTTTTGAGAATAGACGAGAAAGTGGGATTTATACTTTTTCATTGGAGGAATTAAATAAAGGCAAAATAATTTTGGATAAGAATACGAAACCAAATTATTTAGTAACAACATTTACTCTTAAGCCTGAAGTAACAAAAAGAACTATTGGAATTGATGGTATTGCTTTTGATAAAAAAGGAAATTTATATGCAGGAAATTTTGGAGATGGAGTGATTACAAAACTGGAATTAGCAAAAGATGGTAAGCTAAAATCTAAGAAAGTAGTTTTTGACTCGGATAAATTAAAATGTTGTGATGGCTTTTTTTACGATGAGAAAAGGAATTCTATTTTTATTGCCAGTTATGACTATAATAGCGTTTATCAATTGGATTTAAATACGAATACAATTCATTTAATTTGGGAAAATGGTAATGCTGATGGTTCTGACGGACAATTAGATAATCCTTGTGAAACGATAATTTATAAAGGAAAATTATTGGTTGTAAACTACGATACTTTTAAAGGGGAGAAGAATACTGAGATAGATTCCTTTCATACTATTTCTAGTTTTGAATTAGCTAAATAGACTTAATTCATAACAAAAAAGAATCCCCACAAGTTTTAAAAACATTTTAAACTTGTGGGGATTTCTCTAAAAATATATTGAATTAACTAGCCTCTTTTGGGAAACATAAAAAAGGATTTGTTTCGTAGTTTAAACTCGCAACAAAATCTTTTATAGAAGTTTCCGAAGATTTTGCACTGTATATATAAAAAGGATCAAAGAAAAAATCACGGCTAATTACTGGTTCTGCCGATGGATTATAAACTTCTTCATCTGTAGCTTTTATATTGTCATACGTATATTGACAAGGAAAGATATGTTTAAGTTCTTTTAAAGTATTTTTAAGCCATTTATTAAATATTTTTTTCTTTGGAGAAATGTGGCGTGCAAGTAATGCTAAACCTACGATTTCGCTTTGAAGATAATAAGATCCTTTTCTGCGTAGTACATCAACCATTCTTACATTCATAAGAGCAACCCATAAAGGACCATCTATAGGACCAGTTGCAGGAGCATCCATATTAAGGTCAAAAACTAGGGGTTTGGTATACTCAGGATTTGATATAGAACACCAAAGAGCTTCGATGCGCAGCTTCATTTCTTGTGATGATTCGGTATGACTTTTATAACGCCAGTATATCCATTCAAGTAATGCAGCCGTTAATCCTAAAGAAGCCTTGTAACTAATACTTTCTAAAGCATTTTCTAGCTTATTATGATTCTCTGCCGGATCAATAAGTTTCTCCATGATTTTTTCATTCCACTTAAAATCAATTGCGTGACCAACACTTTTTGCTTCACGGATTATTTCAGGTACTTTCTCTAAACTTTTCATAAGTCATTTTAATTTAATTCCATATTTATGTGCGAACATCCTATTCTTTTCCTTTGAGTTTATTTACTAGGTTAAGAAAGTTCAAATTTACGGGTGCGCTTATTTTTTTTATGTCAGGAAAGGTTTTAAAAGTAACATTATAAGGTTTTTGGAAAAGGTATGTTTTTGATAACCAACTGCGTACGAAAACGATTACAAATAATCATCAGGTAAGATGTTTTCATCTTTTATAAAAGTAAAAACCCACAAGATTCAAATAGTTTTGAAACCTGTGGGTTTTAATTGTTTTTAAACTTTAGAGATTATTCTCCTAAAAACGGATATCTGTAATCTTCTGGAGTTACAAATGTTTCTTTTATTGTTCTTGGAGATGCCCAACGCAATAAGTTTAATGCAGAACCTGCTTTATCATTTGTTCCTGATGCTCTTGCACCACCAAATGGTTGCATTCCTACAACAGCTCCTGTTGGTTTATCATTAATATAGAAGTTACCTGCAGCATTTTGTAATTTTGTTGTAGCTACTTCGATAGCATAACGATCTTGACTAAATACAGCACCAGTAAGAGCATATTCAGAAGTAGTGTCAACTAATTCTAAAGTTTCTTCCCATTTTGCATCTTCATATACATATATAGTAATAACTGGTCCGAATAATTCGGTTTCCATTGTAGTATATTTTGGATTTGTAGTTACAATAACTGTAGGCTCAATAAAGTATCCAACAGATTTATCGTAGTTTCCACCAACGATTATTTCAGCATCAGCATCTTTTTTAGCCTGGTCAATAAAACTAGCTAATTTATCAAAAGATCCTTCGTGAATAACTGCAGTAATAAAGTTACCAAAATCTTCTGGTGAACCCATTTTCATAGATTTCACATCAGTGATTATTTGCTCTTTTACAGCTGGCCATAAACTTTGTGGAATATATGCTCTTGAAGCTGCAGAACATTTTTGTCCTTGAAATTCAAATGCACCACGTACAATTCCTGTAGATACTTGTTTAGCATTAGCACTTGGATGTGCAATGATAAAATCTTTACCACCAGTTTCTCCTACGATTCTTGGGTAAGTTTTGTAGTTGTGAATGTTTGCACCAATTTTAGCCCAAATATCTTTAAATACATGAGTTGAACCTGTAAAGTGTACTCCAGCAAAATCACGACTTGCCAATACAGTATCGGTAATCATTAATGCATCACCAAAAACTACGTTGATAACACCGTCTGGAACTCCAGCTTCTTTAAAAACTTCGATGATAATTTGAGTAGAGAATACTTGGCTATCACTTGGCTTCCAGATAACAACATTCCCCATCATTGCAGCACTTGCAGGAAGATTTGCAGCAATAGCAGTAAAGTTAAAAGGAGTAATTGCATATACAAAACCTTCTAAAGGTCTGTATTCAAGACGATTCCATGTTGTAGAATCAGATTTTGGTTGGTCTGCGTAAATTTGAGTCATGAACTCAACATTGTAACGTAAGAAGTCAATCAATTCACAAGAAGCATCAATCTCAGCTTGGTGAATGTTTTTTGATTGCCCAATCATTGTAGCTGCATTTATTCTGGCTCTGTAAGGACCAGCAATAAGTTCAGCAGCTTTTAAGAAAATAGCAGCACGTTGTTCCCATGCCATATTTGCCCATGCATCTTTTGCTTCAAGTGCATTAGCAATTGCTTTTTCTATATGTTTTTTTTCGGCTAGGTGGTAAGTTCCTACTACATGTTTGTGGTCATGAGGAGCCGTGATGTTTCTTGTGTTCCCAGTTTTAATTTCTTCACTTCCAATGTATAACGGAACATCAATTTTAGAGTTCCACATTGTAGTATAAGCTGCTTGTACTGCTGCTTTTTCTGGTGAGTTTGGTGCATATCCTTTTACGGGTTCGTTTACCGCTTTAGGTACATGAAAAAATCCTTTTAGCATATTGTTTAGAATTAGATAATTAGACAAATTAACAGTTGGATAATTCATTTTATACGAATTATCTAACGCTGTACAAAAGTACAAAGGATAAACTAATAATTTGATAATTTTAGTATAAGATAACTATAAAAAATTTCTATAGAAAAGAGATTAGTTTAATGCAAATGGAGCGCACATTCTAAATGTAGGAACAATAACTTTGAAAATTTTTGTAGTAGTAAAATTAACCATGTTAAAATATCCTTTCATTGCACCGTAAGGAGATGACAATAAACAGCCTGAACTATAGGTATGAAATTCGCCAGGTTTTAAAACTGGTTTTTTTCCAATTACGCCTTCGCCATCTACTATTTCGATATCGTTTAATGAATCAAAAATTTCCCAATGACGAGAAGTAAGTTGTACAGAATCCTTGCTATGATTCTCTATAGTAACCACATAGCTAAAGGCAAAGTGAATCTTGTAGTTCTTGAAGTAGGTACCTTCAAAACTAGTTAAAACGGATATTTTTATGCCTCTTGTTATTTGAGAAACCATACTAAAGTGGTATATATGTGCGTAATAGAAGCAAATTTACAAAAAAAAATGATTCAAAAAAACCATTTCTAAAATGTTTTTAATTGATGATGTTCAGGGAGTTTGCATATCCTTTACCAATTACACGATCATAACGGTCTCTATTCTCTCGATAATAAACCAATATAGTGTATTCATTTTCGGTTTGGAAAAAATTACCATCGATTGAATTCTCATAATCAATTGCTCCTTTTTTATCGGCTATCTGATATTGGTAATTAGTAAATCCTTGTTTTATCATTATGGCTTTTTCGTATACGCCTTTCTCAGTATTATAATCCATTTTATTCTCGGGAGTTAAACCGTAATTGTTGAACATTCCGTTAATGTAAATGTCTTTGTTGAGACGGAAGGCTGGTGCCGAAAGCGAGAAATAAACCCAAGCATAGTCAGCTTCGACTTCATTATTTGTTGCATTCATGTTTTTTACAACAAAGTTTCCATTTATATCCTGATAGTTTGTGTAAGGAAAGTTTCCTCTGGCGCTATTGGTGTATAAATAAGAATTATAAATGTCTTTGCTAGAATCGACTCTTCCTACATTGTTACCAGCGTTACGAATATCTTTATTTTCAAAATATAAAAATTCATTTCCAGCCCAGAATTGGGTTTCATTATTGTATTTATATATTAAATCATTTCCAATTGTGTATTGTGGTGGAACGTTTTTAATTCCGGTATTAAAGTTCCCATTTTGTATTAAAAACACTTTTACACTTTGTAATGGAGTCTGAAAAAGAAAAGAGTTAGATTTTATAGCAAAATCCAAATTATGCTTGTATTCGATATCGCTTACTGTTCGGCTTCTTCTTACCTGAGCAGGAACAGTAACTAAGTTTTCATATACAATGAACTTTCTGGAAAAGATAACTTCTTTATCTTCATTTAGAATCTTAATAATATAATTACCTGTAATCAACAATTGGGTATATTGATTTGGGAAAGATACTTTATAGTGTGAATATATCTGTAAGGTGTTAAATGAATTGGTATAATTGGTGATTCTCTGACCGTCAAATCCTTGTAAATAATCTGTTTTTGGAATATCGGACGGAATCCAATTGTAATCGCAATGTGTAATTTCGTAATAATAATCAGCTTCATTACCAAATAAATCATCAAACTGGAGTTGAAAACTATTTCCTAATTCAAATATCGGAACAACATTTTGTCCACCTTGTTCAAACGAAACTGTTTTGATATTATATGGTGGAGTGATTTCTGATTGTACTTGGGCTGTAGCTGAAGTAAAAACAAGAATAAAAATTAATTTTCGGAAGAATGAATTTGGCATAATATATTATGTTGCAAGATTGTAAATATAACAATTTTATATAACGAAAAATGTACCAATTTATTAGGAACCTAATATATACTCCAAATTAACTTCGATTTCATCGTTAACAAAGCTTTCTTCTAAAAGCGAATCAGATAATAGTTTTTTGTTTTCTTGCAGTTTAATTATTTTTTCTTCAACCGTATTTTTCGAAATAAACCTTACAACGTTTACTTTGTTTAATTGCCCAATTCGGTGCGCTCGTCCAACTCCTTGTTTTTCTGCAAAAGGATTCCACCATGGATCTAAAAATAAAACATAAGAGGCTTTGGTGATATTTAAACCAACGCCACCTGCTTTAAGCGAAATAAAAAACAATAAAGGATCTTCTTTTTCCTGAAATAAATTTACTTGTTGTTCTCTTTTCTTAGCAGGAGTATCGCCAGTAATTTCACAATACCCAATTTTGTTTTCCTTGCACCAATCAGTGTAAAAACTCAAATTAGTAACAAATGAACTAAAAATGATAGTTTTTTGTTTCTCTTTTACTAAAGTTTCCAGGTAATTAGTGACCGCGATATATTTTCCGGAATCTATTTCTGATTCCTGATCTACCATTTTTGGGTGATTACTCAGTTGTCTTAACTTCATCAAAGTATTGATAATGCTAATTTTGTCTGGGCCGGATCCATCAGTTTTTAGTAAAAAATTACGAGCTTTTGATTTCTCTTTTTCATATAATTTTTCCTGTTCAGGATCCATATCGCAATAATAAATCTGCTCTGTCAATTCTGGTAAATCCTTTAAAACCTGCTCTTTGGTTCTTCTTAATATATATGGCTGAATAAGATTTTTTAGTTCTGCTAAACTATCTTCATCTTGTTTTTTCTCAATTGGAATTTTAAAATTTTCGGCAAAGAAATTATAACTGCCCAAAATATCTGGATTTATAAATTGCATTTGCGACCATAAATCGTCCAAAGAGTTTTCGATAGGCGTACCACTTAAAGCTATTTTATGTTCCGTGTTTATTTTAGTAATAGCTTTGAAAATTTTAGAATTTTTATTTTTAATGTATTGACTTTCGTCCAAAATTAAATAACGGAAATTGTATTTTTCTAAAATTGAAATATCGCGATGAATGATGCTGTAACTGGTAAAAATTAAATCTGATGATTCTAATCTACTCGCTAATAATTTTCTGTCGTTACCAACATACTGCATTTTCGAAAAATGGGGTGTAAATTTCCCCGCTTCGTTATACCAGTTAAAAACCAATGAAGAAGGCAAAACAATCAATGTTTTTAAAGGTTCTCTTTCAATAATGGTTTCATTTTGAAATAAATCAAAATTTGTGGTTTTGGTTGTAAAACCTAACTGTTCCTGTACGGCAACCAATACGGCTAAGGTTTGTAAAGTCTTACCAAGACCCATATCATCAGCCAGACAAGCACCCAAGTTGGAATTAAAATGTCCCAAAAGCCATTTTACACCCTCAATTTGATAAGGTCTCAAAGTTGCTTTTAGCAAATCAGAAGAGGTATATTCAGCTTCGCGAATTGGATTTACATCATTTTTTATTTCTGGAATAGCATCTAATGCGGCAAAATTACTTTTGCGTAAAAGCAGATTCCCATTCTCTGTTTTTGCCAGTTTTGCCAGTGAACCATATTTACTGAGCCATTCTAAAGGAATTAAAAAATAGTTTCCGTCAGGCAATAAAAAGAGTCTTTCTTTGCTTTTTATATTCGGAATAATTTCGCTGAAATTGATTGTATATGCTCCAATCGAAATAATTATTTTAATGTCAAACCAATCTTCTTTAGTTTCTCCTTTTGAAAATAAAACGGTATGGTTTTCTGTAATGATTGCTTTGCTTTCCAGTTGCAAATTTTGGATTGTAAAACCTAAATTTTCTAATTCTTCTTTACGATTAATAACCAATTGAATATTGGTATAAGGATCAGGAGTTTCTGAATCTGAATTCCATCCAAACAATTCATTTTTAATTTTTATGAAACCAATTTCCAGCAATTTGTTTGTATATAAATCTTCATCAGAGCTTCGTTTAAACTGAATTATTTTTGGTTCATTGGCAACACTAAAATCAACAAACGTATGTGTTTTTTTAGTTTTACTAGCGTCAAATGAATATCCGTTATAATCGAAATGAAGGTTGAGATAATAACAGTTTTTAAAGAAATCATAAACAGGTTGAATCGTACAGGAGATAATTTTATCACGAAGTTCAATTTCAAAACCAGTTGCTTCAATGTCAGTTTTTTTAGCTATTTCGGGAATGAAATTTTTAAAATAATCATCAACTAATCTTGAAGGTATTTCGATTGATTTTTTCTTTAAAAAAGGCGTAAGTTTTTTAGAATTCAACTCTTTTAACTGTCCTAGTTTTTTATTGATAATTAACCATCCTGGCGCATCCAGCAGTATATTGATACTACTATTCATGGGTAGAAATGTAGTTTCGTTTTCTTTTAAAGAGAGTGTATATGTAATTCCTTCTGCGTGTTTGTCAAATTGAATTTGAGGTTCAAAATCGAGAGGATTAGTACTAACTCGTGTACGATAAAAATCCTTTTCAATTCCCATATTAATAGATAACGGAAATTGTTCTTTTACAATTAGTGTGTAAAAGGAACTTAAATGTAGTTGCAGATGCTGGCGAATTGCAAAATCAATTTTGGAATCTTTTTGCAGATCAGTAATTGTTTTTGCCGATTTGATTTTAGCGCTAAATTTCTTGAAAATAAATTCAGGCTTTAAAGATTCACAAGCCGTCAATATTTTTTTTGTATTGGGATCTAAATGTTCAAATATAATTCCAAAACTTTCAAGAACGTCTGCGCTTGCTTTTTTGTTTAAATATTTAATGTCATTATCATTAACGTCTTCAACGATATAAGCTGTTGGGATATGAATATTCAGATTTTTTTCAAAACTGAGGTCAAAACAAAATTGAAATGATTTCGAAGGTTCCAAGATTAAGGGTTTGGTTTGGTTGTAATTTGGGGAGTTGTCTAAAAATTAAAGAGTTTTCAAATTATTGCTATTTTGAAAACTCTTTAGATGAACTTATATGGTAAAAAAAACTATTTAGTTTTCCTGTTTAAAACAAAGTGGGATAATTTCTCCTTTGGCCAAACAATATTTCTCTACCAGTTCCGGAGCTATTTTGTTGGTGTAATCTTCTTCGATTACTATAAAGCCAATGCTTCTTAATTTATCAAAATAATCACGACCGTAAATACGTACGTGGTCATATTGTCCGAATATTTTAGCACGTTCCTTTTGGTCGGTAATAGTATCATCGGCAAAAGTAACTTCTCTTGATAAATCTTGTGGAATTTGCAAAATAGCCATTCCACCAGGTTTTAAAACGCGAAATAATTCCTGCATAGCTTTTGTGTCATCAGGAATATGCTCTAAAACGTGATTGCATAAAATAACATCATATTCGTTATCCTTAAAAGGCAAATTACAGATATCTGCTTTTACATCTGCTAAAGGAGAGAACAAATCAGTAGTTGTATAGTCAAGGTTTTTTTGCTTGCGGAATAGTTTGTAAAAAGCTTGTTCCGGAGCAAAATGTAATACTTTTTTTGGTGCTGTAAAAAAATCAGTCTGATCATTAAGGTATAACCATAACAAGCGGTGTCTTTCTAAAGAAAGTGTGCTTGGTGATAATACATTGTTACGTTGAGTTCCATAACCATAAGGCAAAAACATTTTGAAACTTTTACCATCGATAGGATCAGTAAATTTATCTCCTTTTAATGTAAAGGCTAAAATAGGACGCGCCACATAACTCAAACGAATTAATAATGGACGTGGAATGGTATTAAGTACTAGTTTAAAAAGTTTCTTCACGGTTTTATAGATTTGAACACGAATTTCACAAATTTACACGGATTAATGCAATGTGAAATTTCACGAATCTTAGGCTTGGGTTAAAGTATTATTCTTTTATATTTAAGGCTGTCTTCTCCAAAATTAACTAGTAAACCCAGTTTGTTTTTTGAGGCAGCCAGATAATTTAATGTTTGTTTAATTTCACTACTCGAAAGAGTTGTAATAGCTTTCAGTTCCAAAATGATTTTATCAAAAATTACAAAATCTGCAAAATAGTAACTGGATAAAATAATGTCTTTGTAAGCTATATTATATTTTAATTCACGACTATATGGTATTTCGTTTTTTTGAAACTCATATTCCAATGCATCACCATAAACTTTTTCACTATGTCCTTTGCCTAAAATTTTATGGACTTCCATGCAGATTCCTATAATTTTGTAAGACTCGTCTTTTAGATATAACTCATTCATTAGTGAAATTTTCAGTAATCCATTAATTCGTGTAAATTCGTGAAATTAGTGTTACAGGACTAATGGCACTTTTCTAAACTCATCCTCTTCATTACTTTCGATTCCTAGTGCTTTATAGATGTACTGGAAAGTTGATAAGATTTCTGGTTTACCATCAATTAAAGCGACATCATGTTCAAAGTGAGCACTAGCTTTACCGTCGGCAGTTGTAATTGTCCAGCCATCTTTATGTTGTTTTATGTTTCTTGTTCCAAGGTTAATCATTGGTTCAATGGCAACAACCATTCCTTCAACAAAAAGTTTTCCTCTTCCTTTTTTGCCATAGTTAGGCATTTCAGGATCTTCGTGCATTTTTTGTCCAAGACCATGACCTACTAGTTCGCGAACAACACCATATCCATGGGATTCAGTATATTTTTGTATAGCGTTTCCAACATCTTCAACGCGGTTTCCAGCTTTAAATTCACGGATTCCAACATATAAAGATTCTTTGGTAACTTGTAATAGTTTTTTAACTTCTGGAGCAACTTCTCCAATTTCAAAGCTATAAGCATGATCTCCGTGATACCCATTTTTGTATGCACCACAATCTACCGAGATAACATCACCACTTTTTAGAGGTGTATTATTCGGGATACCGTGAACAACTTGCGAGTTTGGACTCATACAAAGTGAGTTCGGGAAGTCGTACAAACCTAAGAAGCTTGGTACAGCACCGTGATCACGAATAAATTCTTCGGCTAGTTTGTCAAGATATAATGTGGTGACTCCTTCTTTTATTTCAGAAGCAATCATTCCTAATGTTTTAGATACGATTAAGGCACTTTCGCGCATTAATTCTATTTCTTCACGTGATTTTACAATAATCATAATTTCGGATTTTCAGTTGGCAAAAGTACAATTTTAATATTATTTTTTTTAAATAGCTTTTGTATTTAATTATAACAATAATAATAAGGTTAAATAGCTATGATAAATATATAGAAAGTTTGTAAAATTATCTTGTTAAAATGAAAACAGTTGTAGAAACAATTGAATAAATTAGCTTATTAATTAACTCGTTACATTATGAAAAGTAGTAATAACCAAGAAGGCATAAGCAAAGCGGCTGGTTTGATTAAGATGAAGAGATTTGCTTTGGGAGTATTGGGTGTAGCTGTAGTTCTTTTTTTAATAGCAATTTATTTTAAAATAGGTTGGCTAAAAGCTTTTAGCGAGGCGGCTATGGTGGGGGGAATTGCAGATTGGTTTGCTATAGTGGCCTTATTCAGGCATCCTCTGGGATTACCAATTCCGCATACAGCTTTAATTCCTAATAATAAAGATGCTATTGGGCAAAATCTCGGCACTTTTGTTTCTGATGAGTTTTTAATCAAAGAGAAATTAGAAGTAAAAATCGAGCAGTTTAATTTTGCCGAAAAGGCTGCAAACTGGCTATCTGAAAAAAGCAATGCAAATACAATCGCTTCATTAATTATTGAAGATATTATACCAGGGATTTTAAAAACAATTGTAGATGAAGATGTTCAGAAGTTTATTCAGGCCAAATTTGAAACCAAATTAAGAGAAATAAATTTTGGAGAATGGATTGCGGTAGGGTTGGAATCATTAACTAAAAGTGAAAAACAAGAGCAGTTAATTACTAATGTTCTAAAGATCCTTACGGAAGAATTGCAGAATAACAGAGATGTGATTCGCGAAAAAGTGAATAAATCAACGCCTTGGTACACGCTTGGTGTGGCCGATAAAAAAATTGCAGACGGTATTTTTAACGGACTTTATGAATTTATCGATGAAGCAAAACATTCTAACAGCAGTATCAGAAGAAAAATAAATGCCTATGTTCTTGATTTTATTACGGAATTAAATAGTTCACCAGAGCTTCAGCAAAAAGTAAATGATTTAGTGATAGAGTTTGCTCATAAAAGTGAAGTGAAAGAGTATATCAATGATATTTGGAGTCAGATAAAAGTTGCGATTTCTGCCGATTTAGAAAAGAAAGATGATTCTAAAATAAAAAATAAAATCATCAGCATGATTCATAATTTTGGAGTCAGTATAAAAGAGGATGAAGTTATGTTAAGCAAAATCAATAATTTTATAAAAATAGATTTGCTAGGAATTCTTTTAAAGAATAAACAAATGATTGGGGACTTAATTGCTTCGTCAGTTAAAAGCTGGGATAAGGAAGAAATCTCTAATAAGTTAGAATTAGAAATCGGGAAAGATCTTCAGTTTATCCGAATTAACGGAACTGTAGTAGGTGGGTTTGTGGGTCTTTTTATTTATTTTATCGAACATATTATTACCTAAAAAAAAGAGACAAATCGTAAGACTTGTCTCTTTTTAGGATATTTTAAGTTTAGTTTTAATCAGGGTTTGCCATGATCTTAAAGAGTTCTGAGATAGAAATATAAAATCTGTTTTCTAAGACAATAGCAGCAAGTTTGGCGCTTACTAAATTATTCTCTCGAGTATTAATTAAGAATAAAGAGCTTTCTCCAAACGAAAATAAACGTTCTTCGGATTTGAGCATTGTAACATTGTTTTCGACCAAATCTTTCGCCAGTTTCTTTTGTTTTAAGAGTGAGGTGATTTCTGTTTTTTGCGCGCTTATTTTATTGGTTAATTGTGTTTTTTCTAAAGCCAAAGCAAATTCATTCTCCTGAAGTTTATATTTCGCTAGTTTTAAGCTCCCTCGTTCCTTTCTTAAAAATAAAGGGAAATAAAATTCCAATCCTATTTTGTAATCTTCAAAACGATAATTATCAATGTAACCTGGTTCTGATAAATAGGAGTAACCCACATTTATTTTGGGTAACAGCATATTTTCTTTTAGCTTTTTTTCTACATTCAAAATCTCTATTTTGTTTTGTAATGCATTTATTTTTGGGTGAGTTTCTAAGCTAAAATCATTTTGTAATAAGTCATTAGTCTTTAAGGTCTCTTGCAATGTGTTTTCGAGCGCAGTTTCAGGAATAAGACTATCGGACATCTCTAGCGGAATATTATTTTCTAACCAAAGAAAATTAGATAGTTCTAGTTTTGATTTAGCCAGTTTTAGTTTAGAATCCTCAAGGCTTAATTCTCTGTTTTTTAAACTAATTCCAGCTTCAATACTATCAATTGCAGGTTTGTCTCCTTGACTTATTAAGGCTTTGATTCCTGTTAGGCGTATTTGCGCATTATTATTGTACGTTTCGTAAAGCTTCATTTCGTCAAAATTCTTCTTCCAGTTAAAATAAGCAATCGAAGCATCGTATAATACTGCTATGGCTTGAAGTTTTCTTTCGGATTCGCTTAGTTTTATCTGAATTTTTGCTTTTCGAACATCCGCCATTCTTTGGTTTATGAATAATCCTTGCCCAATAGGTACACTAATTCCAAAAGAAGTTAATCCTTTATTAGGAGTTGTGTTTTCGGGATTAAGATAAACACCTTCGTTATTATCGAACCCTGCTTTTAACTCGATTCCATACCAAGTCGGAATTTTAAAACTACTATTTAAAATGGAGTAGTATTCTTTGTCTTTAAATTGTTTTTGGCTAAAATCGACTTCAATTTTTGGATCAAAACCACCTCGGGCCATCATTAAATTGGCTTGGGCTTCACTTACTTCCAAATTAGCACTTTTAACCAAAGGATGGTATTTTTTTACATATCCAAGAAATTCATTATAGCTGAATTCTTTAGCTATTGGTTCTTGACCAAAAACGGTAAAACCAATAAAAAGAAAGGCAAAAAGTAGTGATTTCATTATTTTTTTTCTTTTGTGGTTTTTGTCTCATTCTTGTAATAATTTGGAGGGAATCCGTTAAGAGTTCTCCAAATCTCAAACCAAATTGGTACAGTGTCTAACAAAGCAATTGTTTGTGCACCAGAACCAACACTAAGTTGTTTAGGCCATTTAGCTTCGGATGGGTCTGGGGCAATCAGGATTCTGTATTTACCATTGTCGCTAATAAAATTCTCTATAGCTACAACTTGTCCTCCAAATGTTCCGTAAGATATATCAGGCCAGCCCGAAAATACTATAGTAGGCCAACCATCAAACCAAACACGTACTTTTTCTCCCTTTTTTATCAAAGGCAAATCAATAGGATTTATAAAGGTTTCGACCGCAATATCATATTCAGATGGCATTATGGTTACTATCGGAGTTCCCTCTTTTATGGTTTCTCCAATACCTGCTAGTAAAGCTCTGTTAATGTAACCATTTTGAGCTGCTTTAATGTAATACATACCATTACGCACACTATAATTTACATATTGATTTTCTAGTTTATTAACTTGTGCTTCAGTATCAAATTTATTACTCAAGGTTGTATATTGATCACTTTTTGCTTTAGCTGCTTTTTCAGAATATTCGGCAGTGATTCTGTTAATCTCTACTTTAGCATTTATGTATTCATTTTTGCTGGTTAAATATTTATTTTCCTGAGTTACAATTTTAGCATCAACATCTTGTAATTTCAAGCGCTTTTCCTCTACATCGGTCATCGGTTTTAAACCTTCTTTGTTTAGTTGCAAGGCACGATTATATTGTGTGTTTGCAATTTTTAGTTGCGTTTTAACTGCAACAAGATCTATGCTGTCGCTTTTTATTTTTAAAAGCGATTGTTTTACTTTATTTCTTGCTTGCTCTAATTTTAATTTCTTCTCGTTTTCTATAAATTCTATTTGCTTAGAAAGTGTGTTTACTTTTTCTCCATAGGATTCTAGAGATTGCTTTTTAGCATCAACTTGGTTTTTAGTGTTTTCTACTAAATTTGGATCCATGTAATCTTCTTTTATCTCAGAAATAAACATGATTGTATCTCCTTTTTTTACAAAATCCCCTTCTTGTACATACCATTTCTCAATTCGACCCGAAATAATACTCTGGATAGATTGTGGTCTTTGGTTGGGCTTTAAGGTCGTTACAGATCCTGAACCAGAAATATTCTGAGTCCAAGGCAAGAAAAGCGATATTATTACGAAGATTGCGGTGCCTATTATTATTTTATTCAGGATTTTATAATGAGGCCTATTGCTTAGGTCTTTTATAGTTTTATACTTGTCAAGAGGCTGTAACTTTGTTTTATTGTCGGAAATGTTTAGCATGGCGTATTGTTTTTTTGATCAAGTATGATAAGGCCGTTTTGCATGATTATTTTTCGCGTAGATTTTGTTTTCCAATAAGGATTTTTAGAGGAAACAATAATGGTCCATTTATTCTTGTCGGAAGTTATAAAATCAATAATTTCATTAGCAACTTCATCATCCATAGTATCCGTTGGATCCTCATAAAAAAGAATTTTTGGTTTATGAATAATACTTCTTGCTAATAAGATTTTTTGAGCATTAGAGGAAGATAACTGTCTTCCTTCCGGGTAAATATGTGTGTCTAAACCTTTTGGTAATAATTTAATAAATGGGCTAAGCTGTACTCCATCTACAGCCCACTTTAAATCTTCAGAGCTTATCGATGAGTCATTAAAAGTAATGTTTTCTAAAATGGTTCCTTCAAACGGGGTTTCATTATGAATGATACTGCCTATTTGTGAGCGATATTGTTTTAGGTTTATTTTCTTAAAGGTGTCATCATTGATATAAAAAGCACCAGAACTTTGTTTAAGTACGCCCGATAGTAACCTGATAAGAGTAGTTTTTCCGGAGCCATTTTGACCATCAATTACTATTTTTTCTCCCTGATTTATTTTAAGGGTAATAGAATCCAGCGCATTCTTCTGAGAATCTGGAAACTTTACATTTAGACCTTCTGTTTCTAAAGTGATGTTGTTATAGCAACGGTCATTTTGGGAATCTGAATTTTCTTCTAATTCTAAATCCGTTACTTGTCCTATTTTTTCAACAGAAGTTAAAACATCATAAAAACTTTCGAGTCCCAGAATGATTTTTTCAACAGAGTTAATGACTAATAAGATGATAATTTCTGCAGCAACAAACTGTCCAATATTCATTTCCTGACTTAATACTAAATATCCTCCAATAGATAGTAAACTGGCAGTTATAATGATTTTAAAAAGAATCAATTGTGTAAATTGTCTTTTGATAACGCTAAAATGTTTTTCACGATACGTAAGATAACCACTTACTATTGAGTTGTTTTTTTGAAGTGCAAAATCATAATTAAGTTCGTTTCTGAAACTATAATTATTACGCGCCATTTCTTGTAACCAGCTTGCAACTTTATACTTGAATTTCGATTCTTTTAAACTGGTTTCTAAACCTGATTTGTACGAAAATTTAAAAATGAAGTATAAAAGAAGAAACAATAAGAGGCCAAATACTATAAAATAGGGATGGTATAAGGACAACAATATAATTCCAAAAGTGATTTGGAGTAAGGCTGCCGAAAAATCAGTCAATAATTTTGAAGTTCCTTTTTGGATGGTCATGGTATCAAAAAAACGATTTGTTAATTCTGGAGGATATGTACCATACAATTCTGATTGTTTTATTTTTGGTAAACGAGCGGCAAATTCAAATGAAGCACGGACAAATATTTTTTGTTGCAAATTTTCTGTAATTCGCAATTGCATAAAAGATAAAATACCAACAAGCGCAACTCCGGCAACAACTAAAATGATAAGAACAATCCAGGATGCACTTACCCTGCCAGATTGTATAAAAGTAATAATGGCTTGGATTCCTAACGGAAGCGACAAACTTATTAATCCAGCGAAAATAGCATAGAAAAAGATTTGATAAATATCTTTTTTATCTAGCTCAAGTAAATTGTAAAATCTTTTTAGTGGAGTCATATTGGTTATTTTTAGCGCAAAACGTTTTCTGCAAGATTTAAATAAAATTGAGTAGTTGTAACGGTTTCATTGCAATCTGTGATTGTCTTTAAATGATCTGTCAGGAAATGTTGGTGCAAACTTCCTTCTACAATAGTCGATACTAGAGATTTTGCAAAAGGGTAGTCCGGATTTACTTCCTTTACAATAGAAACAATCCGATTAATAACTCTTTTATATATTAAAAAAAAGCCTTCTTTGTTTTCCTGATCAACCTCTTTAGTATGGAATGTTTTAGTGAATTCGGCAATTATAATTTTATTTAAAATCGCTTCATTAATATGTTCTGTAGAGGCATCATCGGTAACTTTTTCGGTAACAATGGTGATGGCTTTATTAAGTTTTTCTTTTTTATCTATGATGTTAGTAGTAGAGAAAACTAGTTTATATTCCATCCAGCTCCAGTACCAAGAAGATAAATAGACTAATAATTTGTGTTTGTTTTCAAAATAACGATAAATCGAACTTTCGTTAGACCCTATTTCTACGCCTAATTTTTTAAATGTAAAATTATCAAACCCAATTGCATCGATGAGAAGAATACTTTGTTCAATAATTTTTTTTCCTAAGGCAGATGTTTCTGGATCCTTTACATAGATCTTTTCATTGACTTGGATTTTTAAATTTGATAGTATAGTCTCCATAAAAGTTATTTTAAATGCAAATATAATAGTATTACTTTCAACTTTGAGTATTTAACTTTTATTTGTGCAAAAAAAAAGCTGTTCTTGATTTAAGAACAGCTTTTTTAAAAAATAGTTTTCAGTTTCAGTCGCAGTACCAGTTTTCAGTGATGATTGCAACTGAATACTGTTACTGTAAGCTAAAACGAATGCTTTTACAACAATGAATGACAAGTCATTGCAGCAGGTTGTGGAATTCCCATTAACTCAAGAATAGTAGGAGCAATGTCACCCAGAACACCATCGTGTATTGTTTTTAATTCTTTGTCAACCAAAATAATCGGCACAGGATTAGTTGTGTGTGCTGTATTAGGGCTTCCGTCAGGATTAATCATAGTTTCGCAATTTCCGTGATCGGCAATTACAATTGTAGTATAATCATTTGCAAGAGCAGCTTCGATAACTTCTTTTACACAAGCATCAACAGCTTCACAAGCTAATATTGCAGCGCTCATAATTCCTGTATGTCCTACCATGTCTCCATTGGCAAAATTTAAACATACAAAATCTACTTCACCTTTATTTAATTCAGGCACTAATGCATCTTTTAATTCAAATGCACTCATTTCTGGTTGTAAATCGTAAGTTGCTACTTTTGGAGAATTTCTTAAGATTCTGCTTTCGCCTTCAAAAGGAACTTCTCTTCCGCCAGAAAAGAAAAAAGTTACGTGAGGATATTTCTCCGTTTCGGCAATACGAATTTGTTTTTTATTCGCTTTCTCTAAAACTTCACCTAATGTTTCGGTAATGTTGTCTTTGTTGTAAACAACTTTTACGTTTAAGTATGTTTCGTCGTAATTAGTAAGTGTTACATAATACAATTTTAGTTTGTGCATGTTTTGCTCGTGAAAATCTTCTTGCGAAAGAGCTTCAGTAAGTTCACGACCTCTATCGGTTCTAAAATTGAAGAAAATAACAACATCATCCTCTTCGATAGTTGCTAGTGGTTTATCATTTGCATCAACCATAATGATTGGAGCGATAAATTCATCAGTAATGTTATTTTCGTAGCTTTCTTTAATAGAAGCTACGGCATCTTTTGAGTGTGTACCCAATCCGTTTACTATTAAATCGTAAGCTAGTTTTACACGTTCCCAACGTTTGTCACGATCCATAGCATAATAACGACCTATTACAGATGCTATTTTTACTGGAGTATTTGCAATATGGTTTTCTAAATCTTGTATGTAAGTTGCTCCAGATTTAGGATCAACATCACGACCATCGGTAAAGGCATGAACAAATACTTTGTCCAAACCGTATTCTTGAGTAGCATCAATTAATCCTCGTAGGTGAGAAGTGTGTGAGTGAACACCACCATCAGAAACAAGACCTAAAAAATGTACTTTTTTATTGTTTTCTTTTGCATAAGTAAACGCATCTACAAGTACTTGCTCTTTGGCTAAAGTATTGTGAGCTACAGCAAGGTTTATTTTTGCTAAATCCTGGTAAACGATTCTTCCCGCACCAAGGTTCATGTGTCCAACTTCACTATTTCCCATTTGCCCTTCTGGTAAACCTACATTTAAACCATCGGTACGAAGTTGTGCGCTTGGGTAGTTTTTGTAAAGGCTATTTATAAATGGAACATTTGCATTGTCTATTGCAGATACTTTAGGGTCAGGAGATTTTCCCCAACCATCTAAAATCATAAGGATTACTTTTTTGTTCATCAGAATTTATTTTGCACAAAGATAAGCCATTTGTAAAATGTTTAAGAAAGACTTAGATACAATTATGCTTTATAAAGGGAACGGTATAAAAAAATAATAATTTAATTATAGAAGGTGTAATTTTTTAAAATAAATGCAGATTAGGTTTTGTTTTTGATGCCATTATAGTCAATGAAATGGTGAATGCTTACCGATAAAATATAGTTTATTACATTCATGAATAAGTAAGTTGTTTATGTTGTTAAAGAATAAAGTATTTGAGATAATCAGGAAGTGCTTAAAAAAGTCTATTTACTTTAAAATGATGTAATTAATTAGTGTAGCTAAATGTGGTATAATTGATTAATTTGCTTTTCTAATATGTAGGTTTTGGCTTATAGTTTACTGTGTTTCAATAAGTTTTGTTATAATTTCATTAAGAGAATACAATAAATATTAGGTTGTATTCGTTAAAAAATGATTAAAAAGTACTTCGTTTCTACTGTAAAATTTTGGGAGCTACATATTTTTTATATATTTGCGAACCACGAAACAAATTATAACCTAAACGCATTCAATGATTTATAAGATTTGTCCCATATTGTTAATGTTGTTTTTGTCATTTACCACAGATACAAAAACAACTACAGAAGTTAAAAAAGTTGAAAAGAAAAATATCGCTAGTACAGTAACAGCAAGCTTAGATTTAAGAATCAAAGCGGTTTATAGTACACTTAATGCAAATAATTTTGATTTACCTGAACTTAAGAGTTTTACAGAGGCTTTAAAAGGTTTTTATTTATTAAAGGAAAAAGGACTTATTCAAAAAGATCTTTTGACTTTGGTAGATTTTAGTTTGTCTTCTAATCTGAAACGTCTTTGGGTTATTGATCTTTCTACCAATACCGTATTGTTCCAATCTCTGGTTGCTCACGGAAGAAATACAGGTGAAGAATTTGCATCAGATTTTTCAAATACAAATTCTTCCTATAAAAGTAGTCTTGGTTTTTATGCAACAGGTGAGGTGTATAGAGGAAAACACGGAATCTCGTTACGTTTAGATGGTTTAGAAAGAGGAGTTAATGATAATGCGCGCGAAAGAGCAGTAGTAATTCATGGAGCCGATTATGTTTCTGAGTCATTTATTAGAAACAATAAAAGGTTAGGTCGTAGCCAAGGTTGTCCTGCTATTCCTGTAGAATTAACTAATGCAATTATCGAAGCAATAAAAGATAAATCGTGTTTATATATCTATCATCCATCAAGAACTTTTACGATGGAAGAAAAGCTAATTTCTTAATTTAGCATATAAATCGGTGTCTAAATTGTAGATGTCATTTCTAAATTGTAAAGAATTATCTTCGCTCCATGCGGTCCAATACCATTGATACATAGCGTATTTTTTGGCAATTCTTACATTAGTGGTTTTTTTAGTAACTATAAGAGAATCTATTTTTTCTTTCGACCAGTTATTAGAGTCCAATATATGTTGTGCTAATTCCAAAGGATTTTCGACACGAACACAACCAGAACTTAAAGAACGATTGTTTCTTCCGAATAAGTTACGGTGATTGGTATCATGTAAATAGACGCTATGGTTATTTGGAAATAAGATTTTCATTAATCCCAATGAGTTACTACTTCCAGGACTTTGTACATAGCGATAACTACCAGGAGAATTTTCATTCCAGTCACTAGGTTCTACAACAGAGTTGTCTTTACTGTAAATCGTAATGTTTTTATTTTTTAAATAATTTCGATTGCGTTTCATTGCAGGGACAATATCTTCTTTTAATATAGTTGGCGGAACAGTCCATGTTGGGTTAAAGACAACAGTTTTAAGAGTTGAGGTTAGAATAGGTGTTTTTCGGCTATTAGTACCCACAACAATTTTTCGAACAACAGTAGTGTCTTTGTTTTCAACAACGTGTAGGCTGTAATCAGGAATGTTTATTATAAAATAATTTTCGGCAAGCGTATCTGCAAACCATCTCCAGCGCTCAATGTTGCTGATAATTTGATGTTTTCGTCTGATTTTAGAAAAATTCAAAGCATTAACAGTTCCTTTACCAATAACACCATCGGCAGCTAAGCCATGACGAGTTTGGAATTTTTTAATAGCTTCAAATGTCTTATTGTCGTAAGTAGATGTTAAACTGTCCCTCCCTGTTAGATCTTTCCAGTATAAAAGGCGTTTTTTAATTGTAATCATTGCGTTATTAGTGTCGTGCAACGTTACTTTATCTTCAACTTCGATGGTTTTAATGTTGTCGTCTGGAAATTCATTTAGTAATTCTAGTGCTTTTAGTAACCTTTTATAGGTATATGTTTTTGGCTGACTTTTTTCGATAGCAAGTGTTAAATCATTATCATTAAAAGCTTTAATAAGAATGGTGTTTACATTAAATGGTTTGTCATTTAAATCCCAATCATTATATAGTTTTTTAGGATTCAGTTTTCCTTTATGTAAATGCGTTAAGTATTTCTGAAAATTATAAGTAAGCAAAACGTCATATAGAGCCAAGTCGGTATCGTTTAACTTACTTATTTTACTTTCAAAATTTTCTATTCTTTTTATGCTATAATCGTTTGGTTCTAAACCAAGAGATTCAGATTTTTTTAATTCATCAATAATGAAGGTTCTTTTTTCAAGATTACCCCAAACGGTCTCATTATGAGATGCGATGTAAAATTTTTTAAGATCTTCACTTTTAAAAGAGCCTATCACCGATGTGTCCAACTGAATTTTTCGTTCATCAGTTTGAACAATTGCAGGAAGAGGTTCCGCTTTTTTTACAGGAATTGCTTTTTCTTCTTTTTTGCAACTTATAAAGATTGATAGTAATATTAAAAAGTAAAGTTTATTCATTTTAAAGTTTTTTATACATTAACAGGTGTTTCCCAACATCTTTTATTTCAAAAATTGCACCAGTCTTTTGGTAGCCCATTTTTTCATAAAATCCAACTGCTTCGGTTCTGGCGTTAAACCACATTAGTTTACAATTATTGTTAATACAATATTCTTCACAGTAAATAACCAAAGCTTCCCCAAATCCTTTTTTTCTAAAATCGTCCAAAATGGCCATTCCTCGAATCTGCGATTGGAAATTTTCCGCAAAGGTAATATTAGAATTTCGGAATAGCGAAATAATTCCTACTAAATTTTTATCTTCAAATAAACCAAAGTGATGCGTTGTAGGTAAATCATCACCATCAAAGTGGCAGCTTTCTATAGGTTTTCCTTTTCGTAGAACAGGATTGCGTACTAAATAAGTTTCTTGGGCAGATATTTCTTGTATGTTTGACATAATTTTTAAAGAATAGTAAAGTTATAACTTTTTAGTTTTAAATATATTAAAGAATTTGTTTAAGATTTTTTGAAATTTTTGTAAAAAAAACTTGTTTTTAACTGGAGTTATTATCTATATTTGCACCACAGTAATGCGAAAGTAGCTCAGTTGGTAGAGCTCCAGCCTTCCAAGCTGGTTGTCGCGAGTTCGAGCCTCGTCTTTCGCTCT
>NZ_JSYP01000033.1 GCF_000813005.1 Flavobacterium sp. KMS | reverse complement strand
AGGTCCCCAAATATATGTTAAGTTGAAAGAACGAGGTTTGTCTGCCCAGACAGCTAGGATGTTGGCTTGGAAGCAGCCATTCATTTAAAGAGTGCGTAACAGCTCACTAGTCGAGCGGACGAGCATGGATAATAATCGGGCATAAACATATTACCGAAGCTATGGATTTTAACGTAAGTTAAAGTGGTAGGGGAGCATTCTAACAGGGTTGAAGGTGCGTCGTAAGGCGTGCTGGACTGGTTAGAAAAGAAAATGTAGGCATAAGTAACGATAATGCGGGCGAGAAACCCGCACACCGAAAGACTAAGGTTTCCACAGCTATGCTAATCAGCTGTGGGTTAGTCGGGACCTAAGGCGAACCCGAAAGGGACAGTCGATGGACCACGGGTTAATATTCCCGTACTACTTATTACTGTGATGGGGTGACGGAGTGATGAAAGCGCCGCGAACTGACGGAATAGTTCGTTGAAGTACCTACCTATAAGCTGCGCAGGCAAATCCACGCGGCTTGGGGAAATACGATAGTACTCGGAGACTTCGGTCAAAGAGATAGTGCGCCTAAGGGCTTCCAAGAAAAACCTCTAAACTTCAGGTAATAAGTACCCGTACCGCAAACCGACACAGGTAGTCGAGGAGAGAATCCTAAGGTGCTCGAGAGATTCATGGCTAAGGAATTAGGCAAAATAGACCTGTAACTTCGGGAGAAAGGTCGCCAGCAGCAATGCTGGCCGCAGTGAAGAGGTCCAGGCGACTGTTTATCAAAAACACAGGGCTCTGCAAAATCGTAAGATGAAGTATAGGGCCTGACACCTGCCCGGTGCTGGAAGGTTAAGAGGAGATGTTATCTTCGGAGAAGCATTGAATTGAAGCCCCAGTAAACGGCGGCCGTAACTATAACGGTCCTAAGGTAGCGAAATTCCTTGTCGGGTAAGTTCCGACCTGCACGAATGGTGTAACGATCTGGACACTGTCTCAGCCATGAGCTCGGTGAAATTGTAGTAGCGGTGAAGATGCCGCTTACCCGCAGTGGGACGAAAAGACCCTGTGCACCTTTACTATAGCTTAGTATTGACCTTGGATAAATGATGTGTAGGATAGGTTGGAGACTGTGAAGTGGCGTCGCTAGGCGTTGTGGAGTCATTGTTGAAATACAACCCTTTGTTTATCTGAGGCCTAACCCCGTTATGCGGGGGACATTGCTTGGTGGGTAGTTTGACTGGGGTGGTCGCCTCCAAAAGAGTAACGGAGGCTTCTAAAGGTTCCCTCAGTACGCTTGGTAACCGTGCGTAGAGTGCAATGGCATAAGGGAGCTTGACTGAGAGACATACAGGTCGATCAGGTACGAAAGTAGAGCATAGTGATCCGGTGGTTCCGCATGGAAGGGCCATCGCTCAAAGGATAAAAGGTACGCCGGGGATAACAGGCTGATCTCCCCCAAGAGCTCATATCGACGGGGGGGTTTGGCACCTCGATGTCGGCTCGTCACATCCTGGGGCTGGAGAAGGTCCCAAGGGTTGGGCTGTTCGCCCATTAAAGTGGCACGCGAGCTGGGTTCAGAACGTCGTGAGACAGTTCGGTCTCTATCTACTGTGGGCGCAAGAAATTTGAGTGGATCTGATTCTAGTACGAGAGGACCGAATTGGACAAACCTCTAGTGTATCTGTTGTTCCGCCAGGAGCACCGCAGAGTAGCTACGTTTGGAAGGGATAAGCGCTGAAAGCATATAAGCGCGAAACCCACCACAAGATGAGATTTCTTTTAAGGATCGTGGGAGATGACCACGTTGATAGGCTATAGATGTAAAGGCAGTAATGTCATAGTCGAGTAGTACTAATAATCCGTAAGCTTATGTACGCTTTTCCAGCCCCCTAACCCCCGAAGGGGGAACAAAGGGGCTGGGAGAAACTTTCTAAAAAATACTTTTTTCTTTATCTCAGTGTGTTAAGATATTATTTTTAATTATGAATTATCAATTGTTAATTATTAATTAAAAAAGTTACCTCAAGTAACAACGACCTTAAGGTGGTTATTGCGGCGGGGCTCACCTCTTCCCATCCCGAACAGAGTAGTTAAGCCCGCCTGCGCAGATGGTACTGCAGTTATGTGGGAGAGTATGTCGTCGCCTTTCTTTAGAATCCTCATCAAGTAATTGATGAGGATTTTTTTTTGGCTTAACTTTTTTGGGATTTTGTGAAAAAGTTGTTTCGCAAAGTTTCGCAAAAGAAAACACAAAGGTTCGCAAAGTTTAATCAATAGCTTTGCGAACCTTTGTGTTTTTTCTCTTTCATTACTCTGCGGTTAAAACCTGAAGTATTGTTTACGCTAAAAGAGCTTAGTGTCTAGCACCTTCGCAATAAACTATCTTAAGCTTTTTATAAATAAAAATCTTTGCGAGACTCTGTGTAAACTTTGTGAAGCTTCGCGGTATAATTTCAGCATGTTTATGGAGATATTTTAGTGTTGTAGGATATATATCTTAAGTTTGGTTTTAAGAATTTTTAATAGAAATTTGGACTGTATTTTACCAAGAACTTGTTCTTAATTCTTTAACAGTATATAAGTGATTGGTTTGGGGATAATTTATCAGTTTGCAATGTACGTTGAAGTGTAATATGAAAAATGATGACCATTATAATTTTGAATAAAAAAGTTTTAATGGTTATCTGAATTACTCAATTTTCACTTGTAGTAATTGTTCTAATTGCTCTCTGTCTTTTATATAGATATTTCTTTTATCTATAATAATAGCGCCCTGTTCTTTAAATTGTTTAAGGCTTCTACCCAGACTTTCTTGTGACGTCCCAATAAGATTGGCTAAGTCATCACGTGTTAAATCAATACCTTTGACAGTTAGTGAATTTCGATTGAATCTATTTTCCAACAATAGTAAAAATAGTGCCAATCGCGCATTTTGATTCTTTTGTGCCAATACTGTAATGATGTTTGCCAGAACCCCAAATTCATGACTAATATTTTTAATGACTTTTTGCTGTAAAGCAGGGATTTCTTGGAGTAGTTTCAAAAAATCATCCTTAGCTATAAAATTCACTTTTAAATCTTCGAGTGCCTCACAGGAGTCTTGATATCTTTCTTGCCCAAGTAGGGCGTGATATCCCAGTACATCATCTGATGTATAAATATAAAATATTTGTTCGTCACCGGTAAAACCGCGCTTAAATTTTTTGGACTTACCATTTTTTATTTGATAAATACCAGTAGGAATACCACCTTCGTAAAAAAGCATACTTCCTTTTTTTATGTTAAGGGGTTCCATAACACTTTCAACTGCTTGCTTTTCTGATTCAGTCAGGTTTTCAAAAAGCTGGTTACTTTGGAAATCAAATTTGGCAAAGAAATCTTTCATAAAACAAATATAACATTAATTAATAAAATATATAACATTTGTTATATATTTGTACAGCTATTTGATTTCTTCTTCATAAGAAGCTAGAGAGAAAATAGTGAGGGTTAAATAACGGAAATAAAGTTGAATCAACGAAAGTCTGCATTGAATTTAAAAAAATATAAAATGATAAATGAGAATAAAATAAGTATTCAAAACGGAAGGCTCATTGTTCCTTCTCACCCTATAATTCCTTTTATTGAGGGAGATGGCATAGGACCGGATATTTGGAAAGCATCAAAATTAGTTTTTGATGCAGCGATACAGAGAGCTTATGGTGGTAAGAGAAAGATTCAGTGGAAAGAAGTTTATGCAGGGGAAAAAGCTTTTGAAAAAACAGGAAATTGGTTACCTGATGCAACAATTGAGGATATTAAGGAGTTTTTGGTGGCCATAAAAGGACCGCTAACAACACCAGTTGGTGGAGGCATGCGATCTCTTAATGTTGCGTTACGACAAAAACTTGACTTATATGCGTGTGTGAGACCTGTAAAATGGTATGCTGGTGTTCCTTCCCCAGTAAAAGCACCTGAAAAAGTAGATATGATCATTTTTAGAGAAAATACAGAAGATATTTACGCAGGTATTGAATGGATGGCTGGTACGCCAGAATTAGAGAAGGTTAAAGATTTTTTGATTAACGAAATGGCAGTTAAGGTTATTCGATTTCCAAACACAGTTTCAATAGGAATAAAACCAGTTTCAAAAGAAGGATCTGAACGACTTATTAGAGCTGCTCTTAAATACGCTGTAGAAAATAAAAAAAAATCAGTAACAATAGTACACAAAGGAAATATCATGAAATTTACTGAAGGTAAATTTAAAGAGTGGGGATATCAATTAGCAAAAGATGAATTTGGAGCCAAAGATTATGAAGGAGGACCTTGGCAAGTTATTGAAAAATATGGTAATAAAGTTATTGTAAAAGATGTAATAGCCGATGCTTTTTTGCAACAAATCATATTAAGACCCGAACAATATGATATTATTGCCACACTAAACCTTAATGGAGATTATATTTCGGATGCTTTGGCAGCAATAGTAGGCGGGATTGGAATTGCCCCAGGAGCAAACATTAATTACACAACTGGGGTTTCGATATTTGAAGCTACACATGGAACTGCTCCTAAATATAAAGATCTGGACAAAGTAAATCCTTCTTCTGAAATTCTTTCTGGAGTAATGATGTTGGAATATCTTGGTTGGCAGGAAGCGGCAGATCTCATACTTAAAGGTATTAAAGGAGCTATAAATAAAAAAACAGTTACTTATGATTTTGAGCGTTTGATGCAAGGTGCTACCTTACTTAAGTGTTCGGAATTTGGTCAAGCTGTTGTGGATAATATGGAGTAAGTCGATGGACACAAGAATAAAACTATATAATATCTTTAAACTAAAGTGTCCCAGATGCTATAAAGGGAATTTATTTACCAATCGAGGGCTTTTCGTATTTAATAAAATTCTTGACATGCCACAAAACTGTTTGCACTGCAATCAGGATTTTAAAATTGAGCCAGGCTTTTACTCTGCTGCTTTGTGGATTAGTTATCCAATAGTATTGATTGTTTTTATACCTCTATTATTCCTGGGATTGTATTTAAACGAGAACTATGAAATTTCATTTAAAATATTACTACCAGTTTTGGTGATTTTATGCTTTTTATTGCAAATCCCAATAATGCGAATATCCAGAGCTATTTTAATTCATTTAACTATTAATTATGTTCAGGGAGGTAAAAGAGGTGGTACTATTTAAGTATCAAATTAAAAATGAGGTATTTTCTGGGATGTACTAATTAAAAATAACAAAATATCATGCTTCGCAAATATTTAGAAGTTAAACTAAAAATAAAACGGAGGACTTTATGGTTATCTTTAAAGTTTCTCCGTTTTTTAAATAGATAGTTAGAATTCTTACCTAGTTAAATAGATTATTTTAATCTATATTTTTAAAGTACTCTCTCAATAGAGAATACTACCCTTTTAGGGCTAATGATTTATTTATGAGTGATTTAATGTTTAAACTGTTGCTTCTTCCAAGAGTTTGTATTGTCCTGTATTGAGGTTAGTTCTAATCTCTTTAAATACCGTTATAGTTCTTTCAACATCCTCCAGAGTATGTATCGCAGTTGGTATCAATCGTAAAATAATCATTCCTTTAGGTACAACTGGATATACTACCATAGAGCAGAATATTTGATGATTTTCTCGTAAGTCTCTAACCAAAGCAGTGGCTTCACCTATTGTTCCGTTAAGGTAGACAGGTGTAACGGGGGAATTGGTACTTCCTATATCAAAACCTGAATTAGTTAGGCCACTTTGTAAACTATTTGTTATTTTCCAAAGTTTTTCTCTAAGTTCTGGTTTAGTTCGCATTAACTCCAATCGTTTTAAAGCGCCAAAAACCATTGGCATTGGTAGTGCTTTGGCAAATATTTGGGAGCGCATATTGTATTTTAAGAATAGTATTGCCTCTTTGGTACTGGCCACAAAAGCACCAATTCCTGCAAATGATTTAGCAAATGTGCCAAAATAAAAATCAATGCCATCTTGAACGCCTTGTTCTTCGCCAGTTCCTGCGCCAGTATTTCCCATACAGCCAATACCATGGGCATCATCTACCAGTAGCGAAAAATTATATTTTTTCTTAAGTGCTACAATTTCTTTTAATTTACCCTGATCGCCACGCATACCAAAAACACCTTCAGTAATTACTAAGATTGCTCCTTTAGTTTCTTTCACTATCTTTTTGGCACGTTCGAGCTGTTTTTCACAGTCTTCAATGTTATTGTGTTTAAAAACAAAACGTTTTCCCTGGTGTAATCTCATCCCGTCAATAATACAGGCATGCGCCTCTGCGTCGTAAACGATAACATCTTTTCGGTCCACCAAACTATCAATGATAGAAAGCATCCCCTGATATCCATAATTCAATAAAAAAGCATCTTCTTTTTGAACATAATCTGCAATTTTTTCTTCAAACTCTTCATGTAGCCTGGTATTTCCGCTCATCATGCGCGCTCCCATAGGATAAGCAAGGCCGTAGCGGCGAGTACCTTCATTATCGGCATCTCTAACTTCTGGGTGATTTGCCAGTCCCAGATAATTATTCAAACTCCAAACTAATTTCTTCTTGCCATTAAAAAGCATTGTATTACTAATATCTCCTTCGAGTTTTGGGTAAGCATAATATCCATGTGCATAATATGCATGATCGCCTAACGGACCTAGACGTGTATTTATTTTATCCATTATATTCATATGTTTCATATTGAGATGTTATGTTTTCTGTACTTTTTAGGCCCATTTATAGGCTTTTTTTAAATTCATTTATAGTCTGAATTTCAGAATCATTTCTAAAAATTGTTTTGTCTTCAAGAAATCTAATAAAGTACAATCTGTATAATTCATTAGAGAGAATATTTTCAGTGGTAACTTTCCTTAACCCAATTATCTTTAATTTCAGAACTCCTTTTAGCAGCAATGCTTCTTTATTTTTTTGCATGGTAAGTTTATCTTTCACGATGGTTAAATTTTTTTACCCAAAAGTTAAGTATTCCCCTAAGGCAGTATATTGTAAGTTGAAACTTTCTGGAATTTCATCCCATAAGCTATAGTAAGTAACAAGTCTCATACCTAAGGGAATTTTCTCGAGGAGGGTTCTCCCATAATTAGGATATTAGGAAATACAAACTTTTATACTATATAATAGTTGGACCACCACCAATTATCTCTTGGTTAGCAAAGGATTCAAAGGTTTTAAAGTTCTCTACAAATTGTGCAGCAAGACTTTGAGCCTTTTTATCGTATGCGGATTTATCATTCCAAGTATTCTTAGGATTTAATATTTCCGATGGTACACCTTCGCATTGCGCAGGCATTTGTAATCCAAATACAGAATGTTGTATATAGTCTACTTTATTAAGTTTATCTTCAAGAACAGCTGTTATCATAGCTCTGGTGTAGGAAAGTTTAATTCGTTCTCCAACGCCATAAGCACCACCTGACCATCCTGTGTTGATGAGCCAAACGTTAACATTATTTTCTTTGAGTTTTTTTCCCAATAGTTCAGCATATTTAGTTGGATGTAGGGGTAAAAAAGGTTTTCCAAAACAAGCCGAAAACGTAGTTTGTGGTTCTGTAATTCCGGCTTCGGTTCCTGCTACCTTAGCGGTGTATCCTGAAATAAAATGGTACATAGCTTGCCCGATAGTTAGTTTTGAAATAGGAGGTAGTACTCCAAAAGCATCACAAGTAAGAAAGAAAATATTTTTTGGGACACTACCAATAGATGGATTTATGGCGTTATCAATAAAATGGATTGGATAGGCTGCCCTGGTATTTTCAGTTACTGAAATATTATCATAATCAACTATATTAGTTCCTTCAAAGAATCGAACATTCTCAAGTAAAGTCCCGAAACGCACTGCTGAAAAAATTTGAGGTTCTTTTTCTTTACTTAGATTCACACATTTAGCATAACAGCCTCCTTCAAAATTAAAAACACTATCATTATCCCATCCATGTTCGTCGTCACCGATTAATTTTCTTAAAGGATCTGCAGATAGGGTTGTTTTACCAGTACCTGATAAACCAAAAAATACAGAAGTATCACCATCTTTGCCAATATTAGCAGAGCAATGCATTGATAGTATGTCTTTTTCGTGAGGAAGAATATAATTTAGAACCGTAAAAATTCCTTTTTTAATTTCACCTGTATACGCACTACCCCCAATAAGTATTATTTTTTTGGTAAAGTTTATAATTGTAAAATTATGTTGTCGGGTTTTATCAATTTTAGGTTCTGCTTTAAATTCGGGTGCAACAAGTATCAACCATTCGTGTTGGAAAGTTTCGAGTTCTTTTTCTATAGGTCTTAAAAAAAGATTGTTAACAAAGAGGCTTTGCCAAGGATTATCGGTAATCACTCTTACATTTAATTGGTATTCTTTTTTTGCACATGCATAAACGTCTTTAATATAAATAGCTCTATTAGAAAGATGAACAGTAACACGATCGTATAGTTTATCAAAATCCTCTGGCAAGAACGGATGATTTACTTCTCCCCACCAAACAGAATCTTTGGTTTTTTCGTCTCTTACAATATATTTATCTTTGGGAGAGCGACCGGTAAATTCGCCTGTATCACAGGCTAATGCACCTGAACTAGTTATAATTCCTTGTTTTTTCTTTACTGTATGTGTTACTAATTTAAGTTCAGGCAAATTCCAGAAGATTTCTTTATTTGATTTGATACCAATATTCTTTAGCTGTTCTGTATTTTTCATAATTTATTATTGCAAGAAAGGTTAATTGCTCATGCAAAAATACGTTGGCTAAGAGGAGATTTAAATGACTAAGAATATGATGGAATTTGATTTAAATCAATAACGGAAAGTGAAGAGGAAAAATAGTGTAGCTTTGGAATTGATTATGATTTCTAAATTTATCTTCAATAATCAATATCTTTTAAATGAACTTCCTAAGGAGGATAAGGAAATGCTCGAAAGAGTTAGTTGAAATAGCCAATTTTTAATTTTTAAATTTAAAATAAAGCTTCCCCAAACGGTAAAACACTAAAGTGCTAATTACAAAAAACTCAATTCTAGATAAGCATTGATTTCTAAAATTTGATTATCTGAACTTAAATCATTATCATGTTCAAACATCAGGGCTCTAAAAGGAATCTAAGACATAATATTAAAATTGCTTCTCTATTATCGTTTGTAGCTGGGCTAGTAAACGTAGCAGGTTTTTTGGCCGTTCAAAAGTTAACTACAAACGTAACGGGCCATTTTGCTTTTTTTGTAGACGAAGTCTTTAAGCTTAATTTCAAACAAGGATTTATTTATTTTTTATATATATTCTTTTTTTTTATGGGGTCTTTTTTTTCCAGCTTAGTTGTAGAATATCTTTTACGAAAAAACGAAAAATACAGTTACATAGTTCCAACAGCAATTGAAAGTATTATTTTATTTTGTGTTGCTATTTTTGGGAAGTATTTAATTAGTGGAAGTCCTGATTTTATAGCCTATACTTTACTTTTCGCAATGGGTTTACAGAATTCACTGGTAACAAAAATTTCTAATGCAACAGTACGGACAACCCATTTAACAGGGCTTTTTACTGATCTTGGAATTGAATTATCCCAATTATTTTTTTACAAGGAATCAAGTTTTAGAGAAAAGTTATTTATTTCCATAAAATTGCGTGGCACTATTATCAGCTTCTTTTTTGTTGGTGGGATTGTTGGTGGGGTTTTTTATTCTGATATTGAATTACATGTCTTGTTTATCGGAGTAGCAGCTTTGTTAGTAGGACTGATATATGACAGGGTCAGGTTTAATCTGGTGTTATTGAAGAGAAAGTATAGGCGAGTAGTGAATATTTCATCAGATAATATGTAAAAACCTGCTTGGAGGATCTTATCGCATCTAAGAATTGTATTTAGACTCAAAAGGTTATTTTTATCGATGTTATTATTCTTTAAGCAACATATTTTAAGTTAAGGTTTATTTTAAGCCATTGAGATGTCGATGAGATAATAAAAATATGTGGAGTTCAAATTGACCTTGTAAAGATTTAACTTTAAGTATATAAAATTGTATTAGTACTCCAGAAATTAACAAGCCAGTCTTTATTTTGTTCCTATTTTGAAGTACAAAATAGGAACAAAATAATATAAGATGACTAGAAACAAATTAGAGGAAATTATATAATAGGTACATTAATAAATATATTTTTCTTTATTTTCCGGAATTAGAAATAATAACTTTTTGTGTAGTTTTTAAAGTGTCTACAGTCAATAATTCAACTATGTATATCCCAGAACTTAACCCACTAGTCGAAAAATAATAATGTTGGTTGTTTCCGAGTATTTCCTTTGACAAAATTATTCTTCCTAACATATCATATACTATTACCGACTTAATGTCAACTTGGGTTGTATTGGAAATCATTAACTTCTGGTCTGTATTATTTTGATTAATGGTAAATGTTGGCTTTGTTAAATCTTTTGTATTTAATTTTTTTTCGTCTATAAAAGTAATTTTAAACCTGTCGCTATATATTCCTTTCGGAACTGTTACTTCGTACACACTATTTTTTATATCATGATAAGAATCATCCAAGGCGTCATGGATATAAATTGACTGAGAGAGATCAAAGTTTATTACCTCAGCAACATAGAATTTTATAGTAGTATTATTTGTAGCTTTTACTGTTAAAGGTATTTTTTTAGTTTCTTCAAAATTGACTCCTTGAATTACATAATTCTTATCTTCCAGTAAAAAACTGACATCATTGGGAAGTGATGCATCCATATTTAGTGCATCAATTCCATAATCAACCCCATCTGTTGCTTCGGGTAAGAAAGCCAATGCCAGCTGTCTGGTAAATTGATTATTAAGTATTGCATTTAACTTAAAATAGGAGGTATTAGGTATAGACTCACTAATTTTTGAAGCTTTATTTTTAGCAGGACGCTCAAATTGAGTCAACGGATTCCCTTCTTTATAATACGCTCTATGTGAATTTTTTAAAGTAACTGTTCCTGTTATTCTACCATTTAAAATAAATCCTTGACCAATGGGTGAATATTTTCGTGCAATTACCAATACTGAAGAGGTACCTGTTGTATTTAAAGAACCATCATCATTATACGAATTAAAAGTAGCTGGTACATACACTCCATTACTCCCCAAACTTATGGGTGAGTAACTCCCGTATCCTGCTCTGTAATCGGCAATGAAATGAGAATTTACAGCTTTGTTTTGTTCCCAAAAGTATGCAATTCCTGTTCCAGCAGTATTGTCAGTGTCCAAAAGAAAAGCATTAAGATGTAAAGCTGATGGATATGGATTTCCTGACAAAGTTGCATTATTAAGCCCTAAACTTACCGTAATATTACCATCATTTGGTCTGCCTCTAAAATCATATCGTTGTGCACCAATTCCTCCAGGATTGTTCTGAATACCATTGCTTTCGGTATCTAAATTATCGGTTCCGCCAGTACCTTTCATTGTAAATCCTTCCCCCGAAGCAATAGTACTGGCACCGCCGATGTAAATCCATTGAGAATAACTATTAGCATTAATTAATTTATAAATCCATCGTGCCGCTATCGAAAGCGGATTCGAAATTCCATCCTTAGTAGCTAGTGGAAATACTATAGCTACTTCAGCTGTCGTAGCCGATAAAGGTCTATTTAGCATTGTAATGCCAAAATTTCCATTTCCTGTAGCAGCAGTACTCCCAATAGGAGAACACCAATAATTATAATCAAAATTATCCGAAGTTCCTTCTTGATATACAGATACTATTCCTGTTCCACTATTTAGAGATGTACTAGTCGTTCCCTGAACTAATTGCGAACGGTTCCTTAAGTAGAGAATAGAATTTGACTGCAAATTAATATCCTGCTTAACATAAAGCAATTCATTCTTTACATACATAGCTGTATTAGTTCCGAAATAAATTTGGGAAAAGGAGTTTAAGGAAAACAATAAGATTACTAGTAGTATTATTTTTTTCATAATCTTGTTTTTGTGTTATTTATACAAACTTTCTCAACAACTTTTTCCTGTTTATCTTCTAGAATTAATAATGGTATTTGGGATGGTATTGGTATCTTTTTTTTCTTTCTAATAACATAAATAGCCAATAAAAGCCCCGAAATCATTAACAATGGTATACCATTATCTATAGGTAATTCTGGCTGCGGATCACCAGGTGCTGGAGGTGCTTGCGCAGAAACAACGGCATGTACTAAAAGTAATGTAGCAATTATAAAGAGTAATCTAATATTTATAGGTTCCATAAGCTTTATTTATTTTATGAACAGTTATATGTTCATCTTGGGATTAAATGCACCAACACATTCAGAAATTACATAAAGTAAATCCTGAGCTGCAAAATGGTTTTGATAAAAAAAACTTATATTATTTTATGGTCATGTTAAATGAACGAGGCGTTACTGTTTGATTTCCTGTATTAACGCGTTTGATCCATAATTCTAAAGAATCGCCTGTATTCAGAAATACTGATCCTTGGATTGGGAATGACTGGATATATCCTGCATTTGTATCAATAAAAGTCTCAGAAGAGATTTGGGGGTCAGTTCCTCCTGCAGCGGGTATTCTAACAAAATAAAATACATATTCTGTATTTGTAGTACCTGTCGTACTATCAAAAGACAAAGCACAATTTATCTGGAATATCCTGCCTTTTTTGCCTGTATAAGCAATATTATTATTTGTAGTAGCAGTTGTTCTATAAAGATTAGTACTTAATCCAGCAGTAATATTTAGTTTAACACCTACATTCTGTGTCCCTATTAAAGTTGGCGCCTGGGTTGTACCAGCACGATTTAGATATACTGATCCTGTTGCTCCTGAATCACCTTCGGTAGGGATTCCGGTACACTTTACTGACCAATTATTATTAAAATTAAATCCTGTATAAGGTGCAGGACTATATCCGTTTACATATTTCCCAGTGGTTAGTGCACCTGTAAACACTACTGTTTCTACTACTGCATCACCTTGAATTACAGGATTAGTCGAAACATCGAATCCTATGCTGGTTCCAATGACTTCACTAAAACCTCCTTGTTTGGCTACTAGCCCAAAAGTGCCTTGTAATTTTTCATAAGTTCCCACATTGTTACCAAACCATCCCGCATTACTAAGCAACAACTTACTAATGTCCTGATACACTATTCCTGCTCCATTACCGATATATTGAACAATACTAACAAAAACAAAGGCAAAATTTTGAAGTTTACCAACAATTGCAGAGCTTGTAACAATACAGTCTCTAATAATAATACTCTGTGTTAAAGTACCTGAACCAGTAATATTAAAAACATTTCCTCCAGTAGCTGTTAATGTCAGCACTCTTATAGACCCACCAGTGGTACCCGAAAAAAGATCTCCAGAAGCTTTAACAAGTTTATCTTCTGTAGAATCTTGTCCAATTATATAACAACCATTAAGTTCAATAGGTAAATCAACATTGATAGCGCCATTAATTTCATAAAGAGTAGTGGAATCCATAAGGTATTTTGTACCTCCACCAGCAGTTTTTTCAGTAGCCAAAACCGTAGCTAATACATCCGTTGATTTTATTAACTTGTATTTTAACCTTCCTTGTTTGTCCCCACTTAACTGAATCCAGACTAAGGTAGGCGTATCATAATAATAAAAATTTCCAACTGTTGTGTCAAAAACTAATAAACCATTGGCTGGAGATGCAATTGCAATTCTTTGAGTCGAAGTCATTCGTGGGGTAATCAGTCCCTGAGTAGTAGATTCGATATGTAGTATCGAAGAAGCATGAGGAGTAACTGTTCCAATTCCAATTTGAGCACTTGTCAGTTGCGTGACAAAAAATAAAAACAAGTAGATTTTTTTCATAAGTAGGTTTAGTTTAAAATATAGACTTGGGGTCTTTAGTAAACGTAACCTTTAATTAAGGAATTACTATAATTAAATAATAATATTTGAAAATTATATGTTATTTATTGCTTTTTATTAGAAATAATTTAATAAAATAAACAAAAACCTCCATAAATTTATTTGTTAGTTTCAACAGTGGGAATCACAGCTGGCAACTATTTGAACTTCAGAAAATTGAATATAAAATGGTCTTTCTTAGTTATAAATAGAATCGAAATAAATAAAAATTAATTGTAGTGTATATCTTAGGAAAATTTCAGATGATTTTTTTATAATGAATGAGTCCTAAATAATTACATGGTTTATGTGTTTTTATTAGGTTGCCATTTTAATCTGTTTTAATAAAACAGATGTGACCGAACCCTTATCTTAAATACCTATAATCTAAAGGTTTTTTTGCATTGCTAAAGTACTACAGTATTTTCAGGTTTTCTGAATCCGCATTTGAGACCTGTAAAATAAATTATAACAAAAATCTTACGCTCACTCAGTATTATTTTGGCAAACATCTACTTCTTGCAATTGTAATGTTGAGTTGTTTCAGGCATCTCAGGTTATGCCAAAAATGGTATAAACCCAATGACAGTAACTACAATTACAAAAGCAAACAGGTTACTAATATGTCCAAATAAAATTTGCAGCTAATTTTTTTAAAAATAACTGAACCGTTATGATAATTATCATCCTTTTACCATCATAGCAAGCGCACATTTACATCAGAATAATGATTACTCCTCAGTAAATATGCTTGCAAGCTTTGCAGAATTTAGTAATAATCCTTTCAATAAAGTATTTAGAAATACTTATAACAATTTATTAAATAATTAGAAATTAATTTTATTATGAAAACTACAAGAAAAGAGCATGATTTTTTAGGTGAATTAGAAATCCCGAATCATTTATATTACGGTATACAGACTTTTAGAGCCGTAGAAAATTTTAATATTACAGGTATCTCAATTTCAAAAGAGCCTTTGTTTATTAAAGCCTTAGGATATGTAAAAAAAGCTGCTGCATTAGCAAATAAAGATTGTGGTGTTTTAGATGCAAAAATTACCGAAGCTATTTGTTATGGAAGTGACCAGCTTATTGCAGGTAAATTTGATCAGGAGTTTGTTAGTGATTTGATTCAGGGTGGTGCTGGAACGTCAGTAAACATGAATGCAAATGAAGTAATCGCAAATATTGGGCTGGAATATTTAGGTCATAAAAAAGGAGAATATAATTTCCTGCATCCTAACAATCATGTAAACTGTTCTCAGTCTACGAATGATGCATATCCGTCAGCATTTAGAATTGCACTTTATCTAAAAATGGAACGCTTTATTGCTATTTTAAGCAGTTTAGAAGTTGCTTTTTCTGAAAAAGGAGTAGAGTTTAAAAGGGTATTAAAAATGGGACGTACACAATTACAAGATGCAGTTCCTATGACTTTGGGGCAAGAGTTTCATGCCTATGCAACTACAATTGGAGAAGATATTAAGAGATTAAAAGAGGCACAAAGTTTATTGTTAGAAATTAATATGGGAGCTACTGCTATTGGAACTAAAGTAAATGCTCCAGAAGGTTATCCTGAGATTTGTGTGGATTATTTAGTGAAAGAAGTAGGTATTCCCCTAACATTGTCTCCAGATTTAATTGAAGCAACAGTTGATACAGGTGCATATGTTCAAATTATGGGCACTCTAAAAAGAACTGCGGTTAAAATCACTAAAATCTGTAACGATTTACGTTTGTTAAGTTCAGGTCCAAGAACAGGATTTAATGAAATTAATTTGCCAGCATGTCAACCAGGATCTTCAATTATGCCAGGAAAAGTAAATCCTGTAATTCCAGAAGTAGTAAATCAGACTTGTTTTTATGTTGTTGGTCAAGATTTAACAGTGACGTTGGCAGCATCAGCAGGTCAGTTACAATTAAATGTTATGGAACCAGTAATTGCTTTTGCGATGTTTACTTCATTAGATTATTTGGGTAATGCAATTGAAACCTTAGTTGATAAATGTATTGTTGGAATTACAGCTAATACGGATCATTGTTTTAATATGGTTATGAATAGTATTGGAATTGTTACACAACTGAATCCAATTCTTGGATATGAAGTATGCGCTGGTATAGCTGGAGAAGCACTTAAAACAAACAAAAGTATACATCAAATTGTAGTAATAGAACGTAAGGAAATTACTCAAGACAAATGGGATGAGATTTATTCATTAGAAAATTTGATAAACCCAAAATTCATAAATTCATAAATAGTTATGAATGTTCAGACTCCAGCCATCTTATCGTTAAGGTAGTAGCAAACGAAAATGATAGAAGAATAGTTTGTAATGGTTTGATAGTCTGTTGTATTAATGCTTCTGTAAGTAATTCACTTGGAACACATCCAGAAAAGATATTGTTGTATAAAACTCAAATACAACAGATTCAAGTGGTTTACTTTACTTAATGAAGATAACACTACCCTTTTTTTATTGTTGGGGATAATCTTAATCCTCAAATGATAGCGTTTTATTACTATTTCCTTTTTTGAAAATAGCTGATAGAACAAAGATTCAAAAATATTTTTAGAAATAGTATTCAATTATAATTGGAAGGAGTCCTGCTTTTAGGTACCTCCTGGTATAATTGTGGACTAAATCAAATCAATTTAAAACAATTATTATGTTCTGGATAGAATTTTCAATCCTTTTAATCGCGATTCTTATCGGATCACGAATGAAAGGTATAGGTCTCGGTGTAATGGGGATTTTCGGATTAGTGATTTTCGTATTAGGATTTCATATGAAACCAACGGAGCCGCCTATGGATGTTATGTTAATTATTATTGCTATTGTAACCACAGCAGCAACCCTTCAAGCGTCAGGAGGACTAGATTACTTGGTAAGTTTAGCCGAAAAAGTAATTCGAAATAATCCTTCAAATGTTACTTTTATTGCTCCTTTTGCAACTTATTTTTTGTGCTTATTTGCTGGAACTTCCCACATAGTGTATTCTATATTACCCATCATTTCTGAAGTTGCTACAAAGAAAAGAATACGCCCAGAGCGCCCTCTTAGTATATCGGTAATTGCATCACATTTAGCTTTAACAGGAAGTCCTATTAGTGCATGTACAGCAGCTCTTGTAGTATTGTTAGGTTACCCGGGAGCTCTTTTTGATGTCATGATGATTGCTATTCCTGCGGGCCTTATTGGGACATTAGTTGCTTGTTTTGTGATTAGAAAAAAGGGACTAGAATTAAATCAGGATCCAATATTTATTGAGAAAATGAAAGATTCAGAGTTTGCCAAAAGTATTGATTCTAATATAGAAGGCAATGAAACAAAAGTAAGAACCGGAGCTAAAACTGCGGTTATGATCTTTAGTGTTGCAATTTTACTAATTGTAATTGCTGGAGCCTTTCCAGGTTTATTGCCCAATTTTGGACCAGGAACAAAAAATTTAGTTCTAAAAGACGATGGAACAGTTTCAATGGTAGCGGTTATTTGTTTAATCACTTTATCTGCCTCTGCTGCGATGATGTTAATTACAAAAACGAGCGCAGTTGCTGTTACGCAAGTTAGTTTATTCAGTTCTATGGCTTCGGCAGTTATATCTGTTTTTGGAGTAGTCTGGATGGCTTCTACTTTTATGGAAAATAATTCGGTTGTCATCAAAGAGTCTTTAGGTAGTGTTGTTACTGCTTATCCTTGGACATTTGCTATAGCCTTATTTCTTTTAGGAATCATAATGTTTAGTCAGGCAGCAGCTGTTAAGACGATGATACCATTGGGTATTGCTTTGGGGCTTTCCCCTTTAGTTCTGATAGCTTCCTTTCCTACAGTAAATAGTTTCTTCGTATTACCGGGTTATCCGACATTATTAGCAGCTATCAGTTTTGACAGAACCGGAAGTACAAAAATCGGTAAATATGTTATCAATCATAGTTTTAATCTACCTGGTATTGTTGCTACTGTTGTTGCGGTTGCGGTTGGTTTTTTGATCGGTTCAATTATTTTATAAAAGAATTATGAAAACTATAAGTAATATAAAAAGGGGGTTGTTTTGTTTTATTGTTTTATTGATCCCAATTAGTATTCTTGCGCAAGAACAAAGCGAGAACCTTGAGATGTATCAGTCTATAATTCCTACGTCCAAGCAATCTTTATTAAGAGATATAGATGTTATTTTTAATACTCGTTTTGGATTTAATTCTGAATTTAAAAATGGGGATTATTCAAAATCAGTGTTTTCAGTTAGTCAATTCAGACTCGAAATAAAAGGAAAGATTCATGAAAAAGTGAGTTTTAGATTTCGTGACAGATACACCAGAACGCCTAAAATAGGTAGTCAGGATAACATAAACAGAACGACAGATATTGCCGCTTTATTTATTGATTTTACACCTAGAACCAAATTTTCTATGGGAAAACTATTGGCTGATTTGGGAGGGTATGAATTTGATATGAATGCAATTTATATTTTAGAGTATAATGATATTTTGGAAAACTCAGATCACAATTTAACAGGAGCGGGTATATCCCATAAGTTAAGAGATGGCAAGAACACATTAAAGTTTCAAATATTAGATTCAAGAACAAACATTTTAAAAGAACAATACGATAATAATATACCAGATGGGACAGTAGAATCGAAAACGGCTTTGGCATTTGTAAGTAATTGGCAAGGAAGCTTTTTTGGAGGAAAATTTGAAACGTCTTATAGCTATGGTTTTTTTAATGAAGCCAAAAATACAAGCATGAATTATATTGCACTTGGGAATAAGTTTAAAAGCAATAAATTATTGTTGTATTACGATTTTAAGTATAGTGCAGAAGATTTAGACCGTAGAGGTATTGTTCAAAAATTAGTTAAAGGAGATGATGCATCAAAAGATGTGGTATATGTCGAAAATTGGTTAAGAGCAGAGTATAGAGTTAAACCCAAAGTAAATTTAGTATTAACCCTTATGACCCACAATTCGTATTGGAACGGCAATCCTGATGTTAATGCATCCAACAAATTGTTTATTAGCTATGGTCTGATTCCGACTGTTGAATACTATCCTTTTAAAGATTTAAATCTGAAATTTTATTTAGGCTATATAGCCAGAAGATATGATTACTCCACTTATGCTGAAAAAACGTATGGTTTGAAAGACGCAAATACAGGAAGATTAAGCTTTGGAATTATTGCCCCAATACTGGTTTTATAACCACATTTAGATTTTTCTAAGCAACCACTCAATTTGGGTGGTTTTTATCTATCCTGTATCAAACAGATTTATAATATCGATATTCCCTGTGATTTTTTTACATCACATATCCTAATACTAAATAAAAAATGAATTCAACTACCACTATAATTGATACAGAAAATGAAATAAATGTAGAAAAAACACTTAGTTTTTTGCATCGTGACCACGTACAGTCATTAGAGTTATGTTCGATAATTCGTATGGGGATTAGACGAAAAATTGATCCAAAAAGAATTAAAAATTATGCAGATTGGTATTATATCAATCAATTAGTACCACATTTTCAAATAGAAAAAGAGCATATTTTTCCCAATTTAGGAACGGAAAACGTATTTGTGCACAAGGTTTTAATACAGCACCGCAGATTAGCAAAACATTTTATTAAAAAAAATGAAGTCGAAAAATCATTAAGTAGAATTGAAGATGACCTTGAAACATTAATACGCTTTGAAGAGAAAAATATATTTAATGCAATTAGAAATAATTTTCCGTCCTATCAAATTTTATTAAATGAAGAAGTGCTTTCTCATGAATTTAATAATAAAGAATGGGATGACATATTCTGGCAATGATGAATTAGTGAGTTACGAAGTTCATTTTCTAAACTAATAGATGTTAAGAGAGAAAAAGATGATTAATATCAGACAACGATACTTAAAATAGAGCCAGAAGCGAGCAAGATTATTCATATCTACGTCGGTATTTATCACCACCTTAAATGTTGAAAAAGCCATCAAGCAAAGGGAAAGTAGCAATAGAAATAATAATTTTCAGAGATACTATCAATTAAATTGTTGTTACGCTTATATTAACCCTTATGATTTTCAGTAAATTGTATAGCTTTGTAAAGTATTAAAGAACGATATATGGTTTTTATGTGGCTGTATAAAGTGTTTAAACTAATAAAGTGATGGAAGTCATTCCGGTACGATCTATTAAGGGTGCTACAAAAGAACCCCATTTATTGGGCAACTTCGCTATACGCACTATTGAATCATTATCAGAAGGGAAAGATATGGTTGAAAGCCTGCACAGGCATGACTTTTTCTATGTGTTGGTAATCAAGAACGGCGCAGGAAGTCATGAAATTGACTTTATCCCGTATCAGGTGACGAATAATTCCATATTCTTTATGAAGCCAGGCCAAGTGCACCGGCTGACATTGAAGGCGGGCAGTACAGGATATCTTCTTCAATTAAAAAATGGATTTTCCATCTCACAAGAGCTGCTGCGAAAACTGAGTCATAAAAGTATATGCACACTTGCTGATGGCAATGAGAATAGGCTAATTGTACTTCTCGACGATATAGTAAGGGAGTTTTTGGAAGAGCGCGAAGGATATCGGGAAGTGATAAAAGCTAGCCTTAGTGTCTTTTTTATTGAACTATTAAGGCTCCGCTACAATAACGAAAGTAAGGCGATTGCTGCCAGACAGTATCCTCAGGAAAAACTAGATGAATTTTTTGAAATGCTCGACACAGGCATCGCACAATTCAAACAAGTTACCCATTATGCGGATATGCTTAACCTTTCGACCTATCAGCTTGGCGCTATTACCAGATCATTGCTCAATAAGACCCCTTCAGATATAATCAGCGAGCATATCATCCTTGAGGCAAAGCGACAGCTCTTGGCCACTTCAGATCAGGTAAACCAGATCGCCTATTACCTTGGCTATGATGATCCCTCTTATTTTATCAGATTCTTTAAAAAGCACACAGGCCACTCGCCGGAGTCTTTCAGGATTATTTCAAAATAAGTCCTATTCAATCCCGTTTTTGTCCTATCCTTAGGGCTAAAGTCCTCTATAACTTTGTGGATATATAATAATCCCATAAGTACTCTATATGAAGACAAAAATGAAACTTATCGCATCCTTTAAGATCTGGCTTGCGATCTATCCCTCCATCACTTTGTTCCTGTTTCTTTTCGGGGAGACACTCTCCGGGCTGCCACTCTATGTGAGAACCTTAATCCTTACACTAGCACTTGTACCGTGGATTGTCTTTGCGGGTGTTCCGTTGGTCGATCTTTTGATAGGTCGCTGGATTTCTTCACACGATAAAAAATAAAGCATGATGCCCGAAGATAATTCTGGACTATCCCGGCGCAAATTCATTGCACAGGTCAGTTTGGCTTTAGCAACACTGGCTGTACCAATTCAAGGCTTAGGCTTTATAAAACGACCTATTATGAAAGATAAAACACTATATGATGCCATCATTGTCGGTGGTAGCTATTCTGGCCTTGCCGCCGCGATGGCTCTTGGGCGCGCACTGAAACAAGTTCTTATTATCGATAATGGGAAGCCCTGCAATGCGCAGACGCCACACTCGCACAACTTTCTTACCCAAGATGGAAATACCCCAGCAGGCATTGCAGCGGTGGCACGTTCACAGGTAGAACGATATGAGAATGTGAAATTTTATAACGGGCTTGCAACAACAGGGAAAAAGACTGATGATGGATTTGAAATATGCCTTGCCACAGATGAGGTATTTAGGGCAGGGAAATTAATCTTCGCCACAGGAATAAGGGATCTCATGCCTGCAATTGAAGGTTTTGCTGAGTGCTGGGGTATTTCTGTGATACATTGCCCATACTGCCATGGTTATGAAGTAAGGGGTTTGAGAACCGGTATTTTAGCCAATGGTGAACAGGCGTTTGATGTTGCAAGGCTTATTTCCAATTGGACCAAAGACCTTACCGTTTTTACAAACGGAAAAACAAGCCTAACCGATGAGCAGTCCCTTGCGTTGCAGGAGCATCAGATTACTATAATCGAAAAAGAAATTCAAAAACTAGAACATAATAACGGGTATATCAATACCATTTTTTTTAAAGATGGTACCAAATTTACTTTATCGGCTTTATATGCTCCAAGACCCTTTGAACTTCAAAGCAGGATACCGGAAACTTTGGACTGTGAGCTTACAGAAAAGGGCTATATTAAGACCAACGCTTTACAGGAAACTTCTGTGCCTGGTATTTACGCCTGTGGGGATAACAGCACCCACATGCGTACGGTTGCCAATGCAGTAGCAATGGGCACTGCAGCTGGCATGTCTGTCAGTAAAAAAATAATCCTCGATCAGTTCCAGTATACTGCTTCAATGAAATACTAAGAATATTCACTTTTAAAATTTAAACAATGAAAATCATTTTAGTCGGTGCTACAGGCACTATGGGTACATATCTTGCCGCTGCCCTTGAAAAAGATCATGAAATCATTAGGGTAGCCTCTAAAGACAGTGATATTGATACGGATATCACTTCGGCAGCATCAATAGAAAAGATGTTTCTTATGGCAGGTCCTTTTGATGCACTCATCTCTACAGCAGGTCCTACCTTTGTGGGGCCTTGGAAAAAACTGAATAACGAGACTTTTCGCCTGGGAGTGGAAGGGAAAATGATGGGACAGATCAACCTGGTGCTCATCGGCCAGAAGTACATCAACCCAAAGGGATCATTTACTCTTATAACCGGCGCTTTGACGCATGAGCCCCAAATGAACTTCGCTAATGCATCGGCAGCCAATGGAGCTGTGGAAGGTTTCGTACGCGGGGCAGCCATTGAATTGGAAAATGGTATCAGAATCAACGCGGTAAGCCCCACTGTTATTGAGAACTCTCCTCAATATTTCCAGTACTTCCCCGGAGAGATTCCTACCACTATGAAACAGCTTGAATATGCATTCCGAAAAAGTCTGTTTGGCCATGTTACAGGTAAGGTTATACAACCATAACCTTCAGTATCGTTTAAAGCAACTTTTGTTATGTTGCTTTAAACTGTTTTAGCGGAGTTGATGGGACTACAATCGAAAACCTTATTCCCATTTTAACATTGTCTTGATAGTTTGAAATTATGCCTGGATATGCTAAATTTCTCATTTAAAAAAGTAAATCTTTTCACGGTTAAAAGGGAAAACTTCGAAATTTTATACACGATTTCTTTTGAACAAGAAGTTGTAAAGAGCTTTTTTGCTTCCTCAAGAGTCAGAAAGTTGCGTTGAGACTGAAAGGCTTCGAAATGGATAATAGAAGAGTTTCAAATGGGGTACAAATTTACGCAAAATAAAACATAACAACTAAAAGAAAGGAAAAATAAAAACGAGTTAAAATGTTGGTAATCAATATTTTAACTCGTTTGTTTGTTGTTGTTTTGCGTTATTTTGTCGATCTATTTTCCGATGCAGAAATTAGCAACCAGTATTTACTGGGTTTGAAAGATATCGAGGTACAATAGAGGTACAAAATCTGAACAAAATATAACGAAACAAAAACAAACAAATCTTATTTTTTAGTTGTTATGTAGAATTTTGTTTAACCGTAATAACATCTTTTTTTAAGAACACATTAGACCAATGGTTGAAACAAATGTATAAAATATATTCGATTAATATGAGACGTTTTTGTATTTTAAAGGGGAGGGGAGAACAGGATTCGAACTTAACGGTCTAAACCCATGCATATACTGCATTTTCAATTATTTATAAAGTACTGTGGCACGATTTTGCCACGAAAATTAAAATATCATTTTTTTACGATTTTAAGATACTCTTTTGTGGTTTAACTTGTTTAGAATGACTACTATATTTCGTTTTGTCAAGTCAAAATTAAATATTTTTTCAAGATAAATCGAAATATTTTGATTTTATATTTTATTTGTATTCGATCTCGAAATAATCGAGGATAGATTTGTAATTATCTTGAGCCGTAAGACAGGTATCCATCAAATATTCCTTTACATTATTCCATTCCTGAAGTCCTCTATAGTAAAAAAGTTTAAGCTGTTCATCAATGATAAATGGAACAATATTGTTTGCGAGACATTCTTTGAAAATAATTAACCGACCCACGCGACCGTTTCCATCTTGAAAGGGATGTATGATTTCGAATTTATAATGAAAATCGACGATGTCTTCAATAGTTTTATTTTTAATAGTATGGTAAGTAGAGAGAAGTTCTTTCATTTTTTGAGCAACTTGTTTAGGGGGACAAGTCTCGGTTCTGTCGCATCTGGGAATAACTTTTATCTTTAGAATTTTAAACCGATCAAAAGATGAATACTAAAGGGCATTGTTATCCAAAATACGTAATTCTTCAGGCAGTATATTTCAAACTAAGATTTACACTTAGTTACCGGGATGTTGAAGAAATAATGAAGATTAGAGGAGTCATTGTGGATCATGCCACGATTCAGCGTTGGGTTTATACGTTTTCACCTTTGCTTGAGGTAGAGATGAAGAAGAGAAGAGGTAAAGTAGGTACAAGTTGGAGGTTGGATGAGACCTATATCAAAGTTAAAGTTATTTGGTGTTATTTATATAGAGCAGTAGATAAACTAGGCAATACAGTAGATTTTCTTTTGACCAGAAGAAGACAAAGAATGAGCGCTCAGTCATTTCTAATTAAAGCCGTTAGTAATAACTGCCGCCCAAGAGTAATAAACATTGATAAAAGCGGTTCAAATACTGCAGCGATCAAAGTTTATAATAAGCTTTCGTTCTCAAAGATTAAAATTCGACAGTGTAAATATCTCAACAATATTGTAGAACAGGACCATCGATTTATAAAATGGAGGATACAAAATGGGTTAGGCTTTAAAAGCTTTGAATCGGCCAGGCGAACATTGAGTGGAATTGAAGTTGTGCATATGCTTAGAAAGAATCAGATGGTCAAACCAGGGATATCTATGTTTAAATCATTCTGCAAATTGGCGGGCTAACTTTTAAATTACTTGAATTTTTATATTTGATTCTGACAGATGCGACAGAACCAGTAATATTTCGAGAGAGTAGATTTATTCAATTTCTAAATTGCTGTTGAATAATTCATGGATTTTTTGCTGAAGTAATTTTTTATCGGGTAGATGCATTTTATATTCAGCAACCATAGTTGGAGATAGACTTCTACTTAAAGCATATTCTACAACCTCACTATCTTTGTCTTTGCAAAGCAGAATTCCTATACTTGCATTTTCATTTTCTTTTTTTACATCCCTGTCAAGGGCTTCTAGATAAAAGTTGATCTGGCCTAAATGTTCAGGCTTAAACTTATCGGCTTTAAGTTCAAAAGCAATAAGACACTGCAAGGCTCGGTGATAAAATAATAAATCAATATAAAAGTCACTGTTCCCTACTTGAACTTTGTACTCCTCACCCACAAACAGAAAATCTCTGCCAAGCTCAAGAATGAAATTTTTCATCTGCTTGATCAACCCTTTCTGTAGATCGCTTTCGCTATGAGGTTCAGAAAGATTTAGAAAATCAAAAATATAACTGTCTTTTAGTGTATTAATTATTTCAGGGTGTATTTCTCTCAACGCTGTTGAGAGTTTTGTATTTCCCAGTATAGTGCGTTCAAAAAGACTTGACGAAATTTGTCGTTCGAGTTCTCTGAAACTATAATTTTCTTGTTTGGAGATTTTGAGATAGAACTCTTTTTCTTCGATAGTTTTGCATCTGGAGAAAATAGCCAGATTATGGGACCAGCTAATTTCTCTCAACAGTGTTGAGAGATTTGGATGATCCTTATATTGCTGATAAAATTGTTTCATACGCCAAAGATTTTTATTTGAAAATCCTTTTAATGAGGGTTCGTTTAGGAGCAGATAATTTGCTAATTCATCCACAACAGCATTGCCCCATTGTTGAGTTTCAACTCTCTGATCTATATATTTCCCTATGTTCCAATACAACTCTATTAATTCTGTATTAACCGCTTTAACCGCCTTCAATCTTGACTGTTTGATGAGATTTAAGATATCGATGAATTGATTTTGAAGCATAACTTTAAATTTAAGGTGACTACTCAAAAAAGAGTTCTGTTAGGATAAGATGAAAGGAAGTTCAATTAAAAGCAAATATATATAATTTAAGGATATTAAATTTTATTAATGATAATGTGCAAGTGCTGCTTGCACAAATTACTTGGTATTGTCATAATCAATTAATCTCCAGGTATATGATCTCGCAAAACGATTGTTTTATATATCTGAAGCGATTATAGTTCTGTCGCATCTATGATTAAGTTTTATCTTTGGTTTTTCAAAACTAATAAAAAATGAATACCAAAGGTCATTGTTATCCAAAATACGTAATTCTGCAGGCAGTGTATTTTAAATTAAGATTTACACTTAGCTATCGTGACGTTGAAGAAATAATGAAAATTAGGGGTGTGATTGTTGATTATGCTACGATCCAACGCTGGGTTTATAAGTTTATGCCTTTCATTGAGGCAGAGATGAAGAATAGAAAAGCCAGAGTGGGGAAGAGTTGGAGAATGGATGAGACGTATATTAAAGTAAAAGGAATTTGGTGTTATTTATATAAGGCAGTAGGTAAATGAGGCAATACGGTTGACTTCCTTCTGACCAGAAAAAGACAAAGAATGAGCGCTCAGTCTTTTCTAATTAAAGCAATTATTAATAACTACCGGCCAAGAGTAATAAATATTGATAAAAGCGGTTCTAATACTGCAGCAATTAAAGTTTATAACAGGCGTTCTTTCTCAAAGATTAAAATCCGACAGTGTAAATACCTCAATAATATTATTGAACAAGATCATCGTTTTATCAAGTAGCGAATACGAAATGGATTAGGCTTTAAAAGCTTTGAATCGGCAAGACGAACATTGGGCGGAATTGAAGTTGTGCATATGTTGAGAAAGAATCAGATGGTTAGTCCAGGGATAACTATGTTTAAATCATTCTGTAAATTAGCAGGCTAACTTTTAAATTACTTAAATTCTTATATTTGTTTCTGACAGATGCGACAGAACCCA
>NZ_JSYP01000032.1 GCF_000813005.1 Flavobacterium sp. KMS | reverse complement strand
TTATTATCAATACTACTTCTTAAAATTGGAAATCCTTTTGAATTGTATGAGTATTCAAATATACTTATCGTTTTTTGAAGAGAATCTAAGAAAAACTCTTGTACATTTGAAGTAGTTGACGTAGTTTTAACTATGTTATTTCTATTACCATTTAACATACTAAGAAATCGGTCATCATCAAACAATAAATCACAACCCAAAATATTTTTATACGGATTGTTCATAGTATCATATTCTTTTATTGTCGTTTGAATCACAACTTCTTGATTATCTTTATATACATACTCTTTTTTCACAAGATTACCATTTTTAAATGTGAGAGTACCAGTTGCTTTTTCTGTTTCTGTTGAGTTAAAAACAAAGTACTTTTTAAACGAAACAGTTCCGTCTACGTTATGCGTATAAGCAGTTTTCGAGAAACCATTATCCCCAGTAAATTTTTCTGTATAACTAACTAACTTTCCATTATCATATCCAAACTCATATGTATAGTAAGCTGAAGCCTGTTTAGTAATATAATTTCCTGTATACGTAAAACTAATGTCACCACTACTAACTATTCTATTTCCGTTATATACATTTTCAGAAGAGTATGTCTCTTTATTATTTTCTTTACCAATCTCTTTTCTTAATAAAATATTCGTAGAATCATTTTCATAATCATCATCTTTAGAGCAAGAAGAGAGTATTAGTACAGAAACTAAAAATATATAAAATATTTTTTTCATTATTTTTGATATTATTATTTTTAAATTTAGAATGTTATTTTCGATAAAAATAAAACTGATCTATTCCAATAATTCAAGTTATTGCAATCAAATTAAAGTTTATGAATAAAATACATTTTAAATATTAACGATGACATAGTTCAAATATATAAATCCCAACAAATTTATTAACTAATAAACATCATGTTAATTTCACAAACAAAAATACCCGAAATTGATTTCGGGTATTTTTTATTCCATTTTATCGTGAAAATTAAATTCCTGCGATTGCTTTTATCTCATCTATAATTCTCAAAGCAAGAACATCTGCTTTTTCTTGTGATGGTGCTTCGGTATAAATACGAATAATTGGCTCTGTATTCGATTTTCTTAAATGCACCCATTCTGTAGCAAAATCAATTTTTACTCCATCAATAGTAGTGATGTCTTCATTTTTATATTTCTCAGTCATTGCAACCAGAATAGCATCAACATCGATTTGTGGTGTTAATTCGATTTTGTTTTTGCTCATATAATACTCTGGATATGAAGCACGCAAAGCCGAAACTGTCATTTTTTTATTTGCCAAATGTGTCAAAAACAATGCAACTCCTACCAAACTATCTCTTCCGTAATGAGATTCTGGATAAATGATTCCTCCATTTCCTTCTCCTCCAATAATAGCATTGTTTTTTTTCATCAACTCTACTACATTCACTTCTCCTACTGCACTGGCTTCGTATTTTCCGCCATGAGCAACCGTAACGTCTCTTAAAGCACGAGATGATGACATATTCGAAACTGTATTCCCTGGAGTTTTACTTAAAACATAATCAGCACAAGCTACAAGAGTATATTCCTCGCCAAACATTTCTCCATCTTCACAAATAAAGGCCAAACGATCTACATCTGGATCTACTACTACTCCTAAATGCGCTTTTTCTTTCACAACCAATTCGGAGATATCTGTAAGATGCTCTTTTAACGGTTCTGGGTTATGAGGAAAATGTCCGTTTGGTTCGCAGTATAATTTTACTACTTCAACACCCATTAACTCTAATAATTTTGGAATAATAATTCCCCCAGAAGAATTCACACCATCTACAACAACTTTAAATTTTGCTGCTTTTACTGCTTCAACATCTACTAAAGGCAAATTCAAAACTTCATCGATATGAATATCCATATAAGCGTCATTAATTGTAATTTCGCCTAAACTATCTACATCTGAGAAATCGAAAGCTTCTGCTTCGGCAATTTCTAAAATCTTTGCTCCTTCTGCTCCATTAAGGAATTCTCCCTTTTCATTCAATAATTTTAATGCATTCCATTGTTTTGGATTATGTGATGCAGTAAGTATTATTCCTCCATCTGCTTTTTCTAAAGGGACAGCAACTTCTACTGTTGGTGTTGTCGAAAGACCCAGGTCTATTACATTAATTCCTAAACCTACTAGTGTATTTACAACTAAATTATGAATCATTGGACCTGAAATTCTCGCGTCACGACCAATTACAACCGTTAGTTTTTCTTTTTTAATATTATTTTTAAGGAAAGTTCCATAGGCCGAAGCAAATTTTACTGCATCAACTGGTGTAAGATTGTCCCCTACTTTACCACCAATTGTTCCTCTTATCCCTGATATCGATTTTATTAAAGTCATTATATTGAGTTATGGTTATAGCTACAAATATAAAAAAGTTGCCGAGTAAGTAAGAGAATAAAAAGCCAAGATTTTAAAAAAGTAGTCAAAGCATTCTGTTTTTAGTCAAATGAGTTGAAAAGTTTTTATACTTTTACATGAGTAAACTTAGTGCCTTCTGCTTTTAGAACCTTAGTAACTCCTATAAAAATGAATTTCCTAGCTCATATATATCTTTCTGGCGATAATGATTTGATTAAAATCGGCAACTTTATGGCCGATGGAATTCGGGGGAAACAATTTGAAAATTTTCCTGCTGAAGTTCAAAAGGGGATCATTTTACATCGCGCCATAGACACTTATACTGATGCTCATCCTGTTTTTAGACAAAGCACCAAAAAACTTCATGAAAAATACCATCATTATGCTGGTGTAATTATTGATATATTTTACGATCATTTTTTAGCCAAAAACTGGAAAACTTATTCAGATGAAAATCTCAATGATTTTGTTGATCGATTTTATAATTCTTTGGCTGAAAATCATAGTATTTTAAGCGAAAAAACACAACGCATAATGCCTATTATGTTTCACGAAAACTGGCTGGTAAGTTACCAAACCATCGAGGGGATTAATCATATCCTGACTCAGATGGATCGCAGAACAAAAAACACTTCAAAAATGCAATTCGCTACAGCGGAATTAAAAGAATTCTATACCGAATTTGAAGCTGAATTTACCGAATTTTTTGAAGATTTAAAACAACACGTTAATCACAAATTACTTTCATTATGAAGAAGATTGCCTTTTTATGCTATTTTATCTCGCTTACCTCTTTTGCCCAAAACACAACTAATCAACCAACAGGATTAGTTACCAGCAAAGCAATGGTTGTTTCGGCACGAGCTGAAGCATCCAAAATTGGTTCCGACATTATGAAAAAAGGAGGAAATGCATTTGATGCTATGGTTGCTACCGAATTAGCATTGGCTGTAGCCTTCCCATACGCAGGAAACATTGGCGGAGGAGGATTTATGGTCTACCGAAAAGCAAATGGTGAAGTTGGATCTATTGATTATAGAGAAAGAGCTCCTCTGAAAGCTACCAAAGATATGTTTCTTGATAAAGACGGAAACGTTATTAAAGGAAAAAGTACTGAAACTGCTCTAGCCATTGGAATACCTGGAACTGTTGCAGGAGTTTTTGCAGTACACAAAAAATTTGGCTCCTTACCTATGTCAACAATTTTAGAACCTGTTATAGCACTAGCAGAAAGAGGTGTAATTGTGACTAAAAAACAAGAAGAGCGTTTAAACAATTACCGAGATGTAATTATAGAAAGAAACGGCAAAAATACTTTGTTAGCGACCGTATATAAAGAAAATGATACTATAAAATATTCTGCTCTTGCAGAAACTTTAAAAAGGATTCAGAAAAATGGTCGTGATGAATTTTACAAAGGAAAAACTGCTAAAATATTAGTTGATTATCTTAACAAAAGAGGTGGGATTATCTCTATGAAAGATTTAGCATCATATGAAGTAAAATGGAGAAAACCATTAACTTTTAATTACAAAGATTTAAAAATTACTTCGATGTCTCCACCTAGTAGTGGTGGAATTTGTTTGGCACAAATACTAAAAATGATTGAACCTTATGATTTAGAAAAAATGGGACATAATTCTGCGGAAGCAATTCAAGTAATTGTAGAAGCAGAAAGAAGAGCTTATGCTGATAGAAGTTACTTTTTAGGCGATCCTGATTTTGTAAAAATCCCATTAAAAGGATTACTTTCAGATGATTATTTAAAACAAAGAATGTCTACTTTTAGTTTTGACAAAGCTACTTTGTCTTCGGATGTAAAACATGGAGAAATAAAATATAGCGAAAGTACTGAAACAACTCATTATTCAATCGTAGATCAATTTGGGAATGCTGTTGCAGCAACAACGACAATTAACGATGCATACGGTTCTAAGTATTACTGTGATGAACTAGGTTTTTTCCTAAACAACGAAATGGATGATTTTAGCGTAAAACCTGGAGAACCTAATATGTTTGGATTAGTAGGAAATGAAGCTAATAGTATTGCTCCTCAAAAAAGAATGCTAAGTTCTATGACTCCTACAATTGTGGAAAAAAATGGTAGTTTATATATGGTTGTTGGAACTCCTGGTGGTTCTACAATCATTACATCGGTTTTGCAAACTATTTTAAATGTGCATGAATACAATTTTAGTATGCAGGAAGCTGTGAATGCACCTCGTTTTCATCACCAATGGTTACCTGACAATATTAGCTTTGAACCAAAAGCTTTTGATTCGAAAACACTTGAATATTTAAAAACCAAAAATTATATCATCAACGAAAAAAATCCTCCTGTAATTGGAAAAGTAGATGCTATTTTGGTTTTACCAAACAAAACTCTAGAAGGTGGTGCTGATTTCCGTGGAGATGATACAGCTGTTGGTTTTTAATTAAATAACATATAAAATGTCTTTTTTTGAAGCTGTTAATTTCTTTCGAGAGATTAACAGCTTTAAAATTATATAGTTTGGGTTCTAAAAGCTAAATTTGCACTATTACATAACTTTTTTAAAACATAATGTTAAAAAAATACATCCGGAGATTTGAATCGATTATTGCAATGCTGCAATCTGTATTGACGCAAAAGCAATTTATATTCTTGTCCAGTGTTTTGGTTGGTATTTCATGCGCCTTTGCTGTAATTGTTTTAAAGACATTTGCTCACAGTGTATTTTCGTTTGCCACTTACATTAATGGTATTTTAAAATTAAGCTTCATCAATAGTATATTACCCATTATTGGTATTTTACTTACTGTTTTTGTTGTAAAAAGAGTTTTAGGCGGAACTATTGAAAAAGGTACTTCGCAGATATTATATACTGTTGCCAAGAAAGCGAGTATTATACCCAAAAAACAAATGTATGCCCAAATCATTACAAGCTCTCTTACTGTTGGTCTTGGTGGATCTGCAGGTTTAGAAAGTCCAATTGTGGTTACTGGAGCAGCATTTGGTTCTAATTATGCACAAAACTATAAACTACCTTATAAAGACAGAACTTTACTTATAGGTTGCGGTGTTGCAGCTGGAATTGCAGCGGCATTTAATGCGCCAATTGCTGGAGTTCTTTTTGCTATCGAAGTTTTATTGGTCGATGTAAGTATTTCGGCATTTACCCCAATTATGATTTCGGCTGCCACTGGTGCTTTAGTTTCTGCAATTGTTTTAGACGAAAACATCTTATTAAATTTTAAGCAACAACAAACATTCGATTATCATAATATACCTTTCTACGTACTTCTAGGTGTATTAACTGGATTTGTAGCCGTTTATTACGCTAGAAATTTTCAGAGAGTCGAACATTATTTTTCCAAATTAAAATTAAGCCCTTATAAAAAAGCTTTATTTGGTTCTTCGATGTTAGCAGTTTTAATTTTTATCTTTCCAACATTATTTGGTGAGGGATATGAAAGTATAAAAACTTTATCCGAAAGCGATCCAGGGAAATTACTTGACAATACCTTATTTGCAAGCTTCAGAAACAATCAATGGGTTTTACTACTTTTTGTGGGATGTACTATGATGATGAAAGTTTTTGCTTCTGGCCTAACTATTGGTAGTGGTGGTAATGGAGGAAACTTTGCTCCTTCTTTATTTTTAGGTTCTTATCTAGGGTATTTCTTTTCAAAATTTGTTACCCTAATCGGACTTTCAAAATTGCCTATTAGTAATTTTACCATGGTAGGAATGGCTGGAATATTAAGCGGATTATTTCATGCACCTCTTACAGCAATTTTCTTGATTGCAGAAATTACTGGTGGTTATAGCTTAATGATTCCTCTTATGATAGTTTCATCTATAAGTTTTGCTATTTCTAAACGTTTTGAGAAATATTCGCTTGACGTAAAAGGTTTAGCAAAAAAAGGTCATGCTTTTACCAGCAATAAAGATTCTAATATTTTATCGACTTTAGAAATTGATTCTATCATTCAAACTGACTATTTAACTGTTTCTCCAGATGAGCATCTTAGTAAGCTAGTCGATTATATATCACATTCTAATCAAGTTGTTTTCGCGGTCGTAAATAACGATGGTGAATTAGTAGGGATTGTACATTTTAATGATATTCGTGAGATTATATTTAATGTGTACCGAGTAAAATACACCTTGATAAAAGATGTTATGAAAACTCCTCCAGCTACTATCTCATCAATAGATAGCATGGAAACGGTGATGAATAAATTTGAAGCATCTAAAGTGGCATTTTTACCTGTAATAAGAAATGGGAAATATTACGGCTTCATCTCCAAATCTATAGCTTTAGAAGCTTATAGAACTAAGTTAAGATCTATGACGATAGAATAAGCTTAACATCGGATAGAATTGGAATTAGATTTATCCGATATTAAGACGTATCTTTGGGGTATTATGTGGAATATAGACTTAACATATAGAACCGAATTTCAATCAACATTTGAAAGACTCTACCAGAAAAGACAAGATTTGCAAGCCAGCAGACCATTGCCTAACATTGCTTTGCATAAAATTCGCGAAAGCTTATCGATAGAATGGACATACAACTCCAATGGTATCGAAGGTAATACTATGAGTTTGCGAGAAACTCAAATGGTGATTCAAGAAGGGATAACTATAAAAGGAAAATCACTTCGAGAACATTTTGAAACTCATAACCATGACAAAGCCATCGATTATTTATATTCGATTGTAAGCGATGATTACAAACTACGAAGCATAGATATTCTTTCTCTTCATGAATTGGTGTTACGTTCTATCGAAGATGATTTTGCAGGACGTATTCGTAATGGTGGTGTTCGTATTTCGGGAGCTAATTTTATGCCTCCAAATGCCAATAAAGTCTCTGATTATCTTGATGAATTAATTGATTTTATAAATACAAATCCGTTAGACTTAAATGATATTGAGTTGGCAGCAATTTTTCATCATAAGTTTGTTTGGATTCATCCATTTTTTGATGGAAATGGACGTACCGTCCGCTTGAGCATGAATTTATTATTGATGCGTTGTGGTTTTCCTCCTGCCATTATCCTCAAAAATGACAGAAAAAAATATTACGAAGCGCTCAATCAGGCGAATAATGGTAATTATCAAAAAATGATTCTTTTGATGAGTCAAGCGCTAGAAAGAACACTTAATATTTACCTAAACGCAATGCCTGGTAACGAAACCGAGTACCAAACAATATCTGACATTGTAAGCGAACCAAGTGCGCCTTACGGTCAGGAATATGTAAGTTTATTGGCTAGAACAGGAAAAATTGATGCTTATAAAGAAGGTCGAAATTGGTATACTACTAAAGAAGCCATTGACAATTATATTTTAACCCGCAAAAGAAAACGCTAACTAATTTAAGTTATCGTTTTTTTTCTGTGCGCGTAATGGAACGCGGATGAAAACGGATTTTTTATAAACTTTGAATCTGTTTTATGATTCTTTTAAAAATCCGTTTTCATCCGCGTCTTTACGAAGTAAATCCGTTTCATCCGCGTTCTATCTTATCGCAACATATGTTAAATCAGTATTTTTAGATGAACATTATATAACAGTAAATTAATTTTACCTGTAATCTATTTTAACACAAACTTCTATACTGTTATATCAAAAGAACAAATCAAAATGGTAACTTTGCTTTTTTGCAAAAACTATGTCGGATACAAATAATACTATTGAAGTTCTTGGCGCAAGAGTTCACAACCTAAAAAACATCGATATTTCTATTCCTCGCGAAAAACTGGTCGTAATTACTGGTTTATCTGGTTCGGGGAAATCTTCTTTGGCATTTGATACTATCTATGCCGAAGGTCAGCGTCGTTATGTCGAAACTTTTTCGGCTTATGCCAGACAGTTTTTAGGTGGTTTGGAACGTCCTGATGTTGATAAAATCGACGGACTTTCGCCTGTAATTGCTATTGAGCAAAAAACAACCAGTAAGAGTCCGCGTTCTACCGTTGGGACTATTACCGAAATATACGATTTCCTACGTTTATTATATGCCAGAGGTGCTGATGCCTATAGTTATAATACGGGCGAAAAAATGGTGAGTTATAGCGATGAACAAATTAAGGATTTAATTATTCAAGATTTTAATGGCAAACGCATCAATATCCTTGCTCCTGTAATTAAGGCACGTAAAGGTCATTATGCCGAACTTTTCCAGCAAATTACCAAACAAGGTTTTTTAAAAGTCCGTGTTAATGGTGAAGTTCAGGATTTAGTTACTGGAATGAAACTGGATCGTTATAAAACCCACGATATCGAGATTGTTGTTGACAGAATGGTAATTGAAGATACTCCTGACAATCAAAAACGATTATCGGAAAGCATAAATACCGCAATGCATCATGGCGAAAATGTATTGATGATTCTGGATCAAGATACTAATGAGGTACGTTATTTTAGCCGTAACTTAATGTGTCCTTCTACAGGAATATCATACCAAAATCCAGAGCCAAATTTATTTTCTTTCAACTCCCCTAAAGGTGCTTGTCCGCATTGTAACGGATTAGGAACTGTAAATGAAATCAATGTTAAAAAAATAATACCTAATCCTAAGCTATCTATAAAAGCTGGTGGATTTGTTCCGCTTGGCGAATACAAATCGTCATGGATTTTTAAGCAACTTGAAGTTATCGGAGAGAAGTTTGGTTTTAAAATTACCGATCCTATCGAAAAGATTTCTGATGAAGCCATGAATATGATTTTGCATGGTGGAAAAGATAAATTTACCGTTAACTCAAAAGATTTAGGTGTTGCCCGTGATTACAAAATAGATTTTGAGGGAATATCTAATTTCATCAAAAATCAGCATGACGAAAGTGCTTCGACTACAATAAAACGTTGGGCGAAAGACTTTATGGACGAAGTAAAATGTCCGGAATGTCATGGCTCTAGATTAAAAAAAGAGGCTTTATTTTTTAAAATAAACGAAAAGAATATCACCGAATTGTGTGATATGGATATTTCTGATTTGACTGCATGGTTCTTGGACCTAAACAGCCATTTATCAGACAAACAGCTTTTGATTGCTTCTGAGGTTGTTAAGGAAATAAAAGACCGTTTGAACTTCCTTATGAATGTTGGTTTAAATTATTTGGCTTTAAGCCGAAGTTCTAAATCTCTTTCTGGTGGTGAAGCGCAACGTATTCGATTGGCAACTCAAATTGGTTCGCAATTAGTTGGTGTATTATACATTCTGGATGAGCCAAGTATTGGTTTACACCAAAGGGATAATGAAAAATTAATTCATTCTTTGGAACAATTACGTGATATCGGGAACTCGGTTATTGTTGTAGAACATGACAAAGACATGATAGAACGTGCCGATTATGTAATTGATATTGGTCCGAAAGCAGGAAAATATGGTGGGGAAATTATTAGCAAAGGAACTCCTGAAGAGATTCTGCAGCACCATACTATCACGGCTATGTATATGAACGGCGAAATGAAAATCGAAATTCCTGCAAAACGTCGTGAAGGAAACGGAAAATTCTTAAAACTTACCGGAGCTACAGGAAATAACCTAAAGAATGTTTCGATTGAATTGCCTTTAGGAAAAATGATTTGTGTTACGGGAGTTTCAGGAAGTGGAAAATCGACTTTGATAAACGAAACGCTTTACCCTATTCTTAACGCTTATTATTTTAATGGTGTAAAGAAACCACAGCCATATAAAAAAATAGAAGGCTTGGAACATATTGATAAAGTTATCGATATTGACCAAAGTCCGATTGGGCGAACTCCTCGTTCGAATCCGGCGACATATACCGAGGTTTTTACAGAAATAAGAAATCTGTTTACGATGACTTCCGAAAGTATGATTCGTGGGTATAAAGCGGGTCGTTTTAGTTTTAATGTAAAAGGCGGTCGTTGCGAAACTTGTGAAGGTTCGGGTGTGAGAACTATCGAAATGAATTTCTTACCAGATGTTTATGTAGAATGTGAAACTTGCCAAGGAAAACGTTTTAACAGAGAAACTCTTGAGATACGTTATAAAGGAAAATCTATTTCGGATGTCTTGAATATGACTGTTGATGAAGCTGTTCCGTTTTTTGAAATGATTCCGAAGATTTACAGAAAAGTAAAAACAATTCAGGATGTTGGTTTGGGATATATCACGCTTGGACAGCAAAGTACAACGCTATCGGGTGGTGAAGCGCAACGTATTAAACTTGCTGGAGAATTATCTAAAAAAGATACCGGAAATACGTTTTATATTCTTGACGAACCTACAACAGGATTACATTTTGAAGATATTCGGGTTCTTATGGATGTAATTAATAAACTGGTTGACAAAGGAAATACGATCCTGATTATCGAGCATAATATGGATGTAATAAAACTTGCCGATTATATTATAGATATTGGTCCTGAAGGCGGAAAAGGTGGCGGACAGCTTATTGCGAAAGGAACTCCTGAAGAAATAATTAAAAATAAGAAAAGTTATACAGCGCAGTTTTTGAAAAAAGAATTATCTTAGTATATTGCGCCCCGCTTTAGGGTAAAATAAAATTGATAAAGTATAGCCTAGCCCAGATGGGAACGGTATCCTTTTTATTTTTTCTTTAAAAATAAAAAGATATAAGTGGACAGCTGGAAATAGCTCCAAAAAAATAAATTAATACAAAGAAAATGAGATTAGAAGATTTTGATAATGACGAAGACAAAGTAATCCAAGATAGATTAAAACAAAAAACATGGAATGAAATTAGAACCAACGATAGTTGGGCGATTTTTAAGATCATGGCTGAGTTTGTAAATGGATATGAAAACATGGGACGCATTGGTCCGTGTGTATCTATTTTTGGTTCAGCGAGAACTAAACCAGAAGATAAATATTATTTATTGGCAGAAAAGATTGCCTATAAAATCAGTAAAGCTGGTTATGGTGTAATTACTGGTGGTGGTCCTGGAATTATGGAAGCTGGCAATAAAGGTGCTCACTTAGGCGGAGGAACTTCGGTAGGTTTGAACATTGAGTTACCATTTGAACAGCATTTTAACCCTTATATCGACCGTGATAAGAACTTAAACTTTGACTACTTTTTTGTACGTAAAGTAATGTTTGTAAAGTATTCTCAAGGTTTTGTGGTTATGCCAGGTGGTTTTGGAACTCTTGACGAAATGTTTGAAGCAATTACTTTAATCCAAACGAAGAAAATCGGTAAGTTCCCTATTATTTTAGTTGGAACTGAATTCTGGTCTGGATTAATTGATTGGGTAAAAACTGTATTGGTTGAGAAAGAACATACGGTAAGTCCTGATGACTTGAACTTATTTAAAATCGTTGATTCTGAGGATGAAGTAGTTGAAGCTCTGGATAAATTCTATAAGAAATATGATTTAAGCCCGAATTTTTAAATTTTAAAAAAGCTGTTTTTACACAGCTTTTTTTTATGCTTTTTTATCAATAAGTGGCTTTATAAATCCACAATTAATAGTATATTTATTTCGTTAATAAATCTTTAAGGACAATCATTGAAGTTATTTTATAAAATTACGATTTGCACTTTTGTTTTATTGAGCTCGATAAAACAGTACGCACAGCATCATTCTAAAATGACGGTTGCGGTTAATCTCGAGCTAAAAACTCTGAATATCAGACAAGACATTACCTTTAATAATGTATCGAATGATACTTTAATTTCGGTAGTTCTTAATGATTGGAATAATTCTTTTTCGGATAAAAACACCCCTCTTGCCAAACGTTTTTCGGATGAGTTTTACAGAGGATTTCACCTTGCTAAACCTGAAGAAAGAGGGAATACTACGATTATAAGCCTGACAGATACAGAAGACGGAGCTTTGGCATGGGAAAGATCAGAAAAAAATCCCGATTATATTGTAGTCAAACTAAATCGAAAATTGGCTCCAAACGAAACAATTGTCTTACATCTTACCTACATCGTTAAGATTCCTAGTGATAAATTTACACGATATGGCTATTCTCAAAACGGAAGCTTAAACCTAAAAAACTGGTTCTTAAGCCCTGCCCGATTTGAAAACCATCGTTTTATAAAATACAATAATTATAATCTGGATGATATTGCCAATGCTGCAACTGATTATGACGTAGAAATAAAAGTTCCTAATAATTACACCATTACTACTGACTTAAATAAGACTTCGCAAGAACAATTTGAGAAATACACCAATACTTTTTATTCTGGTAATAAAAGGACGGATTTAAGCTTATTTATTGAACCTAAAAACAGTTTTACTAGATATAAAATAGGCTCTACAGAGGTTGTTACTAATTTAAAGAACAACAATTTAAATGAAATCCAGAAAGCACTAGCTATAAACAGAATTGTAGATTATGCTAATAAGTATATTGGCGAATATCCGCATGAAAAAATTACTGTTTCGCAAATAGATTACGAAAGGAATCCGTTTTATGGTCTGAACCAATTACCTTCGTTTATAAATCCTTTTCCGGATGAGTTTATGTTTGAAATTAAGTTCTTAAAAACCTATTTAAATACTTATTTAAAAAATAGTTTACGCTTAGACCCCAGAAAAGACAACTGGATTTATGATGGCATACAAATATATGTCATGATGAAATACATTGAAGAAAACTATCCTGACCAGAAAATGATGGGAAGTCTCTCAAAACTGAAGATCTTAAAAAGCTATAAAATAACTAACCTGAGTTTTAATGAGCAATACAGCTATTTTTATATGCTTATGGCTCGCAAAAATCTAGACCAACCTCTGGGCGACCCTAAGAACACGCTTATAAAATTTAATGAACAAATTGCTAGTAAATATCGTGCTGGACTTAGCCTTAGTTATCTAGACGATTATTTGGGTAATAATAGCGTACAAACTAGTATTCAGGATTTTTATGAACTTAATAAAATAGAGCAAGTAAGCCGTAGTAATTTTGAAAGTCTTTTGAATTATAATGCAAAAAAGAATATTAACTGGTTCTTTGATATTATAATAAACTCTAGAGATATAATAGATTATAAGTTTCATAATGTTTCTAAAACTAAAGACAGCATTACATTTTCGTTAAAAAACAAAACAGAAACCTATGTTCCTATTCCTGTATATGGAGTAAAGAAAAAGGAGGTCATGTTTAAACAATGGATTGATCCTAAAACTACAGATACTACATTTACCGTAGAAAGAAAAAATGCCGACAAAATTGTTTTAAACTATGATAATGAAGTTCCTGAGTATAACTTAAGAAACAACTGGAAATCACTAAAAGGTTTTTCGCCAACCAATCGTCCTATAAAATTTAATTTTGCCAAAGATCTCGAAGATCCGTATTACAATCAGATAATTTATATCCCTACGCTTAACTATAATTATTATGATGGGATAACTCCCGGAATACGTTTTCATAACAAAACGATATTAGACAAACCGTTTACTTTTGATATTAATCCTGCTTACTCTATAAAAGCAAAAACGATATCGGGTTCATCGGGTTTCTCGTATGTTCAAAATTTTAGAAACAGTACTTTATATAACGTAAAATATTCTTTTTCTGAATCTTATTTTCACTACGCTCCAGATGCAACTTATTTAAAGTTAAATCCATCTGTACAGTTGCGAATAAGAGAAGAAAACTTTCGTGACAACAGGAAACAACTTATTACGTTGCGTCAGGTAATTGTTAATAGAGAAAAGAGCAATTATGTTACAGACAATTCCAGTCCTAATTATTCTGTATTTAATGCGCGCTATTTTAATACTAAAACTGAAGTTACAAATCATTTTAACTTTATGTCGGAAGTACAATTTGCAAGTGAATTCGGGAAAGTAGCTAGTGAAATAGAGTTCAGAAAACTTTTTGAGAACAATCGACAGGTAAATTTAAGAATGTATGCTGGAACGTTTATATACAACAATACCAATTCTGATTATTTTAGCTTTGGTATAGACCGCCCTACAGATTATTTGTATGATTATAATTATTACGGAAGATCTGAAAGTACAGGTCTTTTTAGTCAGCAATTTATAATGGCCGAAGGTGGTTTTAAATCAAAACTAACTCCGCAATATGCCAACCAATGGATAACTACTTTAAATGCAAGTTATTCTCTTTGGAATTGGATTGAAGCATATGGAGACGTAGGTTTTATTAAAAGTAAAGGTTTTGCAGAAAAATTTATATATGATAGTGGTATCCGATTAAATTTTGTTCCAGATTATTTTGAATTGTATTTTCCGGTATACTCTAACAATGGGTGGGAAATTTCTCAAGATAAATATGGAGAAAAGATACGTTTCGTAGTTACTTTATCACCTAAAACATTAACCAATCTTTTTACAAGAAAATGGTTTTAATCAAATAAAAACCAAACAAAACATAAATTATTATTACTAAATTACACAAAACAATAAAAAAACCACAAAAAAAGCATCCTATTATACCCTTTTAAATACAGATAATTAAATTATATTTTTTTTAACGAATTATGATAATTGCTAGTTTTTAATTAATTTTGTGATCTAACATGACCCATTCCAGATTATGATAAAAGAAAAAAACAATACTACACTTACTTTCGAAGATTTCAAAACCGAAGTTTTGAACGACTACAGAATCGCTATTATTAGCCGGGAATGTAGCTTAATAGGTCGTAAAGAAGTATTGACAGGAAAGGCCAAATTTGGAATTTTTGGCGATGGTAAAGAAGTTCCTCAATTGGCGATGGCAAAAGCCTTCAAGAATGGTGACTTCCGTTCGGGATATTACCGCGATCAAACTTTCATGATGGCAATTGGCGAGCTAACTCCTAAACAATTTTTTGCTGGTTTATACGGTCATACCGATCTAAACTTTGATCCAATGTCGGCAGGAAGACAAATGGGTGGACACTTTGTTACTCATAGTTTAAATGAAGATGGTTCTTGGAAAGACCTTACCAAACAAAAAAACTCTAGCGCAGATATTTCTCCTACCGCTGGACAAATGCCTAGATTATTAGGACTTGCACAAGCATCTAAAATATACAGAAATGTAGACGGAATAAAAATCAAAGATAATTTCTCTGTAAATGGTAATGAGATTGCTTGGGGAACTATCGGGAACGCTAGTACATCCGAAGGATTATTCTTTGAAACCATAAATGCTGCCGGAGTACTGCAAGTACCAATGGTAATGAGCGTTTGGGATGATGAATACGGAATTTCGGTTCATGCAAGACATCAAACTACCAAAGAAAATATCTCGGAGATATTAAAAGGATACCAACGCGACGAAAACTCAAACGGTTACGAAATCTTTAGAGTTAAAGGTTGGGATTATGCCGAATTAATTGCAACATACGAAGAAGCAGCAGCTATTGCTCGCGAAAAACATGTCCCTGTATTAATTCATGTAAATGAGTTAACACAACCTCAAGGACACTCGACTTCGGGTTCTCACGAACGTTATAAAAACGCAGCAAGACTGGCTTGGGAAAAAGATTTTGACTGTATTCGCCAAATGCGTTTATGGATGATTGCTATTAATATAGCATCACCAGAAGAGTTGGACGAAATTGACATGGAACTAAAAAAAGAAGTACTCGATGCCAAAAAAGAAGCATGGAACTCTTTTATAGATCCAATTATCCAAGATCAAAAAGTATTGCTTACTTTATTAGAAACTACTGCAAATAACAGTACTACTAATAAGGAACAAATCTTAAAACTAACAAGCGAATTAGCGGCTATAAAATCTCCTCTAAAAAAGGAAATGCTTGCAACAGCCAGAAAAATATTGCGTTTAGTTGTAAATGAAGATAGCAAAACCGAATTAGCTAACTGGATTACTGCATACATTGCAACAACGCAAGAAAGATTCAGCAGCAATTTATTTTCAGATTCTAATCTTAATGTTTTCTCTGTAGAGAAAGTTTTACCACAATACGAGGCAAACAGCCTAGATGTTGATGGAAGAATGATTGTAAGAGATAACTTTGATGCCATCTTTACTAAATATCCAGAAACCTTAATCTTTGGAGAAGACGTAGGAAACATTGGTGATGTAAACCAAGGATTAGAAGGAATGCAAGAAAAATATGGAGAACTTCGTGTTGCCGATGTAGGTATTCGTGAAGCAACCATAATAGGTCAAGGAATAGGAATGGCATTAAGAGGATTACGCCCTATTGCCGAAATCCAGTATTTAGATTATTTACTATATGCAATCCAAATCATGAGTGATGATTTGGCTACTTTACAATATAGAACCGTAGGGAAACAAAAAGCACCATTAATAATCAGAACACGTGGACACCGTTTAGAAGGTATCTGGCATTCGGGTTCTCCAATGGGAATGATTATAAATGCAATACGTGGAATACATGTACTTGTACCTAGAAACATGACGCAAGCAGCTGGATTTTACAACGCATTATTAGAATGTGATGAACCTGCGCTAGTAATCGAATGTTTAAACGGATATAGATTAAAAGAAAAAGCACCTACAAACTACGGAGAATTTAAAACACCAATTGGTGTTGTTGAAACCCTAAAAGAAGGTAAAGATATTACGCTAGTTTCTTACGGATCGACTTTACGATTGGTAGAACAAGCAGCTACTGAGTTGCAACAAGTTGGTATTGACTGTGAAATTATCGATTTACAATCATTACTTCCGTTTGATATCAATCAAGATATTGTAAAAAGTATTACCAAAACAAATCGTCTTCTTGTAATAGACGAAGATTTACCTGGTGGAGCTTCTGCTTATATCTTGCAACAAATTATCGAGCAACAAGATGCATACATGCATTTAGATAGCAAACCACAAACATTAACTGCAAAAGCGCACCGACCAGCATACGGAACCGATGGCGATTACTTCTCTAAACCTTCAGCCGAAGATATTTACGAAAAAGTATACAGCATGATGCATGAGGTTAATCCTTCTAAATTCCCTAATTTATATTAAGAATTTAGTTTAAATATTAATACAAAAAAGCTCCAAATCATTACGGTTTGGAGCTTTTTTGTATAGACTATTTTAAATAGATTAATCCTTTTTACTTTTAACAATTTACTTTTATAAGGAGCTATTTCCTGCTGTCCGCTATATCTTTTACTGGCAAAAAAAGCCAGAAAAAGGATGCCGCTACCATCAGGGCTAGGACTTGGGTATTTATTAAAATCGCTAATACAAATAACATTATATAAACATTGCCAACGGTTTCAACCGTTGGAGCGCAATGCATTTCCATAATCCGTACCGCACGGTTAAAACCGTGGGCTATGATCAAAATAGAATAGAATTTAAGGAATAATCCTTTTATTGAGTTTCATACAGAGATTCTTCGTGCCTCAGAAAGACAAGTTTGGCAACAACAATATTGAATGTAAATACTCTCAATTTTGTCATTTCGACGCAGGAGAAATCTTCGCGAGAAACTCCACAAACTATGTCGAGCTACTTGATGAGATTCTTCGTGCCTCAGAAAGACAAGTTTGGCAATAATAATACTGAGAATATATACTCATTACTGCTTATATACTATATTGTCAGACTGAGAAGAGTCGAAGCCACGTTTACAGAATCGACAATAATTAAAAATCTACTTGGCAGAGTTACTCACGGAGATTCTTCGTGCCTCAGAAAGACAAGTTTGGCAATAACAACTTAAGAACAATTATACAATAAATTCTATTTAGACAACAAAAGCACTCTGGCCTTCTCCAAATCCTCCGGTGTATCAATTCCAATACCTACATGAGTAGTTTCGACCATTTTAATGCGCTTTCCAAACTCTAGATAACGTAATTGCTCTAGCTTCTCCGAAGCTTCAAGCGATTTCATTGGCAAGCTATAAAAATCTAATAAAGCTTGTTTTCTAAAAGCGTAAATCCCAATATGCTGAAAGTAACGTACACCAACAGTTGCATCTCTTGGATACGGAATAACTGAGCGTGAAAAATACAATGCAAATCCGCTTTGATCTACTACAACTTTTACATTGTTAGGATTATTTATTTCGGTTTCATCTTTAATTTCACGCATTAAAGAAGCCAAATCAACTTTTTTGTCTGAGTCATTTCTGAAAACTTCAATTACTTTTGCCAGCGGCTCAGCATCGATAAAAGGTTCATCGCCTTGTACATTTATAACAATATCAACTTCCAGATTCTGGATAGCTTCAGCAATCCTATCACTCCCCGATTCATGTTCTTTAATACTCATAATGGCTTTACCTCCATTTGAGACAATCTCATCAAATATAATATCCGAATCTGTTACAACAAATACATCATCAAATAAATTGGTTTGTATTGCGGCTTGATACGTTCTTAAAATTACTGTTTTGCCGCCCAAATCTTGCATTAGTTTGGCGGGAAATCGTGTAGAAGCGTAACGTGCGGGAATAACTGCTATTATTTTCATTTCTTGAATGTATTAGTGATAAATCGTAAAAACAAATATACCTATTCACAATCAGGTATTAAAAAATTATTTCTAACATATTTCTTAAATAATTAAACTTTAATATGTTATAAAATATTTATTTTTATGAGAAAAAAAAGTATGAAAAGATTATTAGCACTTCTCCCTCTCTATTTCTTTTTAGTAATAAATAATTCATTTGCGCAAAAGAATGAACCCTCAATTATAAACTCATTTTCAGACCGAGTATTTCCTGGTAAAGGATATTTACCATTAGGCGACATTAAATGGAAATTTAAAACCGATGGCAAAATATTCTCTTCGCCAATAGCCAAAAACGGAATTGTATTTATTGGTAGCGAAGATGGTTTTCTTTATGCTATCGAAGAGAAATCTGGAAATTTAAAATGGAAATTCAAAACTAATGGAGCAATCCATAGTTCACCAAGTATTTACGAAAACACTATCTTTTTCGGCAGTTTCGATGGCTATTATTATGCCGTAAATACAACAACTGGTAAAGAAGCCTGGAAATTTAAAACAGGTGGAGAAAACTGGTATAGCGATCTTAGAATATTGAGCACGGAGCCAAATGACAAACCCATGGATGATTTATGGGACTTTTATTTATCATCGCCTGTAGTTTATAAAGACAATAAATCGGCTTCGGTATTATTTGGGAGCAGCGACGGAAATGTATATTCGCTTGATGTAAAAAAAGGGAGTTTAAACTGGAAATTTAAAACCGATGGCCCAATTCATAGTACGCCAGTGCTAGATAAAAACACACTATACATTGGTAGTTGGGACGCCAAACTATACGCTATAAACTGTAAAACAGGAAAAGAAAAATGGAAATTTGTAACCGAAGACAAAATAGGATTCAAAGGAATTCAATCTTCTGTAGCAGTTGCTAATGGAATGGTTTATTTTGGCGCAAGAGACCCTCATTTTTTTGCTTTAGATTCTGAAACAGGAAAACTAATCTGGAAATACGATGCCGAAAGTTCATGGATTCTTAGCTCGGCAGTAATACTGAATAATATTATATATGTAGGAACTTCAGACACTTATGCCCTACTCGCCTTAGATGCTAAAACAGGAAAAGAATTATACCGTTTTAGAACTAGCGGATACGTATATTCATCACCAGCAATTTCTGGAAACACCGTTTATTTTGGAGATTTTACAGGTAATTTCTTTGCGCTCGATATCCTTTCGCAAGGCAAAATATCAAACGTTATAAGCACCGATGGCAGAAAAAAACATGCAGCCGAAGTACTAAACAACGACAAACTAGATTTTACATACGCCGCCAAAAATTCGGATTTATCCCAATATAAAGAAACCAAAAAAGTTATGGATGAGTTTTATAAACTTGGTCCAATTGTTTCTTCTCCATTTATTAGTAACAATACCCTTTATTTCGGGAGTGCCGATGGATATTTCTATGCTATTGGATTGTAAGATTTATAAATAATAAGATTTTTATAAATTCTAACTCTTTGCGAAAGGTACGCGGATGATACGGATTCGCTAAGGCGAAAACACAGATTAAAACGGATTTTTTTAAAGCAATAAATAGAAAAGACGAAGTAAATCTGTAATTAAATTTTTCTCACGCAGATTTTAAAAGATTTAAGCCAATAAGCGCAGATTTATTTAGGACTAATTTTAAATTAAATTTGCTTTAATCTGCCGAATCTGCGTGAAAAAATATTTTAATCCTTTAATTTTATCTAAACTTTTTTAAGTTAGCCTCCCAAACCAAAGCCCAAAACTACTTTGTAGAAAACTGTGACTGTGACTGAAACTGTACACTATTTCTGTCACATAATCTTAACCGAAGTCATACTCAATGAACCAGCCAATAGTTTATCATTAAATAAACCTAACTCTTCGGATTTATCTTTTAAGCCTAATGTATAAAGCAACGGCAAATAATGATCTGGTGTTGGAATCGCTAATTGAATCGCTTTATCCATTTTCTCGTAATTAATAAGCGGTTGAAAATTTCCATCCAGCAAATAATCATTAATAGTTTGTCGAGCTTCAATCGCCCAATCGTAGCCATAATTATCTCTATCGTAATTATGAAAATCGACTAATCTTAAATTATGGACAATATTACCACTCCCAATAATCAAAACTCCTTTATGACGTAGGGATTGTAATTTTTGAGCCAACTCAAAATGATATTGCCCTGATTTTGTATAATCAATACTTAACTGAATCACCGGAACATTTGCTTCGGGATATAAATGTTTTATCACACTCCATGCCCCATGATCCAAACCCCAGGTTTCATCTAATTCTATTTCGACAGGAGTAAGTATTCTTTTAGTTTCAATAGCTAATTCCGGACTTCCTTTGGCAGGATATTGCACATCAAACAAAGCCTGAGGAAAACCTCCAAAATCATGAATAGTTTTAGGCATTTCCATCGCCGTGACTTTTGTTCCTTTGGTGTACCAATGTGCCGAAATACACAAAATAGCATTCGGCTGAGGCAATGTTTTAGCTAAGTTTCTAAATCCTGCAACAAACTCGTTTTCTTCGATAGCATTCATCGGATTCCCATGCCCAAGAAACAAAACTGGCATTTTATCTGTATTCGAAAACGTAGACGAAATCGAATGTAAATCGTTTAGTGTTGTCATTTTAAAATTGATTTTCTAACACGAATTGCACTAATTTTCACTAATCTCAATCTAAAACACAACTCGTGCTTATTCGTGTTTTATTCCTCAAAGCTCTCATCTTTAAAGCCTATCAAATATAATTTATTTTTTGCTCTTGTCATAGCAGTGTACAACCATCTTATGTAGTCACGGTCGATACCGTTTGGCAAATAAGGTTGTTCTATAAAGACTGTATCCCATTGCCCACCTTGCGATTTATGACACGTTATTGCATAAGAGAATTTTACTTGTAAACCATTAAAATATTCGTTGGCTTTTACCTTTTGGAATTTCTTATATTTTGTAGTTTCATTATCATAATCTTTCATCACCTCTTCATACAATCTATTCGATTCTTCGAAGGTTAACGATGGTGATTCGCTTTTTATAGTATCCAATAATAAAACCGTTTCAAAAGGTTTCTGATTTGGATAATCGACCATTCGTATTTTTACTTTGGCAAATTTAAAACCATATAATTCCTGAATACTAAATATTTCCAGAATCTCGATAATATCACCATTAGCAATAAAACCAGCTTCATCAGAATCTTTTAGCCAGAAATAATTGTTCTTAACTACCATCAGGAAATCGCCGGTAGAAAGGTCACTTTCTTTAAATAGAATTTTGGTACGAATTTGTTCGTTATACTGATTAGCTCTTTTATTAGAGCGCACAATAAACGCCGTATCTTCAATACTATAATTGCTATATGCAGAGTTTATCGCATCCTGAATATCGTAACCATCTGTTAATCGTACAATATCTTTAAACTTCTTTACATCAAACCTAAACTCGGTAATAAAACTTTCTTTTAGTAATTCACGTAATTCTGTAGCATTAAATAAGATTCCTGAGTTTTCTTCCTGACGCATTACTTCGTCAAGTTCTATATGCTCAATTTCTTTGTTATAATTTACGCTTAACGTATGAATATCAAGTGCTGGACTAATATCTAAATTTACTGGTGGCAACTGAGCCGTATCTCCCAATAAAATCATTTTACAATTGGTTCCCGAATACACGTATGAAATCAAATCATCTAATAAAGAACCATTCTCATATAATTTAGAATCCGAATTACTATCTGAGATCATCGAAGCCTCATCGACTATAAAAATGGTGTTTTTATGCTTGTTTTGCTGAATGGTAAACGAAACTCCACCGCCAGAAGATTTCTTAGGGAAATATATTTTTTTATGGATTGTAAAAGCGGGTTTCTCCGAATAATTAGCAATTACTTTTGCAGCACGACCTGTTGGCGCAAGCAAAACATATTTCTTATCAATCTCGGCTAAATTATTTACAATGGTCGAAATTACCGTAGTTTTTCCTGTTCCTGCATATCCTTTTAGTACAAAAATCGTATCATTTGCTGTATCGGTTAAAAATATAGCAATCTTTTGAAAAAAAATATCCTGTTTATAGGTCGGAGAAAAAGGGAATTTTTTTTGTAAAAGACTATAAAACAGGGAAGAACTCATAACGGTTATATTAATGTAAAATTATCATCAAATATAGGTATCAAACGCGAGGGAACCACATAAAATCCCAAATGAATAAAAAAAAATTGTAAGTTTGTCATCACGTTTAATTCTATCTTGATTCTTAACAAGAATTGAATTCTAAATCCATTTATGCAATCACAAAATACAAATATAACATCAAAAAAGTACAAAAAGCTTTCCATTCAGGTTTCACTGGCTGGGCTTTCGTTTTGTTGTTTTGATACATTAAACAATACTGTTTTATCTTTAAACGAAGTCACTTTTGACACGTCTCATAAAACTAGCAAAATTGAAGATTTGTTTGCCGATGCTTTTAGCAAACATCCAGAACTTAAAGATACTTATGATCAAATAACGATAATACATAACAACAATTTATCAACGTTTGTTCCTACTGCCCTATTTGACGAAAACTTTTTAGGCAGTTATTTACAATACAATACCAAGGTTTTTGAAACTGATTTTTTTGCTTTCGACGAAATTTCCAATTATCAAATGAATGCAGTTTACATTCCGTATGTAAACATCAATAACTTTTTTATTGACCAGTTTGGTACTTTCGAATACAAACACGCCAATAGTATTCTTGTCGAAAAACTTTTGGATGCATCCAAAAACAACGACGATAAAACAATGGTTGTTAATTTTAATTTGGGACATTTCGAAATCATTGTGGTGCAAAACCAAAAGCTATTATTATTTAATTCTTTTGAATATCAAACTCCTGAGGATTTTATTTATTATTTGCTATTTACAGCAGAACAACTTAATATGAACCCCGAGAGTTTTAAACTTGAATTGTTAGGAACGATTTCTGAAAAAGATGATTTTTTTGCAATCGCTTATAAGTATATCCGAAATGTATCCTTGTTTGACGTATCTAACTTAGAAAGAAATAATTCTTTTTCGACGGCTCAAAATCAACAACATTTTATACTTTTTCAATCATGAGAATCATTTCAGGAAAATACAAAGGAAGACGCATATCTCCACCCAAAAACCTTCCGGTAAGACCTACAACTGACATGTCTAAGGAAGCATTATTTAATGTTTTGAATAACCATTTTAGTTTTGAAAGCTTAAAGGTATTAGATTTATTTGCGGGAACTGGAAACATCAGTTATGAATTTGCCTCTCGTGGTTGCACTCCAATTACATCTGTAGATGGTGATTTTGGTTGTGTAAAATTCATCAAGCAAGTTGCAGCCGAATTTGACTTTAATATTGCCGCAACAAAAAGTGACGTATTTAAATTTTTAGAAAGCTGTAAAACATCTTACGATATTATTTTTGCAGATCCTCCTTATGCTTTGGATCAGGCCACATTCGAAAAAATTGTAATGTTAGTTTTTGAAAGAGAGCTTTTGCAAGATGATGGAATGATGATTATCGAACATTCTAAATATACTAAATTAGATCATTTGAGTAATTTCTCATTTAAGAAAAGTTATGGTGGTTCTTTCTTTAGTTTCTTCGAATTTGATTCTTCCGAAGATGAAGAAATAAGCCTTAAAGCTGCAACAAAAAGTACCGAAGAAGACGAAGGTTAAAAAATACCCAAGTTATCATAATATAAAATCCCCTTGAAATTTCAAAGGGATTTTTACTTTTAAATTTAACTCATTGCGCAATCAATTTAACGCATAGAAACATAGATATTGTACTCTCAAAAAAGGCGTTTCACTTGTTTAAACACACAGAGCCTAGCTATGTGAAAGAAAAAAATTTCTTTTTTGTATTCTTTTTACACATAAAATCTATGTTTCTATGTGTTAAATAAATTTTATCGAATCCTGTTTGAATCATCTACATTTTTTTCTTTGAACTGCGAATCTTTTATTTTTCCGAATGAATATTTTATAGCAATCGAAATTTCGTGCCAATCAACCTGATATCTTGCCTTCGAACTAACGTTATTAATAGTAAACTGTTCTTCTTCGATATTACTATTAAAAACATTATTACACGTTAAAGTACAATTCCAGTTTTTAAAAAAACTTTTAGAAAGTGCCATATCTACAATAAATCTTTCGTTTCGCTCAAAAACGCCTTTGTTTTGTTTAGTCAATCCCCAGCCAGATACAGTAAGAGTAAATCCTTTGGGAAGTTTAAATTCATTATTTGAGTAATAATACAAATAGGGTTTTGAAGCTAAAAACATAGCTGATTTATCTTCTATTTTTTCTAAAATAAAAACCAATGAATTTGTCGTTGTCCAAAATCTATAAGTAAAGGGCAATGTGAAATCCAGGTTAAATCCTGTTTCCTTATCAAAATTTATATCTTTAAAGGTCATGATATTTTGTTCCTCATCATATATAAAACTATTATAAACTGGGTTTGTGTTTTGATAATAACTTAGCTTAACCGATTTATCATGATACTGAAAAGTAGATGAGATTTCATTAATAATAGTCGGATCCAAATTTATGTTTCTGCCATATAAAAAGTAAGGATTAATATACGTTGTTCCCTGACTTAAAGAAGAATAATTGGGTCTCGAAATACTTTTGGCATAATTTACACTAATGCTTTTTGTACTATCTATAAGGAATGTAAGCTCTGCTTTTGGGAAAAAATTAGTGTAATTCTTATCAATCAAAGGCAATAAATCGGTTTTAAATTTTCCGTTTACATTGGTGTTCTCCACTCTTATCCCAACCGAAAAATCTACTTTCTTAATCTTTCCCGATAACTGACTATATCCTGCTAAATTTTGCTCTTTAAAATCATAATGGCTCAATACATTTTTATTGGTTTCAGAATAAAATATATCAAAATCTGATTTTGAATCAGCAGAAGAATACAATCCTCCTACTTCGAATTTCATTTCATTTTTAAACTTTTTCTCAATATCTATTCTTCCTAAAAAAACACCAACTTTAAACTTTTGATCTCGAATTTGTGTCAAGCCAAACTCTGTATCATTAAAATTGTTTTCAACTTCACTCCATAATCCCTGATCAAAATTAGAATATTGCAAGCCTGTAAAAACCTGCGTATCTATAGCTTTTATTTTCTTAGAATAATTTAAAAATGCGTTTACAAAATCCTTATTACTATCATTATCACTAAAGGTTACAACATTGTTTTCTACCTTATCTTTTTTATTATAAGTACTCGTATTAATATCAAAAGTGTCTTTTTGCAACTTACTGTTTATACTAAACGAGAAATAATCATCCTCATTTATCTTATAAAACAATCCACCTCCAAAAATATACTGTTTACGTTTAGTATAAGCTTCAACATCATAATCCGAAACAATATTTGCATTAGCAATCTCATAATCGATACTATGATTTTCCCAAGGTTGCAATTGATTGTAATTAAAATTAGCTTTCCATTCTAGCTTGTTTTTCTTAAAACTAGAATTAAACCCAAGATAATTATTGTATCTTTTTTTAAAAGACGCTACTTCAGAAATATCCGTTTTAAAACTATCTTTTTTACTAAACTTTCTTGTTATCAAAATCACAGCACGTCCTTCGGCTTCATATTTAGCAGATGGATTCTGGATAATCTCGATATTCTTTATATCATCTACCGATAGCGCATTTAAGTCATTCATTCCCACTCTTTGGTTATCGATATAAATAAGGGGCGTTCCTTTGCCTACAATCGAGACATTCTCTTTGTCTGAACTTATAATAATAGTAGGTAACTTAGATAATAAATCTAGTGTGTTAGGAACAGAGTTATAAACCGAATTAGCAACATCTATTTTAATATTTCCGTTTTGATTCGAAAATGTTTTTGCTTTTGCACTAATAACGACTTCTTCTAATTTATTCGAAATACTATCCTTTGGCGTTTCGCTTTGTGCATATCCAAATGCAGAAACTAGAAGACAAATTGCAATTATTATTATTTTAATCATCTTTTAAGTAAGTTAAGAATCCAATTCAAACAATCTTCTGTATCCATTATCGACCAAGAATGCGGATTTTTACTCCCGTTTAATCTCACTCCTTTTCCTTGACTTATAATTACACTTGCATTATTATTCCCCATAATTTTCAATTGGTTTATCATCCCAACTATGTCAATCCCGTTCCAATCATACAAATCACGGTGGCGTTCATTAATTAGCCAGTTAACATCGAGATCTGTGTACATGCGAATAGGCATATTTTTTAAATATTTTGCATTGCCTCCATCTTTTGCACCATAAGAAAAAATAGAAGCATCAATATATTTTTCCGGGAATTGATCCGGTGAACCGCCATATAAAGTATCCCAATTATTCTTTATCCATTTTGCTTCACTTGCTCCAGCTTCAGAAAAATTTCTTTTAATTTCTCTTTCACAATATTTGTAAAAACGAGCTTGATCCAGCGGAGCATCCAAAGCGAAAATTCCTTTAGGAGTTAAGAATAATTTGTTTGGATTTTTAATGGCGTTTTCCGCATAAGTCAAAGAAATAATACCGCCACTCGATAAACCTCCTAAAATAAAATTCTCCTTAGAGACCTTGTACTTTCTTACAACTTCATCAAAAATCTTGTCTAAAAAAGAAAATTCAGCTTCACGACTATCCGTTCCCCAATTTATTGAAGGAATAATTACCAGAATACCTTTTTTAACAGCTAACTCATGCAGTGTTATTTGTTTTAATAAATCTTCTGTAGATTCCCCTCCAGATGGTAAAATTACCAAAGCCCCTATAATATCCGTTTTTGGAACCATTTTGTAATAATGCAATGATTGTGAGTCTTCGTCATTGACATATATATCATTGGTATCTAAATAATCAACAGTTACTTTTTCCATTTTTTGCCCATAACAAAATGTAATTCCAAACAGAATCAGCATTGATAATCGTTTTTTCATAATTTGTCTTTTTCTATATATTCGATTGCAAAAATGGTTCTAAAAAACACTGCCGAAAGTTAATCGTAGGTTAATGCAGGGTTAATGCATAAATTAAAAGATAAAAGCTTTATTTTTGGGATGTATTTATTGGATGAAATGAAACACAGAATCAACTTATTAATCTTTTTATCAGCTATCGCTCTGGTGGTTTTATCTGTTGTGCAATGCTATTTGGTAAAAACAACGTATGATTATAAAGTAGCACAGTTTCACTCAGAGATTAAGAATGAAATTGCTTTTATCACAAATGATTATAGCGATATCGATTCGACAATTGTCAACAAAAAAGAACATCTCTACAAACAATTAGCCGAGAATTATATACATGATAAGAAAACAAAATCGGATATTAAAACTGCTTTGCTTCAAAACGAATTTCGAGGTGAACTAACCCGAAAATTGCAACAGAAGTTTAATAGAGAAATTCCAAATTTCTCTATAGATTTTGCCATTGTACTCAACAAGTTTATCATCTATAATAGTTCTAAAAAAGCCGATACAATTTTCTCCGAAAAACCATTTATAAAAAACAAATTATATGGTAATCTGGCTTCTTTAGACAATGCCTTTTTAGTCCGGAATTATGTGGGTACAACAAACGGAACAGCGCAAATGCAAGATTATAATTTGCTTACCGAAGATTCTATGTACGTATCGGTTATCGATTGGGAAATGATAATATTAAAAAGGATGAGCATGATTTTATTCTTGTCCCTACTATCAATCTTAACCTTGGTAACACTTTTTGTAATTGCCATAAAAGCATTGATAAAACAGAAAAAAGTAAGCGATATAAAGACCGATTTTATCAATAATATCACACACGAACTCAAAACGCCTTTAACGACTCTGGCTATTTCGACCAAAATACTAGAGCGAAAAGACATTCGTGACAACGAAATTCATTTCAACTCGATTCTTAATACCATTTCGCGTCAAAACAATCGTTTACAGAGTTTGATAGACCAAGTTCTGGCAAATTCTCTAGATGAAAATGAAATGAAAATGCAGAAAGAAAAGATTATTACCGAGTCTTTCTTAAATGCAATTATCGAAGATTTTAAAATTGCATATCCTAAGGTTAAGATAGAAACCCATTTTGGCACAAGCGAAACTACTCTTGTATTAGATAAATTTCACTTAACAACAGCAATCTTAAATGTGCTCGAAAATGCAGTAAAATATGGTTCGAAAACCATTATCATAAAAACTACATTAAACCAAAACCAATTTAATCTTAGTATTCAGGATGACGGAATCGGGATTTCTAAAAGCAAACATTCTTTACTTTTTGATAAATTCTATCGTGTAGAACAAGGCAATCTGCATAATTCTAAAGGATTGGGATTAGGACTTTATTATGTAAACCAAATCATCAAAGCTCATCAAGGTACGATTGCAGTAATAAGCGATTTAGGAAAAGGAGCCAAGTTTTATATTAGTTTTCCGTTGAGTTAAGTTTTTAGTTTCAGTTTTCAGTCGTCATGTATATAATTAACTATGTGAAAGAAATGGATTTATTTTTGTGTTCTATTTTACACATAAAATCTATCCCGAAGCGCAATGTCATTAAGTTAAGAAAAATAGCTGCAATACTGTACCGAATAAATGTCACGCAAAGTCGCTAAGCCGCCAAGTTTACGCCTAAAACCTTTGCGCTTTTGCGTCTTTGCGCGAAAAGAATTAACCATAATTAGATCAAAAGAATCAATTTTAACATAAACTTTCCGTCTCTTTGTGCCTTAGCTGTAAAATAAATTTATAATCTAAAATGAAAAAAATACTTTTAGCCGAGGATGATTCCGATTTTGCAAACGTACTCAAACAATACCTGGAATTGTATGATTATGATGTTACTTGGGCCGAAAACGGTCAGGAAGCATTAGCTGTTTTTCAAACTACAGCATTCGATATTTGCGTATTCGATGTCATGATGCCTATTATTGACGGATTTACGCTTGCCGAAAAAATCATCAAAATCAATCCCGAAATTCCATTCATTTTTCTCACAGCAAGAAAACTTAAAGAAGATAAAATAATTGGATTAAAGCTCGGCGCAGACGATTACATTGTAAAACCCTTTGAAGCCGAAGAACTTATCTTACGCCTAAATAACATCCTGAAAAGAAGCCAACAAAAAACATCTCTTTTCTCAGAAGCCAACGAGTTACAAATTGGAGATTATTTATTTGATACCAAACGATTATCATTAAGAAAAGACAACAAAAACCAACAACTTACAGAGAAAGAAGCTGCGCTTATTCATTTCTTTTACACGCATAAAAACCAAATGCTAAAAAGAGAACAAATCCTAAAATCGATTTGGAAAAATGACGACTTTTTTTCAGGTAGAAGTATGGATGTTTACATCAGTAAAATTCGAAAATACTTTAAAGACGATTCCCGAATTAGTATCGATAGCATCCGTAATATCGGACTGGAATTTAAGATAAGTGATTAATTACCCATAGCTACATTCACAAAAAAACACCTAACACATAGTCCCGACGCTTCGGGTAATGTCATTAAGTTAAGAAAAAAACTTTAATACTGTGCCGAATAAAATCTCTCGCAAAGTCGCCAAGTTTACACCTAAAATCTTTGCGCTTTTGCGACTTTGCGAGAAAATAATTAATCATCATTGACTAAGAAAAGCTTAACTTAATGACATTCCGCTTCGGGATAGATTTTAATCTAAAATTTTAAGGTATTTCTATAAAATCATGATTTTTCCGCATAGCTCTATGCGGTTTATTTTGAGTGAAACGTCTTTTACAATTTGAAAGCTATGTTTCTATGTGTTGAAAATTATACTCAACGAATATTAATTATTCTCGTGTGTATCTAATTTATCAAAAATCAGCTGATATGTTGGTGTTTCAATTTCATACTTCAAACCTTCATTTACCACAAATTCAGTAAGAGATGAAAGTTCGATTTTTCTTCCTGCCAACAAATCACGGTGCATAGACGAAGTTGCATCACGAGGTGTTTTCTCCAATTTCAGGATAGTTTGCATTACAATATCATTAGGAAGATTCAGTCCTTTTACAGCCGCAATCATAGTGATTTCATTAAGTAATGAAACATATAAATTTCGGCTAGAAGCATTTTCCATGATTTCACCAATATTCTGATTCAAGTAAGAAGTAGCTGAAGCCAAAGACGATATAAAAACAAACTTCTCCCAAACTGTTTCTTCTATATTATCAACGAGATAACTTTCGATTTTAGCATTCTGAAAAATGGTTTGCAACGCCTTCATTCTATAAACAGAAGCACTATCAGAACCAAAAAATAACTTTTCGTAAATTCCAGTTTTTTTAATAACACCAGGTTCAGCAATCATCGAAACGATGTAAACGCAACCTTGCAAAACTTCATTATCAGGAAAAATGATACTAATACGTTCCGTGGCGTCAACGCCATTATATAAAGGAAGAAAAACAGTATTCTTGGTAATACATTTTCTTATGGCATCAAGACTTTCTTCGATATCATAGGTTTTAGTAGCGCAAATAAGGTAATCTAGTTTCCCAATTGCATCAGGATCATTAGATACTACAGTCGGAAAAACAATCGTTTCTCCTTCATCAGTACTAATTTTAAGACCCGATTTGGCAATAACTTCCATTGCTTTACCACGCGCAATAAAAACGACTTCTATAGCATCGTTTTCGGCGTAGGCTTTCGCCAAAAGTCCACCAAAATAACCACCTACTCCACCCAATCCTAAAATTCCAATTCTTGTTTTCATATTATTTTTTTTGCCACTCCCAATCTCGACGGTTCGAAACGGGATAAAAAGATTCCACAGATTAAAAAACGCAAACATTCATAATCTACGCGTCTTTGTATCATGTTTAATTTCAGAAATAACTAGTGAAGATTTATCATGAAAATAAATTTAATACTCTCACAAATATAAAAAAATGCAGACCTATAAGCCGGATTCTGTTCTTGTTATTACTAACAATACCTTATCATTTATCTAGACTTACAATTACTCATAAGTTCAAGCTATCTACCCTTCAGCAACGAACGAGAAGCCCTTAAATGCTGATATACTTGATATTTCACCGCATAGAGTTTACCTGTTTTCACTACAGCATTACCTGTACATACTTTCTGCTGCACTTGTCCTAACGTTATTGCTAACGCCGACGGGTGTTACCCGCTATGCTTCTCTGTGGTGTCCGGACTTTCCTCCCCTCACCTAAATGAGCGACGATAAGGCGGTCTGCGGGGCAAATTTAGCGTTTTTATTGCTCTCTTTTCTCCATTATAAAATTTACTTTAACACTCCTTTTACAAACACTTAATTTTAAAATAGTTATCTTTAAACGTTAACCACCAAAATTTCATTTATCATGATTAGAATGTATCACTACGCAACTGTATCCAAAGCTTTGGATCAATTAAACGAAAAAGGATTTACTTATGATTTTAATCTAAATGAAGATGTAATAAAGAAAAATCCTGAAAAATTTGAAATCGTACATGTGTATCGATACGAAGGTGAATCAGATCCAGGCGATGAAGCTGTGGTTTATGGAATAAAATCTACATCGGGCAAAAAAGGTGTTTACGTCGCTGGATTTTCAGCCAATTCCGATTCTGAAACTGCAAAAATATTAAGTGATTTAAGCATCAGAGGAAGATAGTTTTATTTAGGAGCTATTCCTGCTCTCCGCTGTATCTTTTTCTGGCTAAAAAAAGCCAGAAAAAGGATGCCGCTTCTATCAGGGCTAGGGATTTGGGTTTTCATCAGAATATCTAATCTCAAATTTCAACTAAATTAATATTTAGTCATTTTTCTTTTCTTTTAATCACCAGCACTAGCTCGCAATATCGTTAAGTTAAGCTTTCTGAACTAATACTTTTTCTCGCAAAGCCGCAAAAGCGCAAAGATTTTAGGCGTAAACTTGGCGGCTTGGCGACTTTGCGTGAGAATTATTCGGTACAGTATTTCCCACGCTAGCGCGAGCGTCCCGCTCGTGAACATTTATAAGGCAAGATTTTGATGACTTTCTTAACACTGTAGTCACGAGCGGGACGCTCGCGCTAGCTAACAACTAAGATAATCAATATGGCGAATAATCCATTTTTGTCAAAACCCGATCTTCAATATTGCCTATTAAATCTCCAAACTTTGCACTAGTTTGTTTTTTAATTTCTATCCATTCTTTATCTGCTCGAAATTGTTCCCAAGCTTTCTTCATTGTTGCTTCGTCAGTCCATTCCAAAAGATAAACGAATTCTGTTTTCTTATCTGATTTTGATTCCCAAATCGAAGAAATTTTAAAATTGTATTTCTTCATAATCTCCATTGCATTATTTCTAAATCGATCATGAAAACCCTTTTTGTTATTTTCGAATATTTCATAAATACGTAGCTCATAAATCGGAGTCACCTTACTATCAACAGATACAGCAATTGTATTTTGACATCTTACAACCGATGTTGTAATTAATAACAGAGTCAATAAAAGTAGTTTCATATCTAAAATTAAGGGATTCTATAAAATGCTTTAGAGACAATTCGCCAACCCTCAGAAAATTTATACAGCGTCAAATGATCTGTAAAAATTTTCTTTTTGTTCTTAGATACATTCATAACAACTGTTGCTGCATTTCCAGATACTATTACATTCAAATATTCACTTTCAGCCTTTATTATTGGTTTATCAGCATTTTGCTTACGTCCCTTTTCAATTCCTATTATCCATTCCTCCAATGCAACCGACACAACATCATTGTTATCTAATCGTAACATTTTAAAAGTAGGGTGAAAACCTTTTCGTATATCTTCAATTGGCCCTCCATTGTGTATTCCGCCTATATAAGCACTTTCAATAATTGCTTTAATCGAATCCTCATCAGTCTTACTTTGTCCAAAATTTAGATTACTTACTAGAAGTAAAAAAAACAACAGTTTAATTTTTCTCATAATTAATTCATTAAGTTCTATTAGTCTATAAATTTCACAGATAAAAATAATAGATTTTAATATAAAAAAAACATTTCTTGATATATATTATACTCATAATAACCAAGCAACCAATTAAGTAACCTATATCCATAAAAAAAGTCCATCATAAAATGATAGACTTTTAAGAATAACAACATAAATAAATTATGCTGTTGGTATTTTTAATTTCCAACCAACTTGTATTAAGTCAGGATTTTTAATCACATCTTTATTAGCTTCGTAAATTGCTTGCCATGAAACTCCATGTGCTTTTCCAATTTTTGATAGGGAATCACCTCCTACAACAGTATAATCTGTTGTTGTTCCCTCAGCAACAGCAATATTCATAACAACATCTGCTGCTCTAAAATCAGGATCAATTTTTCCGTAAACAGCCCAAAGTTTTTCTTTGTCCTCAGCAGATTTTGCAGTTCCATCAACATACAAAACATTATCCTGCTCTCTTACTTCCAAATTAGCGATACCTAAATCAGTAGCTAAACTTGTTAATTCTCTGTATTTATCTTGTAAACTCATAAAATCTTTATTTAATAGTTAACTTGTTTTCAACTTTTTTAGGTTTCAATTCTTGTACACTTTTTATCAAAGCTGGTAATTGGTCTCTTTTAATATCACCTTTAAGTGTTACTACACCATCCAAAACTGTAGCAGTTACACCACTGTACGTTTTTACTACCTCGTTTATCGAAGTATTTAAAACACTATCGGCATTAATTACAACAGGCGCAGCAGTAGCTACAGGCTCAGGAGCAGCAATTTCGCAGTTATTCACTACCGATTTCACTCCTTTAATTCCTTTTGCAATAGCCTCACAGCTTTCTTTGCAAGCAGCATCTTTACAAACTCCCGAAATAGTAGCTATACCATCTTTTACAGTAACTTCCATTCCTGACATGTCACCCATTTTTGCAGCAATCTCTTTTTGAATATCTGCATCTTTGGGACCACAAGCCACTAATAAAAAAGCTAAACTCATTCCTAACAAAATAGACTTAATTTTCATAATCATGTTTTTTTTTAAATTAATTAAACGATTTAAAGTTAACGAACAAAACAACAAAATATTACAAATTATCTTACAAATTAAATTTTAATCAATTACTAAAAATCAAAGTATTGAATAACTCTAAAGCTTTTAGTTATGCAACACCTATTTTCAGTAACTACGAGTATTTCCAACCTAAGAACCATTAATATTATTTCTTAAAAAATTGAATCCAACTTAGTTGTTATAAAATTCAGATTTAGCAAAAAATAGAAATTATCTATAAATATAATAGATAAAAACAACATTTGCCAATTATATTTTATTACAAATCAACTAATTATGTAAATGAAATCGAAAATTGTACAACATTACTTCCTTGTGTTGCAACTATATTAGCATCTAACCTTTTAAAGATTTTAAAATGAAAAACAGAAGCATATTACTCGCAATATTATTTAGTATCAGTTTATTTTCAACTTCATGTAGTAGTGATGACAACGAAGGAGAAACACTGATACCTCTATCAGGAAAATGGGATCTTAGTAAAGTAGGTACTGTTGTTAGCGGAACAGAAACTTTGGTAGATGCTCCACAAAATCAAACAGGCTGTAATAAGGATTATCTCGAACTTAAACTTGATAATACTGCAACCGAAGGAGATTATGATTCTACAATTAGTGCTTGTGCATTAACAACTAGTGCTGGAATTTATTCCAGATCGCATAATAACTTAACAACAGTTATTGATGGCGAATCTAAAACTCAGGATATAGTAAACCTAACTCTTAGCGAGTTAAAACTAAAAGATGCAGCAGGAATCATAACTGTATATACTAGATAAAGACAATCGTTTATATTAGTATCAACCTAAAACGGAAATAACTTTAAAAAGTTATTTCCGTTTTTTATTTGAGTTGCATCAACTTCTAAATACTATAATTAAAAATAGTATTATTGTATTAAAATCAGCTCCATGAAATTAAAGTACATCTTATTCTTAGCATTCTTTTGCTTTTATAATTATTCTTATTCAAGTGAATTTAGACGCTTAAAAAAAGAAGCAATGGTTAATCAAGGGATTAAGGGTGCTGATATAATCTTTTATGGTGAACTAATTAAAATAGATACAATCAATAAAATCTCTACTTTCAGAATTTTAGAATTATTTAAAGGAAATTATAATTCCAAAATTATTAATGCTAAAAGTGACGAAACTGATTATCCCATATATCCTTTAAAAAAGGATTTATGGATAGTTTATGCACTATTCAATAAAGACAAGAAAACAATAACCCTAGATTTAAGATCTCCAACTCAAACAATGGAAATAGGGACTGGTTTTCTACCTCCGGTTCCAATTCATGGCATTTACGGCAAGAAAATCACTAAACTAGATTCTATTATTTGTGAAGTAGAAAACTTAAAAATAAGAAATGAAACACTTTCAACTTTCTTTTATCAATTAGAACTGCTTAGAGCATACAAATCTTCTCAAAATATAATTTCAGAAAAAGAAAAAACAGAGCTAAAAATAGAAAGCTACAGCAAGTATATTATCATTTCTTTGATTGTCAATATACTATTATTTTCATTTTTAATCTTTATAATTCTGAAGAAAAAGATATTCATCAAATAAACAAAATACCCCTAAAAAAATAAACAAAAATCTTATCTTTGCTACCCAATAAACAAACTATGGAACAATTTGTAGTATCGGCTCGTAAGTATCGCCCGCAGACATTTAAGGATGTTGTGGGACAAAAAGCCATTACCAACACTTTACTTAATGCCATAGATAGTAATCATCTTGCTTCGGCTTTATTATTTACAGGACCACGTGGAGTTGGTAAAACAACTTGTGCTCGTATTCTTGCCCGAAAAATAAACCAACCAGGTTATGATGATCCTAATGAAGATTTTGCATTTAATGTTTTCGAACTCGATGCTGCTTCAAACAACTCTGTAGACGATATCCGTAACTTGATTGATCAAGTTAGAATCCCGCCACAAACAGGACAATACAAAGTATATATTATTGATGAGGTGCATATGTTGTCATCGGCAGCTTTTAATGCTTTCTTAAAGACATTAGAAGAACCGCCTAAACATGCCATCTTTATATTAGCAACAACAGAGAAACATAAAATCATTCCGACGATTTTATCTCGTTGCCAGATTTTCGATTTCAAAAGAATTACCGTAAAAGATGCTAAAGAACATTTAGCTGAAGTTGCAACAAGTCAGGGTGTTGTTTTTGAAGACGATGCACTACATATTATTGCACAAAAAGCGGATGGCGCTATGCGTGATGCTTTATCAATTTTTGATAGAGTTGTTTCTTATTGTGGTACTAATTTAACACGTCAGGCAGTTACCGAAAACCTAAATGTTTTAGATTACGAAACCTATATTGCTATCACCGATTTTATCCTAGAAAATAAAATCCCTGAATTATTAATGGCATACAATGATATCCTAGCCAAAGGTTTTGATGGACATCATTTTATTGCTGGTTTAGCATCGCATTTTAGAGATTTATTGGTAAGCAAAACTCCTGCTACTTTATCACTTCTAGAAGTTGGTGAACAAGCGCAACAAATGTATGGGGTACAATCTCAAAAAGCTTCTCAGGAATTTTTACTAAAAGGAATTGAAATTGCTAATGATTGTGATTTAAAATACAAATTGAGTCAAAACCAGCGTCTTTTGGTTGAACTTAGTTTAATGCAATTGGCCTCTATCAATTTTGATGGAGAAAAAAAAAAGTTGACCAATATATAATTCCGCCTACTTATTATAGAAATCCTACTTTCTCCATCACAGAAGTTAAACCTTCTGCCGAAAAGAAAGAACAAACTTCTGTACCCGTAACTCCCAATGTAGCTCCTGTACCTGCTAAAGCAGAAACTGTAGCCCCACAAAAACCACCAGTTGCACCAAGCACAACAATATCTGGTATTTCGGCATTTTCATTATCGAGTATTCGCAAGAAGAAAGAATTAGAAGAAAGCAGTAAATCTTACGTAAAGCCTACTACAGCTGATTTACCTACGGAAGATTTTACTGAAACTGAAATGTTATTGCAATGGAATAAGTATGCACAACGTTTAGGTGAAAAAGGATTTAAGATAATGGAATCGTTATTGCTTATAAACGATCCTGTTTTAAACGGAACTTCTATTAGCATCGAATTACCCAACGAAGGTTCTAAACTAGATTTTGAGAAAGAAATGCACGGTATCTTAGGTCACTTAAGAGGTCATTTGCATAATCATGATATCACAATTAATGTAATTGTAAATGAAGCTTACGAAAGTAAAAGAAGCTATAATGACCAGGATCGTTACAACCGTTTATTAGAAATAAATCCAAACATTGAACTTTTAAAAACAACATTTGGATTAGATTTACAAGGATAATTTAAAAAGAGGTTCTGAGGCTTTTTTTAAGGTTCTAATCCCGAAGTTTCGGGACTGATATGCAAAGATTCAAAGGTTTTACGCTAGGCTCTCAATCCCAATCCCGAAATGTCGGGACGGGATAAATCATTTAAATCAGTGGCAAAAAATCACTTATTTTTTAATCCAAGATTGTAAACTTTAGTCAACCATTTTTCTCTTTGGTTATTATCGGATGTTTTTATAACTCCGATATAACTTACCTTAACTGGTGTTATACCACAAAATTCTAAAGTTGATTTCTTTAACTGGTTCACACTTGGTCTTCCAAAAACCAATCTGTAATACCAGCCGGGCTGATCGAGAGTTGTAATAATATGCGCTGTTTTACCTTTTAGAAGTTTATCCCACCAAACGGAATTTTCACGGTACTGAAAAGCCATTCCAGGTAAAAAAAGACGATCAATAAACCCTTTGGTTATTGCTGGCAAACCTCCCCACCAAACTGGATGAATCCAAACCAAATGATCTGCTTTTTTTATTTTGTCCCAAGACTCTATTAAATCAGGTTCTAATTCAGTTCTTTTTTGGTAACCAAATTTCAAATTGGGACTAAATTTTAAATCGGCAATTGTAATCGTTTCTACTTTAGCATCAGTTTTTAAAGCTCCTTTTTTATAAGCTTCGACTAAAGCAAAATTAAAACTCGCTGGATTAGGATGTCCGTTTATAATTAGAATATTTTTCATGTTCAATTAGCTTATTTTAAGATTAATTGTATTGTAACTATTTAAGGCTTCATAAACACCTTTTGATGAATGCATTTGATGACTAAAATAAATTCCGCTAGTCAAAGTCTCACTTAACATCTTTTCGATATGCAAAACTGTCGAAAATGCAGTTAATTCGGCTTGACCTTTACTACTTTGTAAACTAATCTTTTTAGTTTTATCCTGAGTCTTAATAACAACTTCAAAAACTGTCTGATCTCCGTTTCCGCTTGAACCAAACATCAATTGTCTTTCTTTTAAAGACATGATATTAAAAATCTTTAGCGATTGAAAATACCCCATTAAACTAGTGACAAATTTAGAATTATAGGTCATTTTAACCGAAACAGTTGGGATTTTTTCTATCTGATTTAAAATAAACAAATCTGGAACATCTAGATTATAAGCTTGGCGTTTTCCTATGCCAAACTCAAAATTAAATTTTTCTGAACCTAGAAAATGCTTTACTTCTTCTGCCTTATTATTTTTATAAACAATAAATGGCTTACAAACATTTTCGGCTAAAAAATTGGCTGAACTTTTCCCTGCTAAATCTTTTACTGAATAATAAATATAAAGGCTAATTTCTTGAATTTTACTTTTGTCGGGCTCAACAAAATCAATCAAACTACCTACAATTCCTCCCATCCATCCTGAACTAAAAACTATATAACTATCTATCTTTTGCTTATTTGCTATAGCAAAATTATACGCAACAGTTAAATCTGGAGTTGGTTTTGTAATATCAATATAATCGAGTTTGTTTTGTATTGCAAATTGTAAAATGGCATTATTACTATCTTTTGTACACATTACGATCAAATCGATTTTATTATGTGTAATCGAACCAAATGTCTTTGAATTATTCACATCAATAACCAAATCATTAGCGGTATTTCCTAATTGGCGACTCCCTACAAATAAATTATAATCAGGATTTCTTTCTTTAAGAATACGTAAAATGACTTTGCCTACCAATCCTGTTCCTCCAATTACTAAAATATTTTTTCTCATCATTAAATATTGTTTTTAGCAAAATTAATGATGGAGTGGCTCTCAATAACTGGACAAATGTCCTATAAAATAGCTTTTCTAATTCGGCTTAAATGCCTTGGTGTTACTCCCAAAAAGGAAGCTAAATATTGCAACGGAATTAACTGAATGTAATTAGGATGATTCTTAAAAAGTGTTTCGTATCGTTCTTTTCCTGTTAGTTTTTGAAAAGACAGAATACGTTGTTCTAAGTTTATATATTGCATTTCGGCTATTATTCGCCCAACTTTTTGCCAATGGATACTATTCTCATAAAGATGTTCGATATTGGCGTGACTTATCACTTCGAGTTCGGTATCAAATAATGCCTGAATATTCTCTTCTGTTGGTTTCTGGGTAATAAAACTAGCAAAAGCAGCCATAAACTCATTCTCGAATGTAATGCAGTTTGTGATTTCTTCTCCCTCGTTATTGATATAAAAAGAGCGTAAAGCGCCCGATTTTATCAGAACTATCTCTTTGGATATTTGATTTTCCTGAATTAAAAAATCACCTTTTTTTAATTTCTTTTTAGTAATTAAACCATCCAGTTTATCTAATTCATTCGAAGGTAAAATCTGAAGGGATTGAAATATTGATTTCATTATATTTTATTGTAGATAAAGAAGGACTAAGAATTAATTGTTTTATTCGGCTGAGCCAAAAAGATTTTCAATTCTTTTATCTGGAATCAACCATAATAATGCTACTATAAAATAACAAGCACCTGAAATCCATTCGTTATAAAAAGAACTAACGATTCCTACTACATATAAAACTACAGAAGCTTTTCCTTTTAAGTCTTTACCTAATGTTTTCGCTAAAGCCGAATTTTTTCCTTCGCTAGAAACAATAATCTTTTGCAATATAACATAAGCAATTGCAGATAAAAGTAATATAAAACCATACAATGCCATAGCTGGTTTGGCAAAATTATGTTCTCCCATCCAACCTGTGGAAACTGGAACTAATGAAAGCCAAAATAGCAAATGCAAATTAGCCCAAAGAATTTTAGCATTGACCTTGGTAAGTCCGTGTAGTAAATAATGGTGATTGTTCCAATAAATACCTATGTAAATAAAACTCAAAATATAGCTGAGAAATTTAGGAAAAAGAGGTAATAAATCCTTAAAACTTTCTCCGTGAGGAACTTTAATTTCAAGAACCATTATGGTTAGTATAATTGCCAAAACACCATCGCTAAAAGCCTCTAATCTCGTTTTATTCATCTATTATATTATAAATTCTGCCACGAATTACACAAATTTTCACTAATTTTTCATTCCAATTATAAAAAACAATTTGTGAAATTGCTTCGCCAGTTCGCTATCGCTCGGGTCGTGGCAAAAAAATTAAATTTTACCGTAATACATTGCTTTTACAATACCATCCGAAAGTCCTATTTTAGGAACATAGATTTGTCTTGCTCCACTCCATTTCATTGCGTTAAGATAAATTCTTGTAGCTGGAATGATAACGTCGGCACGATCGGGGTTGAGTCCTAATTCGGCTATTCTTTGGTCGTAACTTAGAGAATTTAAGAAAGCATATTGTGAATTCACATAAATATATGACAATGGCTTTTCTTGTTGTTTCCCCGACATTTTAAACAACTTATTGATATTTCCTCCAGAACCTATAAGAGTTACTTCTTCGTATTCTTCTGTATTTGTTTTGATCCATTTTTCTATTTCATCCCAAACTACATCGCATACCATTCCGTTTAATAAACGTACTGTTCCTGCTTTAAATGATCTTGAAGTTACCATTTTCCCGTTAGAGAATAATGTAAACTCTGTACTTCCTCCTCCAACATCTACAAAAAGATACGTCTGATCTGTTTTTAATAAATGATGTAAATCTGTAGAAGCAATAATGGCAGCTTCTTTTTTTCCATCTATTATTTCAATTTTTATATCAGCTTTTTTCTTGATGATTGCTACCACTTCTTTTCCATTATAAGCTTCTCTCATTGCCGATGTAGCAAATGCCATATAACGTTCTACTTTATGTACTTTCATTAAAAGATTGAATGCTTTCATTGCATCGCACATTCTTTCAATATTTTCTTCAGATATTTCTCCAACTGTAAAGGCGTCTTGTCCTAAACGAATTGGAACGCGCACAAGGGAACTTTTATTAAATTGAGGTTCCTTTCCCTCTTGTTCTACCACATTGACAATCAACAATCGCATGGCATTTGATCCAATATCGATTGCTCCATATTTTTTTATTTTAATCATTCTCGCTTATGATTTGAAATTAAGTATCTTGATATATTAAGGTTGTGTTTATTAGCTTTTACACAACTTCTTCTATAGCATTTACTTTGTTTTGGTAATATTTGTATGTTTCTAATTGTGCTCTAAATATGGCGTGGTGATTTCTCGCTTTGTATTTATTATCCAGTTTATAAGAATGAAAACGCACTTTTACATTCCCTTTCCAAGCAATATTAAAGTTATCTATTAACTCATTTTTTATTGCCTGATCATAAATTGGACAAGTTACCTCAACTCTTCCATCTAGATTTCTGGTCATAAAATCGGCTGAAGAAATATACACTTCTGTCAATCCTGCATTTCCAAAAATATAAACTCGAGAATGTTCTAAGTAATTATCGACTATGCTTATCGCTTCGATATTCTCACTCATTCCCGGAATTCCCGGAATCAAAGAACAAATCCCTCTTACTTGTAATTGTATTTTTACTCCTGCATTACTCGCTTCGTATAGCTTATCTATCATTTTAAAATCTGATAAACTATTCATTTTAAGCTTTATATAGGTTTTACGTCCAGCCAAAGCATGTAGAATCTCTCTATCGATTAATTTTACAAATTTAGACCTTGTATAATGTGGCGATACTATTAAATGCTTGTAACGGTGTACTCTGTAATTGATATCAAAGAATTCAAATATCTTAGATATGTCTTTTAGAATTTGCTGATGACTTGTAAATAATGTTACATCGGTATAAATTTTAGCCGTTGATTCATTGAAATTTCCAGTCGAAATAAATCCATATCTTTTGGTTTTACCTTCATCAACTCTTTCGATTACACATATTTTACTGTGTACCTTTAATCCTTTTATTCCAAAAATAAGCTCTATTCCTTCTGTTTGCATTTGCTCTGCATAAGAAATATTCGAAGCTTCATCAAATCGAGCTTGCAACTCTATTTGTACGATAACTTTTTTCCCGTTTTTGGCTGCATTAATTAATGAACTAATGATTTGGGAATTCTTTGCCAGACGATATAATGTTATCTTAATTGATGTAACTTTTGGATCTAAAGCTGCCTCACGTAAAAACTTTGTTACGTACGAAAATGATTGATACGGCGCATTTAGCAAATAATCTTTTTTACCAATTTTCTGCAAAATACTTCCTTCCATGCTCAATCCCGGAATTGGCAATGGTACATTTGTTTTGTATAGCAAATCGTATCTTCCTAGATTAGGAAAATTCATGTAATCACGTCGGTTATGATATCTTCCTCCAGGAATAATACTATCTGTAGAGATGATTTTCATTTTTTCCAGAAAAAACTGCAGCGTATCTGGTTCTATCAATTGGTCATAAATAAAACGAACTGGTTCTCCTATTCGTCTATCTTTAACCGATGTTGCAATTTTTTCGAGCATACTTTTACTCAAATCACTATCGATATCTAATTGGGCATCACGAGTAATTTTTATCATGTGCGCCGAAACACTTTTATAATCAAAAATGGTAAAAATGCTACTTAGATTGTGTCGGATAACATCATCTATCAAGATAATATAATGTTTATCGTCATGCGAAGGTAAAACTACAAATCGATTGATGGTTTTAGGTATTTCGATTACTGCATATCGCACTTCTGCAGTATGATTCATCTCTAAGCGCACTGCTAAATATCCCAATGTATCTTTTAAAACGGGAAATTCGGCTAAATCATTTAATATAATTGTAACAAGTTCTGGACTTAATTTTTCAATAAAAAAATTCTTTAAGAACTCTTCCTGATCTTTTGTAATTTCATTTTCGGTAATTATAAAGATATTCTCCGTTTCTAGTTCGGTCTCTATATTACTTAATATCCTCAAACTCTCGGATTGTTGCTGGATCACAATCTCGGTAATATCTTTTACCAATTGTTGAGCTGATATTCCTCCTAAATATTTTTCGCCAGAAATCCCTGAAAGACTTAATCTTCGGATGGCTGCATAACGAACTCTAAAAAATTCATCTAAATTATTCGAAAAAATTCCTAAAAAACGTAATCTGTCTAAAAGTGGTACTGTAATATCGGCTGCTTCCTGTAATACTCTTGCATTAAATGCCAACCAACTTTTTTCGCGGTCTATATATTTTTGTTCGTACACTGTATTCATTTTAAATCTTTGGGGAAAATAGTTTTGAGAGTTCTGCCTTTATCTAATTTGTCCCAACTTTCTGTATCAAACTGTAATGATACAAAACCTGATGTGGGAACATTGTCGATAAAAACATCCCCAAATTTATTAACAAAATTTGTAATAGCCTCGTTATGTCCGAAAAGAATAACACTTTCGAAAGCATTATTACATGATTTGATAACCTTTTCCAAATGTTTCTCATCAAATGTATAAAGTTCATCCTTATAAATGATACTTTCTATAGGGTATGAAATATTTTGTGCAAAAATAAGTGCTGTTTCTACAGCTCTAGCAGCTGTACTGCTCCATATCAAATAGGTCTTAGGAAGAAACTTTGAAATACTAGCTGAAACGTCATGAGCATCATGAATTCCTTTTTTTACTAAAGGTCTGTCAAAATCTTTTAGAGGAGCTTCCCAACTTGATTTTGCATGTCTGATCAATATTAAATTTTTCATATTACGGATACTATTTGTTTATATGGAATTTAAGCTTTTGGTTTTTTACTGTATTTGCCCCCTCTTTTAATCGCTACAAATTCAAAAAAAGAAGAATCTTTTATGATTAAATCGCAAAAACAGCTTTGAAAATTTAGCTACAATTTACAAAAGAATTCTATAAGGTCATCTCTTTTGTTCAATTTTTATATTTCTAATTTATTGTGGTGAATTATTTATGACAAAAAATAATCTTAAAAAATTCTTAAAAAAAGATCATAGAAATTTTAGCATCCCATTTGGTCAATTACAAAATTCATAAAGAATTAACTTTTAAAAAACATCTCTCCCTTTTTTACAAGAAAAACATGTACTTAATCTATGATAAATGTATTTCATCGATGTTTCAAATAAAAACTTAAAACACATAAATAACTGATAATCAATTATTTATAAAATAATAAAATTTTATTTCGCATCAAGATTTTGACAAAAATTGCTTCTAAAAAAAATAAAAATCGCAAAATTTAAACGTCTTTTTTGCCTCTTTTTAGGTCAAAAATGTCTTTTCAACGAGTATTTGAGTCATTTACAGGAAAAAAAAATCAATTAAAAATAGACTATATAACTTTGATTATGTTAAAAAATTAAAAATTTCACAAAACATAAAGTTAAATATATGAAGGCAAGAAAAAGGAAAACCCAAACACAAAAAATCTATTTAAAGGATCTTAATTCCTAAACGCACCAAAATTATATTTAAATAAAATTACACGTAGGATATCACTTTAGAGAAACTATTAATTTTTGAAATTAAAGATTATGAAAAAAATTACTTTATTAACTATTTTAGGATTATTCTTTTTTTCTTCCGGTTTATTCGCTCAAGAAAAAAATATTCCGATTAGAATTGGGAATACGCCTTACCAAAATAAATTCACTGCCAAAAAAAGTGCTCTTTTAAGTGCAGATGCTGTAAAAGTAAATGCAGATGCCGTACAAGCATTAGCGGTAGCAGGATCTATTGATGTTGCTAATCCAGCTGCTGGAAACAATGGATATAATCCTGATCAGTTAGTAAGAAACATATTAACTTCCGGCTGTTTGATTGTGAGCAACGTTAGATTTGGTTATTACCAAAGAAGTGGAAATAACTGGAACTGGAATGATCATGTTTGGTCTGGGACTGCTGGTGATAGACAATTAGGATATTACAGTAAAGGAACTTCGACTTTCCCAATTGATGAAGGTCTTTTAATTGCAACTGGAAAGATAAATTCTGCAATGGGGCCTAATACCTACACAAACAAATCAGATGCGATGGTTAATAATGCAAGTGATCCAGACTTAACAAACATTTCTGGTGAAACAATGCATGATGCAGCTATCCTTGAATTTAATTTTGTTCCTGATGGAAATCTTGTTGAATTTCAGTTTGTATTTGCTTCAGAAGAGTATCTTGAATATGTTAATACTGACTTTAATGATGCTTTCGGTTTTTTCTTAAGTGGCCCTGGAATCACAGGTCCATATACTAATAATGCAGTAAATCTTGCGCAATTACCAAATAATGATGCGGTAACCATAAACAACATTCACTCTGCAGGAACTAATGTAAACAATGTTTCTTTTCCTGCTAAAAATGCATCGTATTATGTAAATAATGCACCGGGTGCTACGATTATGGAATACGATGGATCAACTACTGTTCTTACTGCTACTTATGCAGTTACTCCTGGACAAACCTATAAAATAAAAATGGCTATTGCCGATGCATCTGATCAACTTTATGATGCAGGTGTATTTTTAAAAGCAAAAAGTTTTGCAACAAATACTTTAGTAATTACAAATCCTGCTCCAGTATGCTTCCCTAATACGGTAAACCTTACTGCACCTGCTGTTACGGCGGGTAGTACTGCTGGGTTAACATACACATATTGGCTAGATGCTGCGGCTACCATTCCTTACAATACTCCTACTGCGGCAACTGCTGGGACTTATTACATTAAAGGAAAAAACCTTACCTCAGGTTGTTCTGATACAAAACCTGTTGTTGTAACAGTAAGTAACGTTGTAGTAACTGAAGCTGTTGCATCGCATGTAAATGTAAAATGTTTTGGAGCTTCTACCGGAGCAATCACTCTTAATAATGCTACTGGTGGTGTTGCGCCTTATACATATTCATGGAAGAAAAATGGAAGCGCTTATGCAACTACTCAAAATTTAACTGGCTTAACTGTTGGTTCTTATGAAGTTACTGCAACAGATGCAAATGGTTGTAAAGCAGTTCTAACTATTGCAATTACGCAACCTGCAGCTGCCTTAGCTGTTACTTTAACATCTAAAACCAATGTATTATGTAATAATGATGCAACTGGTGCAATAGATATAGCTGTAACTGGCGGTACTGGTGCTTATACTTATAGTTGGACAAAAGATGGAAATCCGTTTGCTTCGACAACACAAGATTTAACGAACATTCTTTCTGGTGCTTACATTGTAACTGTGACTGATGCTAATGGATGTCAACAACAACTTTCTGTAACCATCAATAGTGGGGATTCTACTAAACCAATAGTTAATCCGCTACCTCTTCCTTCGACTATTAACTGTCCTCAAACTCCTGTATTTGCAACTGCAACTGCCACTGATGATAGTGGTACGGTAAGTTCTCTTACTTTTGCAGACGTAAATACTCCTGGATCATGTCCTGGAACTTATTCTATAACTAGAACATGGACTGCAAAAGATGCTTGTAATAACACATCTCTTCCTGTAAGCCAAACTATTAATGTTGTAGATACAACTCCTCCGACTTGGACAACAGCTCCAACTGCACTTAATGTAACTTTACAATGTAGTGATACTGCAGGATTAACTGCTGCGCAAGCTAATGCTCCTGTGGCAACTGAT
>NZ_JSYP01000031.1 GCF_000813005.1 Flavobacterium sp. KMS | reverse complement strand
TTTCATAAGTTTTTTTATCTGTAGAACGTTCCACATAATAACTACCGTATGCATGAGATAGGATTTTAAAGTTCCAACTTAACATTGTACTGTTATCACTAAAGTGCGCAGTAAAATCCATTGGTTTTGGTAGAGATTCATATTCTTTTAGCCCTACAAAAATACCTCCATAATCAATGCTCATTTCAGTTTCGGGTATGTTTGATGATATTCTGTATGCGTATTTTTCGTTTTCTTTGGCTGTTTTGTCTTCAAATCCTAAACCAGCTTTTTTTGCAATCTCAAAATCTTTATCGGCAGTGAATAATGCAAACGTAAATCTTTGTTCTGTTTCTTCGGCAAGATTAATGATGTTCTCCATTTTATCGGTTCCAGAAACTGCAAAATCTTCTCCATAGATAGCCTGAGCAATAATCGCTGCATTATCATTATCCTGAATTAACTTTTCCCAGTTTTCTAGTGGTTCTGGTTTCATAATTTGAGATAAAACCACTCTTTCAGGGTTAGATAATGTTTTGTTATCTCTTGTAACAGTATATCTTTCTATTAGGTATCCATAAGTGTTTAGTTTTTTCCAAGCAATAGGATTTGTCACCGCCCAACGTAATAAAATCCTGTCTTTTTGTACTCTTGCTATAACTTGAATTCCAGGTTTTTTTTCAATCGATGCTATTTCTTCTTTTTTATTTTGAGCAAAAACATTACTAATTATTATAAAAAAAAGTATAATTAAAATTTTAAACTTCATGCTAATTTGATTTATTGAATGTAAAAATTGAACTAGAGCCTAATTGCCCTCCTGGTAGTGTATAATTCAATTTAATGTTATATGAACCTTGTTTTATGTACGGGAATTTACCGTTAATGATATAGTCGTATTTGTTAATCATTGCTTGATTTCTGGTATTTACAAAGTAGTTGACTATTTTATAACGTACATCTAGAAAATCATTTTTATAATAAAATGGTTGATTATATCGGAAAGGCAAATATTCTTTCAGCATAAAACTATTAGGATTATTTATGATGTAATCCTGATACCATGCCAAGGTTTCAACTCCTTTAGTAGGAGGGATTCCCAATATTTTGGTATCTCTATCGAAAGTTATGATTCCTTCTAACGGATATCCTTTATAGACCAAAGGATAGATTTCGTTTTTGTAATAACTATCATCTAGTATTGCTTCAACGTTTATCAATGGCACATTTAGTGTTTTTTCATTACCAATTATTTCTATTTCATCAAATGGTTCTGTTGAATTATTAAGAGATTGTAATGCATGGATATCTGAATAAATGATTTCTACCAATGTTTGTTTAGGCTTTTTTGCTGCCATTTTTTCTTGGAAAGTATTGTATTGGCTTGTATTAAAATTATATTGTAAAAGTTCAATACCTTGCCCACCTGTAATAGTTTCTGTTAATTTATTGCTTTTAACTTCTAAGCTAGAATCTGATCCTAAATCCTGTTTATCAAAACTTTCGGTCATATTTCCATTTGCATCTGTTTTTGTTTCTAGTGTCATTAATGAAACATTATATTGTTTTGATGTTTGTAAAGAGGGTAAATCGACGACAACTTTTTTAAGAGAACTGTTGTAACTTATAGATCCAGATCCAAGAGCTGTTTTATTTCCTGTTTTATAAAATGCTTTTTGCGATTGACCAGTTTTTAAATCAAATAAATAGGGTTGACCTTGTTTTAAGACAACATAAGCTTGCTTCGTTTCATTTTGGTACACATATTTCTGATCAATTACAGGATAACAATACGCTATATTATTTACAGGGATATTATTTGGAGCAACACCAGTTGTAAAATTTCTTGTTTCGGTCTCGGTTGCTATTTGCCCATTTTCATATATCGTTTTCCAAGTTCCATTTACATTTTCTTGGAAACTTACTTTTGCTGTTATACTTAAACTCGAATTTTGTGGTAATATATCAAAAGCAGTAAATGTTAATAAATCTTTGGTTTTATTCCAAGCTAATTCTCCTACAATAGGAACACCATCTTTTTTAACGGTACATTCTTCAAGTTTTAACATGTAAGTTTTTACTCCTCCATCATCTTCAATAGTAAAGTTTTTATCTATAGGCATATTAAATCCGACTTGAGGAATGGTAAAAACATCTACATCTTTTGTTCCTTCGGCAGGAGTTATGTCTGCGATTGTCTTAAGACCTCCTAATGGACTATCTGTAATGAATTCACATTGCTTACCAAATTCTAATTTAAATCGGAAGCTACCTTTTACCGCTCCACCTAATAAATTAAAATAACCTCCTAAATATCCTCTTATCCATACAGGATTAGGTAATTTTGCTTGTAAAAGAACAGCTCCACCACCTTTTATGATTGATATTTTCTTTCTAATCATGAATAATTTAATCTTCAAACCTAGTTCGCCCTGCAAATAAGCATAGGATTGTCCATTGGCATACCAACCATTTATACCAATTTGCCCTGAACCTTTACATGCAGCTTCGCCATAATCTTTTACCATTATATCGAATCCAAATCCTGCTTGAAAATTTGCATAGAATATAAGGAAGGTTAGGTCACCAGTTTTTAGACTAAAATCTGACCCAAAGGCAAAACCTTTTCCTGACGAAATGCTATTTTCGTCTCGCATATAATCTAATTTTGCAACTTCCAACCCTAAAATTTGTGCTACTATAGCAGGTGGTGGTGGACTTGCAGGAATGTCGTCTCCTAACATGAAGTAACCTCCAGCTTCTACTTCTATAGGTCCAATTGCTAGTTTTATTCCTAAACGATCAGTAGGAGTCCCCATGCGTATATACCATTTGTCTGGTCCAAAATGTAATACTGCCCAACCAGCCCTATTACCCGAAGCACGACCTTTTATAAAACCTCCAGGCGTATCTATATATAAATCGAATGTACCATGCAAGGTCTTTGCTCTAAAGTCATATTCTATGGCTGCAAATGCATTGATACCCATAGATTGTTTTACCGTATTAGGATATAGCTGTTCAGCAGCTTTAGATAAGTTTGAGGTTTTTAGAGCCTCTAATGCAACTTTAGATAATAATGATTCGTTTTCGGCAACGGCTTTTAAAGCACCTGTTAACTCTTCTGCTCCAGGTATTTCAAAAGGTTGCATTACGTGACCTTCTCCATAAATACTAATTCTATTTATACCAGAGTTACTATTAAAAGCAATTTCAAAACCAGCACCACCCCAAAAAGCATCGGCGGTTGCAGTTCCTGCAAATTTTATCATCGCTTTAACTCCAAGACTAGAATCGATATCTGGAACATAATTAGAACCCGATGCTACAAATGAAGAACTAAAGCCGTCCTTTCTCATCTTATAATAGGCGCCTCCACCAAAACCTTTGAAAGTGATTGCTCCTGCAGGTATATTAAGGTTATCTACCATAGCGTCTACATACCAATATCTAAATGTAGTAGAACCAAAAATAGCATTTGCCTCTACAGCTATTCCGCCAGTAAAATCAGCTCCTACCATTCCTTTAAAGCCATTGCCATAAACAGGGTCGTTATCCATTATGGTAATACTTCCTTTAAATTTCACTCCTCCTAAATCGGCAGAAACCTTAATCTCTTCAAATTTTAAATGATCAAATTTCCATTTTTGAATGCCTTCATTTTTTGCAAATTTTCCAACAACATAAAATTTTGTTTGTCCTTTAAATTGATCTTTCATCAAGTTAACGGCCAAATCTATTTTTAAACTCGCCGATTCGTCATCTGCAATTAAGGCAATTTCATTTATTGTTATAGGGAAATTACTAACTTTTGCATCATCTTCAGCAGCATTCTTATACCCAAAATAATCTGCTTTTATATAAGGAACTACAGTTTGTAATTGTAAATTCTGAAATGTAACTCCTTTAAAATTTACTGTTTCTTTTGTATCGTTTTCAGACTCGGGAGTGTTACTTCCTTTTATAGCTAAGCTTCCATAAAGAACAGCTTTGGGCAGGAAAACACCTTCTTTTACTTTTAGTTCTACATACGAGTTTTTTTCTATTTTTGCATTTGCCTTAAATAATTGAAAACAAATATCACTTTTTACTTCTGCTTTTAAAAGATATTCATTATCTATAGGATTAATGATTGCTTTATAGCCAAGTTCGCTCCTTACACCTGGCTTGCATTGCTTGGATGGGTCAGTAACTGGTAAAACGATGTCTCCATCAAACGAGGCATATGTTAATGAATTTGCTCTAAAACCTAATTCAATATGATTAACGGAAAATTGCCAGCCTGAAGCACTTCCTTTACCTAAATCCAAAACATTTTCGGCAGAGAAATTCCCCGAAACACCCATTCGGTCAATTAATAAATCAGTAGCTTTAAAAACAATTCGCTGATTTGTTTCTTTATTCTTAAACTGTGCAGGTAAAACTACTTTTAAGGATTTTACATATAAACCCCTCCATAAATTTTCATTACCAGGAACTAGATAGTCTTTTTCATAATCCTTTGGCCAAACTACATCACTAGAATTTCGAATATCACTAAAATCGATTACCGCTTTGTTTAATTCAAAGGAGGTACCTTTATAACTAGTCAACTGAAAACTTGGTAAAGAGATTTCTACCAAAATATCATTCCAGTTAGATACTATTGTTTTAAATTTTGCTTCCACTCTTTGTGGAGATGCTATAACATTGTAATTAGCATCAACAGGTTCTAGCAATGTTCTCGAGAAAACTACATCTGCAGTTATTCCTAATTCTTTAAATCCATTACAATCTATAGTTACGTATGTTTTATTCTCGACTTGCCCAGTGGCCATAGTCATGCCACCTTTTAAAATCAATAATAAATTCTCACCATTAATTTTTATTGGAACATCACCAAGTAAAACCAAATTAGTATCACCTACTAATCCCCCTTTATGAGAGAGTTTAATGTTATTAGCTCCAAAAAAGAGCTCTTTAGGATTACCAGATGCATCATGCTGAGGGAGGATTATTTTTACAAATGCAGTTAACTCAGTATATTCGGGAGTGAATTTTGCATTACTAACGCCTAAAATATATTGTATACCACCAATTGTCTTTTTAATACCCAAAGGTAGCATTGACAAACTTTTAGGTTCTAACAGATCAGTTAAATTACTGTTTTTATCAATTTCTTTAAAAACTCCAATTGCCTTATTCAAATCCTCATTAGTTGGATCAGCAATTGGATAGTTTTCTTTTATAAAAGTATTGGTAAATTCACTTTGTGAAGCCGGAGAAAAAAGAGATAAAGTGTTTGTTTCTTTTTGGGAAAGTATATTTATAATCGGATTGTTCTTTTTTAGATTACTAATCGTATCTCGATTTGTATTTGAAAAACAATTAATACTTATGATAAATAAAACGAAATTTAATAAGAAAGAGGATAACCTAGGAGTAGTTTTTTTCAATGTTTTGTAGGTTTGATTTGGTATTAGGCATTAAATTAACGAATTAACTTAGCTTATTGTAGTGATTTAATGGCGGCCAAATATAAAAAAATTTTAATAGGAAAAAAATGGTTTACAAGAAGTTATAATAACTTTCTTAACCGTTAAATTATATGGCAATGGAATTGTTTTATAGGTTGTTGATTTTACATTGTTTATTTTGATAAATACTCGAAAGCAAATTAGTTTTATTTGTTTCTGAGTATTATAAATTAGGTTTAGCAAAATGTATTCTTCAATACTTTGTTTTAAATTTTTAGATTTTTTCTTATGTATAAGAATCGCACGAAAGTAGCAGACTTTTGATGGATGCACAATACCCAGTTTTAGTGATATTCTAATAAAAATGAGGTAAGGAAATAGTATTAAAAATTGTAATAATATTTCTTCTTTAAAACAAAAAAAACTCCAGATTTCTCTGGAGTTTAGTATATAGTATAAAAGTAAAAATTACTCTTCTTTCATCGTATGATATACGTTCATAACATCATCATCTTCTTCGATTTTTTCGATAAGTTTTTCTACATCTGCAATTTGAGCTTCAGTAAGTTCTTTCGTTATTTGTGGGATACGTTCAAAACCAGAAGATAAGATTTCAAGACCTCTATTTTCTAGTTCTTTTTGGATAGTTCCAAAACTTCCAAAAGGAGCATAGATTAAAATTCCGTCTTCATCCTCAAAAACCTCTTCAGCACCAAAATCGATTAATTCTAGTTCCAATTCCTCAGGATCAAGATTGCCTTTAGGGATTCGGAAATTACAAGTATGGTCAAACATAAATTCAACCGAACCTTGTGTTCCCATAGTTCCGTTGCATTTGTTAAAGTAACTACGAATATTGGCTACTGTACGATTATTGTTATCAGATGCAGTTTCTATTAATATTGCAATTCCGTGAGGAGCATAACCTTCAAATAAAATTTCTTTATAGTTGGCAGTATCTTTATTGCTGGCATTTTTTATAGCGCGCTCAACGTTGTCTTTAGGCATGTTGGCTGCTTTGGCATTTTGTATAACCGCTCTTAGTCTAGAGTTGGCATCCGGATTAGGACCACCTTCTTTAACGGCCATTACGATATCTTTACCAATACGGGTAAATGTTTTGGCCATTGCCGACCAACGTTTCATTTTTCTACCTTTTCTAAATTCAAACGCTCTTCCCATTGCTAATTTTTTATTTTGAGTTGCAAAAATACAGTTATTAGTTATTTTACAAAAACAAACACTATGTTTTTTTTGGTGAAATGTAAACTGGTGGCAGTAAAATGTAAATTGAGAATATATACTCCATTGTAAGTAGTCAATAATCTCAGTATTCAGTTTTAAACTGGTACCGTATACTGAGACTAAACAGTGCCACTGAATACTGTAAACGGAGACCGAATACTAATTAGCTGCATTAAAATCATTAATAATATTTACAGCCTCATTTAAGTACGGATTAGTTTTAAGATTATTAATTTGATATTGATTCATAACTTTTTCGGTAGGATAAATACCTAGCAGAAATTGATTAACGGTCGAATTATAAATCTCAAGTGGACTATTCTTGCTATTAAAAGCGTTTATTTCTTCCCACAAAATACTTCTTGATTTTTTCTGATTAAAAACAGCATCCAAAGTCATCGGAATTTCAGTTTGAGGAATATTAATAAGCTGGTCTATTTTTTGATTTATCTGGATAATATTATTAAAATAATCACTCGCAGCAACCCTAATACTACTATCATCTGCTAAGCTATTTATAAGACTTCTTTTTACATAAGGTCTAAATCTTAAAACAGGAACAATACTATCGTTTTTAATTGCCGTGGGAAAATTTTTCTCCTTCTGGATAATGTTTTCGTAAAACTCAGGAAGAACCACATCGGGAGTTATACCTATATATTGATGACTCTTTCCTGTTATTCTGTAAAATTTATTGATAGTTATTTTCAGGAAGTCGGTGTTTTTTTTCTCATCCAGAGATTGTATAGTTTGCATTGTAGCTTTTCCTAGCGTAGTACTACCCAATAATAAAGCCCTGTTGTAATCCTGCATAATTGCAGCAAAGAACTCACTAGCCGAAGCCGTGTTGCCATTTACCAATACCACAACAATACCTTTATAAAGCATACCTTTATAAGGATCATTTATAACCGATTGCTCTTTTTTATTATCAACCACAATCGAGATAGGGCCGCTATCTATAAACATTCCGGCTAGTTTTATGGCTTCCTCCATAGATCCGCCACCATTATCTATTAAATCGATAACCAGACCTTTAATATTATCTTTTTGTAGCTTAATAATTTCTTTCGCAGTATCATCTGCACAACCTTTTCCGCTATTTCCTTCTAAATCGGCATAAAAACTAGGAATTTTTATATAACCAATCTTACTTTCTTTACCAATTATAAAGCTAAAAACAGAGTTTTCTTCATCCTTCATAATTTGTTTCTCGATGCTTACTTCAAAACTTTTTCCAGAATTTCTTTTAAGAGTCAGAACGATAGTTTTATTCAACTCAGATAAAATCATGGTCGAAATAGATTCAAGCGTGGCACACGAAACCTTTAAAGTTTCTTTTTGGTTAGAGATAGAGATAATTTGATCTCCCTTTTTTATCTGACCAGTTTTAAAAGCAGGACCATTAGGGTCTAATTCATCTACAATAATCTCATTTTTTTCATTCAAATTCACATTTAAACCCAGAGATAAATGCTCTTTGGATAAAGAAGCTACAAAACTAGATTTTGAATCATCACTAAAATAGGCAGTATGAGGATCAAAATACGTACAGAAATAGTTATATAGTTTTTCTTGAGGATTTTTCCCCGATTGCAAAAGCGTATTAATTCGGCATATTTCGTTATCAAGAACAGTTTTTTTATGAATCGGTTCAAGAGAAGCGAAATTCGCTTTAAGCGAGTCCAGATTAGAACTTATTTCAGAGATTTCATCCAGAATTTCGTAGCGCATTTTTTTACGCCAAACCTTCTCGATTTCAGTTTCCTTCATATATACGGGAAAAGATTTTTTGTAAAACCGAATCGTATCTTTCGCAGAATAATCAATAGGCTGAGTCAGGATTTTTTCTAAAGCAGCTTTGTTTCTTATAAGACCATTACGATATTTAGTAACAATATCATTCAGGAAACTACAATCTTTATTCAAAATAAGATTGTCAATATTCAAGCGGTATTTTTTGGCAAGCGCATCGTATTCCGATTTCAGGAAAACATTTCGGGAAGGGTCAAGGTCATCGATAAAGTTATCAAAAACAAAAACCGATAGACTATCATCTACCGGTTTTGGCTGAATATGCTCGCTTTGAATAAGCGCATTTATTTTAGTTAATATTTCACATGTAGAGTCACTATTTTGACCAAACAGAGAGAAACCAACAAGCAGAAATACTAATGAAAATTTTTTCATAAATCGGGTATCAACATTTAAACTAAAATTACGCTAATTTTTTTTATAAAAAGAGTATAATCTCACTAAAATATTGATGCCAGAAAGTATTATTTCTTATAGAAAGGAAGTTTTACCACTTTCGCAGGAACATCATTTTTTCTAATTCTAATAAAGATATCGCTATCTATAGCACTGTTTGAGATAGTTACGTATCCTAACCCAATACCAATTCCCATAGATGGAGACATAGTTCCAGATGTTACCACCCCGATTACATTTCCAGAACCATCAACAATTTCATAATCTTGTCTAGGCACTGCACGTTCCTGCATCTCAAAACCAACAAGTTTTTTAGTAACACCCGCTTCTTTTTGTTTTTTCAGGTTCTCAGAGTTCGTAAAATCTTTAGTAAACTTTGTAATCCAACCCAATCCAGCCTCAAGAGGCGAAGTAGTATCGTTAATATCATTTCCGTATAAACAGAAACCCATTTCTAGACGCAACGTATCACGAGCTGCTAATCCTATTGGCTTAATACCAAAAGCAGCACCAGCTTCAAACACTTTATTCCAGATAAGTTCAACCTCATCATTTTTGCAATAAATCTCAAAACCACCAGAACCAGTATAACCAGTAGCCGAAATAATTACATTATCGATTCCTGCAAAAGTACCAATCTCAAAATGGTAATAAGGAATAGCCGATAAATCAACCGAAGTCAAACTTTGCATAGCCTCAACAGCTTTAGGCCCTTGTATTGCCAACAAAGAATAATCATCCGAAAGGTTTTTCATATCCACACCCAAATCATTGTGCGAAGAAATCCAATTCCAGTCCTTATCAATATTCGAAGCATTTACAACAAGTAAATACTCTTCATCTTTCATTTTATAAATAATCAGATCATCTACAATTCCGCCATCATTATTAGGTAAACAAGAATATTGAGCTCTACCAATAGTAAGCGTCGATGCATCATTTGAAGTTACTTTCTGAATCAAAGCCAAAGCATTTGGACCAGATAATAAAAATTCTCCCATGTGCGAAACGTCAAAAACGCCCACACTAGTACGAACCGTCTCGTGTTCAGCATTTACACCCTCGTATAAAATAGGCATATTATAACCAGCAAAAGGTAGCATTTTCGCTCCCAAACCCTCATGTATGTGCGTTAGCGCAGTATTTTTCATTGTGTGTGTTTATAAAAGTTAATCGCAAATTTATTCAAAAAATGTTGTAAACAAGTACTCAAAATTATAAAAATCGCAAAAATTAGTAGCTGTTTCCTGCTATTCGCTATATCTTTATATTTTTAAAGAAAAAACATAAAGGATGCCGCTATTATCAGGGCTAGAGCTTATCAGGTAATATTAATGATTTTTGAATCATGGTTTTTTGTAATTTTAATAAAAACACCCATTTCATGAAAATACCCATTTCCATAACCAAAGCTGATATTCAACAGATTTACAAGCCTATAAATTCCAAAACACACAAAGGAATACAAGGACATGCAGCAATAATTTCAGGAAGTTATGGCAAGATAGGAGCAGCCGTTTTAGCATCCAAAGCCTGTATAAAATCAGGCTGCGGACTCGTAACGACACACATTCCAAAATGTGGCTACGAAATCCTCCAATCTACAATTCCCGAAGTTATGGTGGTAACCACAACACATGAAAAATACATATCCGAAATCATATTCGATATAAAACCACAAGCCATAGGAATAGGCCCAGGAATAGGGCAGGAGCCCAACACACAAAAAGCATTTTTTGAGTTTTTAAAAACAAATAAAACTCCACTAGTTATCGATGCCGATGCACTAAATATCCTATCACAGAATAAAGCATGGTATGATTTGCTACAACCAGATACCATACTAACACCACATCCGAAAGAACTAGAACGCTTAATAGGAAATTGGACTTCAGACAGCAAAAAATTTGAAAAAACCATAGAATTCTCCAAACAATATAAAGTAATCATAGTCATAAAAGGTGCTCCAACACATATAGTAAATGGTGAATCGATTTATCAAAATACCACAGGAAATGCAGCATTGGCAACCGCAGGAAGCGGAGATGTCCTAACCGGAATAATCACAAGTTTACTGGCGCAAGGATATTTACCAATTCAAGCTACTCAATTAGGAGTTTATATACATGGTTTAACCGCCGATATTGCCTTACCCGAAACAGGATATCAGTCATTTATAGCATCCGATATTATTACAAATCTTGGGAAAGCATTTTTGACATTAGATTAGTTAGATTTTTAGACTTCTTAGAGGCAAGACTTAAAGAATCAAGATTTTAAGATTTATTGTATGTTACTCAGTTTGTCCTTCTGAGCGTCCCGAAACTTCGGGAGAAGAACCACAATATAATTCTGAAAAGATAAACGCACGCAATGTAGAGACGCACCGCAGTGCGTCTCCCGTAATACATTCCACAAACTAAGCCTTAAAAGCAAACCAAACCAAACCAGAGAAAAATCCGCTGAATCTGCCAAATCTGCGTGAAACAAAATTAGCGCAACGCTGCGACATCTTTACAGGATACATTGTGTAAGACACACTGCGGTGCATCTCCTACAATATATTCCACAAACTAAGCGGTAAACCAAACCAAACCAGAGAAAAATCCGCTGAATCTGCCAAATCTGCGTGAAACAAAATTAGCGCAATGGCCATCTTTACAGAATACATTGTGTAGGACGCACTGCGGTGCGCCTCTACAGCCATGACGTGATTAACTTCAGATGTAATCTAAAAATCTAACTAATCTAAGAAGACTAACAAATCTAAATTAGTAAGTTTGTATTCCAGTAAAAGCTGACTATGAAAAACAAACTCGATCTAAGAACGGTAAACGTAACGCGATATATAAGTCCGTTGCGCGAAGGCGGTTCGTTACCCGCTTTAACCGAAGCAGATGACGATTTTAAATACGTCCTAAAATTTAAAGGAGCAGGACATGGTGTAAAAGCCCTAATTGCCGAATTAATAGGAGGCGAAATTGCCAATGTCTTAAAACTTCAAATCCCCGAATTAGTATTTGCTAATCTCGACGAAGCATTTGGCAGAAGCGAAGGCGATGAAGAAATTCAGGATTTACTACAAGGAAGCCAAGGACTTAATCTGGCTTTACATTTTTTATCGGGAGCAATTACTTTCGATCCAGTTGTAACAGTAGTTGATCCTAAACTAGCGTCGCAAATTGTATGGCTAGATGCTTTTATTACCAATGTCGATCGTACGTTCAGGAATACCAATATGCTTATATGGCACAAAGAACTATGGTTAATAGATCACGGAGCATGTTTGTATTTTCATCATTCATGGAACAATTGGGAACAACATGCAAAAAGTCCTTTTGCATTAATAAAAGACCACGTATTGTTACCACAGGCATCACTTATAAAAGAAGTCGATTCAGAATATAAAGCAGTTTTAACTCCCGAATTATTACATGAAATTGTAGCGCTTATTCCAGACGAATGGCTCAATTGGGAAGATACCGATGAAACACCTGAAGCATTGCGAAATGTATATTTACAATTTTTGCAAACACGATTAAACCATTCTGAAATTTTTGTAAAAGAAGCCGAAAATGCAAGATAACCACTTATATGAATATGCCGTAATTCGTGTTGTGCCAAGAGTAGAACGCGAAGAATTCCTAAATATAGGTATCATATTATTTTGCAAAAGAGCCAAATTTATAAAAGTATTGTATCATATAAATGATACGAGAATTCAAGCACTTTCAGCCGATTTTGATATCGAACAATTATATTGCAATTTAACCTCGCTAGAAAAAATAGCCAATGGAGCCAAAGATGGCGGACCAATTGGACAAATGGAAATACCGGAACGTTTTCGTTGGTTAACGGCGATTCGTAGTTCGGCAATTCAAACCTCAAGACCGCATCCGGGTTTATGCCAGGATTTAGATAAAACGATTCAAAGATTGTTTGAGGAGTTAGTTCTCTAAATTTAAGGGACAAAGGTGCAGAGGTGCAGAGGTTCAAAGGTTGAAAAGGTAAATAAACCTATAGCTTTTTCTTTGCGACTTAGCGTCTTTACGAGAAAAACTTTTGCGTTCTTTGCGTAAACCTTTGCGAACTTTGCGGTTAAATCCTTAGTTTATATAAAAAAAAAGAAACCATATAAGTCATATAAATAAATCTAAGCACTATTGCTTAAATGCACTTACATGACTTATATGGTTAAATTAAATTAAAAAGAACCACAAGTATTACCTGTAAATGTAGCACCAGCTCCAGCAGTAACATCAGCTTTAACCGCAGATGCAGCAAGAGTCACAATAGAATATGGCGGTGTAAAAGCAGTATTACTTCCTGCAGTATTTCCAGTTGTACTTGTAAAAATATTTCCAACAGCAGTTACAGCTGTATAGCCAGTCATTAAGTCAATAGGAGTTTTTACACCTTCGAATACGTTGTTTTCTACACGAATATTAGCTTCGAAACCTGCTGCAACACATTTATTGCTAACCGTACTATTAAAGTAGCTATTTATGATATGCACTTGACCAAAACGAACTCTTGGCATTCTTTCCTTACATCCTGGAGCCCACCAACAACGAGCAAAAGTAATTTTTAAATTTCCACGGTCAGCTGTAGCACCATCGCTAGAACCAATTAAGTTAGAATATCTATGATCGTCAGATCCTCCAGAACCCCCAGCTCTAGGAGGTTTTAAGTACCCAAATTTTGTATAAGAAACAGTAACGTAATTCGACTTGTTTTTTATATCAAGATTACCATCTACACCATCTCTAAACTCACAATGATCTACCCAAACATTTCGGCAGTCATCTATAATAGCATTATCCCAACCATCAGTATCATAAGCACCAGGACCTTCAAAAATTAAATTTCTGATAATAATATTGGTACATCTTTTAATATTGATAATACCAGAATTTGCCTGAGTTTGATCTGTAGAGACCAATTTTGCTCCGCTAGCTCCATAAATTGTTTTGCCAGATTGATCCTGAAAAGATAGCCTTGTTGTAATTGTAATAGTACCAGTAACCTTTACCACTTTTACAGCACTGTTTTCAATAGCTGCTTTTAGTTGTGCGTAGGTAGTTACAACAGTTTCTGCTGCGCTTCCGCCTCCTGTAGTACCTCCGTTTTGAGATGCCCATCCAGGAACCTCAGCACAATTACCTACTTTGGCAGTCAGATTTTGACTTGTTGATAAAGCTGTACTTGCATTGCTATCACCATTTTGTGTAGCAGTAATTTCTTCGTTGTTGCAACTTGCAAAGCCGAAAATCAGTGTTAATAATAACGCTGATAATGTAGATTTAATCTTCATAATAGATATTTTGGGGTTAATTAATACGCCAAAAGTCTTTATAAAATATTTTAAAAAAATTGAACTAGTTCTATCTTTTTTATTAATTTAGTAATCGATTACATTTATTTTTTATTATCTATAAATATATTGTAAATTAAATAGTTATAATGTTTTTGCTAAAAATAAAAAATAACCATATGTATAAACTATTAAGGGATAATATTGAGCGCAAAATTGTCCTTACAGATACTGAATGGGATATAATTATAGAAAAAACAGAATTTATTAAACTGAAGAAAAACGAGTTTCTACAAATTCAGGATTCTAATAGTGTATATGAAGGTTTTATTTTAAAAGGAGCATTTAAAATCTATATCCTAAACGAAAGCGGAAGTGAAAGTGTTCTCTTTTTTGCTTTCGAAAATGATTGGATGTGTGATATTGAAAGCTTCTATCATCAGAAACCAACCAAATACAATATTAAAGCAATAGAAGATAGCGAAATATTAGTAATTAATAAATCCAATAAAACGTTATTATTTAAAGAAGTGCCAAAGCTAATTCAGTTTCATATAGCAATGGTAGAAAGAGCCAATATCCTTATACAAAACAGACTTCTTGATGTTTTAAACAAAACATCCAAACAACGATATCTTGAATTTATAAAAACTCATCCAGACAAAACACAGAAAATAAATAACAAAAATTTATCCTCATACCTTGGAGTTTCACATGAGTTTTTATCGAAGATTAAGAGAAATGTTTAGCTCTTTTTTTAGTTTCAAAGTGGCAAAGGCTCTAAGGTTCTAAGGTTTGAACGGCATAATGTTAATGATTCTCAAAACTTTTTTTCTTTGCGACTTAGCGTCTTAGTGAGATAACATCTTAGCGAACTTTGCGGTTAAATTTTAAAAATCCAATATTCCATAGAGGCATTCATCAGAAAAATGAAGCATTATATTCTCCTTTTTTTGATTTTCAATGACTAATAAATCATAAGGTTCTAGGTAGTATGGCTTCTCATTAATTTTAATAACTGTTGTATATAAAGGATATAAAATTACTATCTGAGCATTACAACTCTGATTACTATTCGTTATTTTTAGTTTGTGATGGGATACTTTTTCAGAAACCATCCAATTAAAATCAATACCTTTTGTATAAGAAGTCACTTCATCATCCGAATTAAATTCCATGATTTCATATTTCTCATATGTTTTTTTTTCTTTGTTTATCTCAATCTGCAAGCCGTTATCAAGCATAACCAAGTATCGGTAATAACCCTTAAATTTGGTAAACTCTGAAGGCTCTTTCTCTATTGTAGCACTGCTTATCCTGAATATAAAATCCCTATCGGTATAGTTTGCCGTTTTCGGATATATCAGATATTCATATGTCAATCCACCACTCCAAATAGAGGCTGTACAATCTTTTTTAGGCAAAAGGTGTATGTTCATTATTTATTTTTAATAAGAAATCATTATTTTTTTTAGGTTCAAAGGTTTTCTGTAGAGACGCACCGCAGTGCGTCTAAAGGTTCAAAGGTTTGAAAGGCGAAAAGTTACTGAGGCTCAAAGTCTTTTTTCTTTGCGTCTTAGCGACCTTTGCGGTTAATTTTTTTCGTGTGTTTTACAAACCTTGTTGTTAAACGAATTAAACTTTTTTCTCTAATACAATAAATTCTAAAGGCTCTTCTGAAACAGTAACATGAACATCACTTTCAGGGAAAGGTTCTCTTACGCCTGTATCTACATAACCATTACGTTTGTACCAAGCAACGAGCTCTTCTCTAACAGATATCACTGTCATTATGATTTTAGGCAAACCCAATTCTTTAGCGTGAATTTCGGCTTGATGTAATAATTTTTTACCAATACCGCTATTTTGCAACTCAGGCGAAACCGTAAGCATTCCTAAATAGAGTTTATCCTCTTTTTCTACTAACAAAACGCAACCGATAATTTGGTCATTCTCAGTAAATTTTAAGATAGTATTTTTCGAATCTAGGATAGTTTCACTTAATTCTTCCTCAGTAGTTCTTTTTCCTTCTAATAAATTAGCCTCGGTAGTCCATCCTTTTTTAGATGATTCTCCGCGATAAGCAGAATTTATTAATGTATTTAATGCTGGAATATCTTGTAATGTTGCTTTTGTAATCATGAGGTTTTTTATTCTTGAGATTGGTTTTCAAAGATAAAAAAAAGCTACAAAATTATAGTTGTAGCTTTTAGTTTAATCTTACGGAAATCGGTTATAAATTCAAACAGTTATTGAAATTACTCGTAAGTGTATAGTGTTTTCATAACTAAAGGGCGATCAGGCTGCGATGCACGAGTTGTTGTTTGTTTAGACTCTTTTAGGTATCCATTTGAGTCATACACATATTCATAATCATATCTCAATTCATATTCTGTCACACCTTCAGATACCGCCTTAACTTTCCAATCTAATATATGCATCCAATTATAAATGTAACATCTAAAGATAGGTTCACTAGAATATATACCAGCCTTCGCGTAATCTATGGTAAGTTCGTATGTAATCTCAGTAATTTTATCTTTAACAACATATTCAATTCCATTAGGAGTTTCTTTAGCTGTAGAGTAATTTTTTTCAGTCAAGAGGATATTAACAAATACTTTATTATCAACATAGCTGTATAAATAAGTAGCAGTTTTAGGATTGGTAACAGTTTCGTATGTAAAATTACCGTCAGGCCCTTGATGTTCAATCTCCTGCTCATAAGTTCCTGTTTCAACTTCTTTTGCAAGACGTCCGATTTCGTCGTAATAAATGTCCATTATTCCTCCATCATTTCCAGTTGTTTTTGTGATATACCCACCACTATTAATTTCAACAGGATTATTACCATGAAAGGCTTTTGTAACTTTATCTGCAGCATCAAACTCATATTTAGAAATTATTCCAATGAATTTGTCTTTGATGTATCTGTCTATTGAATACAATCGACCTTTTGAGTCATATAAATATCTGTTTTCTTTCAACTCATTTTGAACCTCATTCCCAAGTTGATCTTTGGTAACTCTAAAAATTAATTCTTTGACAATACGTTGTTTTGTTGCGGTTGATTTTCCAGTAACTTTTCCAGTAAGGGATTTAGGAACCAATTGTATTGCGGGTTTAAATACTTCTTGATTGGGTAATCTTGGATCTGGTGTTAGGGCTGTTTGAGGTGGAGTAACTGTAGTACTTTCGTCCTTAGAGCAATTAATAAATAACATTGGTAAAGCGATAAGTAGTATTCCTAAAGTAGTTTTCTTCATTTTTATTATTGGGTTAGTTAATTATAGGTGGTTTCTAAAATAGATAATTTAAGAGAAAAGACAGGTTATTATTATTTTATCTAAGTGAATAAGCTGCTATGGTTTTTTTGAAAAGGGAAGGGACATAGACTATTCTTTTCTCATTGTCGAGCCCTATATCCGCCGAGTAACATTCTTCTTTTCTGGTATCCGAAAGAATTTCTTTTGAGCCATCTTTATTTACATAATAAATAACTCCAGTCCAGCAACTCACAACAAACTCTCCTTTTGCTATTTGCTCAATCCCATCTGTATTTTCGTCCATACCGTCTGTTAAAAGGTGCTTGTTCTTTTTATTATCCATTTTGTATAATGAACCATTGTCTAAAAAATACAAATCATTATCGATGAATTTTAGACCATTTGGCTTGTTTAAGTTTTCTAAATAAACAGTTGCTATATCATTTTCTAATTTAAAAATCTTACCAACTTTTGGATCAGACACATAAACAACTCCTTTTTTATCAACAGTTACATCGTTTAATATTTTGGAATCATCAACGGTTATTTTTTTTAGTATTTTTTGTTGTTTTATATCAATAATTACAATTTCTGTAAGGTCGGCTACAAATAATTTATCTTCGAATTTTGCCATCCCTTTTGGAGCATTTAAACCTGATATCCAATTTAAATTAATGATTTTACCATCGGTAGTTAATTTTCCTATACTTCCTTTTCCGTCACGTTCAGCTGGTGAACCATCCATTAAAGAGGTATATAATACCCGATCTATTTTATCATAAAATACCGATTCTGGAATTGGTAAAATACTATCTGTTACCCAAATTCTTTTTAAAGAATGTTGAGCAATACTTGAAAAACTTATTATAAATAGCAATAAAACATAAAAAGTATTTTTTTTCATTTTGATTGGTTTTTGGTTCGTTTTTTTAGCGATGCTGGTCAATTCGATAAATTAAATAGCTATCGAAACTTCATGTAATCTAAATGTTTTTATATTGATAATATTTCACAGTTATTGAATTCTTATGCCTGATTAATTCAGTAACCCACTATTCAACACAATCTTCCTAATTTCAGCTTCAAAATAATAAGCGATATCAAAATTATCAAAGGTTTGGTTTTCCAGAACAATGATACTTGTTTTTGTTTCAGGATAATATAAGTTAACAGAAGTAAATCCTTGATCAGGTACAATTCCGGTATGGCCAAATTCTTTAATTTTAGCTTCATCGTTTACACGAATTCCGTATCCATATCCAATTTCTTTATCGCCAAAAACCGGATGTTGGTTCGTAATAGTATAAGTAGTCATTCGACCATAAGTAGCTTGGTTCAGAAGTTTACCATTATGTAGTAAATCATTCCAAAGAGCTAAATCTTTAACTGTACTAACAAGTCCAGCGGCAGGAACTCGTTCTCTAGGAATAATAACGCCTTGGATTATTTTGGTTGTATTGTCTTTAAGATATTGTCGTCCGTTTACAACACCTTTTTCGTTTGAAGTATTTGGGAAAAAACTATCTTTCATTTTATTCTTCTTAAACAATTCGTTTACGACAGTTTCATAGGTTTTATTGGTAACTTTTTCGATAATTTGACCTAATAAAATATAGTTTAAATCGGTATATTTAAATTGAGTTCCAGCAGGAAAAAGGGTAGGCTTCTCAAAATCAACAATACCCGAAGTGTGATTTAATAAATTTTCGACTGTAACAGTACTTGTCCAGGGTTGTTTTAAGTTTGGCAAATATTTTTTTATGGAAGTATTTAAAACGATTTTTCCTTTTTCAACTTCTTGCAGAACTAAAACGGCTGTTATTTGCTTGCTATTGGATAAAATAACAAAAGGATCATCTAATTTAAGAGGTGTTTTTTTTGCAAAATCAGAATAGCCATAGGCCTTAGAATATTTGATTTTCCCATTTTGAGATACCAATATATTCCCATTAAAAGGACGAACAGAAGTGGTTTTAATCAGACTATCAATTTTGGCAGTGTAATTATCTTTTGCTTGAGCAAAAATGGTTTGGTTTGATACAAAAAATAAAAGTAGGGCAAGAGGAAGAAAAGGTAACTTTTTTTTCATTTTTTTAGAAGGTTACTTTTGTGGTTTATGATATTGGATATAACACAAAAGTAATAGAATCTTTGTTAATCTGTTTTCGGTAAGTAATAAATATTTAGCCGAATCTTTTGTGTTTTTAGCTAAAGCCGAATTTGTCAATTTATCTCGATTATGAAAGAGTATCTTACAGAAATAGGCTTGTTTTTTACGGAAATCATTTTTCGTTTAAGAATTTTAAATATCTTTGAATTATGAGTACAGCAATAAAACCAAAACATATCGGCAGAAATATAAGCCGTATCAGAGAGCTTAAAGATATGAAACAGGAAGCACTGGCACAGGCTTTAGGGACAAATCAGCAGGCAATTTCGGCTATTGAAAACAGCGAAACTGTAGACGAACAAAAACTAATTGAGATTGCAAAAGCTCTTGGAGTTTCTGTTGAAGCGATTAAAAACTTTTCGGAAGAAGCAGTTTTAAATATTATTGGTAATACTTATCACGATAATGGGATTGTAAATGCCGGTCTTAATTACAATTGTACTTTTAATCCTTTAGATAAAGTAGTTGAACTTTACGAACGCTTGGTACAAGCTGAAAAAGATAAAGTTGAATATTTAGAGAAATTACTAAACGGGAAGTAATAGTTTTTTGAAGATATTTAAATTGAGAAGAGATTTCATCAAAGGTCTCTTCTCATTTTTTTTTAGTTTCTTAATTGCTATTGAGAGTTACTTGCTATTTTTTGTATAATTTATAAAAGGCTTCAGAAGTATTCATAATAAAGTCTACATGAGCATTGTAGCTATTTTGATTAGAAAAATCAGAAATTAATGTTTGTGTTTTGTATGGATGAATAATTGATCCCGGAATTCTATTATATATGTTATTAAATTCCTCTACCAAAGTTTCAGATAAAGTTTTTTCCTTCGAAATAAGAATATAAAAATAAAAGGAGTTTACAGTAACAGCTCTAATTATGAAATTTTCATTTTTAATTCCTACGTCTACAATACCGCATCTCATAGATGTAGGATATACTTTTATATCTTTTGTGATCCAGGGAGTAATTATGTCTAATAGTATAATTACATTTCCCCAAGTTTCATTGCCATCAAGAATGAAATGCTTAAAATTTTCAAAAAAGTTATCTTCACTATTGATTGTTCTCGAAGAATTAAAAATGATTTTTAATAAACTTCTTAGAAGTAAATCGTAATCATATTCAAAAATAAACTGTTTCTTTTCTTCATGAAAGTTTTTAAAATATTTATCGTAAAGAGAGCAAAGATAAGAATCGAGTTTTGAGAGTTTTTCGTTATTACATTTTGAACAAACGTCAGAAATTACAAGTTCCGATGTGACAAATTTGTCTTGGCTGCCAATATATCTAAATGTCAGGTTTGGCATTCTTGTAATTAAACATTTAGGCCAAATATGTTCCTTCGTAAGTTTGGTTTTTGTATCACAATACGCACATTTTTTCATTGAAGACAAAATTTGATTAAATTACAGGTAATATGTAGTCACATCAATTGTTAGCGCGAGCGTCCCGCACGTGAACGTTTCAATTGGTTTTTGAATCTCTTTGCGTTCACGAGCGGGACGCTCAAGCTAGTGGAGATTATTATAAAATAAAAAATAGCCATATTTTGAGCGTTTATCTTCAATTATTATACAACTGATATTTTTTTCCGATAATATTCAACGAAAAATCGACCATTTTGATTGATTTTTCTAACAGAACCTATATCTAGAAATCCGTGTCTTGAAAATACTTCATTTAACGTATCGGTATAAACATCGTCTGTTATATTTTCATCTCTATCAATTATGTGCCTTAAAGCTATCTTCTCATCTTCATTTAATAACACGATTACATCTTCGTAGAAATCTGTAACTTTTTCGGTAAATAAAGTTCTACTCACCAATTGGTCCATTTTCTCTTGAAGATTTTTGTATTCCAAACCACTTGACTCAATATATGAATTATATTCACTTTGTACTACATCTCTTTTTTGCTGAATTATTTGAGTGTTTCCTTCTGCTCTTGTTATTTCTTCTCTTTTGTTATTTAGAGCGGTTTCTAATTTAAGGATTTTATCTTCGAGATCTTGTTTTTCAGTTTGCGTGAAAATTGCTTTTTGGTCAATTTTAGTAACAATATATGGTTCAATTATTTTATAGTATGTATCGGTGATTGCTCTTGAAATCAGCAGTAAAATAAATGAGCAGAGCAAAACTAAAAATGAAAGACCAATAATATTAGTGAATTCGTCCCAAAAATATTGCTTTCCAAAATAATCGGCTATAAAATTTATCTTGTCCGTAAGACTGCATTCTTTGTCGAAATTAAATAAAGCATATGGAATTCGCCAGTTATGGATTAGCCAAACGCTAATTATAGTGCCAAAAAATGGATTTTTTATTTTTGTACTGTAATTTTCAAAAACAGAAGTAATTTTATCAATCATATTTTTTACTCTCAAACATACAATAATTTTGGCAAGAATAAAACACTCAAGGAAGTTGTCTGTGCTAAAATTTTTCCTCAATTATCGTGAGCGTTCCGCTCGTACCTATTTAAATTTGGTTTTTAATTTCTTTGTGTTCACGAGCGGGACACTCGCGCTAGCGAGAGATTATTTTTCACAAATATATTTTGCTCTCTGATATAATTCGTCGAATGTTAGAATTTCAATATTTTTTAAATTTTTTCTAAACATTTCAAATGACGAGTATTTTATTTGATTTATTCTGCCTTCAGTGATAAATTCATTTTGATTACCTATCAATATAAATCCTTTTGGATTGTATAAATAAAGTTCTTCTCCTGTCAAATCACCTTGTTTGTCTACAATTTCAATTTTAGTTTTTATGTCAAAAATTGCCTTTTGAATTGTTCTTTGAACCTGAGCAATTGCACCAGATAATGAATCTGAAATTTGCCAAGATTCTGGGCGGTAAGAATTCTTAACCTGTTTCAAAAGGTTATGTGAACTAAGCTTTAATTCGCAAAAGCAAAGGGAATTTATCGCACCTTGAGATTTTAATAAACCGTCAATTCGTTTTCCACTTTCATTAAAATTAGCACCGCTAGTTATTTGTTCTAACTTTTTATCGTCTAATTCGGTATTAAAAAGATATTCTAAGCCATATCCTAAAATCCAAGTGTTTTTTTCGAAAAATGATTGCCATAAATCCTCGTCTCTAGCTTTTGATGATAGTTCTCCTTCGAGAATTAAGGCTTGCTTATGATTGTCGAAAAAGCCATCTTCATAGAGTAATTTTTTAAATATTTCGAGTTGAGCTTTCCTATAACCATAGTTAATAATGTCACTCGTAGTTACATTATTCTTAAGAGCTTCTTGTAATTGAGGAAGATTTTCTAAAATCAATTTTTTTGCTTGCTTATCATCCAAGAGCATTTTACGTAAATCATCATCCTTTATATTGTAAGTTTGATTGTTTGGGAATTCGACTTCTTTAATGCTCTTCAAAAATAAATATAGTCTTTCTATTTCATCTTCAGTAAACGATGCTTGTTTAGACAAATTTTTTACTGGTAACTCAGTTGCGTCGAATTGTTGAAGAAAGAGTTTTTTTATATTTCTGCTATCTTCGTAGAATAGTGCTTTTAATGCTCTTTTTCCGAGAAAAGAAGTACCTATAATCGCTTCTTTTCGTAGAATAAACTCCGTTTGATTATCGTCTAAAATCTTGAACGCAAATCTCTCAGTTTGTCCTGTGAATTTATCTACAAATGATCGAGCAAAATATGTTTTGTCAACACTTCCCGTATTCATATAGTTCAAATCTATTTCATTACTTTCCATATGTTTCTTGTTTTGCAGAGTGTTGGTTTATTACTGTCAACTCATTTATAGGAGAAACAAACCTTCGCATGTACACCTAAAATCGGATAGATAAGCGAAAATTTGTTTCGTTTTCTTACTTTCAAATATATGTTTTTTTTATTGCCAATTTTACGGATTTCCGTAGTGGATATTTTTTATATATTATGTCAAAATAATTAATGGTAATGCAAAAAAAGCGAGTATTTTTTTTACTCGCTTTAATCATGCCTGTATATGTTTTTTAACCCAAAAACACCTTCAATTCCTCATATGTCTTAATCTTCACACTAACTTTTTCCTCATTCATAACGCTTTTAATTTGTTCCGGAATAGGAAGTGTAATGCCTAAAGCAGGCTCAACAACATCAAGAAATTTAATAGGATGAGCAGTTTCTAAGAAAATACCAATTGCATTGTCATGCTTTTGTAATTCTTTTTTCAAACCAAGATAGCCAACTGCACCGTGTGGTTCTGCAATATAACCGTTAGCTTTATAAATCTGTTTCATTGCTTCCAGTGTTTCTTCATCAGTATAACTATAAGAAGAAAAGTCTTTTTCGAACGCTTTTAAATCATTTTGGTACATTTCCTGAATACGGATAAAGTTACTTGGATTTCCAACGTCCATTGCATTTGAGATAGTAGCTTTAGATGGTTTTGGATCGTAATTTCCGTTTTCTAAGAACCTTGGTACAGTATCGTTTACGTTTGTAGAGGCCACAAAATGTTCAATTGGTAAACCTAATTTCTTAGCTATTATTCCGGCGCAAATATTTCCGAAATTTCCGCTTGGGCAAGAGAAAATTAACGGTTTGTTTTGTTTTTTTAACGCTTTATAAGCAAAAAAGAAATAGAACATTTGCGGTAACCAACGCGCAATATTGATAGAATTTGCTGAGGTAAGATTTTTATGCGCTAGAGTTTCGTCTAGAAAGGCTTTTTTTACCATATCCTGACAATCATCGAAAACACCATTAACTTCCAAGGCTTTGATATTTTGACCTAAAGTTGTCAGTTGTTTTTCCTGAATATCGCTTACTTTTCCTGACGGATATAAAATAACAACTTCTACACCTGCAACACCAAGAAAACCGCTTGCAACCGCTCCACCAGTATCACCCGAGGTAGCGACAAGAACCGTGTTTTTACTTTCTGCTTTATCTTTGTTAAAATAGGCCAGACAACGTGACATAAATCGCGCTCCAACATCTTTAAAAGCCATTGTAGGCCCGTGAAATAATTCAAGCGAATAAATTCCTTTTTCGACCTCAACAACAGGGAAATCAAAACATAGCGTTTCGGCAATAATTTCTTTTAAAGTCTGCTTAGGAATTTCATCTCCAACAAATTGTTTGATTGCTTCAAAAGCGATTTCTTCGTTGCTCAGATTTTCGATTGTCTCAAAAAAAGAAGCATTTAATGGTGTGATAGTTTCTGGAAAATATAATCCTTTATCACTTGCTAATCCTTGTATTACAGCTTCCTGAAAAGAAACCTTTGGGGCATTATGGTTTAAACTATAGTATTTCATTTTTTTATTGCTTTGCGCAGTAAGCTTTAGGCTAAAGGCTTTAAGCTTTTTTGCTAAATGTTTAATTATTTTTATGCTTCAAACGGTAGGCTTAAGGCTTAAAGCCTATTGCTTAAAGTTAAATTACGCGTACTCCATCTGGATTAATTTGCGAGATATGAATTTCGTATGGTAAATCTATATTATCATACACTTCGCTCATGGCTTTACCGATTTTTTCAGCGTTTTCTTTTCCTCTGCTTAAAGCAAAAATAGAAGGGCCTGATCCTGAAATTCCAGAACCTAGTGCGCCATTTTCGAGAGCTGCTTGTTTGATTGCATCAAAACCAGGAATCAAGACACTTCGTAAAGGTTCTACGATTTCGTCATGAAGAGATCTTCCGATCAAATCGTAATCTTTAGTATATAATCCAGCGATTAAACCACCTACATTTCCCCATTGCATGATGGCGCTTTTTAGGGAAACATTTTGTTTTAATACCGAACGGGCATCAGATGTTTTTAGTTCGATTTGAGGATGTACAACTGTAGCATATAATTCTTCTGGACTATCTATTTTTATAATATCCAGCGGATTGTAACTTCTAACCAAAGTAAAACCACCCAAAAGGGCAGGAGCAACGTTGTCGGCATGAGCATTTCCACTAGCTAATTTCTCCCCTTGCATGGCAAATTGCACTAATTCTTTTCTAGAAAATGGACGCTCTAATAATTCGTTTATACCAAATACAGCACCAGCAGAACTTGCGGCACTACTACCAATTCCGCTTCCAGCTTTGATGTTTTTGTAAATTTCGATTTCAAATCCGAAGTCGGTTTCTATAGTTTCAAGCATTGCCAATGCAGCAACTCCAGCAACATTTTTTTCTGTTTCTAGAGGTAAATCGGCACCAACAATTTTTGTAATGCGAACGCCTTTCTGGTCTGATTTACGAACAATCATTTCATCGCCCGCAGTTTCTAAACAAAGTCCGAGAACATCAAATCCACACGAGAGATTGGCAATTGTTGCCGGACAAAATAGTTTTATTTCTTTCATTTTTTTTTAAGTTTCTGAGGTTCTAAGTCGCTAAGTTTCTAAGCTTTTACTTTGCGTATAGGTCTCTTTATATCTTTTATTTAAAGTCTAAGAAGTAAATTTCTAATATTTTTCACTTAGTATCTCAGTCACTTAACAACTTAGAACCTTTTAAAAAACTCAGAACCTTAGCGTCTTAGTATCTTAGCATCTTAAAATTAATTATTTCCTATTCGAATTACATCTGCAAAAATTCCCGAAGCAGTAACTGCAGCACCAGCACCAGCACCTTTTATAAGTAGCGGCTGATCAACATAACGGTCGGTGTAAAACAATACAATATTATCTTTTCCTTCCAGATTATAGAACGGATGGTCTTTTGGGATAAATTGCAATCCTACGCTTGCTTTTCCGTTTTCGAATTGAGCTACATATTTTAACCTTGAATCTTTACTTAAAGCTTCATCATAAATAGCTTCAAAATGAGCTGAATGTTTCTTTAATGATTCAAAGAAAGCTTCATTTGTAGTTGTTGCAAGAGATTCTGCAGGCATGAAAGATTCATTTGCAATAGCATCAATATCCATTTCATAACCACTTTCTCTGATTAGGATTAGAATTTTTCTGGCAACATCAATTCCGCTTAAGTCAATTTTTGGGTCAGGCTCAGTAAATCCTTGAACTCCAGCTTCTTTTACCACATCGAGGAAGGAGTTGTCTTTATCAAAATTATTAAAGATAAAATTCAAACTTCCAGATAAAACAGCCTGAATTTTATGTACTTTATCACCCGATGCAATTAAGTTTTTAACTGTATCTATAATTGGTAAACCAGCGCCAACATTGGTTTCGAATAAAAATGGAGCGTTAAACTGGCGTGATAAATTTTTTAGTTTTTTATAATTAGCATATTCAGATGAACAAGCAATTTTATTACAAGTTACTACTGCGATACTTTGTTTTAAGAACTCTTCGTAAGTTTCAGAAACAGTTGCATTTGCTGTGATATCAACAAAAATACTATTACGTAAATTCAGTTCTTTGGCACGTTCTATAAATGCATCTTTATTAGCAGTTTCTCCATTTTCTAGAGCTGCTTGCCATTCTTTAAGAGAAATACCATCTTCGTCGAAAATCATTTTTCTCGAATTGGATAAAGCAATAACACGAACATTTATCTTTAGGTTTTCTTTCAAAAACTTTCTTTGGCTGTGAATTTGTTCGATGAATTTTTCTCCCACGTTTCCAACTCCCATTACAAATAAGTTGAGTTGTTTAGTATTCTCTTCAAAGAAGTTTTCGTGCAAAGTATTCAATGCCTTTTTTACATCACGCTCGTTAATTACAACCGAGATATTTCTCTCGGAAGCACCTTGTGCGATAGCGCGAATGTTCACGTTGTTTTTACCCAGAGTACTAAACATTCTTCCGCTTAAACCTTGGTGGTTTTTCATGTTTTCACCAACCAAAGCAATGATGCAAAGGTTTTTCTCAACAATACAAGGATCCACTTTATTTTGAGTAATTTCTACTTCAAAAGCACCATTAATTGCTTGTTCTGCATTTTCGGCATCAGCATTTAAAATACCGATACAAATAGAATGTTCAGATGATGCCTGAGTAATAAAAATGACATTGATGCTTTCGTTAGACAAAACTTCAAAAAGACGTTTTGAAGAACCTGAAACACCAATCATACCTGAACCTTCAAGAGTTATTAGCGAAATATTATCGATATGACTAATTCCTTTTACAATAGTATCTTTTGATGAAACTTGATTCGAAATATAAGTTCCTTCCGATTCTGGTTCAAAAGTATTCTTGATTACAATAGGAATGTTTTTTCTTAAAACGGGTTGGATTGTAGGCGGATATAACACCTTGGCACCAAAATGCGATAATTCCATCGCTTCCTGATAAGAAATAGTTGCAATAGGATGTGCTTGTTTTACAATTTTAGGATTGGCAGTGTACATTCCGTTTACGTCAGTCCATATTTCCAGTCCTTTAGCATTCAGTGCGCCTGCCAGAATTGCAGCAGTATAATCAGACCCGCCACGACCTAATGTTGTAATGATTCCATCTAGTGACGAAGCTATAAAACCAGGCATGATAACGACTTGAGATTCATTTGTAGCAAAGTAATCACGAATTAATTGATTTGTAACTTCAAAGTTTACAGCGGCTTTCCCGAAATGATTATTCGTTTTTATAAGTTCGCGGCTGTCTTTGTAACCGTTATTTTTATTAGTTTGTTTTAAAGCTTCGGCAATAATATAAGACGAAAGCAATTCACCAAAACTCAAGATAGTATCAGATGTTCTATTGGATAATTCTCCTAATAAGAAACATCCGTCAAGTAAAGTTTCAAGATGATTTATAATTCTTTTTACGTGGCTTAATAAGCTACTTTGTTCGCTAACAGGAATTAGAGCTTTTAACGTATCTAAATGTTTTTTCTCTATTTCTGCAACTATATCTTTAAAACTTTCGTCATTAGAAGCTGCTTTCGTAGCAGCAGCCTGAAGTAAATCGGTTACTTTGCTTAAAGCAGAAACGACAACTACTAATTGATCTTGTTCTGATTTTTTGTTTACAATTTCTAAAACTCTTTTTATATTTTCGGCATTGGCGACCGAAGTTCCACCAAATTTTAATATTCTCATTTTGTGTTTTTTATTTTATAAATACAAGTGTTTATACGTATTCAATGCTTTTCTTCTTTCTAGAAAAAAAAGTATGGATAACCGGATTATATGTAAAAATGTATACCCCTAAGGGGTAGTAGTAATTGTAGAAGTTGTTGTAGCAGTAATTGCAACCCAGTTTTGAGTTGTTATCGAAGAGTGATATTTTATACTGTTATCTTTCATTTTTGATTTTTCAAATGTACAGGTTTTTCTAAAGAGCAAAAAATCAAATTGAGTTTTTGCGAATATTTTAATAATCAGGAGGGTAAAATTGCAATACTGACTATTTGTTAAAATTTAAAGCTTCAAAATGGGGTATTCATATATTTATCTCAGATTAAGAGGGGTGTTTTCTTTTGTCTGAGCAACAATATGAGTTTAAATCGCTTACAAATCGAACTTCAATAGTTAAATACAGATATGTAGTATAATTTCATTTTTTAATATTTGCTGTCTTATTATTTGGCTTTATACTTCTGAAAATAGACGTATTTAATTTCAAGGAAAATTATTATCATTTTTTTTAGTTTTAACATGTTTAATCTTATTATATGTGCTTGTTTTGACTATTTTAGCCTAAATAATTTAAAAAAAAGAAAAATGAAGAAAAAAATTACTCTGTTATTTATATCTTTTTTCATACTTGCATCTTGTAGTAATGATGAAGATAGTTCGATCATTCCAGTTGCTCCAGTAGCTCCTACTGCTATTCATGCAGTATTAAATGAAGGTAGTGTAGATATTACCTGGACTGGTGTAGAAGGTGCTGGTATTACATATAATGTTTACAGAAACGCAGTAAAAATTAATACAGCTTCGCTTAAGGAAGCAAAATTTACTGATGTTCTTAAAAATACAGGTTCTTTTGTATATACTGTTACGGCTAATTTAGATGGTGCGGAGAGTACAAAAGGAGTGGTTTCTGAAAAAGTAATATTAGAACTTCCTAAAACAAAAACTATGCAATCAATTGATATATATTATGACACGAAATATGAATATGCATATACTTATGACACATCTAATATTACTAAATTAGTGAGTCAAACTAGTAAAGTAACCGATGTAGATTTAACAACAAAAAAGGTAACTGTAACGAATACAGTAATTAAGTTTACCTATACCGGAAATTTAATTACAAAAATAAGCTACTATAGTGTTGATGATATTCCTAGGTCCTTTGTTGAGTATGTGTATAATGCGCAAAAGAAAATGATAGGTAGGATAGTAAAAAGATCGGATGGAAGTATTAATTATACTGTTACTTATAAATACAATGAGGATGGAACAATTACTGAAACAAATGACGCACGTGATTCGGGTGTAGGGATATATACTTTTGGAAAAGGGAATTTGGTAAAATATAGTATTACAACTCCAATGCGTGAAGATGAATATCTTGCGGTAAGTAATTATGTATTTGATACAAAGAATGAACCTACTTTAAATATTTTAGGAATTAATTTTTTTGTAAATAATAGTAAAAATAATGAGATTAGCTCCTCAACTGTTATTACTCTTAATGGAGAACTTTCGAGTACGAAATCGTCTAAAAGTGATAATACGTATAATGAAAATGGTTATGTTTTAACAACAATGAAAACTCTTAAGGTATCTTCTGGTGAAACATTACAAACTGAAAAAACAGTTATTACTTATTATTAATTTATGAAGTTTTTTAGCTTACCTAAAATTATAACAAAAGCAACCCATTTAGAGTTGCTTTTGTTGTTTTGGCACGTTCCTTTATTTACTATTAAGATTAAATAATCCTAAATAAACATTACTTTTTAATATTTGGCATTATAAACGGTCAAATTATAGTGGTTTATATTTTTGAGAATTGATACAATTTTATAATTAATCCTAAAAAAAAGATTATTATTCATTTAATTATATGTTTAACATGTAGAACCTTTGGTTATTTTAGCTATTTTCGCCGAAATAATTATAAAAATAAAAATGAAGAAAAAAATTACTCTGTTATTTATATCTTTTTTCATACTTGCATCTTGTAGTAGTGATGAAGATAGTTCAGCTACTCCAGTAGCTCCTGTGGCTCCTCTGACTATAAAAGCAACATTAAATGGGGGTGGAGTAGATGTAAGCTGGTCTGTTGTGGGAGGTACTGGTATTACGTACAATGTTTACAGAAACGATAATCCTGTAAAAATTAATGCCGCCCCACTTACAGAAGCAAAATTTAAAGATGTACTTACATCTACTGGTTCTTTTACATATACTGTTACTGCTAATTCAGGAGGTATGGAAAGTGCAAAAGGAGTTGTTTCTGAAAAAGTAATATTAGAACTTCCTAAAACAAGAACTGTAGAGTCATTTAATACTATAGAAAACACAAAATCTGAATATACATATACTTATGATGCGACCAATGTTACTAAAATAATAAGCCAAACAATCAAAAGTACTACGACTAGATTAAAAGACCAAACTGTAACGGTATATGATGTAATAGCAAAGTATACGTATAACGAGGATTTAATTACAAAAGTAACCTACTATAATGTTGATAATACTGTTAAGTCATCTTTTGAATATGTATATAATACAAAAAAAGATTTGATATCTATGATAAGAAAGAAATCTGATGGAAGTATTGATTATACAACTAATTATGCTTACGGTACAGATGGTTTAATCACTGAGACAAGCGATTATCCTGATTGGGGTACCTGGGTTTATACTTATGAAAAAGGTAATATGGTCAAATATGTCCATTCAGTTTCATTTTCATTTGACCCTTCAACTAACATTGTTGAAACATCAGATTTTGTTTATGACACAAAAAATATACCTACAAAAAATATTTTAGGATTTAATACTATTCTTATAGGTATTAATAGTGTAAATAATGAAGCTGGCTTTTCGGTTATTGTAAATAAAAATGGAAATTTAGCTAATACCAGATTATCGAAAAGTGAATACACCTATAATGAAAATGGTTATGTTTTAACAAGAATGAGGTTTCATGGGAAACCTTCACCAACAGTGCTAAATGAAAAAACAGCTATAACTTATTATTAGTTTAAGAAGTTTTCAATTACTTAAAATTATAACAAAAGCAACTCTAAATGGGTTGCTTTTGTTATTTAGGCTCGTTCCTCTATAAACATTGCTTTTTAATATTTGGAATTATAAATGGTCAAATTACTAGGGGGTATATTTCAAGAGATAGATACATTTAGTTTTAAGGAAAAATATTATTAATGATTTATGTTTTTAATATGTGAAATATTTGATTGTTTGCGTTGTTTTTAACTATTTTAGCCGAAATAATTAAAAAAAAATACAAAAATGAAGAGAAAAATTACTTTGTTATTTATATCTTTTTTCATACTTGCATCTTGTAGTAGTGATGAAGATAGTTCAGCTACTCCAGTAGCTCCAGTGGCTCCTCTGACTATAAAAGCAGCATTAAATGGGAGTGGAGTAGATGTAAGCTGGTCTGTTGTGGGAGGTACTGGTATTACGTACAATGTTTACAGAAACGATAATCCTGTAAAAATTAATGCCGCCCCACTTACAGAAGCAAAATTTAAAGATGTACTTACATCTACTGGTTCTTTTACATATACTGTTACTGCTAATTCAGGA
>NZ_JSYP01000030.1 GCF_000813005.1 Flavobacterium sp. KMS | reverse complement strand
TTACACATAAAATAACCGCAAACTTGTCTTTCTGAGGAACGAAGACACAAGCGATAGCGAACTGGCGAAGCAATCTCCGCCAGTAACTCGACAATCAAGAAAAGCTTTGTGTTAGTTTCTTACGGAGACCCTTCCTTCGTCAGGGTGACAAGATTGGGTAGAAACAAAAAATATCTATATACAAGTTTGCACACAAAACAATCACAAACTTGTCAGGCTGAGCGTCCCGAAACTTCGGGAGAAGCCCCGCAAGTAACTCAACAATCAAGAAATAATTTATTTTCTAAAGATTTTTTCAGGAGCTATTTCCTGCTATCATTCCAAATCTTTTTTATTGAGAAAAACAATAAAAAAGGATTTTCCCTTCTATCAGGGCTAGATATGTGTCTTTATGGATATACAAGGTTGCATCTCTAGACATTTAAAATAAAAAACGTATGAATATCATCAATCCAATTTGGTAGCTTATTCACACCTTCTTTAAGTAAATATTTGTAAATTTCTTTTTTTGCTACATCCGAAATTTCTAAAAAGGTTTGCAAACTAAACTTTTTAATTTTCGCAAAAACTTTAGATAACCGCTTGGAAAAATCTTTCTTAGTTAAATTTTGAATATTATCTCTTAAGTCTAAGGTTTCTGAACAGATATTCGCGACTTCTTCATCATTAGGATGTTTATTTTCCAAATAAATCGAAGCTGCTGACAAAAAATTATATAAAATATTTTGTTGAATATTATTAAATGGATGAGTAGTAGCATTCTCGTCAATACTTTCAAAATCCGAATAAATTTCTTCTTCATAAATTTTCAAAAAGGCTTCTTCTTGATTAAAACTAACAGAATTATAATCCTGTATAATCTTAATCCAAGTAAGAAAATATTTAAAAATCTTATCTTTATCAACCTCTCCAGCTGTACCATCAATAGAATCATGACTCGCTGGTGCAAACCTCATAGGAAAAAGCGTTGGCATTCCATTTGACTTTTTATCGGGAAAGCCAATGTAAAAATAAAAATCTCTATGGTTTATATCTTGAAAGTAAAAGAGTACATCCGTAACATTTACGACTTTTATTATATCGGAATAGTCAACTGCAAGATTCCTTAAAGAATGTAACATTTCTTGAATGTCTTTTGCAACATTATATGTATAATCTTTCGGATTAGGTATCGCCATTTTTATTTGAATTAATTTATAAAACTTTATTTAAATTTTATTTCTAATTTATTATAACTGAATTTAACTTCAACATCTAACCAACCATGCAATGATTTTGCCTTATCGACTAGTATTTTAAAATCTAAATTTGAGTTTTCTTTACATGATAATTCTAGAGAGTTTTCTGTAAAATCTAAATATAAATTATCGTAAATATATTGTTCATCAATATCCTTTTCAAAAAATGCCTTTATAGGATCAATTGTATCAATAATCCCTAATAAATACAAGAAACCAAAATCATTAAATTTTAATGGCTTAAAATCTATCAGCTTGCCTAAATTATAGTCCTTGTAAAGTTTGCTTTGTTTTTTTTCTGGCATCCAAATATTATGCATAGCAATCGAAAATGCAGCTAACTTATATTGACCTTCTAACGCTTCTCCCCAAAATAGGCTATCTAAATCTTGATATTTAGATTTTTCTCGTCTAATTTTAACAAGTCTATCAAATAAAATTATTCCACCAAATAAGCCGTGATCAATAACCTTGCATTCATTAACCCGATAATTATAATAATCCCCACAACAATCAAAAAGAATTCTAGAAGTGGAATCTAAATACTCGTCCAAGAGTTTATTCTGAATGTCATAATTTTCGTAAAGATTATCTAAGGTTTTGTTTTTTGATAATAATTTATTGTCTTTTTCAATATGATACGCGTTATCGTGATATAATGCAATTAAAAACCAAATAAACGGAAATGTTTTATAACCTGGTTCATTGACATTTAAATTAAATTCTCTTTGAAAACCAGTTTTATAATAAACTAATAATCCCAAAAAGAAGACCGAATTAATGTGGTTTGGATATCTTAATTTACCAAAATCATCTATAATTGATTTAAAAATTTTAACCTTACCTCCTCTTTCAAAATATTTGTGGATAAAATTATTATGTGTAATTGTACTATCAAGAAAAGGATTTTTTATAACATTACTTGGATTAATTCCGAAGTAATAATCCCAATCTGATTGAGATAGGTCTTGAATGTGCTTAAGAATGGTTTCCATATTACTTTATTCAATTTATAAATGAAATTTTCTAATTTTAATCAGTTATTCAAAAATAAAAATTGATACCGTAGCTACTGTATAATAATAAATAGTTTATTAACAACTTTAACAACAAAATGCAACTCTTTTATCCATAACAACAAACCAAACAATTTCATCACTACATCCACATTCCTTTTTTAATACCCTGAGAATTCCTATTTTTAAATAATATTTAATAAAAACCAAAAAATGAAAAAGGAAATTCTGGAGCAAATCAAAAAATTAGGCGGAAATATCGACAATATAAAAGGCAAATCACTTCAGGAAGATTTACAATCCATAACTTTTGATACTGTTCTGTATCAGCGACCAACAGATACACCTTGGGCAACCGCCGAAGAAGAAGAACCCATTTACGGAATAAGCGATTTCATCAACGAGAACCAAGCACTTTTCAGAGAAAACAAAGAAGGTTTTTACGATGCAATAATTCAAAAATATTTCAGATTAACAGACGAAGGATTCGGTCAGATGTTTTGGCAAGTTTCTCCTTTTACCCCTTTTAAAGAAGGCACAGAAGATTACGCCGAATGGAACGATGATTTTAAAGATGAAGAAACAGATTTAAGCGAAATCATTAAAGTAACAAATGACCATTCGCCAGATTTTATTCTGCTTATTTCAAGTTATGGTTTTCCAGACCATTATTACATATGCTTATCCGATCCAAATCCTGAAAACCCAACATTATTTGGAACAGATCACGAAGTTTTTTTCAGAGAAGTTTCTAACCAAGGAAACTTAGAAGATTTCCTAAACACTTTTATGACAAAAGAAGAATTGCTAGAGATTATAAAGAAAAGGATTGAACATGCTTAGATGGAAACAAAACCTTTGTTTGGTTACGCATAAAATAGAACGCTGATAAAACGGATTCGCTATCGCGAAGACGCAGAAAAAGACGGATTTAATAATGTTAAATAAAAAATCCGTGGTTAATCCGCGGCTTTACAGAGTAAATCCGTTTCATCAGCGTTACTTTTTTTAAGGACAAACTAAGTTGAAGCTATTGATTAAACTTTGCGAACCTTTGCGTTTTTCTCTTTGCGCTCTTTGCGGTAAATTTTTTTACTCAATCCCCAACTTTTGAATATTGACCTCTAAAAACCAATAATTTAGTAAAGTAAAGGCATAAAAAAAAACCCTTAAAACTATATTTTAAGGGTTTTTAAAGTAAGTAGTGCGGATAATAGGACTCGAACCTACACGCCTTGCGGCACCAGATCCTAAGTCTGGCATGTCTACCAATTTCACCATATCCGCTCAATTGTGGGTGCAAAGATAATCATAACTTCTAATTTTCAAAGCTTTTTTGAAAAAAAATATTAATTCTATTTTTCGTATTTTTGAAATTCTATAAAAATCAATTTAAATGGACACTATAAAAGCATACGTTCAAGAACACAAAGAACGCTTTATCAATGAGTTAATCGAATTATTAAAAATTCCATCTGTAAGTGCAGATACTGCATATTCTCAAGATGTAATTGACACTTCCGAGGCTGTAAAAGCAAGTTTAGAGAAAGCCGGATGCGATTTTGTCGAAATTTGCGACACTCCGGGGTACCCAATTGTCTATGGAGAGAAAATAATCGACCCAAATTTACCTACCGTATTAGTTTACGGACATTATGATGTTCAGCCACCAGATCCAATGGAATTATGGACATCTCCCCCATTTGAACCAGTTATCAAAAAAACCGAAATTCATCCAGAAGGAGCAATATTTGCTCGTGGTGCTTGCGACGACAAAGGGCAAATGTACATGCACGTAAAAGCACTGGAATATATGGTACAAAGCAACACCTTGCCTTGTAACGTAAAATTCATGATAGAAGGCGAAGAAGAAGTAGGATCTAAAAGTTTAGGTTGGTTTGTAGAGCGCAATCAGGAAAAACTTAAAAACGATGTGATATTAATTTCAGATACTGGAATGATTTCTAATCAGCAGCCATCTATCACAACAGGATTACGTGGTTTAAGTTATGTAGAGGTAGAAGTTACAGGACCAAACCGCGATTTACATTCAGGTTTATACGGTGGTGCAGTTGCAAACCCTATTAACGTACTTGCCAAAATGATTGCTTCATTACACGACGAAGACAACCATATTACAATTCCAGGATTCTACGACAATGTCGAAGAATTAACGCTAGAAGAAAGAGCCGAAATGGCAAAAGCACCATTTAGCTTAGAGAAATATAAAAAAGCCTTAGACTTAAACGATGTTTATGGCGAAAAAGGATACGTAACCAACGAACGCAACTCAATAAGACCAACACTTGATGTAAACGGAATTTGGGGCGGATATACAGGCGAAGGAGCTAAAACGGTTATTGCAAGCAAAGCTTTCGCAAAAATATCTATGCGTTTAGTTCCAAACCAAGATTGGGAGCACATTACCGAGTTATTCTCAAAACACTTTACAAGCATTGCACCAGCAGGCGTAACTGTAAAAGTTACTCCACATCACGGTGGTCAGGGATATGTAACACCTATTGACAGCATTGGTTACAAAGCGGCAAATATGGCTTACACCGAAACATTTGGAGTTCCTGCAATTCCAGTTCGTTCAGGCGGAAGTATTCCGATTGTAGCATTATTCGAAAAAGAACTAAAAAGCAAAACAATCCTTATGGGCTTTGGTCTTGATAGCGATGCGATTCACTCACCAAACGAACATTTCGGAATTTTCAATTACCTAAAAGGAATCGAAACTATTCCGTTGTTTTACAAATATTTTGTAGAGCTTTCTAAAAAATAAGCCAACTGCAAAGTGAAGATTTACCACAAAGCGCGCAAAGTCTTTTCGCTAAGTTCGCAAAGTTTTCCTATCAGGTATTTAAAATCTGTTAGGTATAAAACCTCAAAATCCGTTCAGCAATGAGCGGATTTTTTTATGGGCGTTCTCTCCGATCGTCCCAAAGGTTCGGAACTGAATAGCTGGATTTAAAATTTCTACCATTTTTGGTACTCACAATACCTTTGCCTCTTAGCTCCTTTGAGCCTCTATTCCTTTTACCTTTGTCCCTTTGCACCTCTAAACCTTTGACCCTCAAAAAAATAATTTTGGAAATTAAAAAATTAACTCTACATTTGTAGAGCAAGATATTATCTTGTAGAGCAAAATAAGTTTTATGAGTAGATATATCTTATTATTAATTTACATAACACTGCTTTCTGGATGCAAGAGCAATCCAATTAATCAGAAGATTGACAAAAAGAAAGAAGGCGCTTGGATAGACAATTATACACAAGATAGTGTTACATACAAATCATTTGAATACTACCGGAAAGACGAACCCGTAAAAAAATGGAAATCTTACGTAAACAATACGCTATATAAAACAGAAAAATATCAAGCCAACAGTTGTAAAGTCAAATATTATTATCCGAATGGAAAATTACAATCAAAAGGAAAAACTAAATTAGAAAAGAACCAAGAACAAATACATTGGTTTTATTATAACGATTGGAAATATTACGACACGGCAGGCAAACTAATCGAAATAAAAAAATACAGCAACAGAGAATTAACATCTACTACAAAAAACAAATAACCAAAATTTCTATTTTAAAAATTATGAAAAAAATAAGTGCCATTTTTTTATTCCTGTTGGGTATTACTTCCTTACAAGCACAATCTTACAAAGAATATATCCAAAAAGCAGACTCTTGTTACAAAGGAAAAGATTATAAATCATCTGTTACATATTACGAAAAGGCATTTAAACTAGAGCATAAAAATTCGACACAATTATACAATGGAGCATGCTCAGCAGCAAGGTCATTAGAAACTAAAAAAGCATTCGAATGGTTAAACTTAGCAATCGATAATGGTTATGAAAATTTATACCATCTAAAAAAAGATAATGACTTAACAATATTGCATCCCGAGAAGGAATGGCAAAAAATAATAACCAAACTTCAAAAGAAACTTAACAACATGGAAGCAAATTATGACAAACCTCTGCAAGAAGAACTACTCTCTATTTTTGAAGAGGATCAAAACATAAGAAAGGTATTCATGACAATATATAAAAGCCCAAATTATGATAAGAAAAAAATAGATAGCATTGGTAAAATCATAAATTACAAAGACAGCCTGAACCTAATTAAAATATCCAAGATACTTGATGAAAAAGGATGGGTCGGTGAAAACGTTGTAGGCAGTCAGGCAAACCAAACTTTGTTTCTGGTAATACAGCATTCGGACTTAGAAACGCAACAAAAATATTTACCCATGATGAGAGACGCTGTCAAAAAAGGAAATGCAAAAGCAAGTTCATTAGCATTACTAGAAGACCGCATCGCACTAAGAGAAGGGAGAAAACAAATTTACGGAAGCCAACTTGCCAAAAATCCAGCAACAAACAAGCAATACATTTCACCACTAGAAGACCCCGATAATGTAGACAAAAGACGCGCAGAAGTTGGTTTAGGAACCATAGCCGAATACGCTCAAAAATGGGGAATTGTTTGGGATGTAGAAGCCTATAAAAAGGAATTACCAGAGTTAGAAAAATTAGAAAAAATTAAAAAATAACCCACAATGCAACTAACCAACTCCGAAGAACAATTAATGCAACACCTTTGGCAACTAAAAAAGGCGTTCATGAAGGATTTGCTCGAAGCATATCCTGACCCAAAACCGGCTACAACAACCGTTGCCACTTTATTAAAAAGAATGATCGACAAAAAATTTGTTGCCTACAACGAATTTGGAAACTCAAGAGAATACTATCCATTGGTCAAGAAAACCGATTATTTCTCTAAACATGTAAACGGATTGATTAGTAATTTCTTTAACAATTCGGCATCGCAATTTGCTTCTTTCTTTACCACCGAAACCAATTTATCGACTTCGGAATTAGAAGAACTCAAAAAAATCATTGATAGTCAAATTCAAAAAAAGAAAAAATGATAGCTTATATCCTAAAATCATCATTACTACTTATAATCCTGTTTGTAATATATAAACTTTGGTTAGAGAACGAAAAAATGCATAGTTTCAACAGATTCTATTTGTTGGGTAGTTTAGTTTTTGGTTTAACCATTCCTTTACAACTATTTTCATTCGATACAAAAATATCTAAGGCAATAAACGCTATTCGATTACCCGAAATAGTAATTAATAACAATGCCCAAAACATAAATTCACTAACCAATAATCAGACAATTACTTATAGCTTATTTGCTCTATATCTAATTATTGCGTTATCACTAACCGTCCGCTTTGCGTTGAATCTGTATTCCTTTTATAAAAAAATAAAATACAACAAATCACAAATTATCAATGAACAAAAAGTGGTTTTGATTGAAGATTCCATATTACCACATTCATTTTTAAACACCATATTTTTAAACGAAAGTGATTTAAAAAACAATCTAATCGACACACAACTTATTGCTCACGAAACGGCACATATAAAGCAAAAACATTCGTTGGATATTATTCTTATTGAAGCAATACAAATCCTATTCTGGTTTAATCCAATCTTTATATTTTACAAAAGAGCTATCAAATTAAATCATGAATTTCTAGCCGATGAAGCAGTAATAACCCAATCAGAATCGGTTTCTCACTATCAAAACTTACTATTAAAAATGGCTTCCAACCAAAGCCAGATTGCGCTTGCAAGTTCTATTAATTTTCAAATAACCAAAAAACGTTTACTTATGATGACAAAAAAAGAATCCCGATTGAGAGCAATAATAAAAACCTCGGTAGTAGGTTTTATATTTGCTACATTATTTTTTGCTTTTAACACGACAACAATTGCTCAAGGAAGCAATCGAAAAGCACTGAACGAACCACCAACCTTCCTTACAGACACAACCGAAAACATTCAGCAACCAGAATTCCCAGGCGGAATGACTGAATTTTACAAATTCATTGGTAAAAACTTCAAAATCCCTAAAGATGCTTCTAAAAATAAAGTATCAGGAAAAGTGATTATCGATTTCTATGTCGAAAAAGACGGTTCATTATCTGATTATAAAATAGCTCATGACTTAGGCTACGGATTAGGCGATGAAGTTATACGCGTATTAAAATTATCTCCAAAATGGAAACCAGGCACATTAAACAATGAACCAGCGAGAGTAATGTACAAATTACCAATAACGGTACAAGAAAATAAATAAAAAAAGTAATTTAGCTAGAAAAAAAAATATGAAATTAATAACAAAGCTAGATTACAAAGTTATTGTTCTTTTTACCGTATTGCTTGCATTTAGTACAGAAGGTATCGCCCAAACAATTGAAAACGATGAACAAAATGAGACTCTTGTTCATCCTAGTAAATTTGAAAGACAAGCTCAATTTCATACAGGTATGAAAGGCTTTTACAAGATTTTCTACACCCACTTCAATGTAACTGATGCAGCATACGAAAACAAAGTTAAAGGAACACTTATGCTTACATTTAACATAGAAACAGATGGTTCTTTATCAGATATTAAAGTCAGCAAAGATTTAGGCTACGGATTGGGAGAAGAAGCCGTTCGCGTTTTAAAAAAATTGCCTAACTGGGTTCCAGCTTTATATAAAGGTAAGCCAATAAGTCAAATATTTGCGTTACCAATAGCTATTGACTGTACTGATTAAAAAAACGCTCTTTTTATTAGAAAATAATATTTAGATATAATCATGAAATCTACTTTACAACTAAACCATAGGATTGTTTTCTTGTTTTATCTATAAATAATAACAAATAAAAAAATCCGCTTCTTTTTCAAGAAGCGGATCAAATAAAAAACTAAAAAAAATTCTAAAAAAAATTTTCAAAAACTACTAATTAAGAAGTTTATCGGGATTATATCCAAAATAAGGCATAACCTGCTCATGAAATACTACTCCGTATTCTTCTAATTCTTTTAAAATCGGTAAATACACCTCTTTATTTATTGGTAACTGAACTCCAGGAGTTGTAATCTTACCATTTAATATCAATAAAGTGGCCATTGCAACAGGCAGTCCAACTGTTTTTGCCATTGCAGTATACGTTTGATCATCTCCAATACAAACCATTTTGGAGTCTATTTGCGTGTCTACACCATTTAATTTGTATCCAAATTTATGGTACATCACTATCATATCTTTATCGTGTGGCTCTAAAGTCCAACTATCCGAAAGTATTTTTTCTAGTATCTGAGCTGGAGTAGCTTCTTTTAATCCAACAATTTTATTCGCGTTAAACAAATCAAGCTCAACAAGTTTGTCCCACATTATATCATCCTGATCTATTTTAAGAATCAAACGCATTTTTATTTCTACAGAATCAGTTGGATGATAAGGCAAAAAAGAATTCACAAACTGACGATAACTCATAGTTTCAGAATGTTCCATAACATAACTATCATCGGTCATTCCTAATTGTACAAACATATTCCAAGCTTTCGAAAATCCAACTCTTCTTATTGTACCACGATACAAAGTAAGAATATCTTCGAGACCATAAATAGATCTGTATTTTAAAGAATCACGATTAGAATACGCTTCAAACTTTCCGTATCCTTCTACTTCAAGAAATTCGGTTCTGCGAAATAAATTGCAATAAGGGATATATTTATAAGTTCCTTCCTGTATAAATTTGGCTGCCCCTCCCTGCCCTGCTAAAACCACATTACGCGGTAACCAACTAAATTTATAATTCCATAAATTATTATCAGATTCAGGAGCTACAAGTCCGCCACAAAAAGATTCAAACAATAACATATTACCACCTTTCTCTCTAATTTCATCGATTACCTTCATGGCACTCATATGATCGATACCAGGATCAAGCCCAATTTCATTCATAAAAATCAAATTATTAGCTTTTGCTTCCTTGTCCAATGCCTGCATCGCATCACTTATATAAGATGCAGTAACCATATGTTTTTGGTAAAGCAAACAATCTTTGGCAACTTCTACATGTAAATGAGCCGGCAACATCGATATTACAATGTCTGCCTTTTGTATCGCAAGCTTTCGTTGTTCTTCATCAAAAATATCCAATGCAATAGGAGTTGCATTAGGATGTTTATTCGTTTTCTTTTCGGCAAGAGCCAAAGACAAATCACCTATAATAAGATGCAGGTTCTCCTTTTCGGACTTATCCAATAAATATCGTATCAATGACGACGCTGATCTGCCTGCTCCAATGACTAAAACTACTCTCATATTTTACATATATAACACAAACATACAATAATGTTATATTCATAACAATTAAAAAATGTTAAAAAAATGAACTATACATTATTTTAAACCAAAAATAAGCAGAATTTATTTATCCTGAAGAAAGCTAAATATTTCCAAAAGTTCTCTTAATTTTTTTCCATGATGAAAGTTTTAAACCTATTTTTGTAACAACTAAAATAATATTGTAATGGATAAAAAAATAATTGCAACAGGTGCTTTTTTCGGAATGTTAGCTATCATTTTAGGAGCTTTTGGAGCTCATGCTCTAAAAAAAGTTTTATCAATAGAAGAACTTGTAACTTTTGAAACTGGTGTACGTTACCAAATGTACCATGCATTATTTTTATTCTTTGTAGCCACAAGAAAAGAACTTTCACAAAAGACATTAAAGGTTATTTACAATCTTGCTGTAGCTGGTGTTATATTATTTTCGGGTTCAATATACTTACTTGCTACGAATAACCTTACAACATTTGACTTCAAAATTATCGGATTCGTAACGCCAATAGGCGGACTCCTATTAATTCTTGCTTGGACTGTGCTATTTGTTAAAATTATTAAACAAAAGTCATAAAATTCGTTATATAAAATTTTATCTGAAATATAATATCTAATTTTACAGTCTATAAAGTAAAACATACACAACTTATAAATTTATGGACAATCAAACGTTATCTACGCAATCGATTTCGCTAAATGAGTTAGGGATTAAAAATGCAACAATTCATTATCAGTTATCAGCTGACGAATTACACAACATTACGATACAATCAGGTCAAGGTGTGGAGGACTCAACAGGTGCATTAGCAATTAATACTGGTACATTTACAGGACGTTCGCCTCAAGATCGTTTTATTGTAAAGGATAGTATTACAGAAGACCAAGTTTGGTGGGGAAAAGTAAACATTCCTTTTGAACCAGCTGCCTTTGAAAAATTATACAACAAGGTAACTCAATATTTATCTAACAAAGAAGTATTTGTTAGAGATTCTTACGTTTGTTCAGACCCTAATTACAGATTAAATGTACGTGTTGTTACTGAGACAGCATGGTCTAACTTGTTTTGTTACAATATGTTTTTGAGACCAGAAGCAGAAGAATTAGCAAACTTTACTCCAGAATGGACAGTAATTTGTGCTCCTAGCTTCATGGCAGATCCTGCTGTAGACGGAACAAGACAAAGCAATTTTGCAATTTTAGATTTTACAAAAAAAATTGCTCTTATTGGCGGAACAGGATATACAGGAGAGATGAAAAAAGGAATTTTTTCGGCTTTAAACTTCATCTTGCCAGTATTTAAGAACACATTACCAATGCACTGTAGTGCAAATGTTGGTAAAGAAGGTGATACAGCTATTTTCTTTGGTTTATCAGGAACAGGAAAAACAACTTTATCTGCAGATCCAGACCGTAAATTAATCGGTGATGATGAACACGGATGGACTAATGAAAACACAGTATTTAATTTTGAAGGTGGTTGTTATGCTAAAGTAATTAACCTTACTGAAGAAAATGAACCAGACATTTTTAGAGCAATTAAAAAAGGTGCTTTATTAGAGAATGTTGTTTTTAAACCAGGTACAAACGAGGTAGATTATGATGATATCTCAATTACACCAAACACAAGAGTTAGTTACCCTATTACCCACATTGATAATATTCAACCGGGTTCTATAGGTAAAAACCCTAAAAATATTTTCTTCTTAACAGCCGATTCTTTTGGTATTTTGCCTCCTATCTCGAGACTTACACCAGGACAAGCTGCTTATCACTTTATTTCTGGTTATACTGCTAAAGTTGCTGGAACAGAAGCTGGTGTAGACGAACCTCAACCTAATTTCTCAGCTTGTTTTGGAGCGCCATTTATGCCGTTACACCCAACTCGTTATGCAGAAATGTTGAGCAAAAAAATGAAAGATGCCGATGTAAAAGTTTGGCTTATTAATACTGGATGGACTGGTGGAGCATACGGAACAGGAACTCGTATGAAACTAAAATATACTCGTGCTATGATTACTGCCGCTTTAAACGGAGAATTAGACGACGTAGCATACGAAAACCACGTTGTTTTTGGAATTGCAAAACCACAAAGTTGTCCTAATGTACCTAGCGAAATATTAAATCCTAGAAACACTTGGGCAAATCCAGAATTATACGATGTAAAAGCAAAAGAACTAGCAGAGAAATTCAAAGCTAACTTTGCAAAATTTGAAGAGTTTGCCAATGCCGAAATTATGGCAGGAGCACCATTAGCATAATATAAGGTCTTTACTAATTCAAACAAAAAGAGCTGTTCGATTGAACAGCTCTTTTTTATTTATACTTGGTATTAGTATCAGTATTCAGTACCAGTACGCAGTGTCAGTATACAGTTTCAGCATACAGTTTCAGTATTCACTCTCAGTTTACTTACTGTATTTATAAAGGAAACCGTAACTTATGACAGCAACTGAAAACTGGAACTGAGACTGAAAACTAAATACTGAACACTTATTTTTTCACTTGCGCATCAATACGTTTTTGTACTGAATCCCAACTATAATAATGAAACGTCATTCCGTTGCTCATTGCCACAAAAAGACCATTTTTAAAAGCTCCACCTAAATTTACATTCGTAACATCGGCACCATCGCACTCAATTGTCGACGTAGGAATCTCGGCAAGTAAAGGATACTTATTCGGATCTCCTTTAGCCCCTTCTCTAGGATAAACCATAAACGTATTAGCTTGTTGGTTAGAAACTAAAATATAACCTGTTGTTGCTGTTTTTTTATAAATAGCAATTCCTTCATTATCTGCCTTAAACTCTCCTTTTCCAAAAATAGCTAACTCAACATCTTTTTGCTTACTCTCAGGATCAGCAACATATTTCCTGATACCAAATTGCTCATCGCAGTAATAAACCATTCCTAGCTCATTATCTACAGCAATAGCTTCAATCTCTTTTTTTCCACTATATGCACCAAACTTGCGAACTACTTTACCACCAACTATTCCGTTGCCAACATCTGTCAATTGATATTGCCACAAATAACTACCCGAAGTTCCTGATTTTCTACCTACTACAGCAAATATTGCGTGATCACTTGGTCGGGTGTACAAAGCAACTCCCATAGGATCACGTAATGTCTCTCCATCAAAAACAGAAATTCCACCATTATCTATAGGTTTTAAATCTGGTAAGCTAAAAACCCTGATTTTATTAGTTTCTCTTTCAGTTGTAACTGCAACATCTATTTTTTTTCCATTAACAATTAAGCCATAAGCAATATCTACATTATTGGGTCTTTTTAATGTTTCCGATTTGGTTATGATTTTACCTTTTAAATCAAAAGCATACAATCCACCATCGGTATCTTTATCTGTACCTACAATAATACTTTTAGATGGATCTGTAGGATGTATCCAAATAGAGGGATCATCGGTATCATGCGGAAGTGGTTCTGTTACCGCTGTTGGTTTAATAGCATCTTTACGAACTGGCGCTAACTTGCTATCGCAAGAAACTAAAATGGCACTCACTAAGAGTAATATAAATTTATTTTTCATGTTCTATTTTTATAAAAATTGACAGGAACATTATATTCCTGCCAATTCTAACTAATTCATTCTATATTAAAAATCAAATTTCAATCCTAAATTATAACGCGCTTGGTAATACTCAACCTGTTTAGTATGCGACTCTACACCTTGATAATAACGTAACGGCTGATTGGTTAAATTATTTGCTTCTGCAAAAACACGAATCTTAGGTGTAATTTTAAATGCTGCATTAGCATCTACAAAAAGTTGTTTATCATAATAACTATCATTGTATTCATTAGAACCTAATTCATCTAAATAATCTGAAGTAAAATTAGTCGAAACTCTAGCCGAAAAATGTTTGTTTTCCCATGACAATGACCCATTAAACATATGTGGAGATGTTCCCGGAAGGCTTATATTACGTCTTTCATTTCCTTCTGCATCAGCGATACCTTTGGCTGTAGATTTTGTGTAAGTATAGTTTAAATAAATCCCGAATCCTTTTAAAAATGGACTTGTAAAGAAATCCAACTGACGCTGAAATGCTACTTCAAATCCAAATACATCTACATTATCACCATTTCTTTGTTGTATAAGTGTCCAATTATCTCCCGCTGGAATTGGATTTTGTTGGTTAGGAAAATCCGCAGCAAACTTTGCAGTTGTATATTGATTATCACTATAAGTATAAATAAAATCATTTAGGTTTTTATAGAAAACACCTGCTGAAATTAAACCAACCGATTTAAAATAATTCTCGGCCATGAAATCATAGTTATAAGAATAAGTCGCTTTAAGATCTGGATTACCTGCTAATATCTGAGAATCGGCAGCAATATTATTGATATAAGGAGCCAAAGCATAATAATTTGGTCTTGCTAAAGCTGTTGTAGCAGCAGCTCTCAACACTAAATCTTTGGTCGCATTATACTTAAACGAAATCCCAGGCATTACGTTTGTATATGAATTGGTTGTGTTTATCTTCCCTTCTAACTCTTCTTCGTCCAGAACACGATTACCAGTATAATCAATATGCGTATTCTCTACACGGAAACCTAAAATCATAGATAATTTATCATTAAAATCCTGATCCCATCTTACATAAGCAGCATAAATATTTTCTTTGGCTTGGTAATTTACAGTCAAAAACTCAGCTGGATTTAATTCTTTATTAAACAAAGCAGGATTATTTAAATCTAAACCTCCCAAATACGAATTAGAAACAAACGTTCCCGGTACGTATTTACTCCCTGGATTAAATCCGCTTCCGTCATAATAACTGGTTTGAACATCTGCCAAAGTTTCCATTCCGCTTATCGGCTCGTAAGAATAGAAAATATTATCTCTCGATTTCTCTTTCATTCTTAATCTAAGTCCCGTTCTTAATCTTCCTTTCTCCGAAGGGATAATTGAAAAAGGAAACCTGATATTTACTTTAGCTCCAAATTCACTTTCCTTAGTTTCATCTGTATTTTCGGTAGTCGAATCAAATTTAAACTTATCTAAAGCTTCGCCAGTTGTTGTAACCAAAGGAAACTCTAAATCAGATAAATCTTGTACAGTATTCAATCCTTTCTGACGGTATTCGATATAACGTTCTTGAGGACGATATTCTCTTGCTGTCGAATAATTTGCTGACCAATCAAGATCTAAACTAGAATTTATTAAATGTTCTCCACGCAATGCATAGTTCTGCACACGCTGATCTTCGAGTCTTCTGTTTTTATTGCGATTATTATCAACACCACCTTTTGTCTGACGCTTTACTCTCCCTGTAAAACCAGTAATTTGTTCGCCATTATAAATAGGTTTCATATCATCATAAGTCGTTCTATAACGATTCTCTCTATCATCTCTCCAGTTATAAATTCCGTTAAAAAAGATGGTATTGTTTTCATCAAATTTATAATCTAAAGCTAGAGCTGCGCTTCGGCGAATACGCTGCACATCATATTTTCTGATTTCTGATTTACTCAAAAATTCATTTCCGAATTTATCTTTAGTCCAAGCAGCTTCAACATTATCCGAACCATAATCCACATTATTATAAGAACCACTTACAACAGCTCCAAGTTTATCATCAAAAAAGCGATTTCCATAAACTAATCCTGCTGTATAAATAGGTTTATCTCGTATTGGTGCATAACCTCCCGCTACTGTTGCCGAGATTCTTTCACCATTAGGAGTTGCTCTGGTAATCAGGTTTACAGAACCCCCGATAGCATCTGCATCCATATCTGGCGTAAGTGTTTTATTCACCTCGATTGTTGTAATCATATCCGATGGGATAAGATCCATCTGTACATTTCTGTTATCGCCTTCGGCTGATGGAATACGATCTCCGTTTAAAGTCACAGAATTTAATGAAGGGGCCAAACCTCTAATAATGATGTTTCTTGCTTCACCTTGATCATTCTGCATAGTAATACCTGGCACACGCTTTAAGGCATCTCCAACATTGGCATCAGGAAAACGCCCCATTTGATCAGCCGAAATAACATTTCCGATATTCTTATTCGTTTTTTGTTGGTTTAAAGCTTTTGCTTGTCCCTTTAGGATATCACCTACAACTACTTCATTCAATTCTGTCCCCGAAGATTTAAGAGCAAAATCTATAACAGCATTTTTCCCATCGGCAATAACTACATCTTGGATATTCTCTGTATATCCCATGTATTTTACTTTTACCTGATAAGATCCCGACATTACATTAAGCAATTCGTATCTTCCGTTATAATCAGAAATAGTATATTTATTCTGACCTACAATTTCAATCATTGCTCCTGGTAAAGGCAGTTTATCGTCTGCATCCAATACTTTCCCAGAAACAATTCCTTTTTGAGCATAACCTACTAAAGTTATTAAAAAGAGAACTAATACTAAACAATTTTTTTTCATTTTGGTTTTGGTTGTTTTTCTATAATGCGAAACTAGTTGCTGCATATTAACTATACCTCCTGAAAAATTTAACATATCGTTATGCTTCTACTTTTTAAGCCTATTTTTTTTACTTAAAAATAACATAGCCCCTTGAAAATATTGATTAAAATTAACATTACCAACGGTTGAAAGTGCTATCAAAACCACATTTGAAAAACTAAAATAGTGACATAACCAAAAACATATCAACTATTTACCTCAATATTAATTTTTTGGCGTTAAATTTGCCTTATCAATCAATCAAAAACAATCAATCATGTTGAAACAATTTTTTATCCTTTGCTCAGGAGCAGATAAAAATCTCCTCGAGGACTGTTCAGAAAGTGAACAAACCAAATATGTTGGTATTGGAGCTACCGTTTTCTTTACCGCAGTAATGGCATTTATTGCAAGTGCATATGCCTTATTTACCGTTTTTGACTCAGTATATCCAGCCATGCTTTTTGGATTTGTGTGGAGTTTACTTATTTTTAATCTTGACCGCTTTATTGTATCTACAATAAAAAAAAGAGACCGTGTTTGGGATGAATTCCTGCAAGCAACACCTCGAATTATTCTGGCGGTTATTATCGCAATCGTAATTTCGAAACCATTAGAAATTAAAATTTTCGAAAAAGAAATCAACACTGTTTTATTAAAAGAGAAAAATGCAATGGCTCTTGCCAATAAAAAAGAAGTTGGTAATTATTATAAATCCGATTTAGACAAGAACAAAGCCGAAATCGCTGGATTAAAAGCCGATATCCTAAAAAAGGAAAAAGAGGTAAATGACTTATACTCAACTTACATTACTGAAGCCGAAGGTACAGCGGGCTCAAAACGATTAGGAAAGGGTCCTGTTTATAAAGAGAAACGCGATAAGCACGATGCTGCTTTAAAAGAATTTGCTACGCTAAAAACTGAAAATGAGGCAAAAATAGCCGAAAAAGAAAAAGTTGCAAAAACACTCCAAGCCGATGTAGACAAAAAAGTAACCGAAACACAACCTATCATTGATGGTTTTGATGGTTTAATGGCGCGAATAAACGCATTAAACAAGTTACCTTGGATTCCATCTTTCTTTATTATGCTTTTGTTCCTTGCCATAGAAACATCTCCTATAATAGCCAAATTATTATCTCCGAGAGGAGAATACGATTTTAAACAGGAAGAGCTGGAAACAGCATTAAAAGCTACTCTGGAACAAAATAAATACCAACGTAGTTTATTAGTAAAAACCAGCGCTGCAATGCACGACAAAGTTTATGAGGATATAGCACAAGATAAACAGTTATACGACCTACAACGAAAGAAAGCTACCGAACTCCTAGAACTGCAAGCACATAGTTTTGTAGAAAAGCAGAAAGCTACTCTATAAGAATTTAACCGTAAAGATCGCAAGACTTTAAAACCCAAGGTTCGCAAAATTTCATAAAAAAACCAACATTATAAATGTTGGTTTTTTTTATGCTTTTTTTCTTTGCGCCCGTTGCGTGGGACTTTGTGAACTTTGCGGCCAAATACTACATATAACTCAAAATCTCTTTTTTGAATGCATCATATTCTCCTTGCATAATCAATCCGTTGTCTAATAACTTCTTGTAATTCTGTAATTTTTCAAAAAGCTCATCTTGCGACATATCACTTAATCTTCTCTCGCCTGTTGCGAATGAAGTTTCTTGAATTGGTTCGTTATAAATCGGTGCTACCGGCATAATCTCAGCATAGTTCGTTACTTCTTCAGTTTCGATTTCTTCTACTACTTCCTCTTCCTCTACTGGCTCAACTTCTTCTGGTTCTGCAACCTCAGCAACTGGAGTTGGAGCAGCTACAACCGGGTTTTTAAGTATATCCAATTGTTCTTTTGCGTAAGTGAAAATTTTTCTTGCCTGAATTTTAGGAATATAATCTATAGAAAACTGAATATCTGTTTTTGTAGAAAAAGAAAACTCTGATCCAAGAATATTTTCTTTTACAAAAGTCCCAACGATATCATCCCAGGTATAATCTGTAAAATCCATTGACAGCCCTAAATTTTTAGGCTTACATACAATGATTCGTTTGTTTGTTACTACAATGCTATCAGGAAAAACAGTAATTGCCGGTTTTTTTTGAACTGCAATGTATCCAATCTCTTCACCTCTCATTAATAAATCATTGAGTTTAGAAGTGATTTTTTCAATCGCTTTTGGGTCTTGTTCTTCGTTTAAAAACTTTTTAAATTGTTCTTTCATATTTTATAAGTTGCTAAGTTACAAAGTAACTGAGTTGCTAGTTTTTTCTCTTATGTTGCAAATGTAATGCCTAATTTTCTAATTCAATAATTTCATTCTGAATTTTCTTTGTCAAACTTTTGAAAACCAAATCATACGAATGGTCTATAAGTTCTTTTATAAAAGCCGTAGGCAAATCTCCATTCATAGTAATAGTATTCCAGTGTACTTTACTCATATGATATCCTGGTTTTATATCATCATATTCGGCACGTAATTCCTGAGCACGCTCTGGATCACATTTTAAATTTACCGAAGGAATGTTTTTTTCCCATTGGGTCAAAGAGGACAATGCAAACATTTTTCCGCCAACTTTAAACACCAATGTTTCTTCATCAAAAGGAAAATGTTCTGTAGTTCCTTTTTTAGAAAGACAATATTCATAATACGTTTCTAAATTCATATCATTTCTTATTTACCAATTTCTTCCGAAAAATATTTAAATTTTGGTTGTCAGGAACCCACTTTTTTACCTCATCAGAAGAAAGCTCTTTTTTGTTGTGGGTTTCACCTAAATGTGTGTACTTAAAACCTGTTTCATACTTTAATCCATAACCAAAAATACGATCCATCGAAGCATGAGAAAATAAAATAACTCCAATAAGCTGTACCACTTCTAACTTTAAATAGCAGCCTAAAATATAAACTAAAACAGCAATTCCTCTATGATGGAATACATTATATAAAAAAGCACCAACTTTAGCATTTATGACATAACCTAGCATAGAAAAATCGGGCACTAAAATCCACACCAGAAACCACCACCACTGATAATCTAATAGGCTAAACAAATATATTCCGAGAACAAATAAGCCTAACTCTTCTAGTTTTATAACTGTTTTCATAACACCACTTTTTCCATCATTTTCTCAGGACTTTTTAATGCTGTAAACCCAAATTTGCTATATAAGAAATGAGCATCTGTCGTTGCCAATCTCCATATTTTAACCTCTTTTAACGCAGGTTCATTTATCATTCGTTCTATTAAAACAGACGAATACCCTTTACCTCTATGTTCCTCGGTAATAAAAACATCCATTACATAAGCAAAAACCACATAATCGGTGATAACACGAGCAAAGCCAATTTGTTTATCATCCAGAAAAATCCCAAAACAAAACGAATTGTCAATCGTAGTCTGAACTTCTTCCATTGTACGACCCGCAGCCCAATAAATATCTTTTAAGAAATGCTGAATAAACGGAACGTCTAATTTGTTTTTATCAGTGCTAACTGTAATCATATTTTATATAAAATAGGTTTAGATGGACTTGCATCATTTTCAAACGATGCAATTTGCAAATTCAATATATAACTTCCGTCTTTTATTTCGTCATCAACATAAATCATTTCGGTAATTGTAGCATTCAATCTTGCATCTGCATTAAGTTTATTGACGTCTTTTACATTCCAGAATGCTTTGTGTGCCAATAATTTCCCTTCATCATGTTCTTTATCTACACTTGGCAAATCAATTAACAAATGTTGTATTCCGCTTTCGCGAATGAAAATCGCTGCCTCTTCCGACAAATAAGGAGGATTCGTATTCGAATATTTTGCAGCTTTTTTAGACTTTGAATTTGGTTTCGTCCTGATAATTATTGCTTCGGGAATTGTCCCATTAAGTGAAGTCAAAATTTGTTCTTTAGTAATCACCAAATCTTCCCCTTGAACTTCTGGTTCAACCGAAACTAATTCGGCCAAAAAGAAAAACGTTTTTAGAGATTGATTAATACTATAAAATTCTCGTGTAATATGTCCCAGGCATTCGGTATGAGTACCATGTCCGTGCGGATTAAAGAAAATATTATTAAAGTTTGTAGATGATTTTCCTTCCGAAACCTTCCCTATCCAATCGCCAAAAACTACTGGCTCGATTACTGGCTTTTCGATATACCACGCAATCGGGTTTTCATCTGTATTTGTAAGCGGAATCGAAATATCGATAGGTTTTGATAAATCGATTTGATATTTATTGTCAATGAGTGCTAGCATAATTGAACGCGGATTTTAATTCAAATTTAAATAAAACAAATCACTAGCGATTCTATCTATCAAGTATTTTCCGAATGATTTAACTAAATCTTATTATAAAACTTCGGGATTTGCAATGTTTGTTGGATTGCTATTGATATAATTAATTACATTCTCAAAAGCTTTCTCAAAATAAAGTTCGTAGCTGTTTTTCTCGACATAACCTATATGAGGCGTACAAACAACATTTGGCATTTTCAGCAATTCAAAATCTACATCATAAATAGGTTCTTCTTCATAAACATCTATTCCTGCAAATCCTGGTTTTCCGTTTTTAAGCGATTTTAATAAAGCTCCTTTTTCTATTAATTCGGCTCTTGCAGTATTAATTAAAGCTGCGCTTGATTTCATTAAACTTAAATCGGTTTCCTTAACAATCCCGAAGGTACTTTCATTAAGCCTAAGATGTAATGTGACGATGTCACTTTGCGAGAAAAATTCTGCTTTAGAATCTGCTTTCTGAAATCCATCAGCAACAGCTTGGTTTCTTGAATTTTCACTTCCCCACACCAAAACCGTTGCTCCAAATACATTTGCATATTTAGCTATTTGTTGGCCTATTTTTCCATAACCCCAAATGCCAATTGTTTTGCCTCTAATAGTCGAACCAATATTAGTCTGCCATTTTCCTTCTTTCATTCCCTGAATAGCCTGCGGAATCTGACGAACTGTATTCATTATTAATGCCCACGCAAGTTCAGATGGAGCTACAGGCGAACCAATACCTTCTGCAACTGCGACTTTATATTTTGTACACGCAGCAATATCAAGGTGATTGGACTTTTTTCCTGTCTGACTTATGAGTTTCAATTTAGGTAATCTCGAAAGCAAGTCGGCTGAAATCTCTGTTCTTTCCCTAATTAAAACTATAATTTCGGAGTCTTTTAATAACTCCGCCAACTTTGAATTGTCTTTTTCGCTATGGTTAAGAATTGTAACATCCAATCCTTTCAACATTTTGAAAGATTCTAGTTTTGCAACTGCATTTTGATAATCATCTAATATGGTAATTCTCATAATACTTTCGTTTTTAACCGCAATGATTATATTCTTTGTAGATTTTTACAAACATAATTGGACGCGGATTTTACGGATATTCTAACGCAGATTTCTACAGATTTTTTTAAATCAGTGTTGCTTGCATCCGTTTTATCAGCGTACTAAAATTTAATCTAAATTTAAATAAAATAAGTCACTAGCAATTCCATCAGTCAGGAATTTTCCTTTTGCTGTTGGTTTTAGAATATTATTTTCAACTGAAACCAATTCATCATTTAGAAACTTCTCTGCTTGTTTTTTTAAATAAACCAGGTAATCAGTCCCAAATTCTTTTTCGATTCTATCTAATGAAACGCCCCAGATTGTTCGCAATCCAGTCATAATATATTCATTATAACGGTCGGAAACCGAAAGAATTTCTACCTCATTTGGTAATTGATTATCCTGAATTGATTTGAGATAAAGTGAATTGTTAGAAATATTCCAACTTCTGGAAACCCCATCATAACTGTGTGCCGAAGGCCCGACACCAATATATTTTTTACCCAGCCAATAAGCCGAATTATTTTTAGAAAAGTAATTCTCTTTTCCGAAGTTTGATAATTCGTAATGAATAAAACCGTTTGCTTCAAGCGTTTCTACCAAAATCATAAAATGAGCCGAAGCAACTTCGTCATTTGGTTTAGCAACTTTACCTGTTTGTATTAATTTACTCAAAGCTGTTTTGGGTTCAACAGTCAAAGCATAACTCGAAATATGCGGGATTCCGAAACTCAATGCCGTTTCGATATTATGTTTCCATTTTTCGTTGCTCATTCCCGGAACGCCATATATTAAATCCAAAGAAATATTATCAAAGTATTTAGTTGCTTCTTCCAGACATTTTTTGGCTTCCACCGAATTATGGGCACGGTTCATCATCTTCAAATCATCTTCAAAGAAAGACTGAATCCCTATACTCAAGCGGTTTATCGAACTTTTGGACAATTCTATTATTCTGTCTTTCGATAAATCATCTGGATTTGCTTCGAGTGTAATCTCAGGGTTATCGACAACTTTATAATTTTTATAAATTTCTGAAATTAAAAAGTTTATTTCTTCATTACTCAGAACAGAAGGAGTTCCGCCACCGAAATAAATAGTTTCAATTTGGTTTTCATTTCCTGTGGAGTCGAGAAGTTCAAACTCATTTTTACGCATGGCTATTTCTTTGGCAATAGCCAAAACCATGTCATCTTTCTTCTTCATCGAAGTCGAAAAATGAAAGTCACAATAATTACAAGCCTGCTTGCAAAAAGGAATATGAATGTAGATACCGGACATTAATTAGATAATTAGGATAATGTGTCAATTAGATAATGTGATAGTTAATCACTAATAGGTTAATAAACTAGAAAATTAAATATTCGTAATGCAAGAATTATCTAATTTTCTAATTAACGCATTATCTCATTTTTTTACTCGTTCTTCATTTTGTTTTACAAATGCATCCCAACCTGTATAACTCTTTGTTCCGATTACTTTTCCTGAGTTGAAAAAATGACAAACGGCAGCAGCTAATCCATCAGTACTATCCAGATTTTTAGGCAATTCTTTTAATCCTAAAAGCTGCTGAAGCATTTTAGCAACTTGCTCTTTACTAGCGTTTCCGTTACCAGTAATTGCCATTTTTATTTTTTTAGGTTCATATTCCGTAATCGGAATATCTCTCGAAAGTCCTGCTGCCATTGCAACTCCTTGTGCTCTTCCTAACTTAAGCATCGACTGAACGTTTTTACCAAAGAAAGGAGCTTCAATTGCGATTTCGTCCGGATGATGTGTTTCGATTAATTCGATGGTACGTTCAAAAATGATTTTTAGTTTCTGATAATGATTGTCATATTTGGACAATTGCAATTCGTTAAGCTGCAAAAATTCCATTTTTTTATTGACGATTTTTATCAATCCAAACCCCATAATTGTTGTTCCTGGATCGATTCCTAATATGATGCGTTCTTTTGTCATTATTTATTTTGGTTACACAAAGTTTCGCTAAGTAGACACAGAGATCCACTAAGTTTGTTTTTTATCTCTCTGTGTTACTTTGAGATTACTTTGTGAATCTTTCTGAAATAGCTTTTTTACAATAGTTTCCTTTACTTTGCAGCATGATTTCAATTCCTCACAAAGCTAAACAATTCCTTGTTCTTGTAATCAAACTTTTGATTGTAGGTGGCGCATTTTACTTTATTTATAATCAACTTGCTCAGAATGACAAACTAGATTGGCAAAAGTTCCTAATTTTGTTCAAAAAGAACCAATCGGTTTCGGGGATTGCTTTTATTTTATTGTTTAGCGTTTTAAATCGGTATTTCGAAATCCTAAAATGGCAAAACCTGGCTCAGGTAATCCATAAAATATCGGTATCTGAAGCTTCAAAACAAGTTCTTGGGGCTTTAACAGCTGGTCTTTTTACGCCAAACGGAATTGGGGAATATGCTGGAAAAGCATTGTTTTTTGATAAAAAAGACACTAAAAAAGTCGTATTCTTAAACCTGATTTGCAACGGAATACAAATGGTTCTTACGGTTATTTTTGGTATTTTTGGCTTGATGTATTTTAACTCAAAATACAATGTGATTACGCCAACAACGGTTGCTTTACTTTTCGGACTTCTATTTATTCTATTTCTTGTGGTTTTTCTATTAAAAAAGATAACAATCAAAGGATATTCTATCGAAAGGCTAATTCATAAGATTAACGAAATCCCGAAACCAATTCATCAAAGAAATATCCTTTTAGGAATCTGTCGCTATCTTGTTTTCTCACATCAATATTATTTTTTGTTTCTGGCTTTTGATGTCGACTTACCTTACTTTACAATGATAGCTACAATCTCGGCTGTTTATTTCTTAGCTTCATCTCTGCCTACCTTTCAGTTTTTGGATTTTGCTGTAAAAGGAAGTGTTGCTGTATATTTCTTCGGAATTCTTGGTGTAAACGAATGGATCGTGATTTTTATATCCACCTTAATGTGGTTCTTAAATGTGGTTTTACCTGTAGTTATTGGAAGTTATTATGTCTTGAATTTTAAAACTAAAACCGCTAAATAATGGTAATTCTGTATGCCATAATACTAATCTATTGTCTTGTTATAGCTTGGCTTAGTTATGGTTTTACTAAAATTAAGAAATATCAATCTACCGAATTATCTCCTAAAACACGTTTTACGATTGTTGTTCCTTTTAGAAACGAAACAGAAAATTTACCGACTCTTTTAAATAGTATTTCGAGATTAAATTATCCTATCGAACTATTTGAAGTGATTTTAGTTGATGATGATTCTGAAGAAGCATTCTGTATTCTGTCTCAGAAATTTAGTATTCGAATAATTGAGAATATTCGTGTTTCAAATTCTCCTAAAAAAGATGCTATTACGACAGCTATGCAACATGCATCGACGGAATGGATTATTACAACCGATGCCGATTGCATTGTTCCTAAAAACTGGCTACAAACTCTAGACAATTATATCCAGCTTCATGATGTTTCGATGATTGCTGGCGCGGTTACATACGAATGCAATAATTCATTTTTGGATCATTTTCAACAATTGGATTTAACGAGTTTACAAGGTGCAACAATTGGAAGTTTTGGCATAAACAAAGGTTTTATGTGCAATGGTGCTAATTTTGCTTATACTAAATCCTTATTTGAAAAACTAAATGGTTTTGATGGCAATAACAAAATTGCCAGTGGCGATGATGTTTTTTTATTACAAAAGGCAATTGCAGCGTTTCCAGAACAAGTACATTATTTAAAATCTGAAGCTAATATTATAATTACAAAGCCAACTCCCGATTGGGAAAGCTTGTTTTATCAGCGGGTTCGTTGGGCAGCTAAAACGGGTTCATACCAAAGTACGTTCGGGAAATTATTAGGGATTATTGTTTTCCTTGCCAATTTAAGTGTTATTATAACTTGGATTTTATTTCTAGCACTTCAAATAAACTACATTCATCTTCTGAGTATATTAATTCTGAAGTTTATATTAGACTGGATTTTGCTTTATCAAACCAATTCATTTTTGACCGGAAAGCAAATGCGTTTCTTTATTCTCTCGAACTTATGGTATCCGTTTTTTAGTACTAGTGTTGCTTTATATAGTTTATTAGGGAGTTATGAATGGAAAGGAAGACAGTTCTCTAAGTAATATTCTGATGAAAATGACAGCTCTAGCCCTGATGGAAGCGGCATCCTTTTTATTTTTTCTTTAAAAATAAAAAGATATAGCGGACAGCAGGAATAGCTTCTAAATAATTTTTCTGTTTCTGAAAATCAATCCTGTAAAAGTTAGCGCCAAAAACATGGAGGAAATTGCACTTACAACTACACTCCCTATTTGTTTAAATGTCATTCCTAATGCAAATCGTATACTCAGGATTATTACCGCAATACCTATTACAGAAAACCAATATTTAAGATTGACTTTATTATGTTCTTCAATTCTCACAGGCAATTTATAGATATAAAAAAGGATTAATATCATCCCAATTAAAGAACTTAAATGCTGAGCGATTTTATAAACAGGAATTGAATATAACTCTCCTCCCAAAAAGTGTATTCTTTGTACAAAATACCCATTTATATGTGTGAATGAATCCCAAAATATATGAGAAAAAATTCCTAATATAAATGAGACAATAACAATCCAGATATTAGATTTAAAGTAATTTAACCAGTTACTTTCTTTAAGAACATATAATCTTTCTTTAATAAAATCAGGCAAATTGTCTATTAATGGTCTTTTTATTATTTGATGAAATAAAAATGCTACTAAAACGCCTAAAGGAATATCTACCAGAAACACACCTAAAAAAGTATGTCCGATATCGCCTTGCATTTTCATTCTGAAAAAATATTCTAAATCGGGAGACATTGACCCAATTACCAAAGCTGTTGCTGAGAGTTTTTTATTCTTTAAAAATGGCAGAACAATAGCTGGGTGCGAAAAAGTAAATGGCACTACTTACTCTACTTTTAGAATTACAGGTAATATAAATTGTGTTTTTACAGGAATTCCGCGTTTAATAGCTGGATTTACTTTTGGAAAATCGACTAAACGGGCACGGAGAATGCTATCAATTTTTACTGTATCGTAAGCCACTGAATCTTTTGGGAACTGAGGTTCGAATTTCATTGTGGCATTTGGAAAAATTGTCACTTTTACTTCGATAGTATCTAGTTCTGGATAAAGTATTGCAAGGGTGTCACTGCTTAGTTTTTGCTGGATAAGTTGCGTCATTATCTCGAAGAAACATTGTTGACGTTGCTTTTTATTTTCAATTTTCTCGCAATCGACCACAGATGGAAACTCATCGACTTCTTTCCAGTTAATCGATTTTAACTCTTTTTGCAATAATTCTTTTTCAGAAGGAACCTGCTTCTCAAAATATTGACAAGAGTTAAATAAAAAGATTATTAATAAAAGGGAAAACTGCTTCAAGGCTTTGATTTTGAATTAAACTATTAATTTATAAAAATACAATTATTTTTTTTGAGAAGCTTTGTATAATAAATAATCTTCATAGCTTTCTGACAACCACTCTTCTTTATTTTTTGCCGCAATCTCCTTTTGAGCAGGATATAAACTAGCCAAACGGTCAGAGAAAGTAGCAATTTGAACTGTATAATTATAAAACTGTGTTTTAGTTAAAACTACATCTGGATTGCTTTTAGTTTTAAAAAAATCAAAAAAAAGTGCATCAAAATCTTTCATTGAAAAATTTAATACTTTTTTCTTATTACTTTTATAGATGCTATCCTGAAGTAATCTATCGTCTATTGAAAGTTTTTTAGTTTGTGCATACGTACTTGTATTGATTGAAAAAATCAAGGAACAAAACAATACAAATTGCAAAAATCTAAACATGGACGAATCTAACTAAAGGATTGTAGGCGCAAAATTACAAAAAAATTATATGGATTCACTATTATTGTTACTCGGCTTTATATGCATGATTGTTGGTATTTTAGGTAGTTTTTTACCTGTTTTACCCGGAATAAGCCTTAGTTGGATTGGTTTATTATTGCTTTATATGACAAAAGTTGTCCCAATGAATTATTGGGTTTTAGGCATTACACTTGCTGTAACAATCATCATTTCTGTCCTAAACTATATCATTCCCGCCAAAGGGACTAAGAAATTTGGCGGAAGTACTTATGGAGTCTGGGGGACTAATATCGGTTTGGTCGTTGGTATTTTTGCCCCAATTCCGTTTGGTTTTATTATTGGCCCATTTGCAGGAGCATTTATCGGAGAATTAATCTACGATTCTAAAGATCATAATCGCGCGCTAAAAGCTGCAACAGGTTCTTTTATTGGCTTTCTGGCATCGAGTTTTATAAACTTTATGCTTTGCATTATATTCTTCGGACTTTTCCTTACGATTGTATGGCAAAATCGCGCTGGATTGTTCTGAATTTAGAAACTATTCCAAACTCGGTTTTTAAAAACATCAAATGTTTGTTTTAAATGCTGATTGATTCCTAACAAGACTACAACAATTAATAATCCGTAACCAACAGCGGTGAAAATCTCCATATTTGATAACAAAATAGATTGCTTGGTTACTGAACCTAAAATTTGTTTCATCGCCAGAAGATTAGCCTCGTCTGGACTAAAACCTTTACCCACGAAGCTTTGCGCTGTTTGCGCGATTCTGCTTTGCGTTTCGGGATTTTCGGGCGCAATAAACTGTGTCAGTTTTGTAAAGTGTGATTTCTGGAAAAACTTCTCTGCATTTTGCATAATACAAAACCCAATTGTACTTCCCCAAAAACGCCCTGAAACTCCTATTGCTCCAGAATATGGCGCTAAACCTGTAGGAACCGATGACATTGTAAATAAAACCAACGGCACGAACAAAACCCCTACTGCAACTCCTTGCAAAATATATGGTATTGCCATTGCCGATAATGAAATATCGGGTACAAAAAGAAACGTAAACCATAAGTGGAACACTGCAAGAATAAAAAACCCAAGCATAAAGATATATCTCGAAGCTACTGTTTTTGCAAGAAATACTGCCGCCAAAACCATTCCGATTACATTACCTATTACATTAAGAAACTGAATATGCGCCACACGCGATGGCTCCCAGTTCCAGACACTAAACATCGTACTATGACAAATATTAAGTGTTGCTCTACCGATATAAAAAAGGAAAAACAACAAGAAACCGATTCTTAGATTGGCATATCTAAAAACATTTAAATCAAAACAAGGTCGTTTTACGTGCAATTGTCTAAAAATAAATAAACCGGTCGAAATTAATGATGCAATTAATGCAAATCGGATTTCGAAAGATTCAAACCAATATTTTTTCTCGGCATATACAAAGAAATACGCTCCGCATAATATGGCAATCAGCAATAAGACAAAGCTTGTCCAATCTATTTGATACAAAGGAATTTTGCGATGGAGACGACTATCATTAAACGTTATCATTATTAATAAAACACAAATAATCTGGAATAATGCCGAACCATACGCCATGTATCTCCAATCGTAATTTTCTAAAAGCCAAACAGCAATATTCATTATAAAAGGCGATGATAATAGTAGCGCCCCATAATTAAAGGTGAACCCAATTATAATTGCATTTTTAGATTTAAATCTGGTAATTAATAACTGCCTTAACGGAACTCCAGGTAATGCCATTAGGAAACCTTCGGCCATTCTTATCATTATAAACAATGAAAAGTTCTTTACATAAGCCGACAACATTATAGTAATGGCTACCAAACAAAATACCGCAATCAGATATTTTTTAGTGGGGAAAAATTTAGAAAATCGGCTTTCTATTAATATTGTGGCAAGTAAAGTCCCGTAAGTAACGCACATAGAGAATTGCAAGTCCTCTGGTTCTATATCTAGAAAACTTGATGCATAAGTAACATTTGATGAGTAAACTCCCAACAAAATCATGGAATGTAACATGCAAAAAAACAAGATTACAATGATTGCCCAATTAGGAACCCATGATTTAAAAACGCTTGTATTGTCTAACATTATGTTATTTGTGTTCGGCTACTACAGTTATATTCATTCCGGCACGAAGGAAATCAGTTTGCTCGCTTGTGTCTTTTAATTTTATTCTTACTGGGATTCTTTGTTCTATCTTGATAAAGTTTCCCGTGGCATTATCTGGCGGCAATAACGAAAATCGTGCGCCACTGGCTGGAGATAACGAAGTAACTACTCCTACAAATTCTTTATCATTAATCGCATCTGCGTGTATCTCTACTTCTTGACCGATAGTTAAAAACTGAACTTGAGTTTCTTTAAAGTTTGCTGTAATCCATTTTTCTTTACTCACCATCGACAACAAAGTTTGCCCTTCTTTTATCATTTGTCCTGGCTGAATTGTTTTTTTAGCAACCCATCCGTCATAAGGCGCAGTGATTACTGTGTACGAAAGAAACAAAGCAGCATTATCTGCCAATGCTTGTTTGGACTGAATTACTGTTTGTGCAGTAGGTATATTTGCTGCAGCTTGTGATGTATTTAAAGTCGATGATTCGATTCGGTTACTTATTTCCTGATAATGTGCCTGAGCCGATTCGTAATCTGCTTTTACCTTCTCTAATTGTTGTTCGGTTGCAGCTTCTTCTTTTACCAAAGCTTTGTATCGTTGGTACTCTAATTGTGTTTTCCAAAGATTGGTTTTGGCTGCAGCCAATTGCGACTTCCCAATTGTAGTTGCACTTGCGGTTGTAGCTACATTTTTCTCGACAACAACGCTATTTCTTTTAGCACTTTCTACATCTGCCAAAGCCACATCTAATCTTGATTTATACTCGCGATTGTCTATAACTAATAAAGTATCTCCTTTATGTACAAACTGATTTTCTTCGTAACGAACTTCCTGAACGTATCCAGTAATTCTGGACATAATAGGTGTAACATATTGCTCAACCTGAGCATCATTGGTTTCTTCGTGATTTTTATTAAAAACATAAAACCAAATTCCCAAAACGATTCCGCTTAAAACAAGCACGCATGCAATAACAGTTATCAATGTATGAAACGACTTATTAGCTCTTGTTTCATTTTTTATCTTTACCATAAAATTCTATTCTCTCTTTAAAATTCAATTATTTTAATAATCCTGCAGTATGAAGCAATTCATAATGTTTCATTTCGGCATCAATTCTCGTTGCGATTTTATTATATTTTGCTTGCAGCAACGCATTATCAGCATCGACCATTTCGGTGATCAGAACCAATTGGTTCAGGTACTTTAACTTAACAATACGATAATTCTCGGTTGCTAATTTTAATGCTTTATCGACAACTTTAATCTTCTCCGTGATTTCTTCATATTGCGTATGATTTCTAAATAATTCATCCTGAACTTTATTCTTTACAATTTCTGATTGGGTTTTCTGTAATTCAATTCTAGAATTTGCAATATGTACTTTGGTTTTATTTTTATATAATCCCGACAAACTAAATGTAGCTTCGATACCAACTTGTCCTAGACTATACAAATAAGGATTTGGTGGAAAAAACATATAATTGGGATATTTTAAATTATAATCTCCAAAGAAGTTTATGGTTGGATAATAATTTCCTTTTGCCAATTTCAATTCTGTCTTCTTGATTTCGATTTCCTGATTTGCAATTCGCATCTCTTCATTTTGAAGTGTATTATTTAAATAGAAATTGTAATTATCCATCTTTACATCTTCATTAAAACTTGCCGTTGTATCAATCGCTATTTCTTGTTCTTCGGGTAACTGAAGAATTGTTTTTAATTCATGAAGTGCTATTTTGATATTTTTAGAGTTTGTCAAAGCATTCAGTTCACGATCCGAAAGTTGAAGCTCTGCTCTTAAAACTTCATTCTTGGTAATTGTACCGTGGTTCTTTAAGGATTGAACTTCTTTAAGTCGGCTTTGTTCTTCTTTGATATTTTCATCAATGATTTTTTGAAGTTCCATCATTTTCTGAATTCCCAAATAAGTAGCAATTACTTCTAACTGAATATCATTTTCAGCTTTTTCGCTTTTTACCTGAGCAATCTTACTTTCCTGATTAGCAATTGCGATAGCATTGTTTATCTTATTTCCAGCATATAGTGGCACTTTAATAGCCGTTCCTATATTATACATCTCTGGAATAGTATGGGTTACATCTTTATCTTTTAGAAACCCACCTTTAAACTCTGTTAAGTTTGTAACACGAGAATAACCTCCATTAAAATCTATTTCAGGCAAACGAAGTTCTTTGGTTTCTTTGATATTCTCTTTAGAAATATCGACTTCAATGCGAGATTTAAGTATGTTTTTGTTGTTTTCTTTTGCAATTTTAATCGCTTCTTGTAATGAAATCGGATTTATTTGCTGAGCTTGTAGTGTAGTTATCCCAAGTAAAATCAGGATTAAAGCTATTTTTTTTGGACGATAACACTGTATCGAAAACCATTTTTTAAGGAACATGAAAGTAGTGTGATTTATTCACTGCAAAGTTCTTTCATTTTATAATTGCCTGATAATTCTAAAAAGTCAATAACATATTCATTTCGGACAAATTTTAACAATTGAGTTTTTCATATGGATTTAGTAGCACAAGCCTCAATATTGTCTTTCTGAGGAACGAAGAATCTCCGTTAGTAGCTCGACAAAGATTATGGATATTCTTGTGGTGATTCTTCGTTCCTCAGAAAGACAAGTTTGCGATTCAAAAATCTGCTAAATCTGCAGAATCTGCGTGAAAACATTTTACTCATACTGATTTCGCTAAAAAAAACCAATACCCATAAGTAGATTTCTTTTACAACTTCCCTTTTTTCAGAATGTTTTCTCCATTAAGATAATCAGAAGGCCGCTGTCCTAATATCTTAAAAAACGTATTGCTAAATGTTGGCACACTACTGTACCCAACTTCTTGAGCTACTTCTTTTACAGATAATTTTCGATCAAGCAGCAATTCAATTGCTTTTAATACTCTTCTGATTGTATAATATTGAATAAAAGACATTCCTAAATCTTTCTGAAACAAACGATATAAAGACTTCTCACTATATCCAAATTGATGCGCAACTTCTCCAAACAGAATCGTTTCTCCTAAATTATTTTCAACATAACGCAAGATTTTACTCAAGCGAGCATCTTTTGGCAAAGGCAATTCTAGTGGTAAATTGGTTAAACAAATTTGAGGTAATATTGCTTTGATAGCTTTAGCAATCACAAAATTCGGACTTCCTTTTTTAAGATCACCATTCCATTGATTCGTAAAAAGCATCATTTGAAGTAGTAAGTTATTAACTGGATAAATACCTTCTTTTTGATAAAAAACATCTTCATCCTTTTCTACAGGAAAGTATAAGTTTCGCATCATCACGTTTTCAGACTTTGGATGAATGCTGTGTTCAATTCCACTTGGAATCCATATAAAATGTCTTGCTGGTAAAAAATACGTTTTGGTTTCAGTCGTTACAAATACAACATCGCCTTCCGTATAAAGAAATTGTGCCTTATTATGTTTATGTGTAGGAACATATAATTCCCCCATCAAATCATGATAACAATAAATACTTTTTTTATCAGTATCTACCGTTTTAATATAGTACTTGTGTTCTTTATGAATTGAATGTTCCATTGTAGTACGTGTATATCGACAGACTTTTGCGATATATAAATATAAGGAAGATAATTAAGCGGAGTGGAATTACTATAAAATAAAAAAGCCTTTCTTAACAGAAAGGCTTTTCCAATATTGCGGTCTGGACGGGACTCGAACCCGCGACCCCATGCGTGACAGGCATGTATTCTAACCAACTGAACTACCAAACCAACTCGCTTTATTGTGGGGCAAAAGTACAACAGAAGTTGTGATTCTACAAGCTTTTTTCGTGTTTTTTAAACAAAAAAAATCGTTATTTTTTTAATCCATTGATTTCTATTAAAGTAGAAAATACTATTTTCCCATCATATAAATAATATCAGGGCAGATATCCTCTTTTTAACGCATAATTGGAATAAACGTATTTGAAATTTGGATTTCATTACCTATTTAACCGCAAAGATTACAAAGTTAAAAAACGCAAAGTCCGCAAAGCTTAATTAAAACTTTGCGGACTTTGTGTAAATCTTAATGTTCTTTGCGGTAATCTTTTTTCGTAACTCTAGATTTTGTACTTGATTCCTAATTTAACCGCAAAGACTGCAAAGTTAAAAAACGCAAAGTCCGCAAAGCTTAATTAAAACTTTGCGGACTTTGTGTAAATCTTAATCTTCTTTGTGGTATCTTTTTTTCGTAACCTCCAACTTTTGCAATCGATTCCTAATTTAACCGCAAAGACTGCAAAGTTAAAAAACGCAAAGTCCGCAAAGCTTAATTAAAACTTTGCGGACTTTGCGCAAATCTTAGCGCTCTTTGCGGTTAATTTTTTCGGGTTAATCTGGATCAAGAACAAAACCTGGGGAGGAATGTCAAAATAAAATAAGAACTTTGTAATCTAAGAATTTGAGATGACTCCTATAGACCTTTTAAAATTTATGCTGCCTGATTTTTTAGTAGAACACTTTGAAATAGTTTCTAGTACTAACACAGAAGAAGTACTACACCTTTA
>NZ_JSYP01000029.1 GCF_000813005.1 Flavobacterium sp. KMS | reverse complement strand
CTACTGCTTGGATTGATACTAAAACAGGTATTGTTTACATTAAAGATGCTGATGGTAATTGGGTTAAGGTAAGTGGAAACAACGGTGCCGATGGTATCAAAGGTATTCAGGGTAATCCTGGAGATCCTGGAGTTACTATTCCAGCCGAAGCTACTATCCTAGTAAATGATTTAGGAGTTGTGTTTATCAAAGATCCTAATACAGGAGAATGGATAAAAGTAAGTGGAAATAATGGAGTTGATGGTGCAGCTGGTTTAGCTGGTGGTGCTGGTATTCCTGGAATAGATGGTGTTACAGCACCTGCTGGAACTACTGCTTGGGTTGACACTACAACAGGTTATATCTATGTTAAAGTTGCCGACGGTAAGTGGGTTAAAGTAAATGGAAAAGATGGAGTTGATGGCGCAGCTGGTTTAGCTGGAGGTCCTGGAGTTCCTGGATTAGATGGTGTTACACCACCTGCTGGTACTACTGCTTGGATTGATACTAAAACAGGTATTGTTTACATTAAAGATGCCGATGGTAATTGGGTTAAGGTAAGTGGTAATAATGGAGCCGATGGTAAATCATTTACATACGCTGATTTTACTGCAGAGGAACTTGCTGGATTAAAAGGAGCTGATGGAGTTACTTCATTTGTACCAACTGTAACTACTGGACATGACATTGCAACTTTTACAGATGCAGCAGGAAATCCAGCAGCTATTAAAGAAACTGTTACTACTTTAAAAGATGTTGTTACACAGACTACAGATGAGCGTGGACAAGTATTTGATAAACATACTTTGACATATACAGATGAAGCAGGAGTAGATTCTCCTATCGATATGTCAACATTAGTAAAAGGAGTAGAAACACTAACGTCTCTTGAATATGATGGTTCTCTAGGCGAATTAAATTATAAAGACGAGGCAGGTGTTACTACAAGTTTTAACATGGTTGACATGGTTGGTGCAAATCAAACATTAACTAAGTTGGTGATAAATTCTGATGAAGGTACATTAGATTATACTGATGAGAACAAAGCTTTACATCCTTTAAATTTAGCAGATCTTGTGAAAGAGCCTTGGTATGGTGTTGATTCTAAAAAAGGAGCAACTTTAAATACTGACAATATATACACACAAGGTTGGGTTGGAATTGGCTTTACAGCTCCGTCTGATGCTCCAAATGAAAAATTGAGAGTAAATGGAGCTATAACAACTGTGAATTCATATTATGCGGATTATGTGTTTGAGGATTACTTTAAAGGATTCTCTGATATTAAAGCAGATTATAAATTTAAAACGTTGGCAGAAATAGATGCTTATATCAAAAAGAACAATCACTTGCCAGGTATAACACCAATCAACGAATTGATGAAAACAAAAGAAGGATATTCGTTCAATGTTTCTGAGTTATCTATACAATTACTTGAAAAAACGGAAGAGTTGTATTTACATATTATTGAGCAGGACAAAGAATTAGAAGCTAAAAATAATGAAATTGAAAAACTAAAAGTTGAATCTAAATCATTAAAAGCTGCAACTGATGAAATGAATGCACGTTTAGAAAAATTGGAAAAATTAATGTCAAATAAATAGTAAATCAATTAATAATTAATCAGATCAAAGCACTTTTTAAGTGCTTTGAGACTGATTAAAATTTAAGAATATGAAAAATTATATAAATCAAATGCAGAAGATGACCTTAGCGGTTATCCTATGTTTATTAAGTTTTGGTTCTGTTTTTGCTCAGGTAGAAACAGCAAAAATCAAAGACGGAACTATTAGCGGTGGTGCAACCAAAGCTAAAGATGGTGCTATTTTCGAATTAGAGAGTAATAACAAAGGAATGTTGATTTCACGTTTGAGTACAGCTCAACGTAATGCTATTCCTACGGCCAATTTATCAAATGGTCTATTGATATTTAATACAAATTCAAATTGCTTTGACTATTGGGATTCTTTAAGAGTACAATGGTTAAGTATGTGTGGTACACCTCCACCAGCAGTATTTGATGTTTCTGCAGCACAATGTTCATTAGTTATAGCTAATGGTACGTACAAGCAAGGAGTTACTTTATCAGGAGATAATACACTTACGGTTCCTGTTACAGTTACACAAGCAGGTACATATACGATGACAGCTACAACTGCCAATGGGTATTATTTTGAAGCGAGTGGAAATTTTCCTTCTGCTGGAGTTTATGATATAACATTAAAAGGAACGGGAAGACCTAACACAGGTTACGCTACTGGAGATCCGGGTGACGTAGTAACAGTGATTTTAAATGGTGTAGTTTGTGATTGTACACCACATATCTATATAGAAAAAGCTAATGTTGATTTTGCTATTTCTTGTGGAAGTCTTGACAGATTTGGATCTTATAATATTGGAATACCTTTAACAGCTGATAATAAGTTAACGCTTGACGTTAATGTATCTAATACAGGTTTTTGGAGTATGAAAACGAATACTGTAAACGGATATTCATTCATGGGACAAGGTACTTTTACTACAACAGGACTTCAAAAGGTTGTATTATCAGGAACTGGTACTCCAATTGCTTCAGGGACTAATCTTTTTGATATTACTTCTAATGCAAGTACTGTTGCAGGAGGATCTTGTAATGGTATTTCAGTAATAGTTGCACCAGTAGCATTTACTATGGATTGTGCTGGAGCTACACAAAGTGGAGCATATATGCAAAATGTTGCGCTTAACTCAACTAATAATACAATTACGTTACCTATAAATGTTACAGCTACAGGGGCAACAACAATTTCGACGAACACTGTTAACGGAGTATCTTTCTCTTCAGGTGCAATCGTATTGACAAAACTTGGTGCAGATACAGTGGTGCTTAGAGGAACAGGGACACCTACGAGTGGAGCTACAGCAGAATTAACAGTAACAGGAACTCAGACAGATCCAGCAACTTGTTATTTTAATTTAGTTATTGCAAAACAACCTATTGCTTTTACAATGACATGTAATAGTATTACAACTTCAGGAAGTTATGTTCCTAATGTAGCTATGACAAGTGAGAATTCAATGGCAGTTCCGGTAAACGTGACTTATGTAGGAGATTATAGTATTACCACTAATACACTTAATGGAGTTTCTTTTTCTGCTACGGGAACTTTCACGAGTACAGGAGCGCAAACAATAACACTAAAAGCTTCAGGAACTCCTACAGCAGGAGGTTCATATGCTTACACAGTTAGTACTAATAGTACTTCAAGTAGTGTAACGTGTTCTAAGTCTATTTTATTTACATACCGTACAATGAATGTAATTGGTATTGGGGATGGTCTTTACAATCCTGCTAGTAGCAGTAGTAGTCAGGCTTCTTCAGCAATATTAGCTAATACAAATAATTTTGGTCCGAATGGTAAAGTTCAGATGTTAGGAACATTTAAATTCTTTAATTTAGGTGGTAGTACAAGTGCTACTACTCTTAGGAATAGTATTAATACAAATAATGCTGATATTATTCATATTGCATATAATTACCAGCCTAATGCAGATGTAATTGCGGTTTTATCAGATTTTGTTAAAAACAAAAAAGGAGTAGTTATCTTCGCTTCAGAGAGAGATGGTAACATACCAAATGTTATAAATGGTATCCTTGGAACTAATGTTTCCACAGTAGCGGCAAATAATTCTGTTGGTTTGAACCTAAGTGATATAGCAAATATAGCAGATCCTATTCTAAACGGTCCTTTTGGTAATACTGCAGGATTAAGCTTAGGAGGTGATGTTGATAACTCAATATTTCTTACTACAGCACCTACGAATAGTACCGTGTTAGCAACAGAAAAAGGGTCATCTAAAGTTTTCTCTTTTAGAGACAATACATACGGGTTTGTTTTTATTGGAGATGCGGGTTATAATGCGGGTGTGGTAGGTAACAACCAATACGGAAACTACCCAGCGAGTATGCTTTCAGGAGGTGTTCCTGTAGCAAAACCTAATTATGGTGCTGGTAGTCACAATGTTACTATATATAACAGTATTTTCTATGCGAATCTTTTTGCATGGGCTGTAGATTACGCACAAAATAATACAATTAAAACTTATATGGTTCAATAATAGTAAGGTTATTTAAGTTTAAAAGTATGAACACCTCTTGTATTAATATTATAAAAGAGGTGTTTAAAAAAGAAACTAGTATTAAGTTTTTAATAGAATTAATCTACAATCAATTTGTAACATAGTTTTTTATTTTTTTTATGAAGAGAGGGCTTTAGCTCTCTCTTTTTTTATACCCAAATCTATAAGTTTAAAAGCTTTTAGAGGTAAAAATAATGATGGGTTAATAAGAAATTTGTAATGTTGATAACAGAGTGTTTAAGTGAAAAGAAGGACAACTTTTGATTTTGAATATTATGGTTTTTGATGATTAGATTTTTGTATGAAAAGAGAACTTCGGTTCTCTTTTTTGTTCTTTTTCAGAGAATTTATAAGCTCATATTTATTTGAAATTTATAAAAAACTATTTAATTGGATTTGGTTTAAGTATTAAGGAAATGACTTGAAATAAAATGATGAGATAGTGAATACTAAGGATAGATTTAAGGGAGATATAAGCTAGATATAGCTGAAATTAATTCGTCTTATTTTGATATAGCAATAACTTTTACGGGTTAAGTTGATTTTGTGATTGATTTAGCTTTGTATCATAATAGAAAGTGCGATTTGTGTAATAAATTATAATATTATATATGAAAAAAAATGACTTATATAAAGAAACAAAACAATCAATTGTTAGCTACCCTGGTGGTATCTTAAGTTTTGTACTGGTTTTGTTGGCTTCTCAAAGTGGGCAAGCGCAGTTTATTAATGACGGTATCATAAAGGTAGATGATAAGACTATATTATCGGTTTATGAACCATATATAAACAAGCCTTCGGGAGGTTTTACAAATGATGGAATCGTTTACATTTTTGATAACTGGAACAATGATGGAGATGTGTTGTTTAGTGATAAAAGTGATGGACAAACTATTTTCAATGGCAAAAAAGTTCAGAAGCTTGAAGGGCGTAAAATTACTAATTTTCAAGATGTGATTTTTGATAGCCAATCAGATACATTGGTTTCTTTTCGTCTGAATCAAATTATTTCAGTTAACAGAAAGGCAGAATTTCTAACAGGAATAATAGTGTCTAATGAGGATAAGAATAAGGAGAGTGAAAGTAGGGTGATTTTTAATGAAAATGCCATACATTCTGATGCTAGTGACTTAAGTTTTGTTGATGGTAAAGTAGAGAAAATAGGAAATAGTATGTTTGAATTTCCAGTAGGGAATGATCTTTTTTTTAGACCTGCTTTTCATGCTAAAGAAGGCACTGGTGATGGTAATATCTATACAGCTCAGTATTTTCATCAAAATTCTGATAATCAATATAAGCATGCAAGTAAAGAGGATTCTATATTATTGATTAATGATAAGGAATATTGGAATGTAACACAAGATGAAGGAGCTGATAAAATTGTACTAACTCTTACGTTAGATTCACAAACAACACCAAATGAGTTTCTTGATGTTGCTTCAGGAATGAAAGTAGTTATTGTGCGTTGGGATACAGCTTCGTCCAAATGGATTGAGGAAAAAGGAGAAGTAAGTGAACCTATTCCTAATACAAGTAAAGATGCTGGGTATTCTCAATTATTAACTGCTCAGGTTAGTGGATATGGAATTTTTACAATGGCACTTGTTAAGGATAATAAGCCATTAGATGATGTAATTGTTTATAATGCTGTATCTCCAAATGGGGATGGAGTTAATGATACTTTCCTTATTGAAGGTATTAAAGATTACCCTGATAATTCAGTTGAGATTTACAACCGTTGGGGAGTAAAAGTATATGATGCAAAATCATATAATGAGAGTGATGTGATGTTTAGAGGATACTCTGATGGTCGTGTAACCGTAAATAGAGGTGAAAAACTTCCTACAGGAACTTATTTCTACATATTGAGATATACCAAGGGAGAAGAAGGAAAAGAGAAATCTGGATACCTATACATCAATAATCAATAAAATTAAAAATCATTAAATTAAAAATAATTACAACTAATGAAAAAGATTTTTTACATAGTAACAATTGTATTGTTAGGGATTTTTGATGCTTCGGCACAACAAGAGTCCCAGTATACACAATACATGTACAATACAATGACTTTTAATCCAGGATATACGGGTTCAAGAGATTTGGTAAGTGCAATGGGGTTATACAGAACACAGTGGGTTGGTCTTGATGGAGCTCCAAAAACAATGAATTTTTCTATACAAAGTCCATTGGGGTATCATGCTAACGGTATTGGTTTAAACGTAGTAAGTGATGAGATAGGACCAACAAAAAATACTGGAGTTATGCTTAATTATGCCTATACAATTATGGGTAATAATGGTGACTTAAAAGTTTCTTTTGGTATCTCTGGAGGATTTGACAATTTTGTAGTAGATTATTCTAAATTAAATATCAAAAATGCAGAGGATCCGTATTTAATGGGTAAAGAATCTCAGTTTTCACCTAATGTTGGAGCGGGAATATATGTACATACCTATAATTGGTATGTTGGAGTATCGGTTCCAAAATTATTAAAAACAGATTTTTTTGATGATGTTTCATCATCTGTCTATACTACAAAATCGCATTTTTATGGTATTGCAGGATATGTATTTGATATTAATCCGTACTTAAGATTCAAACCAGCAGTTTTAGCAAAATTTGTATCGGGAGCACCTATAGCTGTTGATGTATCTGCAAACTTCTTAATTAATAATAAATTTACAATTGGAGCTGCATACCGTGTAGATGCTAGTGTAAGTGGATTGGCTGGTTTCCAGGTAACAGATGGTATACAGGTTGGATATGCGTATGATTATGAAACTACAAACCTAGGAAATTATAATTCAGGTTCACATGAATTTTTCTTAAGATTTGATCTTTTCAATAAGTCAAATAAACGAATGATTAATCCGAGATTCTTTTAATAATGATTACAAAAATACATATGAAAAAATACTTTTTACTTTGGATAGTATTATTTGGTCTGCATAATTCTTATTCGCAAGACAGATTAGTTAATAGAGCAGAAAAAAATTACGATAAACAAGCATATGCATACGTTAGTTCAAGTGATTTATATGACAAACTAGTTCAAAAAGAATTTGGCTCTTCTGGAATTTATGCAAAATTAGGGGATTCGTACTTTTTTAATGGTGATTACAAGAATGCTCTAAAGTCTTATAATCAGATAGCAAAATTAAAAGATAATTACGTTTTCACAAATGACCAGTTATTTAGATATTCGCAGTGTCTAAAATCTAATGGACAATTTGAAGAGGCATCAAAAATCATAAAAGAGCTTAATAGTAAATCAGGACAGCAAGCAATTGCAGCTGGTACTGAGTATTTACAGAATATTGAAAAACAGTCAAATCGTTTTACAATTAAACCTGTTAGTATTAACTCTAATATGCCTGATTATGGAGTATCTTTTTATAAAGACAATAAGGTTATTTTTACTTCTGCAAGAGATACAAATGTTGTAGAGAGAATGAAAGACAGATGGAATAAAAAACCTTTTTTCAAACTTTATGAAGCGACAATCACTGATGATGGAGATTTAGTTGATGCTAAAAGAATGAATGGAAAAGTAAATTCAGTTTTCCACCAATCAACAGCTGTAGTTACTGCGGATGGTAATCAAATGTATTTTACCAGAAGTAACTTTTTGGGTAATAAATATGGTGTTGATGAAACAAAAACAAACCGTCTTAGAATTTACAGAGCTACACTTGTAAAAGACAAATGGACTAACATTGAAGATTTATCTTTTAATAGTGATTCTTTTTCAAATGCTCATCCAGCTTTGAGACCTGATGGTAAAAGTTTAATTTTTGCTTCAGACAGACCAGGTTCTATTGGGCAAACGGATTTATATGAAGTTGCAATCAATGAGGATGGGACTTTTGGTGAGGTTAAAAATATGGGACCAACTATTAATACAATAGGAAGAGAGACTTTTCCTTCTATGTCAACTACAGGGCAACTTTATTTTGCATCTGATGGACATCCAGGACTTGGTGGTTTAGATGTTTTTGAAGCATTCAAGAATACTGATAACACTTATAAAATTGTTAATGTTGGGAAACCAATAAATTCATCTGGAGATGATTTTGGATTTGTAATTAATCCAGAAACACATAAAGGTTTCTTTGCATCTAATAGAACTAATGATGATCAAATTTATGGTTTGACAGAATTAGAACCGATTAAAGTTAAATATGATCTTGTTGTTTTCGGAAAAGTATATGATAGTAAACAAAACGAATTGTTACCAAAAGTTAAGATTACTGTTCTTGATTCAAATAAGAAAATGGTAGATGAGTTTTATACTGATAATGCAGGCGAATATTTGTTAAAGGTACCAGTAGGAGATTATTCTTTAGTTTATGATAAAGTTGGTTATTATCAACAAACGCATGAATTACTTATTCCTAAGAAATTTGAAAATCAAAGTTTTGAGATTGATAAATATTTGGTAACAGATCCTAGTGTAAAAGAGTTAGAAGGTGAAGGAGGGAAAACTATTACTGATGGTTCTGATTTAACAAAAACTCTTGATTTACAACCAATTTATTTTGACTTAGATGGTGCTAATATTAGAAAATCTTCAGAAAAAGAATTGAATAAAGTTGTACAGATCTTAAAAGATTATCCAAGATTAACAGTTGATATTAAGTCACATACAGATAGTCGTGGAGATAATGCTTACAACTTAAAACTTTCTGATAGAAGAGCTAAAGCTACTATTAATTATATTGTAAGTAAAGGAATCAAAGCTGATAGAGTTACAGGCCAAGGTTATGGTGAAACTCAATTGATAAATAAATGTGCTGATGGTGTAAAATGTTCTGAGAAACAACATCAATTAAACAGACGTTCAGAGTTCATTATTTCTTTTCATCACGAATAGGTATTTGAATAGGAATATGTTTTAAAAAAAGTGGATATCATAATGATATCCACTTTTTTGTTTTGATCATATGAGATACATAAATCGAGAGGATTTAAATTGAGTAAAAAAAAGGTGTAATGACTTATCAGAAAAGATTAAATGAAATCAAGGATAATTATCCATTTGATGAATGGATAGATAATTTTTCGGCAGATACAGAGGATAAAAATGATAAAGGGATTGAGCAATATACTCAAGAGAATTGTGATGCTACAAAAGCTATTTTTGACTATTTACTAGGCAAATTGTACTTAATTGGAGAAAAAGCATCAGAATTAAATAAAATTGAATTGTTTGAAATTATTATTAATTCACTCAATCGACTTCATGATGAGAAAGGATTATTCGATTTTGGTGTAAGTGAAGATTTATGTGACCTGGTAGATGAAATAACTTTAGTTGCTGGTCTTAATCCTGAAATTTATGCAAACGGGAAAGGGATTTCGGATATTTGGAGAGAATGGTAATGCTTGATTATGAAATAAATAGCAATGTCTGTAAAACACAGAATAAACAAAAAGATTAAATTGAACTGCTAGATAAGTATTGAAAAGGAGATAATATAAAATACTACTCTTTTTAGTTTATCTAAGAAAGAGTAGTACTTGTATAATTACAGATAAGTATCTGGTCTAAGAACAGCAAAGTTTTTTTGTTTCTTTTTTTTAATAAAATCCTCAGAAGGTTTTCTATGAAAAAGGTCATAATATTTTGTGCAGAAATAGCTTAATTTGGTGTAATTTAACTCATAAATTATTTCTGTTAAAGTGCTATAATCTCCACTTTGTAAAAGACGGTTTGCAAGAAGCATTTTTTCTTTTATAAAAAGATTATTTGGGGTATTATGAAATTCTTTCTTGAATAACATTTTATACTTTGAAGGTGACATTCCAGCCATTTTAGATAAAAAAGGTACAGAAGGGAATGGGTTGTATAAATGATCTAGAAGGTAGTTTTTTGTCTTGGTAATAGCTTCTATTTCAATTTCGGTAGTTTCATTCTTTACTGCTTCAGAATCTGTATATCTATTTAAAAAATTACCTAATAATTTTAAAGAAATTCCTTTAAGATAGGGATCAAATGAACTGTCATATACTGATCTACTCTTTAGGGATTGGATAAGTAATATACTATTACTATCCATATTATCGTAGTAATAAGGTACTGTTTTTTTTATTTTTATTCTTCTATTAGTAAATTCTTCGCTAGGATGACTTTCTACAAATTCGTTTAATAAGTTTTTATCAACAAGTAGACGTAATGCTAATGTTCTATGTCCTACTGCAGGTTTAAAGGAGCTCTCTATATCATTACTTATAATTGCTAGCCCTACATTTATTGCAGAACCGATTTCATAATCGATATCTTGTATTTTAATTAAATTAGTATGGTCACTTAAATCAAAATGGAATATATATAATTCGTTTTCAGATTTAAGACGGTTTATTTTTAAAGGAGTTGTTAAAACAAAATCCATAAATAATGCAGAAATTCCAGGTGTTATTTGAGTAAAATAGGATTGCCCGTGTCCTAATGTTTCAGGAATAACAATTATTTTATCATCAATAAGTTCTCCACCCATTTCTTCAGCAAGTTTGTATTGCCATTCTGGAGTTAAAGAATAAAAATGTGTAATTTTTTTCATTGCAGATAAGTTTTTGTTTAGTCTTTTTTATTTTCTATTCACTGCTATGGATATTTTTAATCCGGTATTTTTATAATTGTTTAATAAATGATTTTGGAGTTATTCCAAATTGCTCTTTAAATTTCGAAGCGAAATAAGAGTTGTTGGTAAAATTAAGTTTGTCAGAAACCTGAGATATTGATAGTTGTTTTTTTTCCAGTAGTTCTTTAGCTAATAGCATTTTATTATCCATGAAAAATGCATTTGGTGTTGCGCCTGTAATTTTTTTAAATAAATTCTTAAATTTTGATTCTGACATGTTCGCTTTGCTTGCCATCAATTTTATCGTCGGAAAATGATCTTCTATATTGCTAATTAAGAACATTTGTGTTGCTACAATATTTGCCAAATCAGATTCATTTACTGTTTGTATAATAATTCTATGACTTGCTATTTTTCTTAAATAATTAGAAAGTAATAGATGAACAGTACCAATTAGATTTAAATCAAATACAGGCCCTCCAACTTTTAGCTTACGCAAATCGGTTAGTATGTGATAACTTTCGCTGCTCATTCTGTCTAATCTAATAATTGTATTTTTTTCAGAATCAGCAATTTTATCAATATTATGAAAAGTAATATTGTTTTTTTTTGCGAATGTAGCTATCGTAGTTTTCTTGACAAATATGCAAAGACTGTATGTTTTACTTCCGTTCTTAACAAAATAATTTGATTCCAGTCCACCATCAATAACTGACAGATTATATTTCCAGCGACCAACATCATGCATAAAGGTATTACTCTTTAATGAAGCTTCTCCTTCGGTTAAGTTATAATAAATCCCTACAAAATCATTAGTATTGTTTTTCTGGATAAAATGTAAGCTCTTATTATAAGCTACATCAATGTAATAGGCGATAATGCCATCACCACAGTCCAGAACATATCTTGTTCCGGTTTGGATACTATCTGGTATAACTATAAAATTACCATCCGTTTTTCCTTCCATTTGTAATGCAAAAGGAGCAACCCAGTTCAGGTCGGCACCATAAGTATGTTCTATTATTTTCACAGAGATATATTTTTATGCACTATAAAGTTAAGTTTTTTTATATTAAAATATTGATTGTCAGTATTTATTATATGTTATTTACTAGTGATTTTGTTTTGTATCATTCATTTAAGGATTTTTTATTTGCTTGTCCTATGTTTTAAAATATAGTTTTATCGTTTTACAGTTGATTAAAAAAGTAGTTTTGTTTTATGTTATAATTGTTTGATAAATGTTTTAGGTGAAATACCAAAATGCTCTTTAAATTTTGATGCGAAATAAGAATTATTAGTAAAATTAAGCTTGTCGGATACTTGTGATATAGACAGCTGATTTTTTTCTAATAGTTCCTTAGCTCTAAGTAGCTTATTGTCCATGAAAAATGCATTAGGTGTCATACCTGTTATTTTTTTGAACAAATTTTTAAACTTAGACTCAGACATGTTTGCTTTATTCGCAATGAATTTGATAGTTGGAAAGTGGTCTTCAATATTATCGATTAAAAACATCTGCACAGCTACAATATTAGCCAAGTCTGTTTTATTTACAGTTTGGATGATAATTCTTGTACTCGACATTTTTTTGAAAAAATTAGATAACAATAAATGTACTGTTCCCTTGAGGTTTAAGTCAAATATAGGACCGCCAACTTTTAGTTTTTGTAAGTCGGTTAGGATATGATAACTATCACTACTCATTCTATCAAATCGTATTATAGTATTTTTTGTTGGATCTGTAATTTTGTCTATATCTTTTAGTGTAATATTATTTTTTTTGGCATAGGATTCCATCATGTTTTTCTTGATGAAAATGCAAAAAACAAATGATTTAGTTCCCGATTTAATCAAATAATTTGTTTCGAGTGAACTATCAATAACTAAGAGATTATAGTGCCAGCGGCCTATTTCTTGCTCAAAATTGCTACTCGAATATTTTATTCCTCCTTCTGTTAAATTATAATATATTCCGATAAAATCATCGCTAGTGTTTTTTTGGATTAAGTTAAAATCCATATTGTTTATTCCATCGACATAATAGGCAACAATATCGTCTTCACAATCTAAAAAATATCTATTTCCAGAGAAAAGACCATCTGATGAAATTATAAAATTACCATCAACTTTGGCGCCCAATTGCTCAGCTAGTGGAGCTACCCAATCTAAGTTGGTTCCATATGAGTGTTTAATTATTTTCACAGTAATATTGATATAATAAAGTTATACAGCTTGTTTTTAAATAGTATTCATATTTGAAAAGCTGCTTATTCGACATTTAATATTTTTAATTTATTTATTCCTGAAGGAAACTGCCATGAGATTTCATCATTAATAGAATATCCATATAGAGCTAATCCCATTGGAGACATTACTGATAGTTTATTCTGATTTAAATTGCTTTTTTCAGGAACAACAATCTGAAAGTTTTTAATAATGTTGGTTGCTATTTGCACGGTTACTTTTGAATTTATTCTTACGATTTTTTCAGGCATCTGATTATGAGCCATAACTGTCGCTGTCTCAAGTTCTCTCGATAATCTTTTAATGGAGAGATTGTATATTCTATCGCTATTGTTTTGTATTGTTGATATAATTTCTTTTAATAATTCAAGTTCTTTTGCTTCTATTATTATCTTATTATTTTCCATTGTAATTTGATTTTACTTAATAAACGTATGCTTTATAGCAGTTTATTTTTTTTAGTTATTTTAATTATAAACATTCAGCATTCTTAAGTAAGTTGCAGTTAGAAACTATATGACAAATCTTTAAGAGTAACAATGATATTATTGTTTAATCTTAAGGCATGCCGTATTTATCCTGATTAGGATGATGATGTTTACAGTTTTTTATAGATGATGATTATATTGCAGTTGCGAAATCACTCATGTTTTCTTGAATATGTATTTTAATTTTTTCGCTTTCATCGTCCATAATCTTGAAAAAATCTTTATCGATAGAATTAAAATGTGGAAACTCTTGATACATTCTTGAAAATTGTTCCTCTGTCCTTTCCATTTCTAAAAAAGGTTTATGTGCTAAATAAATTTCTTTGGCTTTATCTATATTTATTGCCATTTCTTTTATTCCCCATACCTTCATTGTTTCAGAGAAAAGAGTTTCAAATATATAACCACCGTATCCATTTTGTATTAGGGATAAATAACCTCCATTAGTAACTTCACCATATAGTATATTATATGCCATTAATGTATGCTGGGCAGTATTAAATTCATTTTCAGTTTCATCATATTGCCCATCCATTAATTCATAATATTTAGAAAGTAATAGAAAGAAAAAATCCCAAGTATTTTCTTTTGCTTCTAAAATTTCTTTTTTGGTAATTTTCGGTAATGTATTTTTTATTGTTCCTGTTTTTATTTCAGCTTTCACTTCCATTATCGTATCCATTTTCGTTTTCATCATCTTTTCCATTTTTTCTGCTTTATTGAGGTTATTTTAATTCGTTTTGTATAACAATATAAATATTGCTTTTGTATGTATTTATGTATGAATTAAGGCAAAATGTATGCCTTAAACTCATATAAAAGTTAACAAGTTGCTAATCAATTTAATGATATAGAAGCTTATAAAATCATTTGTTTTTGAGCCATGGGAATTTGGTGTCATTCGAGGAATAATTACCCAATTCAGACTCATATAATTTTCTGATTAAGTGTTTTACGGTCAATTTGTAATATTTTTGCAGCATGAGTTTTATTATTATCAACAGCTGCAAGAACTTTTAAAATCTGTTCTTTTTCATATTCTTTTAGTGATTTAAGAATGTTTATTTCTCCACTTGAGATGTGATATTTAAGATGCTCTGGAATTTGTTGAATATCTATAATATCATCGCTCATTATTATCATACGCTGTATAATGTTTTCGAGTTCACGAACATTACCAGGCCAAGAGTAGCGTAGTAATATTTCGATCGCTTTTTCGGTGATTGAGATGTTTGGTTTATCATATTCAATACTGTATTTTTTTAAAAAAGTATCTATTATAGGAATGATATCCTCTTTTCTTTCTCTTAAAGGTGTTGTCTTGATATTAACAACATTTAGTCTATAATATAAATCTTCTCTAAAAGCATTTTTTTGTACCATTTGAAATAAATCGGTATTAGATGCAGCAATTATTCTAACATTAAGTTTCTCGGGAATTTGTGATCCTACTCTTGTAATCTCTTTTTCCTGAAGTACTCTAAGAAGTCTTGTTTGTACAGATAATGAAGCTGTACCAATTTCATCTAGAAAAATTGTTCCTCCAGAAGCTGCTTGAAACAATCCGATTCTTGATTCATTAGCTCCAGTAAATGCTCCTTTTACATAGCCAAAAAGTTCAGATTCCATTAGTCCTTCTGGAATTCCACCGCAGTTTACAGTAATAAAAGGCATTTTCGCTAGAACACCATTATAATGTATTGCTTTAGCGATAAGTTCTTTTCCAGTACCACTATCTCCTTGTATAAGTACTGTTGCCATGTTGTTTTTAACTCTTTTTATTATCTCAATTAAATCTCTTAATTGATCAGAGTTACCTACAATACCAGAATAATTATTATCTATTGGTATAGAGTTTTTTTTCGGTAGTAGAGTTTTTGCTTTATTTCTTGTTTTTATAAAGGAATTCTCAACCGCTTTTTTAAGTTCTTCATTTGTGAATGGTTTAACCAAATAATCGAATGCACCAGCTTGTATCGAAATTACGGCACTATTAATTGATGGTAAACCTGTTATTACCAATTTAGGCATTAATGGATAATGTTCTTCAGTAAACTTTATTAATTCAATACCATTTATTTCCGGCATATTAAGGTCGGTAATAAGGAGGTCTATACTGGTATATTTTAAAATACCTAAAGCTTCATTTACTGATGATGCTTTATAGATATGATAATTTAATGCTTTTAGATTGCGCTGAAGCAAATCTAGCATGTCATAATTATCATCTACAATTAGTATGTTTTCTTTCTTTAAGTTCATTTTAATTATTGTAATGGTAACTTTATTAAAAAAATCGTTCCACTTGGGGTATTATCAATCATCTCTATATCTCCATTATGATTTTTAATTATTCCATGTACTACACTAAGTCCAAGGCCACAGCTTTCGCCTACAGGTTTTGTAGTAAAAAATGGGTCAAATATTTTTTGTTTAATTTCATGAGGAACTCCAGGGCCATTGTCTGCTATTTTTAGTATCATATTTTCTTCATCACTATTCACTCCTATATAGATGATACTATTCTTTGGGGCTACGTATATTGCATTTATAAGTAGATTAAATAAAACTTGAGTAAGTTGAATGGAATCTACTTTTGCAATAATATCATCGTCTTGAAAATCAAGTTGATATTGTACACTCTTTTTCTGAAAATTCTGCTTAAGAAAGGTGAGAGCATCAGTTACTATTGGCTTTATTTTCAGCAATTGTAATTGTTGAGGCATACCACAAGAAAAAAACATTAATTTTTTGACTATTTCGCGTGAATAGATTGCTGAATTTATGATTTTGGCGATATCATCAATAATTATTTGATCCTTAGTTTCATCTTTAATAAGCTCTGCAAACCCTAATATGTTAGCAAGGGGAGTATTAAGTTCGTGTGCAATTCCTGCAGTCATTTCTCCAAGAATAGATAGTCTGTCTTTTCTCTCTAAAGTTTTCCTTAGAGTAGCTTTTTTGTCTAAATTTTGATATTTTTCTATGTAATTGCCAATTTCAAAAGAAACAGTATCTAAAAGTTCTTGTTCTTCTTTTAGAAAATGATTAAGATTATATTTTGGCTGAGGATAATATACTTTGATAAATCCTGAGACTTTATTTGATACTATTATTTCACTATGTTGGGAAACATTGTTTTTTGGAATTAATGCTGTAGCTAGTGTATAATCATTTATCTGAATTTCGACTATAGAATCATCACAAAATCTCCATGCTTTTACCACAGAAAAAATGATTTCTTCCAGAGCAACTTTATTAACATTATTAGATTTTGAAATTATTTTTGAAATCTGATAAAGACATAATAATTCTTTAATTCTTTCTTTTAGTTTTTCTTCTGGGGCACTATTAATCATTGCTTTTTTGTAGGAAAAAGGTTAAAAAATTTATAAAACTAATCAAAGTTAAATAAATTTCCTAATTGAAACTAGGAATTCTGATTTTCTTTTAACTATTTAAAAATGAACTAAATAGACTGTTGTAATGTGACTTATTCTGCTATTATTATAACTTTTCAGGGCTATTTAGTAATTGCTTTTTTGATTAACTTAAAAGCATAATATTTTTAATAAAAAAACGACATTTTTTTTAAATTTTATTTAGATCAAGAAATTGAAAATAGATGCAGTGAGGAAGAAATAGGTGTTTTTTTATATAAATGAGAGAGGTAAATAATCTTTATAATTTTGTTACCTTTTATGTCTTTAATTTCTTTATAATTTTTCACTTTGTTATATTTGAATATAAATTGAAATTAAAAGAATAATTAGAAAATAATATAATGAGTATGCTTAAAAATATTTTTGGAAAAAAGAGTGAAGCTATAAAGTCAAATGCTGATTTTTGGAATTGGTTTGAAAAAAATGAAAAGGATTTTTACAACGCTGTGAATAGAGGTACAAATATCGAGAAAGATTTTTTTGATAAATTATCTCCCCAACTAGAAAGTTTAAAAGAGGGGTATTTCTTTTTGACTGGAATGCTTAATGAACAAACTGCTGAATTGGTTCTTACTGCCGATGGAAACATAAAGAATATTGTTTTTGTAGAAGAATTAGTTAATGCAGCTCCTAAACTTCCGAACTGGAAATTTACTGCCTTAAAACCAGCGACAGATATTAAAAATGTTTGTATAAAAATGGGAGATTATACTTTTGGTAGTGATAATCTGTTTTTTTACTCAAATGATGATAAGGAATATCCAGATAAAATAGATATTACAGTAGTACATTTAGATTGTAATGAAGAGAATAAGCCAATTATAACTAACGGAACTTATATCTTTTTAGATAATTATCTGGGAGAATTACACTTTACCGAAAACATAGATATAATTGATGTAATTGGTAAAGATGAAGCAAATAAAGAATTAGTACCTATCGAGAAACTACAAGATTTCCTGATTTGGAGACAAAAGGAATTTGTAGAGAAGTATGAAGGAGTAAGGCATAATACTGAGAATGATGGTTATTCTAGTCTTGAAGCTACACTTAGTAGTGGTTTACCTCTAATTGCGGTTATTAATTCTACATTGTTTGAATGGGATGCTAAACCATCACATCCATGGATTGTAACCGTAAAAATAGGTTATAATGGAGAGGATAATAACGGATTTCCTGATAATGAAACCTTTCAGTTATTAAATGAAATCGAAGATGATTTTTTAATGAAAGAACTTAAAGATTCCGAAGGATATCTTAATCTAGGGCGTGAAACTGCGGAAAATTTAAGAGAAATTTATTTTGCTTGTAAAGATTTTAGAAAACCTTCAAAAGTACTGGAAGAGATTAAGAATAAATTTGCCTCTCAAGTTGAGATTGAATATGAAATTTACAAAGACAAATACTGGCAATCTTTTAATAGATATATGAATTAGTCTTTTTGAGATACTAAGGCACTAAGTTGCAAAGGTTCTGAGGTTGCTCAGTTTGAACATAAAACAAACAAAATAGTACTCGAAATATTATCCTGACGTAAGAAGATAAGAATTTATAGTGAGTTGAAAAAACAATTTCCATAAGTGACTCTTAATAGGTTATAGACTCACTTATGGAGATTCTTCGACTCCGCTCATAATGACAAGATGATGAATGTTTTGTGTTCAAGCGGAATAACTTTTACAACTCAGTGCCTTAGTACCTTGTTATTTTTCTCTCCCCAGTTGGACATTAAATCTAAAATTTCTTTAAAAGATTTACCAAGTTCCGTTAATTCATATTCTACTTTAGGAGGAACTTGCGCGTGGACAATCCGATTTATTAAACCATCATTTTCTAATTCTTTAAGTTTAGAGATAAGCATACGCTCTGAAATTCCTGTAAGTCTTAATTTTAATTCACTGTATCGGAGTTTATTCTCATTTATAAGATAGCTTAATATGTTTATTTTCCATCTCCCTCCAATTATCGATAGCGTATAGGCGATACCACAATTCTCGTTTAAGTAATTTTCATTAATACTATTGGTAGAGTTTTCTTTTCTCATAGCGTGTACTTACTTTTTTATCAGTACCCTACAATTTTGTATGTACTTTAATAAATGCAAGTTAGTAAATACATTTACAGCGTAAAAATTAAAATTTGTAAAAAATGGAAACTATTAAAACAATCATTTATTGGGTGAGTTATTTGTATTATCTCTATGTATTTGGGTATGCCTCACTTTTCAAAGTTTTTCAAAAAGAATCTATGATGAAAAGCATGGAATCTTTAGGCTTTAACAAGATTTGGACAATTTATATTGGCATCGGAGAACTTATCGGTGTCTTGTTAATTGTTATAGGGTTATTTAATCCGCCTATAAAAACAATTGGGATTCTATTGTTGTTTCCTTTTGCAATAGGTGCATTTACAGCTCATATGGCTCATCAGGAATACAATCATTTTTATAATTCTCTTATAATGTGTATTCTCTCCGTATTACTGTTATGGACAGACAAGACTTTTAAAATAATTTTATAAAAGTAGCTAACTGTCTAAAGATTTTTTCACCATTAAGAAATTAAGAAAAGGGAAGTGTTTATCCTTAATGAAACTTAATTCCTTAATGGTGAAATGTTTTTTACAAATTCATTCCTCCCGAAACCTCAATACGTTGCGCATTAATCCATCGGGCATCTTCGGTACATAAAAAAGCTACAACACCACCAATGTCATCTGGTAATCCGGCACGACCTAATGCGGTTACAGATTTTACGTAATCATTATATTGCTGGATGTCTCTAACGGCTCCACCACCAAAATCGGTTTCTATTGCTCCAGGAGCTACAACATTGGCAGTGATTTTTCGGTTACCAAGTTCCTTTGCAAGGTATTTTGTAAATGTTTCTATCGCACCTTTCATCGAAGCATAAGCAGAATAACCAGGTCCAGTAAAGCGTGCTAATCCTGTTGAGATATTAATTATTCGGCCGCCATCTTGTAAAAAAGGCAATGCTTTTTGGGTTAAGAAATAAACACCTTTATAATTGATATTCATTAACTGGTCAAATTGTTCTTCGGTAGTTTCAGCGAAGGGAGCATTTATTCCGATACCGGCATTATTGATTAAAAAATCAAAGCGTTCTGTATTAAAAGTCTCTTTTAATACAGTTGTAATTTGGTTGTAAAAAGTATCAAAACTCTTTATATTTCCGCCAGTATTAAGTTGTAATGCAACTGCTTTTTGTCCTAGTTTTTCAATTTCGGCTACAACAGCTTTAGCTTCATCTTCGTTACTATTATAAGTAAGTATTACATTAATTCCTTTTTTAGCGATGCTTATTGCCATATTTCTTCCTAATCCTCTGCTACCACCAGTTACCAAGGCTATTTTTGTGTTTGTTGTCATTTTGATTCTTTTATTGTTATTAATTGGCATTCATTTGGTTGAATGCTGTTTTTAAATCGGCTGCACTTACATTAGCTCTTGTTTCGCTAGATCCAAATGTAAGTTGGTCTTTTCCTTCTTTTAATTGTTCAAAAATAGATTCGATAAAACTTTCTACACTTGGCGCAGCATTATGCAAACCGATACCTCCAAGGTCAGTATTTAATGCAGGCGGAATTATTTCGATTACCTCAATGTTTTTTGCTTTTAGCAAATGACGAAGAGACAAAGTAAATGAACGAAAAAAGGCCTTTGTAGCCGAATAAACAGGGACTTTGGCATAAGGAGAAAAAGAAAGTCCCGACGTTACATTCATAACCGTTTTAAGCGATTTTAAATTAATAAAAAGAGAGATTAAATGTAGAGGAGCTTCAATATTGGTTGCTATTTCAGTTTTTGCACGTTCAAAGAAATCTTCGTCAGAAACATTCATCCATTGCTGAATCCCTGCATTATTTACAAGAACATTTAGATCGCTGTGATTTTCGGATATCCATTTATAAAGATTTATTCGTTCCTCTTCAATCGATAAATCACATATTCTAGTAATTACTGTTGGGAATTTATCGGTAAGTTCTTTTAAGACAGATTTACGTCTTCCACAAACAATCACAGTATTATTTTCTTTAATAAATCTTTCGGTAAGTCCCAAGCCAATACCGCTTGCGCCACCAGTAATTAGTATTTTATTGTTCAGTAATTCCATTCCTCTATTTATTTTTAAATTGATAAGACAAAGGTAGGAACGAAGTAAAACTGGAGAGTTGCAAATATCAATCTGATGTTTGCGAAATTCAAATCAGACTAATTATGTGCGAAATGATAATGGTGTAAGTGTAGTTTGTTTTTTGAAAAAATTAGAAAAGTGTGCTAGTTCTTCAAAACCAAGTGAATATGCAATTTCAGATACATTCCAATCCGTTTCTTTTAATAGAATTTTGGCTTCCTGTGTTAGTCGGCTACTTATTAATTCGGTAGTAGTTTTACCTGTATTTTCTTTAAGTACTTTATTAAGATGATTTACATGAATAGATAATCGTGCTGCAAAATCTTTAGCAGTTTTTAATTCCAATCTTTGGTGTGGAGATTCTATAGGGAATTGTCTCTCAAGTAATTCTATAAATAATGAAGAAACTCTGGCTGCGGAATTATGTTTGGAATATAAAGCTGTTATGGGTTGTAATTTTTGCCCAAAATGAATTAATTCAGATACATAATTACGAATTAAATCGTACTTGTAAAGGTAGTCAGAATTGATTTCTTTGTGTATTTTTTGGAATATGAATTCAATTTCTGTAGATTCTTCATCCGTTAATAGAAAAACTGGGTAACCATCAGATTTAAAAATAGGAAGTTCATCGAGTTCTATTCCGTTTTTATTACCTGTTATAAATTCAGATGTAAAAACGCAAAAATGCCCTGATTGATATATGTCTTGTGGAACATAATGATAAGGAATTTTTGGGGTAGCAAACAAAATAGCATTTTTCTCAATATCAATTACTTTATCGGCGTATTCGGCTCTGTTTTTACCTCTTATTAAACTTATTTTGTAGTATGCTCTTCGGTCATAAGGCATAAAAGGTTTTTCTCGGAGTTTTTCCCAAAGTTCTTTTGTATTGAAAACATTAAAGTGACCGATTTCTTTTTTAATATCATTCGGTAATAACGAACTTGGTTCAATATCCGAACCTTCAGTGAGATTTTTATAAAACTCGTCTATAGATGTTGTTTTCATACCAAATGATTTGTGAAATTCAAATATACGAAATTTGGTTATTTGTTTATTGTTGTTGGTTTATAGTTGATTGTTGATAGTTTAAAGTTGTTGGTTGCATTTATACTAAAAAAGTGTTCCTTGTATTAATTCTGGTTGTGTATTACCGTTGAATTGAAATGTATCGATTACTGAAAATTGTTTTACCACTTCGTTAAATTGTCTTAGTACAATACTATCGCATATAAAGTTGGTATTAATTGTAGTAAATAGTCGGTTTGCAATTTCGATATTTTCAGGAGTTAATCTTCTTGCAATAGATAGATGCGGATTATCGCTTTTTTTCATATTCGGAATAACAAGTGATTGATGAACCCGTTTCATAATTGGTTTTAATTTGTTTCTGGAAACCTCGTTTGGAGTTATTACAAATGCTCCATTAGAATAAGAATCAAATTTATCGAGTTGTACCTCAAATGGCTCAAAAGAATCGCATAAACGACTTAATTTAGCTTTAACTATTTCAAGTTCTTTATCCGTAGCTTTAAATTCGCAAATGGTGATATGCGCAACTGAATTTTTGCTGTTAAACCATTTTATTTCATCAGCCAATTGTTCTTTCATTGATTTAATCAAAGCGATAGTCGCCTCTGGAGGATATATAGCTACTGAATAATGCTTTTGCATGGTGGTTTCGTTTTGAAACAAAATTAAGGAATAAATTTTTTTTAAAGGTTCAAAGGTTCAAAGATGCAGAGGTTCAAAGGTTTTCTGTAGAGACGCACCGCAGTGCGTCTTTCATAAACAGATTTATTTACTACTTATGATGAACGGTTTTATTAAATTTAGTTTTGCTTTCAAAATATTTTATAGCATCATTAATTGCTACTTCAGTATGTCTGTAATTTTATGTTTTTTAGGATTCAATATATTAGCAAAAAAAATATCAATGCCAAGTTACTTAAAAAGCGAATAGCCTAAAAATGGATATTCGCTTTTTTATTTGTTATAATCGGTTGTTTTTGTTTAAATCAGAATTATAAATTTATCGCAGGACATTCACATTCATATCGTTCTTTTTTGCAGAATAAATTTATTCCTAATGTAACTTGATGATATGCCCCGCTATCAAATTGTATATCGCCTATAACTTTAGAATATGTGTAAGCAAACATAAAATTTTTGTACTTAGCTCCTAAAATAGGAGTTACGTATTGTAGGTTTTGTTTAGAAACATCAATACCATTATAATATTCGGTACCGTTAAAATTTCTTCGGTATGACAAGGCTGCCCATATATTACCTTCTCCAATTTTTTTATAAGCTTTTAAGTTAATATCGATTATTTTTTCTTTGGTTTTATCAACTAGCTGAAAAAGGAATGAAGGTTCTATCCATATTCTTTTTTTGCTCCCAAAAGTATATCCTGCACTCAAAAGATATTTTCGGATATTTTTATTTTCATATTCAGTATATAACTGACGTCTTGTTTCGAGAGCACCTTGAACTGTTGCGTGGGTATAAAAATTTAGATAATTATAAGACGCTCCAAAATCAACATTAAAGTAAGAATCTTTTAAGACACCTCCGTTTACAATTGGATCAAAACCAATGAATGAAGTTTCGTCTAACTGACTTTGAATAACTCCAGCATTCATACCAAATGAAAGTTGATTTAAGTCCATTTCATCTCTTGAAAAAAGAATATGATAGGCATAAGTAAGTTTTATCCCTTTTTGAGAATGATATCCATTTTTATCATTAAAGAGTATAATACCTGCACCGGTTCTATCTCCAATTCGGCTGCTAAGACTTAATGTTTGAAGCGAAGGCGCATCGTCTTGTCCAGACCATTGGCTGCGTGATGTTACTCTTAATTTAGTACAATCAGAAGCTCCTGCCATTGATGGATGTATCAGGTAATAGTTGTCTGATAAATAATCGGAGTATATAGGAATTCCTTCTTGAGAATAAGAAAAGGAAAATATAAATAATAAAAGTACTGAAAATCTAATTTTAGTATATATCAAAGCCGTAAATGGTATTTATTAAACTGTAATAGGGTATTATACTGAAATACACTTGTTTTCACGATATAATAAACACCTGGATTTTTGCAAAGTAAGCTCAGAAAGGGTGGGTTTATTGCCGCAATAAGCTATAAAAACAGCTGAATAAGACATTTTTAGTTTAGGAAAGGTACAGAGGTACTAAGGCTCTGAGGTGCTAAGGTTGCTTAGTTTTTGTTTGAAATAATCGTTGTGATTTATGACTTTTTTTTAAGGCTCTAAGGCACTAAGAAGCAAAGGTTCAAAGGTTTTTTAGGAAAGGTACAGAGGTACAGGCTCTGAGGTGCTGAGGTTGCTTAGTTTGTGTTTAAAATAATCGTTGTGATTTATGACTTCTTTTTTAAGGCTCTAAGGTACTAAGAGGCAAAGGTTGCTTAGTTTGTGACTTTTACGTAAATAAAAAACAATAGAAAGAAATCCGTCCCGACGCTTCGGGATCGCGTTTTCGCTTTAGCGAATCTGTTTTATCCGTGTTCCCTCTATAGGCAATCAATAAATATACACACGTCTTAGAATCTACAATTTCTTGAAATCGCTAGGATTCATGTTTTTTCTTTTTTTGAAGTAATTTGATAAATGACTTTCGTCTGTAAAGCCAAATTCGTAGGCAATTTGCTTGATAGGCATTTGGTTGTTAGTAATTCTTTTTTCGATTAATATCGTTCTTAGATTGTTTATATAATCGCGATAACTAATGGCGAATGTTCTTTTAAAATAGGCACTAAAATAGGTTTCGGCTATATTAAAATGAGCAGAAATTGCTTTTATCTGAACCAGTTTTGGGTAATAAATATTCTGATGGACATAAGATGTGATTTGCTCGCTATCAAAATGATTTCCTTGTGCTTTAGGATTCATACCACGCATGGTTTCTTTGATTAATCCAAAGATTGAAAGGATCTGATAGAATACAATTGGAGAAGTTGTTACATCTATTCGGCTGTTGTAAGCTGTAATGTTTTCTATTGTGTTTTTTAGGATTGTTTTACAAGGCTCATCTAATTTCAGAACAGTTTCTTTTAGGAGTTTATCCCGCATAAAACACTCTGGAGTATTGAGTAATAAATCATCGCAGAAAAGACTTTTATTTGAATTGAAATAATTATCTGTGAATTTTATATATACAAACCGAGTGCATTTCTTGATATCAAAACAATGTTCATCTTCGGGCGAAATTACAAATAGGTCACCCGTTTTGTACGGAAGTAAGTTTTGATTAAGATGATGAATTCCATTGCCTTTTACGATATAAATAATTTCATAATAGGTATGGCCATGAAAAGGAAGGTGAAATTTTTCTTCTTCAAATTCATCTATAACAAGTGTTTCAAATTGATTTAATTTCGGCATGCTCGATATGTACAAGTTAATGTCGTAAATATACAACTTATTTTAACATTGCCGGATGTAAATTTGCTGCATAGAAAATCTATTCCTTTTCTATAAAAAATCAAATGAAAAAAAGTCTTATTGCGCTCTCATTGGGCGGTTTAACTATTGGGATCACAGAGTTTGTGATGATGGGTTTATTGCCTGATATTGCTCAGAATATGAATGTTTCTATTCCTGTAGCAGGATATTTAATTTCTGCTTATGCATTAGGTGTTGTAATTGGTGCACCATTATTAGTTATTATAGGAAGAAATTATCCGCCAAAGAAAATGCTTTTAATTCTGGCAATGATGTTGGCTGTATTTAATGCTCTTTCGATTATTGCGCCTACTTACGAAATATTATTTGCATCGAGATTATTATCGGGCTTACCTCACGGAGCCTTTTTTGGGGTGGGAGCTGTTGTAGCGAGCCGACTTGCCGATAAAGGAAAAGAAGCGCAGGCTGTTTCTATTATGTTTTCGGGATTAACATTGGCAAATTTAATAGGTGTTCCTATCGGAACTTATATTGGGCATCATTTTTTATGGCGTTATACATTTGTACTTATTGCAGTAATCGGATTACTTACATTTCTTTTTATTTATTTATGGATGCCAAATCTGGAATCTAATAAAAGCGAAAGCATGAAAACTCAATTGCAGTTTTTTAAGAAAACTGAGGCTTGGTTAATAATTGCAATTACTGCAATAGGTTTTGGAGGATTGTTTTCCTGGATTAGTTATATCGCACCTTTGTTAACAAATGTATCTGGTTTCTCGCCAGAGAATGTTCCGTATATCTTAATTTTAGCAGGATTAGGAATGGTAATCGGGAATTTTATAGGAGGTAAATTAGCTGATAAATTTTCGGCATCAACTACTGTTATAATGTTGCTTTTTGTAATGGCTATCGATTTGCTTTTGGTTTATTTCTTTTCATATAATCAGTATGCGTCTTTATTTTTGACCTTCTTAACAGGTTGTGTTTCGTTTTCGATTGTAGCACCAATCCAGATGTTAATGATTCAGACAGCAACGGGTGCAGAAATGATTGCTTCGGCAGCAATTCAGGCAAGTTTTAATATAGGAAATGCATTAGGAGCCTTTTTAGGAGGATTGCCTCTAATAGCTGGTTACAGTTATGCTTCGCCTAATTTAATAGGAGTAGGGATGTCATTTTTGGGAATACTTTTTACCTTTATATTTATACAAAGAAAAAAATACGTGATGCAATTACAAAGAGTTTAAAAATGAATATATTTATAAAAGACAAGTCAAATAGGCTTGTCTTTTTGTTTATAGATATAGCTTTTGCTCATTTGGTTACATGAAATAAAAGATTATTTTTACTTTACAGATGTAGGTTTTGATAGCAATACTTAAATTGATTTTAGAATGAATAAAGAGAAAAAACTTAATGCTGTTTCTTACGGAGAAGTACTTTGGGATGTTTTTGGAAACGAAAAGAAAATAGGAGGTGCTCCGCTTAATGTTGCTTTACGTATGAAGGCATTGGGTTGTAATGTTGCGATGATAAGTTGTGTAGGTAATGATACAGACGGAATAGCGATAATAAATCAAGTTAAAAGTCTTGGTCTTGAAACCGATGCTATTATCACATCGGAAGAATTTCCGACTGGTTTAGTTCAGGTTTCTTTAAATGAAAATGGATCGGCTAGTTATGAAATTAATTATCCATCGGCATGGGATAAAATTGTTTTAAATGAAACGGCAAAAAAGTTGGTTACTCAAGCCGATGTACTTATTTACGGGAGTTTGGTTTGTAGGGATTCTGTTTCTCGTTTAGCATTAGAAGAATTGCTTCAAAATGATCTTTACAAGGTTTTTGATGTAAACTTAAGGAAACCACATTACTCGTATGATATAATCGAGAAGCTAATGCAATCGGCTAGTTTTATAAAGTTTAATGACGAAGAGTTGCTGGAAATTGCCTCGGCTATGGGGTCTCCTTATGTTGGTTTAGAGGAAAACATAGCATTTATTGCTAAAAAAACAAATGCTAAAGCCATGTGTGTAACCAAGGGTAAAGAGGGAGCATCATTATTATGGGAAGGAAAATTGTATCATAATAGCGGTTACTCTATAAAAGTTGTAGATACAGTAGGAGCAGGAGATTCCTTTCTTGCAACATTAATTACTTCATTACTTACGGGTAAATCTCCGCAGGAATCAATAAATCTTGCTTGTGCAGTTGGAGCTTTAGTAGCAGGATCGGCAGGAGCAAATCCTGAGATTTCCTATTCTAAAATAGAAGAGTTAATGCTTAAGTAATCTTATATTTATTTTTTTTATTGAATAATAAACAAAAAAAACACTCCTTTTGAGAGTGTTTTTCTGCTTTTGGACATTAAAATAATCTAAGATGTGGTATTTGTGGTATTAATATTTTACAAAGATATTGGTGTAGTATTTTCTGCCATTAATAGGATTTTCAGTAACCGAAATACCAAAATTGCTATAATCTCCTGTAATGTTTTTTTTGTGTTCAGGACTAGCTAACCAAGCATCGAGAGCAGCTTTTGGGGTGTTGTAATTATAGGCAATATTCTCGCTTACTTTTATAACACCAAGAGCTTTAATGATGTCTTCAGAACGAGTTACAAAATCATCATGGCTTACAATATTATTAGTAATCATGTAATTATTATGTTCTTCGGATTTAACAGAAACGTAGTTTATTTTTTCTAATGTGTTTAAACCGATACTAGTTCTATATTCGTTTATTAAATCCATTACTTCTAATTCTGCTGGAGTATAATTATAGTCTACTACAATTTCAGGAATAGGTTTTGTTGTTTCATTGCTATTACTACTATCATTAGAGCATGAATGTAGCGTAAATATTATTGTGATTAATGATATAATTAGACTTATGTTTTTTGCCATAATAAAAAATAATTTACTGATTCAGTTAGATTTATTTGATACGGCAAAGGTCTGGTCAATTTATTTTAATGTATATCTGTATAGGGTTTAAAATCAATAGAATAAGGTTTTTTTTAAGTTTTGTAATGTAAAGATTCTGAGAGATAAAGGCTTAGTTTATGCTTGAAGTAATCGTAATTTTGTTTTTTCTGTGAAAAAGAAATCTTCGCAGGAATTAATAAGTATTGCTTGTACAGCAGGAACTTTTAGAGCAGGGTTGACTGAAATAAGATTTGAAATTTCTATTCTAGAGTAGAAGAGTTAATGTAGAGAGTGTAAGCTAATAGATTAATATTTTACAAAGATGTTTGTGTAATATTTTCTTCCATTAATAGGATGTTGTCTTACCGAAATACCAAAGTTAGTATAATCGGCCATAATGTTTTTTTTATGTTCGGGGCTATTTAACCAAGCATCTAAGGCTTCTTGCGGAGTATTATAATTATAAGCAATGTTCTCACTGACTTTAATAACACCTAAAGTTCTGACAATGTCTTTTAATCGAACTGCGAAGTTATCATGACTTACAGCATTATTGGTCATCATGTAATTAGTGTGTTCTTCGGCTTTAAGCGAAAGATAGTTTATCGTCCCTAGCGTATTTAAGCCTTTGCTAACTCTGTACTTGTTTATTAAGTCCATTGTTTCTAGTTCTATAGGGGTGTAATTGTATTCTACAACAACTATGGGGATAGGTTCTGGTTCGTTGCTAATGCTTGTATCGTTAGCACAGGAGTGGATAGTAAATAATATTACGATTACGGATGCTATTTGATTTATTTTTTTTGCCATAATAAAATATATTTTATTAACTCGTAGGCTGTAATTACTCCGTCTGTTTGCTTCGCTACCGTCATGAAAGTTTTATCTAACAGGTAAAGGGGAAATGATTTTTAACTTTCAAAAAAAAGACGCTTTCTTTATTTAAAACAGATATAGCTTATTAGCCGAAAGAAATAGTTTTGTTTGCTTATACCAAGCTCTGTTGCTCAGTTTTTAAATTAATTTACACCCAGCGGGTATTTTTATTAATTGTAATGTAGTTGTTTATTACAGTAAAGTTCGGTTAAAATATTTTAAGTTGTATTTGTATGTTGTTTAAAATCAATGTAATATGTATTTATTTTTTCTTTATATTATGTTTTTTTCTTTAGAGGTTCTAAGTGGCAGAGGTTCAAAGGGGCAAAGGAGTAAAGGTTCAAAGGAGCAAAGTGGCAAAGGAGCAAAGGTTCAAAGGAGCAAAGGTTCAAAGGAGCAAAGGTTCAAAGGAGCAAAGGTTCAAAGGTTCTGAGGTTTTTGTAGAGGCGCACCGCAGTGCGTCTAAAAGTTTGAAGGTATTTACTCTTTTTTTATTCAAAGGTTCAAAGGTTCAAAGGTTTTTGTAGGGACGCATAGCAGTGTGTCTAGAATATTGAGGGTATTTACTCTTATTTTTAGAAGTGCAAAGATACAAATATACTGGGGTTATAGGGTCTTTTGTAGGGATGTATAGCAGGGTGTTTAAAACATTGAGAGTATTTACTCTTTTTTATTCAAAGGTTCAAAGATGCTGAGGTTCAATGGTTTTTTTGTAGAGGCGCACCGCAGTGCGTCTCCCGTAATATATTCCACAAGCCGAATCCTAAAACCAAAACAAAAAAATCCGCAAAATCTGCGTGAACCAAAATTAACGTAACACTGAAATGCATTATGGGAGGTACATAGCAGTGCGTCTTAAATGTTGAGGGTTTAGTTCAGAGGTTCAGAGGTGCTGAGGTACTAAGGTTTTTGTAGGGGCGCATAGCAGTGTGTCTAGAATATTGAGGGTATTTACTCTTATTTTTAGAAGTACAAAGATACAAAGATACTGAGGCTATAAGGTGTTTTGTAGGGGCGTATAGCAGCGTGTCTAAAATATTGAGAGTATTCACTCTTTTTTTTATTCAAAGGTTCAAAGGTGCTGAGGTACTAAGGTTTTTGTAGGGACGCATAACAGTGTGTCTAGAATATTGAGGGTATTTACTCTTTTTTTAGAAATACAGAGACACAAATATACTGAGGTTCTAAGGTTTCTGTAGAGGCGCACCGCAGTGCGTCTCCCGTAATATATTCCACAAGCCGAATTCTAAAATCAAAACAAAAAAAATCTGCAAAATCTGCGTGAACCAAAATTAACGTAACGCTGAAATGTATTATGGGAGGAGCACAACGTTACGTTTTAAACGTCAAAAATTATTATTTGTTAAAACTCTTAATAAGGAAAGTATTCTGTAAAAAAAGTCAAAATTTTTATGAATTATTGATGGTTTTTAACAGCATAAAAATTGTTTTATTAAAGAAGTTTAATTGTGATTAAAAATTAATTCGGTATTACATTAAAAATAAAAATTTGTTAACTTTATGATGTTAGTAAATTTTTAATGTATTGATTTTTAGTTTTTTAAATTGATTTATTTGTAAGCTTTTTTATTTTTATTTTTTTAGTAGTTTAATTATTTTTAAATTTACATCAGAATTTAATATTAAAAATTATCAATATCATGGACAAATTATTAGCTACAAAAAACAATGCGATTATGTACACTCAAGAAGAGGTTGTACAAGCATCTTTAGAATATTTTAAAGGGGATAGTCTTGCTGCAACTGTTTGGGTAAGTAAGTATGCACTTAAAGATTCTGAAGGGAATATTTTTGAGTTATCTCCTAATGATATGCATCAACGTATTGCAAGTGAAATTGCTCGTATTGAAAAAAAGTATGTTAATCCGCTATCTGAAGTTGAAGTTTTTGATTTGATAAAAGATTTTAAATATTTAGTTCCTCAAGGTAGTCCGATGACAGGAATTGGAAACCCATTTCAGGTTGCATCATTATCAAATTGTTTTGTAATTGGTAATGATAATTCAGACTCGTATGGCGGAATCATGAAAACGGATCAGGAGCAAGTTCAGCTTATGAAACGTAGAGGAGGAGTTGGTCACGATTTATCTCATGTTCGTCCAAAAGGTTCGCCAGTAAGAAATTCGGCATTGACATCTACAGGATTAGTGCCATTTATGGAACGTTATTCTAATTCGACTCGCGAAGTTGCACAAGATGGTCGTCGTGGTGCATTAATGCTTTCGGTATCTATTAATCATCCTGATGCAGCCGATTTTATTGATGCCAAAATGGAACAGGGAAAAGTTACTGGGGCAAATGTTTCTGTGCGTATTGATGATGAGTTTATGAAAGCTGTTAAGGCTGATGGAATATATGTTCAGAAATATCCAATATTTAGCGATAATCCTTTGTATTCTAAAGAGATTAAAGCCAAAGAACTTTGGAATAAAATTATTCATAATGCATGGAAATCTGCAGAACCAGGAATTTTGTTTTGGGACACTATCATTAATGAATCTTTGCCTGATTGTTATGCCGATTTAGGATACAAAACACTTTCTACAAACCCATGCGGAGAAATTCCGCTTTGCGCGTATGATTCTTGCCGTTTGTTGGCTATCAATTTATTGTCTTATGTAAATAATCCTTTTACTAAAGACGCTTCTTTTGATTTTGAACTTTTCAAAAAACATGTAGCTGCAGCTCAAAGAATAATGGATGATATTATTGATCTTGAATTAGAAAAGATTGATGCTATATTAGGAAAAATAGATGCTGATCCAGAAAGTGATGAGGTAAAATTAGTAGAGAGAAATTTATGGCTTAATATCCGAAATAAAGCCAAAGAAGGTCGTCGTACCGGAATTGGAATTACTGCTGAAGGTGATATGCTTGCTGCGCTTGGATTACGTTACGGAAGTGATGAAGGAGTTGTATTCTCTGAAAAGATACATAAAACACTTGCTGTCGAGGCGTATCGTGGATCGGTAAACTTAGCCAAAGAACGTGGTATGTTTACTATTTATGATTCTGAAAGAGAAAAGAATAATCCGTTCTTACTTCGATTAAAAGAAGCCGATGAAGAGTTGTATTATGAAATGAAAGAACATGGTCGTCGTAATATTGCTTTACTTACTATAGCACCTACAGGAACAACAAGTTTAATGACACAAACATCATCGGGAATTGAGCCTGTTTTCTTGCCTGTTTACAAACGCAGAAGAAAGGTAAATCCAAATGATAAAGATGCTCGTGTAGATTTTGTTGATGAGGTAGGAGATAGCTGGGAAGAATATGTTGTGTTTCATCATAGGTTTAAAGAATGGATGCTTATTAATGGATATGATATTACTAAAAATTACAGTCAGGAAGAAATAGATGAATTAGTAAAAAAATCTCCTTATTATAAAGCGACAAGTAATGATATCGACTGGTTAAGTAAAGTTCGTATGCAAGGAAAGATTCAGAAATGGGTAGACCATTCTATATCTGTTACCATAAATGTGCCTAACGAAACACCCGAAGAAATGGTAGATAAATTGTATATGGAAGCTTGGGAGGCAGGATGCAAAGGTGTTACTGTATATCGTGATGGTTCACGTTCGGGAGTACTTATTGCTAATACTGAAAAGAAAGAAGAAGCTGCTCCGACTGTACCAAGTATTTTTTCGACAAAACGCCCTCAGGTATTAGAAGCTGATGTGGTTCGTTTTCAGAATAGTAAAGATAAGTGGATTGCTTTTATCGGATTAATTGATGGCAGACCTTATGAAATTTTCACAGGTCTGGTAGATGATGAAGATGGAATTTTAATTCCGCGTTGGGTTTCGGAAGGACTCATTATCAAAAATAAAAAAGAAGACGGAACTACTCGTTATGACTTTCAATATAAAAACACCAGAGGTTATAAAACAACCATCGAAGGACTTTCGCATAAATTTAATCCTGAATACTGGAATTATGCTAAACTAATATCGAGTACTTTACGACATGGTATGCCTATAGATAAAGCTGTTGAGTTAGTTAGCAGTCTTCAGCTTGACGGTGAATCTATAAATACCTGGAAAAATGGTGTTGCGCGTGCCCTTAAACGTTATATCGTAGATGGTACAGAAGCTCATGGTCAAAAATGTAGTAATTGTAACTCTGAGAATCTTATATATCAAGAAGGTTGCCTTACTTGTAATGATTGTGGATCATCTAAATGTGGATAGGTTTTTGTTGAGGTTCAAAGGTTTTTTAGAGGGACAAAGGCTCAAAGTTTTTTTTAAAGGTTTTGAGATGCTGAGGTTCTGAGGGACAAAGGTTCAAAGTTTTGCGCAATATTGTCATTCTGAGAAGAGTTGAAAATCTTCTTGAGAAACTCCATAATCTTTGATGAAGGGCGTGTTAAAAAATAACCGCAAAGGGCACAATGGTTTACGCAAAGAATGCAAAGTTTTAAATCTTTTAATCTGTGACAAAAACAACAAAAAGATAGTTTAAAACTATGAATTATATAAAATACGCCTGCAAGGATTTTCTTTGCAGGCGTTTTGCTTTTTGTTTAAAAAAGAATACAGATAATGAGGATTTAGTCTTGTTTCTATAAGGCTATCGTCTCATAGTTTAAATTACAGTTTTTCATAAGTCGATTCTGTTCCATCGGCAGCTATAATTCCATTAAAAATTACTAGTTTATTCCCTTCCAATAATACATATATTTTTTCTTTATTGTTATTAAATATAAAACTGTAATTGGCTTTACTATTGTTTATTACTGTGTCTTCTGGGGTAATGGCAAAGATGCCGTCTTCTTCTTTTTTACCTTCATAATAGCGCTCATATTTTTGCCCTTCAAATTTAAGTAATGTACCGTTTCCTGGTTTAAAGTTAGGATCGACTCGAGCTACTTGAATACCCTCGATATGGCGGAGTTCCCAACTTCCGTTTAACTCATCTGATACTGATTTTTTCTGACAGCTTATAACGGTAAGAAATAACATTATTACTGAGGCTTGCTTTAAAATATTTTTCATAAGGGTTATATGTAAGTGTTTAATTTATAGTGTGTTGTTTGTTGTTGATAAGAAACGAATTTAAACAAAAAATATGTGAATTGAAAGAAATGTTTGATTCTATGTGGTTAAATCTATTTTTTATAAAGGACGGTTTTGCCCATATTTTACTGTGACTTAATAAAGTTGATTTATTCTGATGTATTCTGAATCATACAGGTAGCATAACCAAACCTGAACAGTCTATTGTTTAAAAAAGATAATGATATAAAAAATCTTTATTTATCCGAATCTTTGCTTTAGTAAATCCGTATCATCAGTGCTCTTGTTTAGTGAATCTTAGTGAAAAGCTAAAGAAAGTTACGGTTTAATTACTTTGGATAGTATTTGTGGGATTTGTATTAAATCATAATCATCAGAAAAGACAATATATTGATTATGCCATGAAGGCGAAAATTTCTCTTTATAATCCCTTAGGCCTTTGTAATGAGAAAATGATTTTACTTTTTCATACACATATTTCATCGACTTTTCCTGAATCGTATTTGGGTTTTCGATACCGCTCATTGGCGCAAGACCGATATTTACAGCAGTAAGATTTTGAGATTTTAAGTAGTCAAAAAGTGCAATCATAATAAAATCAATAATTCCGTTTGGAGCATCGGTAGTTTTCCTGATTAGATCATACGTTCCTTCGCCTTTAGTATAATCTGGAATTATATTAAGGAAAGCAATAATTTTTTCTTCGCTATTTTCGACTGTAATTATAGTTTGTTTTTTTAATTCGTCCCATAAAAAAATACCTTGAGAAAAAAGGATTTCATTCCGTCCCGTTTCCTCCAGCCATTCGTCACTAACTGATTGTATTTTTTGTAATAAACCATCTTTTATAGGAGGTAAATTTATGGTTGCTTTTAATCCTAAATCGCTAATCTTTTTTAATCCATTGCGCAACGATTTTCTACTTCCGCCTTCGAGGCTAAAAGTCGTTAAGTCTACAACACCTTCTTGCCCTATAAAAAAATATTTTTTACCAAGAGATTTATACAACTCCAGATTTTCTTCGGGAATACGATAATAGATACTTTTTAAACCTGCTTCATAGCAAAAATTATCAAACTCGATGATGCATTGTTTTCTTTCATCATTGTTTTTAGCAACAGGATTTTCGAGTACTACTGCAAAATTACCCGAAACGCGATAAGCTAGGAAAGCCTCATTGTTTTGTGAAATATAAAGCAGTTTATCAAAGTAAGTTTTGAAATAATCCAAAGGCGAATTTCCGTATTTTTCTAAAAGTCCATTCGCAATTTCTTTTTCAGCAGTAGTTACAGGATCTTTAAAAATATAAGGTTTTATCAACGTATAAATTAAAAAGGTAAAAGAAACAAATCCGCTAATTTTAATTGATGCTAGAAAGTGTCTCGAAAAATTATCCAGAGGATTTAAATCATAACTGCCAAGCAGAAAATAATTTTGCAAAGTATATCGAATTGACTGACCAATACTAAAATCAATATTGAAATGTTTTTTATCTAAAAAATAAAAGCCAATTACCCCGTAAATTAATACAGCTATTACGCTTAAAATTGCGGTTTGTAAACCCAAAAGACGAAGCCTGGGATTGGTTTTAATATAGTATTCTTTGCGAGTTGCAATTAAACTTATAGATACTATTAATGCAATTATAGATTCTTCAAAATCTATTGCTTTGGTAAGATTTCCTATAATCGAAATTACAGATAATCCTAAGCCAAACCACCAAGCCATTTTTAAACCCTTTAGCATAAATGATGAGGTGACTAATAGGAACAATCCCGAGGTAAAAACCAGATAATTAGATAAATGAATTGCTTCTAGAGGTAAGAAGTTTTTTAAACGCATTAATCGGCCACTAATTGCAGGTGTTAAAACTGAAATTATATTAATTATTCCGAGACAAAATAATAATAATGCCGGAACGATTCTCATTAAGAGTTTATTTATTTTGGATAAAAAAGTAAGTATTCCTGCAAATAACGGAATCCAAAATTCGAACACCCGATATAGTAACGTAATCGAAATTGCTTCGGGATTGGTAAATCCATAACGTATTAATATAAAACTCATTGAGACTTCTACAGGGCCAAGACCACGAAGAAAAGGTGATATGATAAGAAAAATAACAGAGATTGTATATCCCATTGATGCTGCAATTAATGAAGGTTCAAATTGTAAAGCCATCATTGCAATATATAAATGAGTAATTCCCACTAAGTCGATAAAAATAGAAATTAGAATTGTATAAAAAAATTTGCTTCGATTTATAGTATGGTTTTGTAAATCAGTTAAGAAAATCTCAGTTTTAGGAAACCATTTAAGGAGCAATTTATGAGCAGTTCCTTTGTTTAATATCGAATTAAATAATAAGAACAATCCAAGAATTAAGAGAATAATTACCAGCATTCCAATCCATTCACCCGATGCTATTGACCCTTTTAATAAAGCGTAAATAAATAATGGGATTCCGATAATTATAACAGATAAGATCCCTATAAAACCATATATGGCAGACGCTAAATGAATTTGTACTTTTTCAATCCCCTTTTTAGTTAGAGATTCTGTAAAAAAGTATAGCGAAGTAACCCCGCCAGCAGGAATAAATACACTAACAAAATTTCGTTTTAAGAATAAAGGAAGAGCTTGTTTTAATTTAATTCTAACCCCAATTGCCGAAAATGCTTTTATATACATTGCTCCCTGAAGTAAGATGTAAAGCACAGTTGTACAAATCCCAACAATAATCCATTGCGGTTTTGCAGTTGTAAAACTATTCCTTACCTGAAGCAATTCTGTTTGTTCCTGTTTGAGAAACCAAATCGCAACGCCAAGAAAGAAAAGAGTTATAATAAATTGCGTAACCACTTTCCCGTTTCGGGATAATAATGGCACACTTCTTTCTTTGAAAAAATTTATGCAATAATCAATTTTAGATGATGTTTTCAATGTTGTTTTAATTAATTATCTTAGTATAAATGTATTATAATATTTTTTGAATATGATATAGTTTTTAATTATGATAAATATACGTGTTAAATTATTAAAAGTTAATCTGTTTTTCATTTAGCAGTAGTAATTTTAAATTCAAATTAACCCCCATTATTAATTCTTAAATATTAGAGATTATGAAAAAACTATTTCTAGCGTTAACCATTTTATATGGAGCAAGTATGATTGGTCAAACAGAAGTTAAATCAGATAAAGAAGTTGTTCCTCCTGTGGCAGTAACAATTGCTTTTCAAAAAGAGTTTACAGGCAAAGTTCCTACCTGGACAAAGGATTATGAAGGCGAAGATTCAGATCACATTCGTTATCTGGCTAAATTTAATACAGGTACATCTGTAGGATTAGCAGTTTATGATAATAATGGGATGTTAAAAGCATATGAACTGGCAATTGCCAGAACAGAACTTCCTAAAGCAGCTTTAAGCTACATACAAAAAAACTACCCAGGCCAAACCATTAGAGAAGCAGCAAGACTTATCGATGGCAATAATGTTATAACTTATGAAGTAGGAATTGTAAAAGATAGAAAATTCCTTGATTTAGTATTTGATAAAAAAGGAGGATTTCTTGAGGTAACAGAAAAAGATTAATTATAGCAGCATTTTTTTTTGATTATTAATGAATAGCGTTTTATTTTTTTTTATAAGATTTTTATTTGTAAAATGTATTTCATAAAACGCTTTGGCGATGTTTTTAGCCGTTTATCCGATTTAATTAGCTTAAAAAATACTATAAAAACACAATTGTCTGATTGTAAATGTGTTGTAATTGTTTTTTTTTTAATTGTTTTCAAATCAAAAATTAAAAACTTAAAAGCCCCGAATACCCAGTGTATTCGGGGCTTTAGCTTTTTTTTGAGAATTTTTTATAGATATAGAGTCAATTATAATATTAAGAAAACATTAAGGTGAAAAAAAATTCAAGCATTATTTTATTTTGTATAATTTTTTTATTACTTTTAATATTCTTATTTTCAATAACTTACATTTTTAGCGTGAGTTGTTGTTAAAAAGAAACTTTAATAAGATTTCGTTAAAGAAAACTAAAATACCACTTTAAGGTTCTTTAACATTAAAAAAGCTTTTGTTTATCAATAGTATTAAAGTAGTATAAATGGTTTAAACATCACTTCACCAATTTATAATGATTTTATAAAATATATTGAAAAAACATAAAAGCCTAAAATATATATTGTTGATTAATATTTAGACAAGTAAAGTGTTGTAATTTACATTGTCTTTAATCATCACTCAAAGTTGATACTCAGACAAGTAAAGTGTTGTAATTTATATTGTCTTTAGTCATCACCCAAAATTAATACTTAGATTAATTAAACGCCAAAATGGATTCCCTATGGGATATCTGTAGACAATCTGTATTTAGAATTTAGAGAACCTACATATTCTGAATATTATATTTTTTTGAAGAATACCACCTATTACTTTATCTAAAATTTCAAGTTCTTATATTTTTAGAGATAGTCTCTCTATTTCTAGTTTAAATTCAAAATAGATTATTAACCCCCAATAATGAATCTTATGAAGAATAAATTACTCCCCTTGCTTTTTGTCTTAGGTAGTTATTCGGCTTACTCACAGGTAGGTATCGGAACACCATTGCCAAATGCTTCTTCACAGTTAGAAGTTGTTGCTAGTGACAAAGGTATTTTAATCCCAAGAATTAATTTAACAAGTTCTACGGATGCTACCACAATTACAAATGGTAATCAAAACAGTTTATTAGTATTTAATACAGCGAATGTTGCAGACATTAAAGCCGGATACTACTATTGGTATGATAATAAATGGAATAGAATAGTTATTTCTAATGAAGTTGCGCCAAGTACAGGAACTGTTATTTATAACCCAACAACTCAGCAATTTACTTATGTTGATGCGTCTGGAGTAACACAAACAGTTGACTTTACTCAAGTAGTAAAATCAAGTGAAACATTAACCACACTTACAAAAGATGCTGCTAATGATGGTAAATATGTTTATAAGAGTGAAGACGCTACAACCACTACAATAGATGTTGTAGGTGATGTAATTAATAATGCTTCAAGTATTGTAAACAATCCAATTTTTACGACCGAACTCGCAAATGTTATCAAGACAGATGAAACATTAACCACATTAACAAAAGATGCTGCTAATGATGGTAAATACCTTTATACGAGTGAAAATGCTACAGGAACTACAATAGATGTTGTAGGTGATGTAATTACAAATTCTTCAACAATTTTAAACAACCCTGCTTTTAAAACCGAAATAACCAATGTTATTAAAGACGAGGAAACAATTACCACGCTTGTTAATAACGGAGGAGGTTCTTATACCTATAATAACGAAGCAGGAACGCCTGTAAATATTGATGTTGTTGGTGATGTAACAACAAACTTTAGTACGATTGCAAATAATCCTGCAGTAACTACGATTATAGAAAATATTGCAACAAAAACAGTAGGTGCAGTAACTTTTGATTCTACAACAAATCAGTTTAGTTATACCGATGCCGCAGGTAATCCTCAAGTAGTAGATATAAGTACTATTGTAAAAGCGAACGAAACATTAACCACACTTGATAAAGATCCTGCTAACAATGGTAAATATCTCTATACGAGTGAGAATGCTACAGGAACGACAATAGATGTTGTAGGCGATGTAATTACAAATGCTTCTACGATTCTTAGTGATCCTACTTTTACAACAGAACTAACCAATATTATTGCAGCAAACGAAACATTAACCACGCTTGTAAATAATGGAGGAGGTTCTTATACTTATAATAACGAAGCAGGAACGCCTGTAAATATTGATGTTGTTGGTGATGTAACAACAAACTTTAGTACCATTGCAAATAATCCTGCTGTAACAACTATTATTCAGGAAATTTCAACAAAAACCGAAGGCGCAGTAACTTTTGATTCTACAACAAATCAATTTAGTTATACCGATGCCGCAGGTAATCCGCAAGTAGTAGACATTAGTACAATTGTAAAAGCAAACGAAACATTAACCACATTAACAAAAGATGCTGCTAATGATGGTAAATATGTTTACACAAGTGAGAATACTACAGCCACAACAATAGATGTTGTAGGTGATGTAATTAGTAATGCTTCTACGATTCTTAACGATCCTACTTTCACAACAGAGTTAACAAACATTATTGCAGCAAACGAAACATTAACCACGCTTGTAAATAATGGAGGAGGTTCTTATACGTATAATAACGAGGCAGGAACGCCTGTAAACATAGATGTTGTTGGTGATGTAACAACAAACTTTAGTACTATTGCAAATAATCCTGCTGTAACAACAATTATTCAA
>NZ_JSYP01000028.1 GCF_000813005.1 Flavobacterium sp. KMS | reverse complement strand
CCCCTAAACCTGCTTTTTCAGGATTGGGTAGTAGGATGCAACTAGTAGATTTAGATGCAGACGGTGGTAAACAACTAGTCAGTTTCAATACCGAACCTAAAGGTTATTTTGAATTGGATGACGATAATGCATGGCAGGGATTTCGCTCGTTTAAGGCGATTCCAAATATTGATTTTAACAATCCCAATACTCGAATGCTGGATCTGAATGGTGATGGAAAACCCGAAGTAGTTATTTCAGAAGATCAGGTTTTTACATGGTATGCTTCTGAAGGTAGAAATGGTTTTTCAGCTGCACAAAGAACATCTAAATCGTTTGACGAAGAAGCTGGCCCGCATATTGTTTTTGCCGATGCAAAGCAAACAATTTATCTAGCAGATATGTCAGGTGATGGTATGACAGACATTTTAAGGATTCGAAATGATGAGATCTGTTATTGGCCAAATATGGGTTACGGAAAATTTGGTGCAAAAGTAGCATTGGATAATCCACCAATTTTTGATAGTGAGAACGATTTTAACCCTTCCTTTATAAAACTCGCAGATATTGATGGTTCTGGAACAACAGACATCATCTATTTGGGTAAAAACAAATTTACTTGCTGGAAAAACCTAAGTGGCAACCGTTTTAGTACAACTCCGTTTGAGATAGACTCCTTTCCAGAAATCGATTCCCATGCTAAAATTACTGTAACCGATTTATTAGGCAATGGCGTTGCGTGTATTGTATGGTCCAGCATATTATCAAAAAACACTTCCTCTCCATTAAAGTATATTGACCTAATGAACAGTAAGAAACCACACATCATGGTTTCCTATAAAAACAATTTTGGGAAAGAAGTATCATTAGAATATACACCCTCGACTAAATTTTACATCGAAGATAAGTTGGCAGGAAAGCCTTGGATAACTAAATTGCATTTCCCCGTACATTGTGTTTCCAAAACCACCACCGAAGATAAAATATCAGGCTACAAATTTGTAAGCGAATACAAATACCATCATGGCTATTATGATCATTCAGAAATGGAGTTCAGAGGTTTTGGCATGGTAGAACAAATTGATGCCGAGAGTTTTGAACATTGGAAAAAGAGTAATGCCACTAACATTGTAGAAAAATCATTGCATCAGGAGCCAGTCGTTTCTAAAACCTGGAATCATACCGGGGCTTTTTTAGAAAAGGATAAAATTCTGACTCAATTTTCGAAAGAATACTGGTATGAAGAAATGTCTCGCAATGGATTTGATGTTATTCATCATGAAATTCCCCTGCAAGATGCCCGATTGATAGCCGCTCCCGAGGTTCAACCAACTATACTTAATCACCTTTCTGCTCAAGAATGGTGTGAGGCACTCCGAGCCTGTAAAGGCATGAGTTTACGCTCTGAAATTTTTGCAAAAGATGCTATTAATTTTGAAAACACAGCAGAAGCAAAAAGAAAAGAGCTTATTCCTTTTTCTGTAGCTTCACATAATTATGTTATTGAATTACTACAGCCCAAAGGAAAAAACAAACATGCCATTTTTATAGTTAAAGAAAATGAAGCTATAACTTATAACTACGAACGCAACCCTGAAGATCCACGAATTGCTCATAATTTAAACATTAAGCTAGATAAATACGGCAATGTATTAGAGTCTGCTGCGGTTGTCTACCCGCGATTGTTAACTGATGTAACTCTTCCTGTCGAAACACAGCAAGAGCAAAATAAAACTGTTATTATCTATACACAAAATCAGTTTACAAATGATGTCATTAATGCTGATACACTTCGATTGCGATTGCCTTCAGAGGCAAAAACATATGAACTAAAAAATGTACCAAAAGCAAATGCATTTTATATACCCAATGATTTTAATGAAATACTCACCGAAGTAAAATCAGCAACAGCTTTATATCATGAAATAGATAAACCAACAACCCCTGGTTTATCGCAAAAGCGATTGATAGAACACACCAAAACGATTTACAGAAGCAATGATTTAAAAAGTGCCTTGGCTTTGTATAAATTAGAATCCTTAGCCATGCCGTTTGAGAGTTATCAGTTAGCATATACTCCCGATTTATTGCAACATATTTACCATGAAAAAACAGATGATTGGGCACTTCAAAATTTAATGTTAGAAGGCAAGTTTACTCACGCATTAAATGAAAGTGGTTTAGAAGATGCCAATTGGTGGGTACGTTCTGGTACGATACAATTTCTAGCAGATGTAGAAGCTGTGATAGATGCAAGCAAAAGATTTTATGTACCAATATCTTACACAGATCCTTATGGAGCCCTAACAAAAGTAAAATACTATGGGAATTATTTTCTGTTTATAGAAGAAACCGAAGACGCAATAGGGAACATGGTTAAAGTGGATTTATTTAATTTCCGAACACTATCGCCTCAGCGGATGAGTGATATAAATACCAACTTATCAGAAGTAATAACAGATGAATTAGGTTTGATAAAAGCTGTTGCAATAATGGGTAAGGGAAATGAAGCGGATGAATTGACCGATTTAACCGAAATAACAGATGCAGCCGAATCACTATTGATTAATAACTTCTTTCAGGCTTCCGATTCTGTAGATTTAACCAATATTGGGAAAGACTTATTGAATAAAGCAACGTCAAGATTTGTCTATGATTTTGATACTTATATCAATTCTGGTAAACCTGCTGTAGTAGCGTCAATAAGTAGAGAGCAACATTATAAACAAAACAACAATTCACCTGTTCAAATCGGCTTTGAATACTCTAATGGTTTAGGAGAAGTAATAATGAAGAAAGTACAGGCAGAACCTGGACTTGCCAAAAATGTTATTGTGCTCCCGGATAATACGATTACTATTTCGGAAACAGATACATCAGCAAGTCTACCTAAACAACTTCGTTGGATTGGCAACGGCAGAACCATCAAAAACAACAAAGGTAATGCTGTAAAACAATATGAACCTTATTTTTCGACAACGCATCAGTTTGAAGATCTAAAAGAATTGGTTGAAACCGGAGTAACAGCCATCATGTATTACGATGCAGTTGGACGATTGATAAAAACAGAAATGCCAAACGGTACATTGTCAAAAGTTATTTTTGATAGTTGGAAAGTAAGTATGTATGATCCTAACGATTGTGTATTGGAAAGTGAATGGTATAAAAAAAGAACCAATATTGCACATCCAGAGTTTATCAATGACTTAAAAGAACAACAAGCGGCATTAAAAGCCGAAAAGCACGCAGATACTCCCAGCGTTCAGTATTATGACACCTTAGGAAGACCAATTCTATCTGTAGAAAACAATAAAAATGCAGTAACAAGCATTGACGAATTACAATATACACGATTAAAATTAGACACCGAAGGCAATTTGCATTCAGTAATCGACGCACGATTTAATGCGGTCATGGAGTACAAATATGACATGTTGGGGAACAAAGTATACCAGCAAAGTATGGATGCTGGGCAACGTTGGTTATTAATAAATATTTTGGGTAAACCGTTACGCACTTGGGACGAACGAGAATATGAGTTTCAATATTTTTATGACACACTGCACAGACCCCTTTACAGCATGGTTTTAGGTGGAGATGAAGTAGTCGCCTTAAATCACATATTTGATAAAATAATTTATGGAGAAGAACAGCCTGATGCCCTCCTTAAAAATTTAAAAGGAAAGATTTGGAAGCATTATGATACGGGTGGCGTAATAGAAACACCCAGCTATAACTTTCAAGGAAAATCAACAAGTACAAAAAGAACACTTTTTAAAAAATATAAAGAAGTCGCCAATTGGATCGATGATAATTTAGTCGATGATTTAGAAAATCAATCTTTCACTTTTATTACAGATACCGATGCATTGGGACGTATTATCAAGCAAATTGCACCTGACGGTAGTGTTATTACTCCTTTTTATAACGAGGCAGGTTTATTAGATAGTGAGAGTGTGTTGCATCCTGATAAAGTACAGGCAAATACCTATATCAAGAATATTGATTACAATGAAAAAGGCCAACGGAATAAAATTGTTTACGGAAATAATGTAACCACTAAATTTTATTACGATAAAGAAACGTTCCATATTAAACGATTGGAAAGTAAACGTCAGAATAATGAGCTATTGCAGAATTGTTATTATACATACGATCCTATTGGAAATCTTACTCATATAGAAGACAGAAATATACCTGTTGTATTTTTTAACAACCAAAAAGTAACAGGTATTTCAGAATATACCTATGACGCATTATATCGATTAATAGCAGCAAGCGGAAGAGAAAATAATGCTGCACTAACGATAAATGGCCAAGACAATTGGAATGATGCTCCTTTTATGCACCAATTAAATCCTAGTGACCCAATGGCTATTCGAAATTACACTCAAAATTATCGTTACGATAAAGTGGGAAATATGATGCAGATGAAACATGTTGCAGCTGGTAATAATTGGACACGCGATTATACTTATGAAACCAGTAATAATCGATTGAAAATGACACAGGTAGGTGGTGAAATGTTTACGTACCCACATCATGCGCAGCACGGTTTTATAACCACATTACCTCATTTACAGGAAATGGGTTGGAATTATAAAGAAGAATTAATTAAGACCATTAAGCAAAAACGGACTGATGGCGGTACACCAGAAACTACTTATTATCAATACGACGGACAGGGAGAACGCATCAGAAAAATAACCGAGAATACTGCCAATGAGGGAGAAATCCCCACATTAAAAAACGAACGTATTTATAATTCAGGTTACGAATTATATAAAAGCCATAGTGGTGCCGATGCCGGATTAGAGAGAATCAGTTTGAGTTTGATGGATGGAGGACATCGTTTTGTAATGATAGATATGGAAACTAAACCTAAATATATTTTGGGTATTCCCTTTGGCAGAACATCGACTGAATTTACTACACGTTACCAGTTACATAATCATTTAGGATCTTCTGCTTTAGAACTTAATGAAACTGGTGATATTATCTCTTACGAAGAGTATCATCCCTTTGGAACAACCGCATATCAAGCTATAAATGCATCTATTAAAGCGGCAGCTAAACGCTATCGTTATACAGGTATGGAGCGTGATGAAGAAACGGGATTAGAATATCATAGCGCACGATATTATTTGCCCTGGTTGGGAAGGTGGTTGAGTAGTGACCCCGTTGGGATTGGAGATGGGGTGAATGTTTATATCTATGTACGGAATAATCCAATTAACACAACTGATCCTACAGGACAATGGGGTTGGAGAGAGGTTGCGGTTATAACAGCGGTAGTAGTGGTTGGTACAGTTCTTACAGTCGCAACAGCTGGGGCAGCTGGACCAGTAATAGCAGCAGCAGTTGCATCAGCTGGGGCAACCGGCTTAACGGGAGCCGTGATAACTGGAGCTGCAGTTGGAGCAGTTGCAGGTACTGTAGGAGGTTTGGCGGGAGGTTTGGCAGGTGAAGCTACACGTCAAACTGTACATCATAGTGCTTTAGGTTTAGGAAATGAACGTTATGATGGTGGTAGAATATTGAGTGAGGGTGGCAAAGGTGCAGCAGCAGGAGCAGTTGTTGGAGGAATAATTGGCGGTGCTGTCCCTCTATTGGCAGCAGCTATAGGGGCGGGCGCTAGTACAACTGTTGGTGCTGCTGCAATTGGAGCCGCGAGAACCACAGCCCAACGAGTGGCAACATCTACAGTTGGGAGAGCCATATCTTCAACAGGTCAACGTATTGCTAGTTCAACTACAGGTAGAGTAGTTACAGCAGTTGGAAGACAGGTAGCAAGACCTGCTCAAGCCATTAATAGGTCTCTTAATGCATTACAGCAAGGTGCTGAAGGTGTAGGAACAAGAGCTGCATCACTTATTCCAGGTAGAGGAGGTGATGCAGCAAGACGAGTATTAGCAGCAAGAGCAGCAGTAATAGAACATGCAAATGCAGTGCAAGGTTTATCTGGTAGTACGAGACCTCAAACAGTGGGAGCAATTGCAACAACAGATGGAAATGTTAGTGTAGCTGGTAGTATGAGAAGGGCAAATCCAGTTTTGGATAATGGTGTTCAAGGAAACTTAGATACAATAGCTGCTGGTGGTAGAACTGGAGTCGGGCATGCAAGATGCGCCGAGCCTCAATCTCTTACTGAATTAATTGAGGCAGGTTCTGAATTAAGAGGTAGTGTTTCGGCTAGTGCACTCGTTCGTAGTGCTGGAAATGCTAATCATGGACTTCCTATACCAGCTTGTCCCACATGTGAACAACTACTTCCTATGCATAACGTAGTAGATGCGAATGCAGTAATGGGAGTTACTCGAAGATTTGTTGATCAATTGCGTGGCGGAGTTGTCGGTAGAGCACTTCGAGCTGAATAAGAAAGATAATAAAATTTTAATATGGATACACCATTTTCAGAAGAATCGATTAAGATGCTGTTGGATTCAGGATGGAATGAAAACAGAAGAGTATTAGATAAAGTAAAACTTCCAAAGAGATACCATTTTCATGATGCTGCTCTAAAAATACTAAATGAATTTGGTAATTTAAGAATAGGCGATTATAAAAAAGGTAAAGGAAAATTTATGGCCAAATGTACTATTCAGTTTCTACCTATTCTGGCTAATTGCGAAGAAGACAGGTTTATCGAATTTTCGGATGCGCTAGGTGTTTCTTTATGTCCTCTTGGTGAGGTTAATGAAGGTTATTTTTTTCTTGCAGTTGATGAATACGGTAAAATATATGTTCTTGATCAAGAATTATTTCTAGCAGGAAATGATATTCGGGAAGGGATTGAAAATCTTATTACAGGGGGTAAAATAGAAAGAATAGATATTTAAAAATTAGTTATAAATACACATCGCGAGAGCACAGAGCTGCAATCTGTGCTCTCATGAAAAATATCTTCAATAATTAGAGTTAAATAAAAATGGAGTACAAAAAATATAAAACAATGAATTAAGAAGATAAAAGGAGTCTCATGACCATAGACTTTTAACACAATATTTTTTAACCATTTAAAATTTTAAATTATGACAGCAAAGAAAAAAAGTGATGAAGAATCGATCTTCTTAGTATCCTTAGAAGGGCTTGATTTATCTAAAGATCAGAAGAAAAGAATTGAAGAAGGTATAAAAAGCCTTGTTTTAAAGGAAATCGCGGGAATAGATTTTGAAGGCGACATAAAAATCAGTAGGAGATTTACAGGAAAGCCCGGCTGGGAAGATTTATGGAAAAGAGGACAACTAGCAGGTTTCTGGATTGGAGGTTTCCCAAACTTCCCATCTGAGATCCCAAAATAATGTTATCAAGGTTGCTAAAATTCATAATTATGAATTTTAGCAACTTATAATTGTCATTTAAAAAATAAAGAAATGGAAAACAATAAAGATAACGACAATAGTTATTGTCCTAGTTATGCCGTTAAACCAGGTGCAAAACTTTATGGTATTGTAAATGAAAACGGCTTCATTAATTATCTAAAAAGTCCCATTGAAATCAATCAGGATTTTATTGAAGAAGCTTACAAAGGAAGAGAACCCGAAAAAAGATTCAGATTTGCTGGCAATTGTTCTAAATCTGGTTGTAATCAATGGAATGGTACTTCAAAAGAATGTGGTCTGGTTGATCAATTGATTGATATCATAGGGAATGAAGAGTCTATACAGTTACAGGATTGCCCAATTCGGTCAAAATGCAGATGGTTTAGTCAACGTAAAGGTCATGCTTGTGCTCAGTGTAATGAGGTGATTCGGGATATAGAAATGAAAATTATTGGGGTTGATTGACATAATCGCTTCAAATAACTGATTTTATAAAACTGTCAAAATTCTAAAGTTTTGGTTTTTTCGATAGCATGGATTTACACTCCATGTCACATCAAAGTATTTCTGCTAAGTCCAATAATTTAGGAAAAATTAGAGAATAATTTTAAAAAGTTGAAAATTATGAAACCTACAAACGACAAAAAAACACATCAAAATACACTACCCGTAAATGACAAAATATTTCAGGCAGTATATGATTCTCCCTCTTCATTACCGGGAAAGCAAAAATGGATAACAAAAGACGAAGATGTTCGCATAATAGAAAAATTATTAGGTATGCCGGACAAAACAATTGGTGCCCCGCTTTGGGTAAGTGGAGATAATAAAAAATGTCCAAAATGCAGACGCGAAATCAATTGGCTAGATATTGTTTCCTCCGCAGTAGATAGCATTCATGCTAAAGAAATGATTGCACAAGTTATTCTTGGCGAAACCAAATTTGTAAATATTGAAGTTCCAAGAGCTATAGCAAATCTACATTGCTTTAAATGTAAAACCGCTATTGAAAACCTTCGCAGTTTTAAATGCCATAATTGGGCTTATGCAAAACCAGCTTTGCTTAAAGTGCTGCAGGAAATGGAGAGAAAGCAATAACCGATTCAGAAACATATAATAACAATATCATGGCAACACAATCTGACAACCAAGATCCAAATAAAAATAAACTCAATTTTTTTAAATTCGATTTAAAAGCCGGAAACCAACTCAAAGCATTCGATGCTATTTATAAAATACATCATGGCAATTGGGATGAGGTAAAAAGTGAACTATCCAAAGACAAAAGTTTTACACCAATACTGGTTAAGAATCTTGAGTTTACACACTACTTGTCTAAATGGAGTAATGATAATAAAGCGGTTGTTGAGCTTTTTCAGAAAGATGATAAGTTACTTTCGATGCGTGATATTGCTTTAAATTTTAATAAAGAGGCTTTTATCCAAAAAGTAAAAAGTAGTTCACCGGCAACATCAAACGATGATAAAAAAGCATTTGCCATTGATTTGCATCATAAGCTTTTTGAGTTTGAACCCACTGCGGTTGTCGTAAACATGATAAAAGACCCACAAGTAACAGTGTTAAATACTGCTGTAGGAACAAAAGTTGCTACATTATTAGAAAAAAATCCAGATTTTAATATCAGAACCACTTCGATATATGAAGTATTCAAAAATAATAAGGAATTCAAAAAAATCCCGGTCGAATTACAACAACCTGTTCAAACAGAATTAAAAACGTTACAAAGAATTGTTGCTATTAGTCCCATAGCCGATGCTATTCCGGTTTTGTACGATGCCAAAATTCATACTGCATTTCAAATTTCAAACGTGCCACCTGCGCAATTCAAAACCGCAATGAGTGGTAAAGGATTGGATGAAAACGTATTGTTGCAAATTCATACCAATGCGCAGCATTTACGTGTACGTAATGAACACGCTTTAATTGCCTTAAAAGAAGCCAGTCAGAATACTGGTATTGACATGATTGACAGAAGCGTGCGCCTGGGTAATGGGGCTGAAATAAAAAAGGGGCTGGGAGCAATGAAGACAGAGAGTAATACCATTATATATTCTCCAGAAGAAGCTACAAAAGAGATTATAGAAAAAAATAATTTAACATGGGATATGCTTTTTGGCGATGCAGATATTTGCGAATGTGGCGAATGTACTTCCGTCTACAGTGCCGCGGCATATTATGTAGAGTTATTACAGTATTTGCGCAACAACAATCTTGATCCTGATGCCACGGAAGATGTTGCCATAAAATCCAACCCTAAAAATATTTCCGGAACTCCATTAGAAAAATTATTCAATCGTCGTCCAGATTTAGGTTGTCTGGAATTGACTTGCAAAAATACCAACACCATTTTACCTTATGTAGATTTGGCCAATGAAGTCATGGAAAGTTATGTGGCATTCAAACATTTAAAGCCTTTTAATGTAGCCGATGAAACCAGCAGTGAGTTACTTGCAGAACCACAGCATACAGAATATCAGGCGTATTGCATCCTGAAAAATGAAGTATATCCATTTACACTACCATACCATCAGCCCATTGATGCCACAAGAATATATCTGGATTATTTAGGAACAAGTCGTTATGAAGTAATAGATACATTCCGAAAAAACAATAGTAGTAACAATGCCGAATTAACTCAATTAAAAGATGAGGTTTTAGACAGGGCATCTGATTCTGAATTTTTAAATATTACTAAAGAAGAATATATCATACTCACAAAGGAATGCTTTGAAAGTAAAGCCCTGATGAATAAGCTCAAAAATAAAACATTCACAGATTCAGAATATCAAGAACTGATTGGTGTAAAATCAGTAGGTGAATATTATGGCTATGATAATGATGCAACAATGTTGAGCGATAACGGACTCACATTAATCAAAAAAGAATTTTTACGACGCACAGGAATTGATTATTTCAACCTTGTTGATTTACTTAAAACACAATTTATCAACCCGTTTTTACCCAAAGGAAAATCAAAAAACATAACGGAAAGCCTGCATTTTAGCTATCGATTTTTACAAAACTATGCCAAAAAATACGGCATGGATAAAATGGCGGAAGATTTGGTAAAATTGGAAAAATTTGCTGATTTATTGCCAATGATTATAGATCAGATTGAAGTATTAACCAACAAAAAAGCACTAAGCTGCCCTGATACATGCAAAGATAAAGTCGAAATAAGCGATAAAGATATTATTTGTTGGGTGAAATGCCATTTTGAGAAAATAGGCAAAATGATAGTCATAGAAAGCGGTAGAGGATGCGTGAACGGGGAAATACTGTTTGCGAATAATAATAGTTTATTTGATAATGACTTCAGCATAAGGGTTGAAAATTGTAAAATACTTTATGATACAGCAAAAGAAAAACTTCCACTTGGGCAAATTGATAAAAAAACAGGAAAAGTTACTTTTTTGATTGATAATGGAGAAACAGATCCTAAAAGTTGGGAGCAAATAAAATTTGTAGGGGACAAGGGCGAAAAAGGCGTATTCTTAATAATAGACGGAGAAGTATATCTCATTTTTCTGGAACAAAAAGACAGTTGCGATTTAAATACGGCGCTATTGCAGCATTTAGACGGAACACCGCTGACTGTTGACGAATATGATCGTATACATCGTTTTATACGCTTGTGGAGAAAATTAGATTGGACAATTGATGAAATTGATAAAGCAATTATTGGATTAAGCATCCAAAAATCAGTAGATAATGAAGACGATGTAAGCGAGGATGATTCTATTTGTGATGATTGTGGTGATGAGTGTAATACTTCAGATTGTGATGAATGTGATTGCGATGATTGTAGCGAAGAATGTCATCATGATTATGCTATTTCAACAACCTTACTACATCAATTGGTAGCCGTAAAAAAACTATTGGATAAAACAGGAATTGAAGTAATAAAATTACTTTCTTTTTGGACAGATATTAGCACAGCAGGAGAAAATTCGCTCTACAAAAAACTTTTCTTAACACACAATGTACTAGGAATCGATAAGGTATTTAAGGCCAATGCAAATGGCAATTATCTTACTGTAAATACTACAATTTCCGAACATTTTCCGGTATTAATGGCGGCTCTAAATTATACAGCCGATGATTTGCAAACTGTCATGCAGGCAACAGCAATGACAGATGAAATGACTATCAGTAACCTCTCAACACTATATCGCTACCGATTGCTCTCAAAAGTTCTGGGCTACAAGATTCCTGCATTTATGGATATCGTTCCTTTATTAGGTACTATATTTAATGATGCATACAGTACACTTGAATTTATAGAGAATCTATCTAAAATAGATGATGCAGGCTTTACACCACAAGAACTCAATTATATCATTAGAGATTTTGATGATATTAAAAAACCGTTTAAACCTACACAGAAATCAATTTTAATTTTAGCAAAATCCATATACGATGGATTAAACACAATCGACGAAACTCAACAGGATTTGAAGCCTGATGATAAAATAGGTAATGCAGCATTAGAACAAATTAATCTCAAAGAAAAAGCAACGTCAGAATTTGTAAGAGCTAAAGCAAGTTTGCTTTTTGAAACGGATATTGTAGAAAAAGTCATCGGTATATTGAATGGTACAAATGTATTTATAACCAATGCTCCTAAAAACATAGCGTTCATTCTAGGAGAAGATAAAACACTTCAGAATAAATTAAAATATGATAAAATGAATGGTAGTATCCAAATCACAGGGATCTTAACCGAAGCTGAAAGCATTGATTATAAAGCAATCAGTAACGACCCAGAGTGGATATCTGCATTGATTAGGGTTGAAAAACAGCAAAACAAGCAATTCAAAGAATTATTGTCTAAAATTTTTGAGACTGAAAAAACAAAAACAGACGCTCAAAAAGAAGCATTAGAAATAATAATTAAAGCAGGTGACATAAGTTTTCCTATTGATAAAATACTTGATGGAGATCCTGATATTAATACAGCTCCACAAAAAAGAATAGCCTTTTTAGAAATTTTCATGCCTTATCTGCGTCAGGAACTGAGTCATCGTTTTATTGTAAACACTTTGTCTGGCATAGTAGGTTTACAACCTAATATTACTGATATATTGATTACTGATATACTAAAAATAGGCAATATACCAGTTTCGTTATTCAGTATTTTTGAAAAAATAAAAGAAAGTAGTAAGCCTGTTGAAAGCAATTGGAACGGATACCTAATTCCTTCAACAACTGCAACATATACTTTTGTTATTAAAGAGAGCAATGTCCTACCTATACTCAGTATTGATGGAACAACATTGAGTTTTACTGTTCAGGAAGACCCTACAAATGAATGGTGGAGTACTGATATTGTGCTCCAATCTGGTAAATTATATAAATTATTAACTACTGGTGTCGAATTAAAAAAGATCTATTGGAAAACAACTGCCTCTGCTATTACAGCTGTTCCGTCATCGGCATTAATTCCCGACTTTGCCTCACAGCAATGCGAGCCCGCATTAATTGCATTAAAAAAAGTGGCCATGCTGGTTACTGGTTTTGATTTGAGTGCAGATGAAATTCAGTTTCTGGAAAAAAACAAAGTTCATTTTGATAATCTGGATTTTAATAAATTAACACTAATTCATTGGTTGCGTTTAGAGGGATATACCAGATTGCGAAACTCTTTACCAGAATCTGAATTCAATATACTTGATTTTTGGAACTGGACTTACAATCCATTATCTGATGGCACATTATTGAGCGGTAAAATTGCGGAACTCACAACATGGAAAAAACAACGAATTGATAAATTGATTGCACCAAATCATTTCAATATAACACAACTACAAGATTACAACAACGAAAAAAATCTATTAAAACTGCAGTCAGCTCTGGCTGTTGCCGATAAGATAAGTGTAGATATCGATTTGCTTTTTGAATGGGCAATTCCTACTTCTAAATTCAATAAATGCAGGATAATTGCCGATAGTATAAAAAATGCAATTCGTGCCAAATACAATCAAACCGATTGGGAACAGGCTGTAAAACCATTGAGCGATAAATTGCGTAACAACCAGAAAGAAGCCTTAATTGGATTTTTGTTGCAACAACAAACATTAATAGATTGGGGGGTAGCAGATGCAGATAGCCTATTTGAATATTTTCTGATAGATGTTCAGATGGATGCTTGCATGGAAACTTCACGTATCAAACAGGCTTTATCATCAGTACAATTATTTATACAGCGTTGTTTCTTGGGATTGGAAGAAGAATACAGCGGAATTGCGCCAGATATATTAGATAGAGAACGTTGGGACTGGATGCAGCGTTACCGCGTTTGGGAAGCTAATCGTAAAGTTTTCTTATATCCCGAAAATTGGATTGAAAGCAATCTACGAGATGATAAGAGCCCATTTTTTAAAGAATTAGAGGGAGAATTACTGCAAAAAGACATCAACAAGCAAAATGTTATTGATGCGTTAAAATCCTATCTCTATAAAGTTGATGAAGTGGCTAATATGGAAGTAGTAAGCTTGTATATTGACGGCGAAAAAACATCCGAAAAATGGAATGAAGGAGCAAAATTACATGTGTTTTCCCGCACCCGCAATGCTCCTTATTTTTATTATTACCGTTATTTGGCCCTAGATGAAATGAATTGGTATCCTTGGGAAAAAATGCAGGTAGATATACCAGGTTATGATGTAGAAGATGCAACTGGGAAAGTTACAGATAATGGTTGCTTTTTAACGCCTGTGGTATGGAATGAACGCTTGCTGATTTTCTTTCCTCAGATTGCAAAAAAAGTAAAGCCAGCTAAGACTGGTAACGATTCAATGAAAACTCTTGGAGATACAACAGTTAACAGTAATTTGCCTGTAGAATATTTTGAAATAAAAATGGCATGGAGTGAGTACCGAAATGGTAAATGGACACAGAAACAATTGAGCAAAGATGTTTTGGCTACAAGTCCTAAAGATAGTAATCATGATATTCCATTTTTTAAATTCATTCCTATTATAAGTGATGATAAAATACTAATTAATGTAGATGATCTTAAAGATGCTGATGGTGGTTATTTTGGTGCATTTAAATTTGAAGGGAATACCATAAAAGTAGGATCAGCGATAGGAACTGTACCAATTCCAATTGATCATTTTAATCAGTCAGACGGGAAAATGTATTCATGGCAGCTTAACAGTCCAACTTTTGCACGTCATCTTGATTTTTATTTTAATGAAGAATCATCAAAAGAAAATTTAGTTTGGGATTATGGAAGTTCAAATACGTTAAAATTCCATCATTCTTTTACACATAAACTAATGGGTAAAATTAATTCAGGGAAACTGGAAGAATTTTTTAATTGTAATCTAAAAATAGTTGATAAAGATGATGCTTTTGGTAAATATGACCATGATGGAGATGCAAGTACACCCGAAATATACAATGAGCTCAAACGCCCTTATTCTTTATACAATTGGGAACTGTTTCTGCATACACCAATGATGTTGGCAGATGCATTAAGTAAATCACAACAATTTGAAGAAGCCATGAAATGGTATCATTTTGTGTTTAATCCTATTGCCGAAGGTTCTGATGATAAACGCTTTTGGCAATTTGCGCCATTCAAAGAAACAAATAGTCAAAGAGTTTTAGAAAGCATTTTCAATAATCTGAAACCTAATAAGGCTGATCAAACCATTAACGAATGGCGTAACAAACCTTTTATGCCACACTTGGTAGCCCGTAACCGTCCGGTGGCATACATGAAATGGGTCGTAATGAAATATATCGATAATTTAGTAGCGTGGGGGGATTATCTATTCCGACAAGACACTATTGAAAGTATTAATCAGGCTACACAATTGTATATTTTAGCCATGCATATTATGGGACCTCGCCCTATGATTATTCCTAAGCGCGGTATTACAAAACCGCAAACCTATATTGGTTTATTAGACAAATGGGATGCTTTTGGGAATGCCATGGTAGAGTTGGAATTAGCAGCTCCATTCAGCAATCAAACTACCTTACCTATTGGTGCAGTAAATGGCGAATTGGCGTTTGCAAATATATACGGTTTAGCTTCTTCACTTTATTTCTGTATCCCGAACAATCCTAAACTTATGGGCTATTGGGATACGATTGCCGATAGATTATATAAAATACGTCATTGTGAAAATATCGAAGGAGTATTCCGAAAATTACCATTGTTTGAACCACCAATTGATCCAGCATTATTGGTAAAAGCTGCAGCGCAAGGATTGAGCATTGCCTCGGTAATAAATGATTTGAATACTCCAATGCCTAACTATCGTTTTTACTATTTACTCCAAAAAGCATTGGAATTGTGTGGAGAATTAAAATCTATGGGAAATGCTTTGCTTTCCGTAATCGAGAAAAAAGATAATGAAGCCATTGCACTTATCCGTTCCAGACATGAAAATGCGATGCACAATCTGGTAATGGAAATTAAAAAATTGCAACTGGAAGAGGCACAGAAAAATATGGATGGTCTGGAACAGAATCGTAAAAGCCCAGAACATCGCATGAAGTATTACCTAAAATTAATAGGAGAGGACTTAGGCAAAGTACCGGGATTGGATGCTGAATTTGCTGAAATTGTCAATAGCATAGAAGCACCTGTGGATGAAAGCGGATTGAAACTCATACCTTTTGAGAAAGAAGATATGGATAAGGCCAGTGCTGCTGCCGATTGGCAAACTGGTATTGGAGTAGTAGAGACATTGGCTTCGGTTTTTCATGCATTACCAACGATAAATGGTCACGGAACACCTTTAGGAGTAGGAGTTGCTGTATCTTGGGGTTTCCCTAATTTGGCGAATGCTACATCAGCGGTTGCTAGAGGTTTACGAATTTACGCTGATCATCTTTCTTATCAGTCTTCATCAGCAGGTAAAAAAGGGAATTTCAAACGTGCTTTACAAGAACGAGTTATGCAAGCTAATTCTGCTGGTTATGAATTGAAACAAATAGACAAGCAAATAACAGCTCAAAAAATTCGTATTGCCATTGCCAATCAGGAAATTACCAACCAACAAAAAATGATCGATAATGCACTGGAAATAGAAGATTTTTTAAAAAATAAATATACTAATGAAGAATTGTATACCTGGATGCGCGGCAGTCTTAAAACATTGTACCATCAGGTATATAGTTTGGCACATGAGCTGTCCAAAAAAGCAGAAAAAGTATATCGCTTTGAACGAGGTATAAGCAATTCCAATTTCATACAATCAGGCTATTGGGATGCTGGACGAGAGGGCTTACTCGCTGGAGAACAACTTTATGTTGGATTAAAACAAATGGAAGCCGCTTATCAGAACGAACGAGGTTATGATTATGAAATCACAAAACATGTTTCTTTATGTTTATTAAGCCCATTGGCACTTATTCAGCTTAAGGAAACAGGCAAGTGCGAGTTTGAAATACCCGAAGTATTATTTGATATGGATTATCCGGGGCAATATAAGCGTCGTATTAAATCGGTATCAGTATCATTACCATGTATTGCTGGACCTTATACAGGTGTCAATGCCAAATTTAGTCTGTTGGAAAATAAATTCAGAAATAATGCGATCGGAGGTAAGACATATGAGGAGATTACAGATGATACAGATGATCGTTTCAGTACATACCGAATACCAATTAATGCTATTGCAACCAGTACAGGTCAAAATGATAGCGGTATGTTTGAATTGAATTTTAAAGACGAACGTTACATGCCATTTGAAGGTGCTGGTGTTGTTAGTAAATGGCGTCTTGAATTACCAGAGATTCGTCAATTTGACTATGGAACAGTTACCGATGTTATAGTACATATTAGATATACATCCAACGAAGGTGGAGAACGATTAAAACTAAACGCTACAAAGACCGTATTTAAACAATTGGAAAATATTAAACAACAATTGAACGAAACTGGTCTCCATTTGGCATTAAACATGAAGCATGATATGGCTAATGAATGGCATTTATTAAAAAAATCAGGAACAGTTGAGTTGAATATTGACAAAGTACGATTGCCTTATTTGGCACAGTCTATTAATTCAGTACATATTGAACAAGTTATGTTCTTGGCAAAAGTCAAAGACAATCCAGTTAGTTTTGTACTTAATATTGATGAAACCGAAACAATAGATCTTTCTAAAGTCAATGAATTGAATATGTGTCGTGGCATCAACTCGGATATTAAACTTAATATTCCATTTAGCCTATCTGTTGAAGAAGTCGATAAATTAAAATTGGAGGAATTGATAATGATAGTGAAATATGGTTTTTAAAGTTAAATGATTCTATATTTAGTTGACTATGCCCCACAATATAATTGACTTTTTTTGTTGACTAAGCAAAGACAGAGGATGGGTGTTTAGATATTTTAAATAAAGGTAATTGAGAATAATTGTAAACCAGATATAATAAATATTGATAAAAGTGGCTCAAATATCAGTACTGCCAGAGTTTATAGTAAACGTTTGTTTTCCAAAATAGCAATCCGACAGAACCTTATAATTTAACCATCATAAAATGGCATCACTACAAAAGATTTAATTTTTTTATAGTAAATAAGGGGAGGAGCTCCAATAAACACTTTCTATAAAAAGGCTGTAGACTCACTCGATAATGATGCGTATATTTGGAATTATAAATTATAATAATGCTATCTATGAAGAAAATAGGATTTTTATCGTTTGGGCATTGGGCCAATCATCCTTCCTATCAAACTCGTACTGCTGCTGATACACTGCTTCAATCTATTGATTTGGCAGTGGCTGCTGAGGAAATTGGTCTGGACGGCGCTTATTTTCGAGTGCATCATTTTGCTACACAGCTGGCATCGCCTTTTCCTTTACTTTCGGCCATTGGTGCTAAAACGAGTAAAATAGAGATTGGGACAGGAGTAATCGATATGCGGTATGAAAATCCGTTATATATGGTGGAAGATGCTGGTGCTGCAGACTTAATTTCGGGAGGACGTTTGCAATTAGGAATCAGCAGAGGATCGCCGGAACAGGTCATTGATGGTTGGCGTTCTTTTGGTTATGAACCCATGGAAGGTGAAACAGATGCTGATATGGGACGCAAGAAAGCTTTGGAGTTTTTAGATAAGTTAAACGGTGTGGGATTTGCTGAGCCAAACCCATATCCGATGTTCCCAAATCCACCAGGTTTATTGCGCCTTGAACCACATTCTGAAGGTTTACGAGAACGAATCTGGTGGGGAGCAGCCTCTAATGCTACTGCAATTTGGGCGGCCGAAAACGGGATGCACCTGCAAAGTTCTACCCTGAAGTATGACGAAAATGGTAAACCTTTCCATGTTCAACAGGCCGAACAGATCAGGTTATATAAAGAAGCCTGGAAAAAAGCAGGACATAAGTACGAGGCACGAGTTTCGGTAAGCCGTTCTATTTTTGCACTGGTTAATGATCAGGACAAATACTACTTTGGAGATCAGGGTAAAGGATCAGATAGTTTTGGTAATATTGAGAGAGATAAACGAGCAATCTTCGGAAAGAGTTATGCTGCTGAGCCAGAGAAACTCATTGCAGAATTGGCACAGGATGAAGCTATTCAGGAAGCCGATACGGTGCTGTTGACCATACCCAACACATTGGGTGTTGACTACAATGTACATATACTGTCGGCTATATTAAAATATATTGCTCCAGAATTGGGCTGGCGTTAGTTTTTTATAAAAAAGTGAACCTCCAAGATTAAATAATTTTGGAGGTTTTTTTGTTTCAAAAACTCTTAATACCATCGATTTATAAAAAGGAGCATATAAAATCACTTAGACTTTAAAAGCTTTGAATCTGAAAAACAGAAAGTTATATAAGTAATAGAATCTTAATTTACACAACTACAGTTACTTGATCTATTCTTAAAATCAAATCCAATAGTTAACATATGTGTTCCTGAGTTATGATTTTGAAGTTGATTTAAACTAATATTAAAGGAGTAAGCGGCATAAAACTTATTTTGTCTGAATCCTACTAAGGGTGCGATTGAATTAGGCTTAAATGATTGATCGGCTAACAATCGTAAGTTTATACCTCCCCAAATATAATTTTCATCAGTCATTTTCCGAATCTTAAGGTTAAGATCAAGACTTGACCGACCATCACTTTCGTATATTTGATATAGAATAGATGGTTCATATTCTATAGAAGTAAATTTATTTTTTAAAAGAAATCCTGTATATAAATAATAGTTTCTAATATTCATTGGCTCTTTTAAGATTGTAGGTTTTACTGATTTATTTAAAATATTAACCGCATTGAAACTGACGAAAAAATTTTCTAAACGATATAAAAAGCTTAAATCAAAATTTGAGTTATTCACATTATAAGACTGGACACTCGGATCAGATGTGTTAATGTCGGATATATCAATATTAAAATTCGTAAACTTATAAGAGAGCCCAAATGACAAATACTGATTATTAAACTCTGATAAAGTAATATGATGAGCATAAGTTAACTGTCCTCCCTTTTGAGAAGTATTCCTATTTTTATCATTAAAAAAAATGGCACCAATGCCTGAGCGGTCTGCAATTCTGGCATCAAAGGATAATGATTGTGTTTGTGGTGCATCTTCTACTCCTAACCATTGTGTTTCGCCAGTAAGACGTATTTTATAAAATTCACCAATACCTGCGTAGGCTCCAGCAATAACATACGGATTATCTGCTAAATATTGGCTAGTTGGTGCTAGTTGTAATTCTTGCCCATAAGTGGGAAGACTAGCTATTATGAAAAGTAATAATACTATTTTGTTTGTTTTTTTCATTTTATCTAAATAAAGTCATTCCGCCAATAAATTCTCTTCTATCCTTATCATTATTAGTTTTAATAACGTACCAATAATCCCCAGTTGGTAAAGGTTTTCCTTGATATGTACCATCCCATCCCATTGTTGTATTCCCTTTAAAATTCATGATTAATCTCTGATATCTATCAAATATTGAAACTTCTAAATTTGGATAATCTTCTATTCTTGTAGGATACCAATAATCATTACTTCCATTTCCATCTGGTGAGAAAAATTTAGGAAACTCTATTCCTTCATAAGCTAAATATGCTGTTTCAGTAGAGAAACAACCTTTGTTATCTTTAACATAAATGGTATAATTTCCAGAGTGATCAATCTTAAAAATTGGATTGGAGGTATAACTATTAGCGCTATTAATGCTATATTGATAAGGAGCAGTACCACCTGATGCAACAATTGTATATTGATTAACTCCTGTTTCGGAAAAAGAAAAATCTGGATTCTCAATATTTTGTGTAACTAAAACAGTATCACTAGAAGCACATCCCAAAGTACTATTTGTGACTGTTAAAGTATAGACTCCACTGGAACTAACAACAGGAGTTAAAGTATTGGCACCACTATCGATGGTTCCCCCAGTCCATAAATAAGTAACACCCGAAATATCAGAACCAGCTCCATTAAGCATAATTGTTGATGAAGCACAAGTAATTATAACTGGACTACCTGCTTCTGCAATGGGAGCTGTTTGAATATTTAAGGTTACAATAGCAGTAGCGGTTTGGCTGCAAGGCGAACTACTATTTACAGTATAAATATAAATATTACCAACATTAGTCCAGATACCACCTGTATCTGGCGTTCCACCTAACTGAGCAAACAATTGTGCATTGGTAGGAGTCGTTCCAGAACATAAAGTTAACGTTCCGTTTGTTCCTGCATTTGGTGTTGTTTGCCTATTTATAGTTACTGTAGCTGTAGCAGATAGATTGCAAGGAGAACTACTATTTACAGTATAAGTATAAACATTACCAACATTAGTCCAAATACCACCTGTATCTGGCGTTCCTCCTAACTGAGCAAACAATTGTGCATTGGTAGGAGTAGTTCCTGAGCATAAAGTCAACGTTCCGTTTGTTCCCGCATTCGGAGTTGTTTGTCTATTTATAGTTACTGTAGCTGTAGCAGATAGATTGCAAGGAGAAACAGCATTTACAGTATAAGTATAAATATCACCAGCATTAGTCCAAACACCACCTGTATCTGGCGTTCCGCCCAATTGAGCAAACAATTGAGCATTGGTAGGAGTAGTTCCTGAGCATAAAGTCAACGTTCCATTTGTTCCTGCATTGGGAACAGCTTGCGTATTTAAGGTTACAGTTGCTGTAGCAGCTATATTGCAAGGAGAAACAGCATTTACAGTATAAGTATAAACATTACCAACATTAGCCCAAACACCTCCTGTATCTGGTGTTCCGCCCAACTGAGCAAACAATTGTGCATTGGTAGGAGTAGTTCCTGAACATAAAGTTAAAGTACCGTTTGTTCCTGCATTTGGAGTTATTTGAATATTGATAGTCTTAGTTATTCCTGTTAGAGCCTGACTACAGATACCATCCGTAGTATTTGTTAAATTTAAGGTCGTATTTGAAATTACTGAAGGAATTGTTACCACTACAGAACCTGTTGTTCCTATTACAGCTGTTCCTGAAACGGCTCCTGTATAACTCACATTATCACCAGTTTTCCCAGTTATTGTAAAATTAGCATCCGATCCTAAGCAAATGGAATTTGGACCCGTTAATGTTGGAACTGTTGGTAATGAATATGCTCCTGTAACATTAACAGTTACCGGAAGAGAACTACAACCTCCACCAGCTGTATTGGTTACAATTAACTTATAAGTACCTGCAGCATCTACAATTGGGTTTAATGTTGTTGCTCCGCTGACAATTGAGCCATCAGTTGTTGTCCATTGATAATCGATACCAGCACCGGTTGTCGAGCCTGTGCCATTTAGCGTAACCGAAGGACTCAAGCAAGTAATTACCGCTGTAGTAACTACTTGTGCTACCGGAATGCTACAAGTTGGTGCTGTACTGGCTTGGCAACTATATTTTTCAACGTCAAAACAAGTACCAAGACTACCTACTGGAGTTACAAAAATCTCGACATTATCGGATGGTTGTAATCCGGTTACACTATAGGTTAAGACATTACCAATGGCTCCAATATTTTGGATTAGATTAGTATTTACTTGATAAGAGATTGTATAATCAGTAGCTCCCGCAACTGCTTCCCATAGAAAAGATACCACATTTTGTGATGGTACTCCGCATGAAATCTTAGGCTTTAATATTGAATTTATACCAACCTGTATCTGTTCTTTTTTTATAATGTCTGTACTACCATCACAATCCTTAACTGTACAGGTTACTTCATAAATACCTGCATTAATTGTTTGTGCATTGGTAATACTCGGATTTTGGGTTGTATTAGAATAGCCGTTGGGTCCAGTCCATGAATAAGTAGTACCTGTAGGTAAAGTTCCGCTTACTTTTAAATCGATAGTGCTGTTGGCACAAAGAGAAATTGGCGTAACAACGCTTGGTTCAAGAACCACGCTAGGGGTAACCACTAGTTCTTTGGTTCTTGTAATCAGGCAATCAAAAGAAGTAATTTCTAAGGTATAAATACCAGCATCTTGAGGTGTTACAGCGGAGATAGTATATTTATTAGACGTAGAAACGACTGTCCCCAATGGATTCTTCCATTTATAAGTAACTCTGGAATCTGTATCGAGATACTTTGGGAAATTATTTTCAACACTAAAATCTGCTTGGTATCCTTCGCACAATAGGGTAGGCATAGACTCAGTATAAAGTATATCTTCAAAATCATCTACATTAAACAAAAACATTTGCACCCCCGAAACAGTACTTCCGTATGTAATATTCCTGAAGCCTATTTTTTGAGGTTTAGAACAATCACTGTTTACATAAATAGCATGCACTTTTCCAGGTTTAGAGTAGCGGGTATCAACTCTTCCTGCTTTAAATTGTGATTGGGTTTCGGCAATAGATGTCCAAATTCTTGGAGCGATGAGAGTTCCGTTATTTATAGTAATAGCCGTTTCTTCTCCTGCTATTGGGCTCACAGTATTTTTTTGCTCCACATACATTTTACCTAAAACAGGAGTATCATCATTATTGCGCACCCCAGCATATAAGCCATCTTTACCAATAAACCCATTACCATGTAATCGGTAGTATTTACCTTTAACAGCCCCTCCAGATTGAAATTCAATATTATAAATGTATAAACCAGTAGTTTGTATCTTATAAATAATCCTGTCGGCATTAAGTCCCAATCCATTATACCAACTTCCATCGTTTATTCCCCCATTAGTGATTGCACGATCTGCAGAAGTTGTGTACAAGCCATGACCATCTATTCCTGTTGGAAAACAAGGTGTACCTGTTAAACTTGGTGGCAAACAAGGACCTTGATTAGGTCCATAATATCCAGCATCATTGTTTCTAAAATTTAGCGTGTTATTAACCGCTCCAGTTGTATAATTTACGATATCAATTTTTCCAGATGAATTATTAAGTTGATGAAACCAACGTTGAGTAATATTACCAGAGTTATCTAATTTATCCCAGGACCACTCGTTTCCTCCAGGTAAATTTTGAGTTTCAATTAAATGGATTCTATTATCATGTCCCATATCGCGCACTCCATCGGCACCCTGAAAACTGAGCATATGCACTTTTTTCCCTGGTATCACTTTACAATCTAAAACACGTTGTTTATCTATCCACAAATTGGTTTCTTTTTCTTCAACCTTAGGGAGTACCGTACTAAAAATGTCCACGAGTAAAGATCGCGATGTTAACAGCGTATGATCGGCATTCATTCTTCTGTAATATTCAGCATTGAATTTTTTGAAAACATCAGAATCTTCAACATACATTTTATAAAAAGCAGCCGAACTCGTACCATAGCGTTCCCAATGTGCTCCAATACCTTGATCACTTGACCAAAAATCAGTAGTGGTAAGTTGAGAGTGGTTCTGAAAATCATAATCCCAATCAAAGGCATAACCGTCCTCATGTCCCCAATGCTTATTTAGATAAGCAGTTCCTGCAGGGAAGTAATTAGGATATGCAGCAGCAAACTTATCCATTACAATCTGCGCAACACATTCTGCCATACCTTCTTCAAAACCACTTAAAGTATTTTGGTAATGCCAAAGATTATCAGAAGACAAACACACATTATCACGCCAGGCATGCAAAAGTTCATGCACCATTAAGCGTGGTTGAGTCATCTTGCCAAAAGCATCAGCAGTATATTGAGTCGAAATCCAGTTAGGGCCATTATAAAATGTATTACTCCCAGAAGCATTACCATCATTCACAACATTTACTGTATAAGAGTGAGAGGACGGACCATATATTTGCGCTATAATGGGGATTACTTTGCTGTAAAAATCCATCATATTGGTAGCTTGCCAATTGGCAAAACCTCCCAATCCATTGACTCCAAATTGCGTCTCTATAGTAACATTTACCATATTGCCAGCTGTACCCAAATTTTGCCATGTAAAATTTAACGGACCAATCACTGTGTCTGTACCACCATTTAATAAGTGAAAATAAAAATTTTGCCCTTGCATAAATGTAGTTCCCAAAGCGAGAGCCGTTAAACGTAATTCTTCATAGCTATAGCCGTAAGTCGTCTTATCTGTATTATTCAAACCTTGACTCCAACGAATATTTTGCGAATTAGGACCATTAGGAACTGAGCCTGTTCCGATAGAGAAGCTTGTAAAACCTCCAGTTTGCCAGTTTACAAAAGCACTATGAATACTTTCTACATTTCCTGTTATTCCTGTGGCTGCTACAGCCTTTAATTTGCTTTGTAGGTTTGATTTAATCGGGACCGGAGCAGGAACATTTGCGGGTTTACATCCCATTGGCAATGTACCAGACTGTTGTACTTGAGCGACTAAAGTGAAGGAAAAAAAAGCAAACAAGGCTAGGATGTGTAATTTTTTCATTGCATAAAGTTGTAGGTTAATCGACAATGGACATGTTTTATCGAAGCACTACAAAATTAGTTTTGTCATGAAAAGAAAATAGTCATAAGTTATTCAGTATTGATATTAAATTAACATAAAAAATACACTTACAGTAATTATTTACAATATATGTAGTATTAATCGTTGTTTTTGGTTTCCTGAGTAATGAGAGATGAGGTATGGTTTATTAGTTGATGTAAGAGATTAAGCGTTATAATCTGATTTAAACTTAGAACTAAATAAAAAATTAAAATAACGGCTGGGATCTCAAAGCCCGCTTCAAAAAAGTAATAAAAAAAATTAAATGACACTGTTTCTTTTTAGCTTGAATGTGGTCAACTCAAGAACTTTTATATATTTGTTGCGCCTTATAAATCAGTTTTTTATTGGGAATAAATGAACATTATTTATAAAATTATAACATATATAACAATGAATTTGAACACCAAATACGGGAAGAAAGAATTCCTGAAGCTATAAAAAATGTTTTTATTTTGAATGACCTGAACTAAGAGAATTACTTTATTTATTATCCATTCCATTGGAAGGAGTCTGAGAAGAATTGGATTTTAAGCAATATAAATTAATAGATTTTATCTTCAGAAGTTGTTCAGAATAAGCCGTTTTTATTTTGTGGATATTTAACTTAATTTATTAGAATGAGAACAATTTCTAAATTACTAGTTGCAAATAGAGGAGAGATTGCACTACGTATTTTTCGCGCTGCCGCGGAATTAAAAATTAAAACTGTAGCTATTTATACCTATGAAGATAGGTATTCCCTGCACCGCTACAAAGCCGATGAGGCGTATCAGATAGGCAAAGATACAGACCCCCTAAAGCCCTATCTTGATATTGATGAAATCATTAAAGTTGCCAAAGCCGAAGGGATCGATGCTATTCATCCTGGGTATGGTTTTTTATCAGAGAATGTACTATTTGCTACTAAATGTGCCGAGAATGGTATTTTATGGATTGGCCCCAATCCAGAAGTCATGGAACAATTAGGTGATAAAGTGGCTGCCAAAAAAATTGCACTTGCTGCCAATGTACCTTTAATCGAAGACAGTAAAATAGACCTTTCTTCATTTTCTATTGCTCAGGAAGAAGCAAATCGCATTGGATATCCTTTGATGTTAAAGGCTGCTGCAGGCGGAGGAGGGCGCGGTATGCGAGTGGTTAGAAAGGCCAATCAATTAGAAGCTTTGTTCAACGAAGCAAAAAGAGAAGCAAAAACAGCTTTTGGAGATGATACGTTATTCCTTGAAAAATTCATTGAAAATCCCAAACATATCGAAGTACAATTATTAGGAGATAATTATGGAAATATTGTCCATTTATTTGAACGTGATTGTAGTGTTCAGCGAAGATTTCAAAAAGTGGTTGAAATTGCTCCAGCCCCAAATTTAAAACAAGAAACAAAAGATAAGTTATATAAGTATGCACTTAGTATTGCAACTAAAGTAAACTATAATAATGCTGGAACGGTTGAATTTTTAGTCGATGCGGCAGAAAATATTTATTTTATAGAAGTAAATCCCCGCATTCAGGTAGAGCATACCGTTACGGAGGAAGTAACAGGAATTGATATTGTTAGAAGTCAAATTCTTATTGCTTGTGGTCACAAACTCTCTAGTCCGGGGATTTACATTATGGGACAAGAAAGTTTAAAATGTAGTGGTTTTGCAATTCAATGCAGGATTACTACCGAAGATCCAGCAAATGATTTTACACCTGATTATGGGACAATTATTGCGTATCGAAATGCTGGAGGTTATGGTATCAGAATAGATGAAGGAAGCTCTTATTCGGGAGTTAAGATTTCGCCATTTTTTGATTCTATGCTCGTAAAGATTACTGCCAGAGGAAGAACATTAGAAGGAACGAGCCAACGTCTTTTAAGAACGTTGAAAGAATTTACTATTGAAGGAGTAAAAACCAATATTCCATTTTTAGAAAATTTAATTGTACATCCCGATTTTCAGGCAGGAAATATCACGGTGAATTTTATAGGAGATAATCCGTCATTGATGAAAATCAAAAGAAAATCCGATAATGTAACCAAGAATTTGGCATTTATAGGGAATATAATTGTCAATGGTAATGCAGATGTTCCTTTTATCGTTCCTGATAAAAAATTTCTGACACCAAAATTACCAATTCCATCAAGTGCCTTTCATGATAATGGAACCAAACAACTACTTGATCAGTTAAAACCAAAAGGATTTTCGAACTGGATCAAAGAGCAAAAACAAATTTTGTATACAGATTGTACTATGCGAGATGCACACCAGTCATTACTTGCTACCAGAGTGCGTACGATTGATATGATGCCTTTTGCAGAAACATTTACAAAAGACTTTCCACAAATGTTCTCTATGGAAGTTTGGGGAGGAGCGACATTTGATGTTGCGATGCGATTTTTGAATGAATGTCCTTGGAGTCGTTTGGAACAAATGCGTAAAGCGATGCCCAATGTATTGTTGCAAATGTTAATTAGAGGTTCTAATGGAGTAGGTTATACGGCATATCCAGATAACTTGGTTGAAAAATTTATTGAAGTATCCGCTCAAAAAGGGATAGATGTTTTTAGGATTTTCGATTCATTAAACAGTATCGACAATATGAAAAACAGTATTAATGCAGTACTTACAAATACTGATTCCCTTGCCGAAGTATGTATGGGCTATTCAGGAGATATCTTAAATCCTGAGCGTCCAAAATTTAATCTCAACTATTATTTAGATCTCGCTAAGAGAATAGAAGATACAGGAGCTCATATTCTTTGTATAAAAGATATGGCAGGTTTATTGAAACCTTATGCTGCCGAAAAATTAATTACCGAGTTAAAAAAATCGATTGACATTCCAATACATTTGCACACGCATGATACAGCAGGAATCCAGTCTGCAACCTATCTTAAAGCAGTAGAGGTAGGGGTTGATATTATAGATGTTGCATTATCCTCTATGTCAGGACTTACCTCACAACCCAATTTTAATGTATTTGCAGAAGCCTTAAAAGGAACTCCTCGTGATTCGGGACTTGATGTCGAAAAACTAAATCAATACAGTAATTACTGGGAAGATATCAGGGAGTATTATTACCCTTTTGAGTCCGATTTAAAATCAAGTACGGCAGAAGTCTACAAACATGAAATTCCTGGCGGACAATATTCTAATCTTAAACCTCAGGCTTATTCCTTGGGCTTAGAGACCAGAATGACAGCTATAAAACAAGCATATCAGGATGCCAATAGTTTACTTGGAGATATTATTAAAGTAACACCATCCTCTAAAGTAGTGGGTGATCTGGCCATGTTTATGGTAAGTAGTAACCTGAGCAAGCAAGATGTTTTAGATCAAGGCACCACCTTGTCCTTTCCTAATTCTGTAAAAGGAATGCTTAAAGGCGAGTTAGGGCAACCAGACGGCGGATGGCCAATTGATTTTCAGCAAATGGTTCTCAAAAAAGAAAAACCATTTTTAGATTTGCCCAATGCACATTTAACTCCTATAGATTTTGATAACGAATTTGAAGCTTTTCAGGAAAAATTTTCATCATCCTGCACATTAGCTGATTTTATATCATACCAATTTTATCCAAAAGTTTTTGAAGATTATTTTAAAACTATCGAAAAATATGGAGATGTGAGTGTAATTCCTTCGACTACATTTTTCTACGGATTAAAACCTAATGAAGAAGTAATCGTTAATATCTCGGAAGGAAAATCTATTATTGTAAAATTCTTGTATAAGTCAGAACCTGATTTACAAGGAATCAGAACAGTCTATTTTAAGCTTAATGGCCAGACAAAAGCCATTGAAATAAAGGATAAGTCTATAAAGACAATGAATGTTCAGAACCGAAAGGCATTAACAGCTGCTGAAATTGGTGCTCCTTTACCAGGATTACTGAGTAAAATATGGATTAAAGAGGGAGAGGAAATCAAACAAGATCAACCTTTATTTACTATTGAAGCCATGAAAATGGAAAATACAGTATTAGGAAAGTCTGGAATAATCCATAAAATCCATCTCAATGAAAATAGTTTGGTAGAAAAAGGAGATTTACTTATTGAGTATCTTGTTGAATAACATACTTATGTCAACTTTCAGTTTCGTCTAATAAAAAAAGCTCTTTTGTTACAAAAGAGCTTTTTTTTATAATTGATTTTGACCAATTAACTTTTAAACAATTTAAATACTTATTATTCAATTCTGATAGATGTGACAGAACTATGTTTTGTACGATTCCTTTTTTAACTTATCTTCGCTGTTTATACATTTGTGAGTACATTTAACTCATTTAAAAAATCTAATTTGTGAAAGAAAAACATGAAGACGTAAAAGAGAATCAGCTTAAACGTGGGCTGACTAACCGTCACATTCAGTTAATTGCCTTAGGCGGATCAATAGGAACAGGTCTTTTCCTAGGTATTGGTCCAGCAGCTGTATTAGCAGGGCCATCTGTTATTTTAGGATATGCTGTTGCCGGAATTATCGCTTTTTTTATTATGAGACAACTTGGCGAAATGGTTGTTGAAGAACCTGTTTCAGGAAGCTTTAGTCACTTTGCCTATAAGTATTGCGGTTCTTTTGCAGGTTTTGCATCAGGTTGGAACTATTGGATTTTATATATTTTAGTTAGTATGGCTGAACTTACAGCCATTGGTGTTTATGTACAGTTTTGGTGGCCTGAAATTCCGCTGTGGGCATCTAGTTTATTTTTCTTCCTGGTTATTAATGCTTTAAATTTTGCCTCTGTAAAAGTTTACGGAGAAACTGAATTTTGGTTTTCAATCATAAAAGTTGTTGCAATTATTGCAATGATTCTCTTTGGTACTTATTTATTAATAAGTGGTACAGGGGGAGAACATGCTACAATTCATAATTTGTATAATGATGGAGGCTTTTTTCCAAAAGGGGTTTTTGAAAAAACGGGAGATGGTAATTTTCAGGGTTTATTATCAGCAATGGCTCTAATTATGTTCTCCTTTGGTGGTTTAGAACTAATTGGGATTACGGCTGCTGAGGCAGAAAATCCAGAAAAAAATATTCCAAAAGCAACAAATCAGGTTATCTATAGAATCCTTATATTTTATGTTGGTGCATTAGTAATTTTATTTGCTTTGTCACCTTGGCAACAAATTACTACAGATAGTAGTCCATTTGTAATGGTTTTTCAAAATTTAAACGGAATGGAGTTTGAGTTGTTTGGCAACAAAATATTTTTTACAAGCCTTATCGCTAATGTGCTTAATTTAATTGTATTAACTGCCGCTTTATCAGTATATAATAGTAGCGTATATAGTAACTCACGTATGTTATATGGTTTAGCAGATCAAGGCAATGCTCCTAAGTTTTTAATGAAGCTAAACAAGCAATCGGTACCAATTAATGCTATTTTAATTTCTTCCTGCTTTGCAGCGATTTGTATTTTAATAAATAAGCTAATTCCAAAAGAGGCTTTTAGTATTTTAATGTCTTTAGTGGTGTCTTGTTTAATTATTAACTGGGTTATGATTTCTTATACGCATCTAAGATTTAGACGTTCGAAAGACAAGGAAGGTACAAAAACTAAGTTTGCTTCATTATTTTATCCAGTAAGTAATTACATCTGCTTTGTATTTTTATTGGGTATTTTATCAATCATGTGGATTACTAATATGAAGTTATCCGTAGAATTAATTCCTATTTGGTTAGGTATTCTTTTTGTATGTTATAAAGTTTTTAAAACAAAAAAATAAGTAGCTTTTACTACATTATTCTAGCTATCTGTGTACATCTGCTAAAATCTTTTAAAATCTGCGTGAAACAAAACTAATATCTTCTAAGTATGCAGATATTAGATTATTAAACTAGCAACTTTAATTAAAGGATTTAACACCTAGTCGACAAAGATTGGATTCGTGTTGCGGAGTTATTTACGAAGTAATTGGACCCAATGGGTTAAAAAAAACAGATACAATTAAGATTTATAGTAAAAGTAAAAAAAACAAACCTTGCTTAAATAAAATTAAGCAAGGTTTTTTTATTTATTATGGGCTTATTTTTTAGATTCTTCCACAGATACTTTTCTAAACTCTTTTAATAGTTTTTCAATTTCTAAAGTTGATTTACGAGCTCTTGGTCCTGCTGCTTTCACACCTTTCTCGATTAATGATTCTGATTCAGTTTTGAATGTTTCGAATTCTGCATTGATTTTTGATACTAGATCTTTCATGATGTTATTTTTAATTTAAGAATCCAAAAATATTCTTTTTGCTCTTAATACATAAATTAGATGCAATTAATTTTACTCAATGCTTTTAATCTTTAAATCAATTATTTTAATTTCACCGTCGGTTAAGAATCCTAGTTTTCCTTGTTGGCTTAAATTACTTTTTTCTATAGAACACTCTAATGTCTTTTCATTATTGACAGAGAAGTATAATTGATTGTTCGTTACTCTAATTTTTACCGAATACCATTTGTCATTTTCTAATTTCATTGGCTTATTAAACAAAGTTGGACCGCCGCGTTTTTCGTATTCGTCACTTCCTTCTTTATAAACGCCTTTCCCTATTACAATATTCTGATCAATATTATACAAATATGTTCTTATATATTGTTCTTTATCAATGTTTAGCATTATTTCAAATAGAGATCCTTTGGTCATGTTTACTCTAAATTCGATTTCATAATTTTTTGAGAGTTTCTTTTTAGATTCTATAACTCCCCAATGCATTGGTCCTCCAGTACCTATCAAAGTATCTTTTTTTAGTAACCACTCTTTTGAGTTAAAATTCCAATTTGATTTCAGTTTAGAAGTTTGAACAATTTTATATTCTTTTTTTGCAGTTGAAATTGTGCTAGAACACGAAATCATAACGAGAGATAGTATCAATAAACCGAAATATTTATTCTTCATTTTTGTTTTTAGTAAATTTATAATTATTTTTTTTAAGTCTTTTAGAAAACATAATTTTTAAAGGTAATTACATAATTTTGTAATGCACGAAGCAACGAGCTTTTTAAATTATACTATGAGCAATACATTTTCTGACAGCAACCAAATTGGGATGGTACCAACTTTCTCTGAGCTTATACAGACCAGTTTCAAGGGAGAAATGAATGCGCTATGTTGGTTCAGAAATTTGGATGGCGATTTTAACGAGATTGTAACCCAACTAGGTTTAAAAGAAAATATAACCGAAGTTTATCCTGAAGATTTACTCGCACTCCAACTATCAGAAAAGGGGAGTATAGCAAGAGAAATAATCTTAAATGACTTACAATTATTAACTGATTTTGGCGCTTCGCCAGCTCTTAATTTATTGAAGTGTTATGAACGTGATGATGAATTTGATTTCATATCTACAGATGTGTATTCTTTTCATGTTGATCGTTCGCCCATTGCAACAGATACTTTTTTATGTACTTATCACGGAGCGGCAAGTGATATTGTTTCTAATTCGGAAGCAGCCCAAAAAGTTCTAATTCCGGAAATACGAGTCAAGCTAAAAGAACTGCATGACGGACCAGAGGAAGAATTCGAAGACTTCTTGAAGGAAAATTATTTTGATTTGCATTATCAGATACACGACGATGCAGAGCCTATTAATTTAGGCATAGGACATCTTTGGCGATTGGCTGTAGATCATCCAAAACAACAAGTGCTGCCTTGTATTCATAGAGCACCAATAGAAAATGAAGGGGAGTATAGGTTGTTGTTGATTTGTTAGGGAAATTGTTGAGACAATGTAGTTGAGAAAAGCTTATTTAAATCCTTGAAAACCGAATAGATTTATGGCAATAAGCAAAGTAGTTAATCACGAAACCCCTTAATAATACTATCTAATTCTCTCTATTTTCCTGATCTCTATGGAATTTAATAGAGTCTGTCTTTATAGTTTTTAAAAGAGAATCTATTATTGTTTTTTGAGAATCTGTACGTTTTTTGATTCTAATAAGATATAGACTATCTCTTTCTCTTTCTTGTTTAAAATACTTCGTAGAGATAGCTCTAGTGGTGTAATTCCAAACCATATTCATGTCGTTCAGAAATTTATTTCGAACATAAATAATTCCATTTTCTTCTATATAATCTACTCTGGAATCATTCAAAACCCATTTTATGTTCTTATAGTAACTTGGAGAAATCTCATTTGGCTTGGCAAATTTGTAAAGATCATTGTCAAAAAAAGTTATTTGACGTGTATATTCTCTTTCTGCTACAATTACTGGCTTAAGTTCGACGTATCTATTTTCCCAATAATAGTAACCAGAAAACAAAAGAACTAGAGCGATTAAGGTTACGTATATTTTCTTTTTCATTGTTTTTATTTTAATGAATAAATCCCTTAATAATACTATCTAATTTTTCTTTGCTTTCGTGATCTCCATTAATACTATCCATTTCTCTTTTTAATTTAAACCAAGTAGGATTGGTTGATCTAGTAGTGTAATTCCACATAAGATTCATGTCGTTCAAATAGTGATTGCGAACATAAATTATCCCATTTTTTTCAATATAAGGCTGACCTGAACGATCTAGAACAAATTTTATATTTTTATAATAATTTGGCGAAATTTCATTTGGTTCTGCAAATTTATAGAGATCATTGTCAAAAAATATTAATTGGGGGGAGTAGTTTTCTTCTGCCAAAATTACGGGACGAAATTCAACATACCTGTTTTGCCAATAAAAATATGAGGCAAACAAAAGAATTATAACTATTACTCCTATGTATATTTTCTTTTTCATTTTCTATTTTAATTTAAGATTAATACCTCCAATAAATTGGAGTTGAAAGGTTTTATTAAAATTTTGTTGCCATTCACCTCTCATATCATAAGGTTTTGCCCCGCAATATTTCTCTACTAATAAGGCATCTGAGTCTTTAACATAACCGAAACCATTAATATAAGCATTAGCTCCTTTGTGCCAATCATATCTGTCCCACCATTTATGAATAATTTTACCCGATAAAATGAAGTTTTCTTTTTTCTTGCTAACTATGAAATAACATGTTGAAGTTATTGTACTAGTGCCACACACATAATAGAGTTCACGAAAAATACCTCCTGTAAATTTACAGTCAAAATGAGTGACATAAGTATCACTATTCGCATCAGTTAACTTTTTAAGGAAAATTATAAAATCAGGGTCATTTTCAAAACGTTCAAGATTTACATTTTCTGCGGCAATAACCTCACTTTGCTTTCTCAACCAGTTAAAATCAATATTTTTTGTAAATCCTGTACCGTCTAGCCACCATTGTAAACAATCTGCTGCCATATTGAAATTTCTTTCTCTGGCTTTTTTAATCATTTCAAGGTAATTCTTTTTTAACATTAAAGCTTTTTCTTTTTCGCTCAGCTGGAGATAGAAGTTTCTAGCTTTTGAACTTCCTTGTTCATTCCAAAAAGGATCTCCAAATAATTTTTTGTACTCTGAAGGATCTAAATTAGTTTTTGATTTAAAAATATCTTCATTCATATTTTATAATTATTTAATTATCTCTCAAATTTGAGATATCCAAATAACTACCATGCCTGAAATAAGATTTAAGAATGTTACTAAAAGTCTAAATATTGTTTTTTGTGTAAATCCGATCGCTCGGATATGCGCAACGAGAGCACGGAAAATCTTTCTGTGCCTATAAAGTAATTAGTTTCGTCAAAATTAGATTTAACAGTATTAAATTATTGACTTCAAAATGGAATAAATTTTGTTTTTTTACATATAAATTCTCCACTAAACAAAGAACTATGAGAAGAAATTTTTTAATAGCCATTAGCTTTTTATTGTTATTGAGTTGTCAAAATACTACAGTTCCGGCAATGGCAGAGCCGGCTACTGAAAATATCGAAAAGACTGTACCACAACAAACAATAAAATTAGAAAAGCATCACGATAGTAAGCCAGAAGATAATGAAGTTTATAATGCTTCTGCGGTAGAAACTCTGCCAAAATTCCCGGGAGGTATTGAAAAGTTTTATGTTTTTTTAAAGAAAAATTATGTTATACCACAAGAATTAATGGATGATGAAGCTCCCAGAGGCGGTGTTTTTGCAACCATAAAAATTGAAAAAGACGGCAGTTTGTCTGAAATAAAAATTCTTCGTGATTTTGGTTACGGATCGGGAAAAGAATTAGAAAGGGTTTTAAGATTATCCCCAAACTGGATTCCGGCAATCAAAGAAGGAAATCCAGTACGATGTTTATATAATATTCCGTATTATGTTCAATAATTAATAATAACTGTTGTTTATAATATTGTTTTTGAATTATTGAAACCACTGCTGCAAAGTCTCCCGACTTCTTGCCGTTCCGATATTCTATAATATGATGCTATTACTTTTTGAGACATCTCTTTGTTGATTCTCTATGCGGGTGCGAAGTCAGGAGACCTTTGCACAGCTTTTCATAAGAACTTTTCGGGGAGCGCGTTTTATTTAGTTCTATAATATATCTATACGAGAGGGGAGAACAGGGTCTGATAGTGTTTTGATTGCATTTTATCTTGTTTAATAGTGGCTGTTGTATTATTTTTTTTTTAAGAGTTAAGTTTTAAGCATAGTGCGATAGAAGTTTTGTTTGAGATTATACAATTTAGGATAATATAGTATTATTTGATGATAATATTGTATTTCTAAAATCTTATGAATTATTCTTTTTTTTGCTTAAAAATTAATTATGAATAATCATATATTTAAAAACACTTCAAATATGCCTTAGATGATCAAAGTTTAAAGTAAATATTACAAAATATATTTATTTTATCATTTTACTGTCTTTAAAAAGTATTCATACTCTCAATTTATATAAAATTTTCAATTTGTTTTGAAACCAATATTAATGACTAAAACACTGATCATTTCATGAAAATACAAATATTAATGGTATTAATATTTTTTTACACATCAGGATATTCACAAGATATTTTTGAGTACGAGAAAAAAAATATAGATATCGAAAAAGATGATTTTAATATCGAAGTTTCCCAATTTATTAATTTAAAATCGACACAAAATGCATTCTAAACTTTTTAAAACCTGTTTCGTTGTGATGATATTTTTTACAGGCAAGGCTACTAGTCAGGAAACCATTACGGTATCTACTGAAAACACAGTTCTAGTACTGCAAACAGATAAAGACAGCTCTTTATTGGCTACCTACCTTGGGAAAAAACTAAAAAATACAGATGAGTATGCGGTCATCAATTCGCTGGATAAGTTTAAGGTGGGTAATGATGATTTGTTTAACAAGAGGGAAGCCTACGTAGCATCCGGCTCGCTTAACCTGATGGAGCCTGCTCTGTCTGTAACCCACAGCGATGGAAATAAATCCGCCGTATTGAAGTATGTGAATCACGAAGTAAAAAAAATTGATGATAACCAGACGTTGACTACTATTGTGTTGAACGATGCGAGGTACAAATTCCAGGTTACATTATTTTACAAGGCCTATTATAAAGAAGATGTAATTGAACAATGGTCGGAAATAGAGCATAAGGAAAAGGGTAATGTAATGCTGAATAAATATGCTTCTGCGAACCTTACACTCCAGGGTAAAAAGTTTTTCCTTAAAAATCATTACAGTGGCTGGGGGCGTGAGATGCTGTCGGAAGAACAGCAGTTATTGCATGGCATCCGCACACTTGATTCAAAGCTGGGTACACGCAGCAACCTGTTGCATTCATCCTCCTTCATGATATCGATCAACAAGCCCGCAGGCGAAACAGAAGGTGAAGTAATTGCTGGTTCATTGGAATGGTCCGGTAACTTTAAAATTGATTTTGAAACCTTTGATGAATACTACTTGCGGGTAACAGCGGGCATCAATAATTTTTCATCGAACTACACATTAAAACCATCTGAGAAGTTCACTACACCACGTTTTGTTTACACTTATTCTGATGAAGGTAAAGGCAGGGCAAGCCGTAACTTGCAACGCTGGGCCAGAAACTATCAATTGGCGCAAGGTAGCGGCCAGCGCCAAACCATATTAAACAATTGGGAAACCACTTATTTCGATTTCAATGATGAAAAACTGAGCGAGCTCACTAAAGACACAAAGAAACTAGGAGTGGATGTTTTTCTGTTAGACGACGGGTGGTTTGGTAATAAATATCCCCGCAACGGAGCCTCAGCAGGGTTGGGTGACTGGCAGTATAATAAACAAAAACTCAAGAATGGTATCAGCTCTATAGGTAAGGAAGCTACTGCCCATGGCGTAAAGTTTGGTATATGGATAGAACCCGAAATGGTGAATCCTAAAAGCGAATTGTATGAAAAAAATCCTGACTGGATCATCAGGCAACCAGGTATAAAAGAATTTTATATGCGCAACCAACTTGTGCTTGATCTTACTAATCCAGCGGTTCAGGATTTTGTATACAACACTGTGGAGCAATTGTTTAAAGATGTACCTGAATTGGCGTTCATCAAATGGGATTGTAATTCGCTTATCTATAATGCCCACTCACCATTCTTAAAAAACCAGGATCACTTTTATATTGAATATGTTCGTGGTTTAAACAAAGTATTGGAAAGAGTAAGAGCCAAACATCCAAAAACACCTATGATGCTTTGTGCAGGTGGTGGCTCAAGAGTTGATTATGCTGCCCTGCAGTACTTCACGGAGTTTTGGCCGAGCGATAATACCAACCCGTTTGACAGAATATTTATGCAATGGGAATATTCATATTATTTTCCTTCTATTGCTGTGGACAATCATGTAACGGATATGGGCAAACAATCCATCAAGTTTAAAACAGATGTTGCCATGATGGGCAAACTGGGTTTCGATATTCGGGTAAATGAATTAGATGCTAAGGATTTACTGTATGCACAAAATGCAGTGAAGCTGTATAATGGAATTAAAGATATCATCTGGCATGGTGATCAATATAGGTTACAAAACCCCGATGATGAAAAAGTGGCATCGATGGCATACGTAAAGGAGACTCAAGAAGAGGTAATTGTGTTCAACTATTATGTAGCCACTACATTCAATACCACCATTGGGTTGCCTATTAAAATGCAGGGACTGGACCCAAAAATGCAATATAGAATTGAAGAAGTAAATCTTTATCCCGAAACACAGTCACCCATTGATAGCTCCAAGATTTATTCGGGAGATTTTCTGATGAAGGTTGGTTTTAATCCAGAAGTCAATGCTAGAAGAACCAGTGTAATCTTGCAGGTGAAGGCTGTGAATTAAGTTAATTTTTATTTGTTTTAGTCAGAAAAATAATGTGATACGTGAAGTCTCCCGACTTCGTACCCGTTCCAACATTCTATAATATGATGCTATTACTTTTTGATACTTCACTTTGTTGATTCTCTATGTGGGTGCGAAGTCCGCTCTCCGAAGTGTTCTCATGAAAAGCTGCGCAAATGTCTCTGACTTTGCGCATTTTTTTTGTTTCTTAGAAATTGCAAACCTGATAAAAGTCTCCCGACTTTTGATGCTTAGATCTTATATTGCCTGGATTATTTTTATAAAACGGTATATATTTTCTATCTTCATAGTTTTTAATATGTTCGAAAATTATGTCTGTAAAAATTAAAAGCCGCAAAACAATTAAAAATGCTATTGTTCAACAAATTGAATGCTATAATGGAGAAGGTAAAATAGTAAGAGATGAAGAATATGAAGAAGGAATAGTTGTATCAGTAGAAATTTACAGATATGAAAATCAATACAGTTTGAAGGAACGATTTAATAGCGAAGGAATATTACGTAGAAGAGATGAAACATGGTATAATGAAAATAATGAAATAGAAAAAGAAGATTTCGGTTTCGCAACGTATTATTATCAATATGGAGCGGATAAACGGCTTCTTTCTATGAAGAAGTTTGATTCAGAAAACAATATTGAAAATAGTATAGAATACAGTTATGTTGAAGATTACGAGTACAGAAAGTTTTTTAATTCTTCAGGTATTTTGATATCACTCTCAGTTACCAGATATAATGATGCTAAAAAACCTTTCAGAACAATCTATTTTGAGATACCACATCATGATTTTATTGGTGCAGAGGAATCTGAAGGATATATGGAGTTTTTTGAAATGATGAAAATATTTGGTTTTGATATAGACGGAAATATGGTAGATACCAAAATCTCTATGTACTTTTTAGTAGAGGAAATAGTTTTTGAATACGATCAATTTGGAAATACGATATCAGAAGAAATGTATCATTATGATGGAGAAAGTTTAGAAGATAAATTAGCGTTTAGAGGTGGAGTCTATAATTACTATAATGAAAATAACTTGCTGATTAAATATCACTCTTTAGAAATAAAAACAGATTGGGACGATGAGCTTTGTTGTTTGTATGAATATGTTTTGGATGAAAAAGGATTAATTATAGAAAAATCAACAGACAGCGGTTTTAATAAAATAATTGAGAAATTTAATTATAACAGTAAAGGAAAGTTAATCAGTTATGTTGAGAATCGAAATAATGGTGAAGAAGTAAAAGAAATTCTTTATGACGATTTTGGTAATAAGATTTCTGAAATTACAGAGTTAAATTTTGACGGTGAATATGAAAAAGACATTAAAGAATATGAAATTGAATATTACTAATTTTCCCGATCTCTTAGGTATGCACAACGATAGCGCGGAAATCCTTTCCGTGCCCGTTCTTAGTATTAATAAAAACGGGATTTTATTTTTTTAAATATGTTAAGATATACTTTGCGGGTACGGATTACAAATCCGCGATCGGGTATTTTTAATATTCTTGTTGTACTTCTTATTCCTAAACCTTCTTTTGTGAACTGAATGATACTTTCATCAATATCAGGTTTGTAAGCTTGATAAGTATAACTTTCAACTCTTGTTTTCCTGCAAAGTCTACAAATATATCTTTGATTACCAGACTTTGTTTTTCCATATTTTATCATGTTTTTAATTTCACCAACACATCTGCAACACCAAGTCGGATTTGAAGTCATTCTTTTCGATTTAAGACATTAGAAAATAAAAAAACAACCCGAAGGTTGTTTTAATTTTACTACGATATTAGTATAAATCTCTGATTACGTACAAATATTAGATGGAATTATTGACCACCAACACATCTGATACATTACCTCTTTATCCAACGCAAATATCAATACGCCAGATGTTTTTCGGTCTAACGGATGAATAGGATAAACGTGTTGCCCTCCTATTTGATTTCTCAATTCTTGAATAGCATACACTTTTGCATCGCGCGCATAAAATGATTTGTGAACCAACAATCCACTTGGTTTATTAATAGCTATAATATATTCGTCTTGATAAAGAATTTCTAACATTTGGCAATAATAAAAGAGATTTCGTTTAAAATTACTTTTATTACTTATTTATATACTTTTCTTTTAGTTCGAAAAATAAAAGATTACGAATATATTTAGTTTCAAAAACAAAGAAAGCAAACCACCAATACCTCATCATTTATACCTCCTAAAAAAACTCTTTCGGCCTTTATTTTACTTTTTTAGTTGTAGTATGCGGGCAGCCAATAATTTTCTCAATCGCTGTAGAAAGCAAATCTTGTGGTCCTTTTAAAGAATCTGCCAGCTCAGAATCCTCAGAAAAAACCATAGCGGCTGCGATGTTGTCTTGTACAATCCGAGCCAGGTTGTCTAAAGCTACGGGCACAGTGTTTTCAGCAAAACTGGCAATTCCTATGGTAAACAAATGAGAATCGACCGTTGTAGGGTCCATCATATGGTTTAGGATAAGCCAATTCTGGTTTAAGTATTCGGTAGTCCAAATGGCCAAAACAATACCATATGTTTTTCTCCATTCTTCTGGCCCTAATTTGTTGCGCCAACGTATTAGCAATTCTTCCACACCATCAACCTGCGCTTTGGCAGCATAACTCATATTGGTTTGGATATCACTCTGGACACTAGCTGTAAATGCCTCGAAACTATCAATGCTGAAACGGTCCGCTTTTACAGAATCGTCTATGAAACGAATACCGCCTTCCAGCACTTTTTTACAAGATTCCTGTGCGTGAAATGGCAATTCGGCATCGGGTAAGTTTTTCAGGGCTTCCTGAAGGGTCTCTTTGAATTTTTCCAGAGGTTTGATCCAATCTTTTACATGAGGCTCCTTTAAATAAGGTGCAATAATAACATAAATACCAAGAGGTGTGTGGCTTACTGATTTAACGAGTTGGAATAGTTGAGGTACTGGCTGAACACTTTCCTGCGTGCCTTGATATACCAAAGTAAAAGTTCCTCCCTGTCCATCGTTTTGTACTACAATGACTGGGCTTAAATGTTCGATTAATTCTGATTTTAAGATCGTATAGTTTTCCTGCATGGCTGCATCTACAGCCAATACAGCATTTCTAGCTCTTATTTTTTTATTTGAATTAAACGCGACCATGTCTAAATCATGCGGGTCGATGCGGGTTTCAGATTTTGCTTCCATTTGGGGGTTTTTATAATTACAATAACAAATAAAGGATTGTTTTAACGATAAAACATGCGTATTTATACCTGATTGTCTAATTGTAAGTAGTTTAAGAAATAGTTAAACGGATGGACATAGGTAAATATCTCTAACTTTACCTGTTTTTTTATGTTGTTATAAATTGTACATTTTCTAAAAATATCAGTTGTGAATCTTTTGAATGCTAAATCTTTTAACCAATATGATTTATAATAAATTTGAGGTAGAGTCAGAGACTTTATGACGTTTTAGTTTTTTAGAATAGATTTGTTTTAAGAAATAGTACAAAGTCAGACACATTTGCACAGTGCTTGCGATAACACCCGGATAGCGGGTTCATTTGAATGGTAAAAACATCACTTTATTCCATAAAACAAGCTCCAGATTTCTCTGAAGCTTTTTGACTTAGTACCCCACAAATATAAATTCCAAACCATTTTCTGCTCGATTTGAAGAAATAGGCATTTCTCTTTAGTGCATCCTTAACACTTAAAAAAGAGATTCTTAATATAGAATTCATTTTAAATGTTCAATATTATCATTAATATATGATATGCATATTTTCTTATTAAAATTTATATTTTATGATAAAAAAGTTTTAATTTTAAAGGAAATAAGGAATAAGATTAACCCAAATCTTACAATATTAACTTAAAACCTAAAAATTATGCAAGAAGCAAAATTAAAAACTGCAAAAAAAACCAGGCACGGTTATGCATTCAACACGCGCGGAAGACTAGCTTATGATCTGGGATGGTTACTCGATTGGAACATAAATCAATTTGAGGGAGGTAAATTTTTTACGACAATAGTAAGTTCCGGTTTAGATAAATATCCACAAGATGAACAAGGTGGTTCTCACACCAGACCTGTACCTCCGGATAATTATATAAATAGTGGAGGCTGGACAAACGAATCTGGATCTGATTGGGATATCGTAAATTGTACTGACCGTGAGTTGCAAGCAAAAAAAGGGCAAGTATGGCCAAAAACAAAAGTTAATTCGGGTCAAAATTTTAGAATGAGATGGAGTTATAATGCTCCTCATGCCACCAGAGGATATAATCACTGGATTACTAAAGATGGCTGGAATCCTGATGAAAGAATAACTAGAGATCAGCTTGAGCCTGTCCCGTTTAACATGCATCATTATGCAACTCCTCTTCCATATGGAGCAGCACCAACCGAAACCAGTGTAGTACTTCCTCAAAAAAAAGGACATCATGTAATGATAGTAGCATGGATTGTCTCTGACACTGCTCATGCATTTTATCAAACATTTGATCTTGACTTTGATGATTCCGAAAATCCAGAACCAGCACCTATAGTAAATATTACACCTAATGAAGTAGAGGTAGAAAAAGGAAACACAGCCTTTTTTAGTTGTTCTGCAGAGGGAGAAGCTCCATTTACTTATTTATGGAACTTGCCTTCAGGGTTAGGCTCTAGTGGCAATAGTCTTGATAAAGAGAATGTAACTTATACTACAGATAATGTGGTAGGTAATAAAAGATTTGATATTACGTGTAAGGTGACTGATAAAAATGGCAAAACTACCGAAGCTTATGCTGATTTAATAGTAAAAGATAGTTCAGTTCCGTCATTACCAACATTAGAGATTATGCCTGCTTTGCTGACTGTAAAAAAAGGTGTCGATGCTAAATTTAATGCTATGGTTTCAGACGGGGAGGGGCCATTTACTTATAAATGGAACTTACCTGATCCTTTGACATCTCCAGATATTGATCACAATATGTTTCATATCACTTATGTAACAGCTAATGTAGAAAATCATAGAGTATTTGATATTACATGTACAGTTACTGACAGTAAAAATCAGACTGCCACTGCTGTTGCAAAATTAACTGTATTACAAGATGACCCTGAACCAGGAAAATGTGTTGATGATACTGCAGGTGATTATCCGGTTTGGAATTCTACTATAGCTTATCCTGGAGAAAGAACTCATAAAGTAAGTTATAAAGGCTTAGTATGGGAGAACAAACATTATATTAATCCCGGAGAACTGCAACCAGATATAAATGATAGCTGGAAGTTGATTAGCAATATAGCAACAATCTGGAATAATATAAGAAGTTATGAAGCCAACAGTTATGTAAATCATAATCATTCTCAATGGAAAGCCAGTTACCAAGCAGAACCAGGTAACGAACCTGGTAGTTCTACAGGTTCTATGTGGCAAAATCTTGGTTCAGAAGCATGTGAGCCAAAATCATAAGACTACCTAAATTAATCATATTGTAATAAAGCCGACTCTTAAACAGAGTCGGTTTTTTTTTGAAATTTTAATTAATCCCGTATTGAATATTATAAAACTAATTTTCCCGCGGCCTTTTTCCAATTAAGCCACGAAACTATTAATTCTTTTTGAAGTTGATTATAGGCTAGTTCCAGATTTTGTAATTGAATCTCTTTATCATTTAGTTCATTAAACGATATTTGGTCAAACTTATATCGCTCCTGATAAACCAGTACCATTTCGGAAGTGAGTTTACTATTTTCACGTATCGTTTTTAACTGTTGCAAGACGTTATTATACGTAGCACTAGCATTCAGGGCATTGTATTTGTTTTTATTAACATCCTCAACAATTCGATTATTATTTTGCTCTTGCTGGAATTTTAATTGATCTATTCTTTTTGCCGTATTCTCTCCAAAAAAAATGGGTAATTTTAATGAGATGCCAATATAACTATTCCCATACCAACTGTTTTGCTGAAAAGGGTTCATGTTTTCTGTGAACTGATCTGTTCCTAAATAACCATTGACACTAATCATGGGACTATGTTTGGCTCTTTCGAGTTTCTTTTTATTCTCTAGGACTTCATTTTGTGTTTTCAAAATTTCGATCTGAGGCAATGCCAGAATTAGATTTTCATCAAGATCAGTAATATTTTCATTCATATTATACTTCTCTAATATCATTGAAGAAGCTAGGGAAGATTCATTTCCGGTAACATACAATATATACTGTTTTAGAACCAATGCGTTATTTGTTGCATTAAGATATTTTTGTACAGCATTATTATGCGTTATTTTGGCGTCATTTACATCAACTTTTAAAACTCTTTTGTTATTATATTTTTGGGTTATAGTTTTCAGACTTAATGCCGTACGAGCGGTATCGCCAATAGCTTCTTTTACTTGTTCCTCTGTTACCAATATATTAAAATACACTTTTGAAACTTCATAAGTAAGTTCCAATCTTGCTTCTTTTTCACTTAAATTGGCTAGTTTCTCGTGTAACTTAGACTCTGCAATTAATTTTGAAATAGAGATATCCAGTAATGGTTGTTGCAGCAAAATACCTGCATTTTGAGAATAATTAGCACCTAATTTTATCGGAATCATATCACTTGAAGAAGTTCCAGAGTTAAATGCGCTTGCAGGTAAAACATTTGTAGCAATAATTGGATTATACTGATAATTGTAATTCAGCGATACTCGGGGTAAATATTTTGCATTTAACTCTTTTGTCTTTAATTGATTGATTTTATATTCAGTTTCCAACGAAGCCAATAATTTTCGATTCTTTTGTGCTTCTTCAATTGCTTTATTTAATGACCATACTACACTTTGCGCATTCATTTTTGAAATGCTTATTAGTATAAGACATCCTATAAAGAAGATATTAATTGAATTGTTTTTTATCATAATAACTTTTTTAGCCTCTAAATACTGAAGCAGGTTCTACATTTTTTATTCTTCTAATAGCAAACACAGCCCCAAAAAGCGAAATAGAAAAAGTGACCATTAGGATGGAGAAGAGTATTATTGGGCTAAAATCGATCACTATTCCCGATTGATACATGCCTTTTTTAAAACCCATTAAGAAAACCAGAGCAATTAGAAAGCCAACAACAGCAAACAAAGTGGCTTGAGTAAGTATTAACTTTCGGATGTACGAATCGGTAGCGCCAATTGCCTTTAAAGTTCCATAATCCTTAATCCTGTCAAGTGCCGACGAATACATTGTGAGACCAATAATAAAAAAACCGGCAATGATAGCAAATCCCACCAAAGAACCTGTGCTGGCACCTAAGCCAGTAGAAGCCAAAACACTTTTTATAGTAGAGGAACTCAGGGATGATGTGCGCCAAGCTCTTACTCCATAAATAGAATTATTGATCTGATTTACAACATGATTCACATCTTCACCTTCTTTTACATTGACCATTAAGGCACTTATATTAGTGGAAGAAATATTACCATAATATCTTGCCCTATCTATTGAGGTGTACATTAAATAACCACCCCAACCTCGTATTCCTTTAGTTTGTAACATAATAACGGCTCTTTTTCCGTTAATTTCAAAATAGGTTCCAACATTTGATGAACCTCCAAAATTGCTCCGATCAAAGTAATCTGCAGAGACACCCGCTTCTTGTAATAAATCTGGAAGTTTTCCTTCTATTATTTTAGTGCTGTCAGGACCTGCTTTAAAATAAGGGTATTCGCTGCCTATAATGTTTACGACAGCACTGGTTCCTCCAGAAAATTTAGCTTTCCCATTTGTCATAACAATAGGAAATGCTTCTTTAACACCTGGCAGGCTCTTAATCTCTTTTTCTTTTCTCGAGTCAATCAGGCTAAGTTGGTTGGCATCTGTCGTCTTATTATCAACAACCCAAATGTCTGATGTTGTATTTTTTACCAACACACTCATTAGTCCTGTCAAAAAATTAAATGTGCCGATTTGCTGACCAATAAGAAAGGTACTTATCACTATTCCAACAACTACTCCTATACTTTTTGTTTTATCAAAGCGGATAAACTTCCAAGCTATTTTAATAATAGAATTCATCTTTAGAGGCTATTTGTTTATAATGGAACATAGTATTTACATATCCAGATTGGTATTTGCAACCAATTTGAAGGTATGTACAATTCCATTCTTGTTTGTTTATCTTACTTATTTGATGTTTGAATAACACATTCAATCCGGGAATTAATTAAATACTTTGTTTGATTTGCCAATAGAATTTTTATTTCCCGAACTCTTCTGTCTTCCTGATCGCCAGCTTTTTCAGAAAAAAGTGATTTACGCTTAAGTGCCGAAGAAGTAAAAACTACAATACCAGAACCAATAGTTTTATTGGAACCAATTTGGCGGATAATAGCTTTTTGCCCTTTTTTAATTTTGTCTGCAAACAGCTCATCAATTTCACAAGTAGCTACCAATTTGCTTTTTGGAATAAAATCTGCAAATGATTGATTTGGTGATAATGCAGCACCTTTAGTAGCATTCATTGTCAAAATTTGTCCATCGTTTAGTGCTCTTACCAAATACTGTTGCAATTCTTTGTTTGAAACCTTCAGCTCTTGTTTAATTTCCTGAAGTTGTGAATTTGCTATCAAAACCCGAGCTTGTAATTGTTCTACATTCGTTTGAAAAATTTTGGTTTCTGTTTCCAAATTATCAAAGTTTTGTTTTGTTTCGGCTCCTTCTTTAAGTAAGTTTCTCAATCGCTCCAACTCAATTTGTTTATTGGATAAATTTATTTTCTGCTCTCTTAAGTTTAGTTGCGCTACATTAATTTCGATTCTTTGTGTTTCAATTCTACTCTTAATTTGGTCTTTTTTGGCATCCTGAACAGCATGATCCAATTCAATAATTAGATCCCCTTTAATAATCACATCATTTTCTTTCTTATGGATAGCTACAACAATGCCTCCTACTTCTGTTGCTAATGAGGACAGTTTCTCGTCAGGTTCTATGCGACCGAGTCCTACAATACCTGATAGAGGAACTTCCTTGTGATCTGATGCCTGATTTGATATCTTTTCTTCTTTCTTACTACAACTGCAAAAAAAAAGAGCTATTAGATAAATTAAAATATATTTCATTCTTTATAATATTGGTTTAATGATTTTCAATAAATGCTAGATTTTCATTCTCGGTTGCAATCCCATTATCTACATAAATAATTCTGTCAGCAAATTGTTTAAGGCGCATATCGTGTGTAACAACAATAACACTCTTACCATTTTGGGCAAGTGCTTTTAACTCATTCATTACCAAACCAACACTCTTAACATCTAATGCAGCCGTTGGTTCATCACAAAGCATTATTGGCGGATTAGTTACCAGGGCTCGTGCAATTGCAACTCTTTGCTGCTGACCACCACTTAGCATTTTGGGTAGGTTTTTCATTCGATCTTTCATCCCGACTAATTCCAAAGCTTTCTCTGCTTTTTTCTTTGCTTCAGTATCACTTAAATTCATAAGTTGTAGCGGCATCATAACGTTTTCTAAAGAGTTAAGCGGAGCCAAAAGGTTGAAGCCTTGAAATACGAATCCAATTTTATTTAACCTCAAAATCGATAATTCTTTGGCGGAAAGTGTATTTACTTGTTGACCATCTATAAAAACATCTCCTTTTGTGGGGTAGATAACACAACCTAACAGGGAGAGCAAAGTAGTTTTTCCTGAACCCGAAGGACCTACTATCAATGTAAGTTCTCTGGTTTTAAATTGAACGGTTGTAGGTTGTAAGGCTGTAATTAATGTATCGCCCGTTTGATATTGCTTGCAGGCACCTTTTATTTCTGCAATAATTCTATTTTTTAAAATTGCCTCTTCCATAATTTGATATCATAATTTAAGTTTTCTTAATTGAGGTCAATTGTAATTGTAGAATCATTATTTAAAACATAAATTGAGCAATCACCAAATGTTGGTGCTCCACCATCAGGCTTAAAATTAGTACTGTTTCCTACGGGCTCTTTAGGAATTCCCAACCAGTTGCTATTAAGATTACCGTTATTATCTAAATCTTGAAAAACGGTAATAGCATAAGTTCCTCTTGGTAAATCGATTTGAAATTTTATAGTTCCCTGATTTGCCTTTTGAACCTTGGTAAAGTAAGCGGTTTTAAGAAAGTTTTCTTTTTTGTTGTAAACATTCAATACGACACTGCCTTTTCCTTTTTGAACATTGGTCACATCAACATTCATTTTTAATTGTTGCGCATTAGTAAAATACGACACTCCTAATAGTAGAATACTAAGAATTAATTTCATCATTTTTCCTTCTTTTTATTTATTGTTATTGATTTTTATTCTGCAATTATTTTCCAAAACGATAGGTTAGCATCATCTTTACATAAGGCATTTCTTTTGCTTTATAGTTGCTAATGGTATCATTATTAGAATTATATAAAGTGTATTTGTTTGCAAATCCGAGACCTCCTTGCAGTTGAAGCCAAAAACCATCAAAAAGACGTTGATTAATTTGTAAGCCTCCGTGAATAGCCGAGAACTGAGCATAATCAATCTCCAGGTTCTCATCATTCTTGTAATTTTGTAAGTTGTGAAGCGTCCAGTCTATTGATCCCGCTACACCAATTTGTGTGTTATTGCCGAGATTTCGAAAAATATTAACTCTTGGCCAGTATAGCTGTGCAAACCACTTACCGTTGTTACTTTTATAATCGACAGATACTGCAGGTGTTATCAGAAATTTTCCAAAAGCATACATGATATGAGGACCAATCCCGATTTCGAGATTTGATTTTTCTCCGAATTTTCTTGAGACTCCAAAAATGCCATCATATACCATATCATTCATCGAAAAGGAACTTTTAAAATCGGAAGCAATAGTTGGTATTAAAACTCCAAAAACTGCCCATCGTTTTCCAAAAGGATGCCGCACTACAATGGTTGGTTTTATCTCTTGTATTTTTGTGATGTAATTCGGACTAACTTCAATTTTCTTATCGAATGTAAAGTCTAAAACGCGGTAGTTGACTGTTCCAAGAATACGAGTTTTTCCAATTTTAAAAGATGGTATTGGCAACCAAAAATCGTACGTATTATATTTGAATTTATTCCCATAATACGGATCTGCCGAAGATAAATTCTTAAAGCTGCTTTTTCCATTAATAGTAACGCCAATCCCTGCGCCATCAGTTATTAATTGAGCATAAAATTTATTAGGAAGGCAAATAAACAAGGTTAATAAAACCAATGATAGCACTTTTTTCAAAATAACATTTATTAAATTTAAACACACGAGCCGCATTAGCCCTCTAAGATTTTCTTAAGACAAAGGTGTGGTTAAAACAATAATTGTTGCTAGGATTTAGCTTGCCTTTATTCGGACAAATCGTGCCTAAGTGAACTTCGATACTGTGAAGGAGTTGTACCAGTTATTTTTTTGAAAAGTCGTCCAAAATATGAAGGGTCTTCATAATTCAATTCAAAAGCAATTTCGGAGATATCTTTAGTCAAATCTTGTAAAAGAATTTGGCTTTGCAGGATACTAACGTTGTTAATCCATTCTTTTGGGGCTATTCCGGTGGTTTGCTTAATACATCTATTGAGATAATTTACAGAAATTTTTAATTTATCTGCATAAAAGGATACCGATTTATCCTGGCTATGGAATTTATAAACCAACTCTTTAAAGGAAAAAGTGATTTCATTGCCTCGATGTACGGTTTTATTAAGTTCTTTATTTGAAGAAATTATTTTTTGAAAGGCTGCTTGCATAAGCGAATAACAAATTTCAATATTGGAATTTTCATTTCGAAATTCCTGACCTAATAAGCAAAATAATGAATTAAGCCATATACTAGTTTCTTTGGGTAGTTTAATAACCGAATTAGTGGCAAAAATTTGTATCAACTCTTGTTTAGACAAAATATGATTGAGGACACTTTCTTCAAATAAAATAAAATGACCCGTAATTACCAAATCAATTTCTTTCATTGCTGTAATATGGCCTTGTTTTATAAACAAAACATCATTTTCTGTTAATGATATTACCTCATTATCTACTTGCTGTTTTGCATTACCCTTAGTAACATGGACCATAAAATTATAATCAGGTCTAAAAAGGGGAGTTGGAATTTGAATATACTCTGTTGTTGTATTCAGATCATATATCTGTAAAGGAGTTTTTAAAAAATCAAACTCTAAAGAAGCATCAGACATAAATTGTCTTGGAAATTCCTCTGATGAAATAATTTTGATAGTCTTCTCCATGCTACAAACTTAATTATTTTTTTATTGGAATGATATGATTTATTTGTTTGAAGGTTGAGTAGGGGAGCTCATGTTGTGAGCCTTACGAGATAATTTATAAGTCATTTCCTTTAAGATTTGAAGAAATGAGTGAATTTATTTAAACAAGAAATAAATTAATTAAATATTCACACCATAATTAAGGTGCGTATTTTATATGCCTTCTTGAGATATTTTTGGAAGTGTGTTTTTTAGCCTCACTAATTGATTCACTCTCCAAATCAAAAATATGGTGCAAAGCGTTATTGCGGCAAATACATATCCTAGTATATCATAGTTTTCCAGCGGTGATTGTTTAGTATCCTGATGTACAATAAACCCTGCACAGACAGCAGCAATCCCTCCGGCAATTTGTTGCAATGAAGAAGTTACAGACATATAGGCACCGCGATCTTTTATTTCTGGAATGGCTGTATTTAGAGTTGAGGCTGGTATCATTCGGCTCATTATTGCCATATACAATACTATAGTTATTGCTACGATTTCCCACAATGCTATGGGATTTAAATTGGTGTAGATTATGACCATAATTATCGAGAGAAGAGATGCTATTGTAAATAGCTTGAATTTATTAAACTTATCACTTAATTTTCCAATCACCGGCATTATTATAAGTATTGAAAGTCCTATAAGGAAAAATATCATAGGTAACTGGAGTTGACTAATATGTAAATTATTAACCATAAAAGCGGTTCCAAAGGGTTGGAGCATAAAAGCGCCAATAGACAAAAGAGCAATGGCTGTAAAACCTATCCTATATTCTTTATTGTTTAATGTGCTCCAAAGATGGAGAAAAGGATTCTTACTGGATTGGAATTCTAGATGTTTGTTTATAGACTGCATTTGAGTCACTATTGCAATAAGGATTAAAATACCTATACCTGCAATCATAATAAAGGCCGAATGCCATCCCCAATTATTGGCAAAATAAACTCCTACCGGTATTCCTAAAATCAGGCTTGCAGCAAATGCCATTTGAATATAGGCCATAACACGTCCTCTTTGATTAATCAAAAATAAATCAGCTACTATGGCAAGGGAAATGGACCCAATTACACCGCCAAAGAGCCCTGTAACAATCCTCGCTATAAGGAGCATTATGTAACTGGAAGAGATAGCACAGAAAATAGTACCAATAATAAATCCGGTATAGAAGAAAATTAAAATCTTTTTTCTATCAAATTTATCTGCAAATCCTGCAGCCAGTAATCCTGATATTCCTGCGCTAAAAGCATAAGCTGAAACTACAAAGCCAAAACTAGATGTAGTCATATCAAGGTTTTTAATCAGCATATCCCCGAGAGGAGAAATAACAATAAAATCTAATGTGACCGTAAATTGTAAGAGGAATAATATAACAATTATAAATTTTTGGTAAGGAGTAAAAGATGTACTCTCAACTATTGATTTTTTCATTTATAGATGTGTATAAAATGATGTTTTTTTCTCTTTATTTTTTAAAGATATGGAGGTTCTATTAAAATAGGATATTTCATTGCATCTAAAATCATTTTATCTGATTGATATATAACCATAAATTATCTTTTTATACTGGCTATTTAGAGATTAATATTAGCTTATAGATTTTTTTTCCAAGACCTTATTCATTACATATCGGAACCTTAAATACAGTAAGACAGACGATGTTAACAAACCAAGAGTCAGACCATACCAGATTCCATTTACACCTAAATTGAAGTGCATACCTAAGACATAGGCTGCAGGCAGACCAATAATCCAATAAGCAACAAAGGTTATAAAAGTGGGAATGTTTACATCTCCCATTCCTCTTAGTGTTCCTAGTCCAACTACCTGTGTACCATCAAAGAGCTGGAATATTGCAGCAATTATCAATAATTGTGCAGCCAGCGCTACAACATTTACGTCGTTTGTTATTAAGTAAGGTAAATATTGATTAAAGATTGTAAAAATTACAGCAAAGAACATCATGAAAATGATAACTAAATGATAGGATGCATAAGCAAACTTTTGAAGTCTTTTGTAATTTTTATTTCCGAAACTATTTCCGACTTTAATAGTTGCAGCCGATGCAATTCCTCCTGCCATCATGTAGGTCATTGCGGCAAGGGTTATTGCTGTTTGATGGGCTGCCTGTTCTACTGCGCCTATATGACCCGCCATTAGAGCGGCAACTGCAAATACTCCAATTTCGAACACATACTGCATGGCAACAGGTAATCCTATTTTTACCACTTTTGCAATTTTTGAAAAATCAATAAACTTAGCGGAGAAATGGTGCAGGTAAACTCTAAAATTTTCTGATCGAAGTACATACCACATCATAACCAGCATCATTAAAATCCTATCGATCAATGTTGCAATTCCAACTCCTTTAACTCCCATTGGCTCGATCCCAAACATTCCCTTTACCAGAATTACTGCGATAATTACGTTGAGCACATTTCCCCATATCGTTATGGACATTGCTTGTTTTGTAAAGCCCAGTCCTTCTGCAAACTGTTTGAAAGTTTGAAATATCATTAAGGGTATAATAGATAAACTTAAAATAAGTAAATAAGGTTTTGCTGTTTCTACCACCTGAGGATCCTGATCTGCATGCTGCATGGCAAACATAGAACCATAGTACACTACTAAGAAAAGAAAAATTGAAGACGCGACATTAAGCCATAAACTGTTTGACAGAAGTTCGGCACATTCCTTAAAATTTGATTTTCCATTTTCTTGTGCAATCAAAGGTGTTAAGCCGTAGGCAACCCCTAATCCTATGACCAAAACTACCATGAAAACAGAATGAACCAGCGAGACTGCTGCCAATGATATTGTTCCTGCGTAATGCCCAATAATAACTGTATCGAGAGTCTGCACCAAGGTATGCCCCAGCTGAGAAATTACAACAGGTCCTGCAAGTGTTATTGTACTTTGGTAATATATCTTATTGGATTTGTATTTTTTGATCATATTGAAAAATTAATTGCCTCGAGGCAGATTTAAATGTATTGAAATTACCATGCTGTAAACTTTCATTTAAAGTATAGTAATTCTTTTGTTGTAAATTTATCTTATTCTGTAATACCCTTATAAAATGTTATGAAAATATACCATTTTGGTAATCTGAGAGGAACTGACTGCTGGTTATCCCTGTCTGTGTTTTAAAAAATCGCATCATGTGTCCAGGTTCAGAAAAATGAAGATCATAAGCAATCTCAGCAATAGTCTTTCCGGAATGTATCAGGTCATTTTTTATCTCAAAAAGCAGTCTTTGTTTTATAAGCTCTGTCGCGGTTACATTAAACTGCTTTTTCACACAAGTGTTAATTGTAATCCTGCTCACATTTAATAAATCGGCATAGTAGTCAATTCGCTGTTTCTGCCTAATATGTATTTCCAATAACTGTTTAAATTGGTATGCAAAGTTATTTTCTGCCCTATCAATTGAAAGATTATTTGCATTAGCATATATTCTGTTAAACTTCAAAAGTAGGTAATAAGTAAGAGATCGTATAATATGAATACTATCTGTTTTGCTATTAACAAGTTCGTATTTAATTTCCATAAGCTGACCAAGTGCTTTTTGAAGTTCTTCCTTTTCAATACTAATATTTAAAGGATAATTCAATTGATAGAAATACAAAAGGCGGTACGTAAAGAATTTGTCTGAGAAAAAATCATTAAGAAAATTTTCCTGAAAAACCAGAACTGTATAATCCAATCCCTCTTTCTCTAAAGTCCATTGCCTTTTTTGAAAGGGAGAAATAAAAACAATTGTATTGTCCCTTATATCGATCTTCTGCTGATTTAAAATCAGAGATCCTTTGGCAGTCTTAAAAAGCAATATTTCAAAAAAATCAGTATTGTAAGTATCGCGCTCTAGATATCTTTCGCTCAGCATATCGCCGTGCAATACATTTAGAAGCACTTCAACACCACATTCTGTTTTATGAAATTTGACCGTTTTCATTTTTTTAATTAGTTAATGTATTGGAGTCTGTTCCTTATTACTTTCTTTAAGAGGTGCTCAAATATTATAATTAAAGCAAATTTACAACTTCATTTACAAATTACTTCCAACGAAAAAAAATAAGCTGTAATAAATTACAGCTCATTTTATAAAAGGGATCCCTTAATTTGCTCTTTATTTTACGACAGCAAATAATCTTCTGTTGTTGTAATTTTTGCGTAAAAGAATTCCAGTGCCGCCAAAAATGCATTATGAACATCTGCAGCCTTAACTTCCTGACCATTTATTTGAAGATTCAATGTAGCACAGGCATCTCCAATTACAGTACATTCAAATCCAAAGTCAACAGCAGCTCTTGTTCCTGCGTCAATACACATATGAGTCATCATTCCTGCGATTATCAAATGTGTTATTTCCTTTGACTGAAGATATTCTAATAAATCAGTCCCTCTAAAACTATTAGGAAACTGTTTTGTAATTACTTTTTCTCCTGCTAACGGTTTTACATTTTCATGAATATCCACTCCTTTTGTGCCAGCAACAAAAATGGGAGCACCTTCTCCGGATATATGCTGAACATGAATAATAGTCTCATTTTCTTTTCTAAAATGTTCCAATAGTTTCTTAGCGTTTTCACTTGCGGCAATAGGATTTACAAGTTCTAATGCTCCGTTTTCAAAATATTCTTTCTGTATATCAATTAATAATAATGCCTTATTCATTTTATTTTTATTTTAAAATTTATATCTGACAAAATTAAAACTTAGACTAGCGATACCAGATACCAAAGCACTGCCAATACATACCATTTTGATAAGCACTGTTTTTTTTGTCTATGTTAATGGAAAAATTAGTAACTCGGATCACGCTCTTTCGGTAAAGTTTGAGCAGTAGTTTAGAAAACGTTGTTTAACACATTATGTAAACATCTAAAAAAGTACTGAAAGTAGCGTAAATGAAGATAGAGCTCCTAAACTTTTGTGACAAAAAAAGCAGCGATTTTACAGGTTATATCATATAATCAATATGCATCCAAGGTGTTAGGTTTTGCCTATGTCAACATTGTTTTTATCAGTTTGAATTTATAAATGTGCTCATATACATTTGTCCTCTAAAACAAAATGCTATATGAAAAAAAGATCAATTCTGTATGCTTTGGTTATGTCATCAATATCAATAATGGCACAACAAAAGCAGATTACAACTAATACAGGTACTCCTGTTGGTGATAATCAAAATTCAAAAACAATCGGTCAGAACGGACAGGTTTTATTAGAGGATATTCATTTAATCGAAAAACTGGCTTCTTTTGATAGAGAACGCATACCCGAAAGAGTAGTTCATGCAAGAGGTACTGGAGCTTATGGCGAATTTATAGCATCGGGAGATTTCTCAGGCTATACAAGAGCTTCATTATTTGAAAAAGGGAAGAAGACTCCTGTTTTTGTACGTTTTTCTACTGTTGTACACGGTACAGGTTCGCCGGAGACTTTGAGAGATCCAAGAGGATTTGCTACTAAATTTTACACAGATCAAGGGAATTATGATTTGGTAGGTAATAATTTGCCTGTATTTTTTATTCGTGATGCGATTAAATTTCCTGACATGGTGCATGCTTTCAAGCCATCACCCGTGACTAACAAGCAGGATGCAAGCAGAGTTTTTGATTTTTTTAGTAACATTCCCGAAGGAACACATATGCTTACACGTGTTTACTCTGATTACGGAATACCTGCTAATTACAGACAAATGGATGGTTCTGGAGTACATGCTTTTAAATGGGTTAATGATGGGGGCGAAGTAACCTACGTAAAATATACATGGAAATCTCTACAAGGAGTAAAAAATCTAACAGCTGCAGAAGCTACCGAAATGCAAGGTAAAGACTTTCAGCACGCTACAGTAGATTTATATGAAAACATAAAGATGGAGAAGTATCCGTCATGGGAACTTTATGTACAATTATTAAAACCTAGGGACTTTGATAAATTGGATATCAACCCGTTAGATCCTACTAAAGTGTGGCCTGAAAGTATGATTCCCTTACAGTTGGTTGGGAAAATGACTTTAAACAGAGTTCCGGATAATTTCTTTCAGGAAGTAGAACAGTCGGCATTCTCACCAGGAACATTAGTACCCGGAATAGAACCATCGGAAGATAAGTTATTACAAGGACGTTTGTTTTCTTATTTTGACACACAACGATACAGGATAGGAGCAAATTTTCAGCAATTACCTATAAATGCCTCTAAAGTAGCAGTAGTTACTAATAATCAGGATGGTGCTTTTTCTACAAAGAAAGGAAATGGAGATATTAACTATGAGCCTAGTGTTTCTAAAAATGGTTTTATCGATAACGAAAATTATGAGTATTCAAAATCAAGCTTTGTGAATACAACTACTGTTCAACAAAAAATTAGTAAGCCGAACGATTTTAAACAAGCGGGTGAATTTTACCGTTCTCTAAATGAAAAAGAAAAGCAAAATCTTATAAGTAATCTATCGGGTGATTTAAAAGGTGTAGCCAATAAAGATGTGGTTAAGAAAATGGTTGGTTATTTTTATATGGCTGATACTGATTATGGAAAACGTTTGGCAAAGGAACTTGGTTTATCTAGAGAGGATGTAGAAAAAATGTTTTTAAGATAAACAGTTCAGATATACATTTAGAAGTAATATCACTCTAAAAAAAAGGAGTTCAATTTTTAATTAAATGAACTCCTTTTTTCTACTCCACTCATAACTAAATCAATAGTTTTTATGGCTATACTAATTTATAATACATCAAGAAAATGAAGACAAAACACAATATGCATATTTTGCTTTTAATGCTATTTACATCTTTTATAGCTTTTGCTCAAGAAGATATTTTTACAGCTGCACGTACCAATAATGTCAAACTATTGAACAAGCAGTTAGTTGAAGATAAAGATATTAATAGTGTGGATGAAAGAGGGAGTACTGCATTAATAATAGCATGCTATAACGACAATTTTGAAGTTGCCGAATTGTTGTTAAAAAAAGGGGCGAACCCTAACATTCAGGATAAAATGGGGAATACGGCACTTATGGGAGTGTGCTTTAAACGATTGGATAAAATGGTTCAACTATTATTGAATCATAATGCAGCCATAAACCAAAGAAATTATAATGGAGCAACTGCACTAATTTTTGCAGCAACTTTTGGCGCTGATTCAATAATAAAAATTCTACTTGATAAAGGAGCTGATAAAACAATACGAGATAGGTTTAGTAAAACGGCTCTTGATTATGCAATTCTTCAGGAAAATGAAATTGCAGTGCAACTTTTAAAATAGATAAAATGTTTATTGCTTCTCTTCAAAATTTAAATAGTTTTTTATTAACATGTCATCTTAATTGTAATAAGGTTTTTTTTAATTTGATATTTACTACTAAAAAAATATTAAAAAAAAATATTCATTGTAATACAATTTAAATATATTTATATATAAATTCCTTATTTTCTTTTTGGAATATTAAAACGCCGAATCTTATTATACGCTGTTATTTTTAAACTTGTAAAACATTAAGTGTCTGTTTTATAAACGTATGAGTACCTATGTGGTATGTGTTTTTTAGGATGTTACCTAGTTTTTATAATATGTTTGCCTAACGTTTTTATGTAGTGTGAATATTGTCCCCAAATCAATCTCACATTATAAATTGCTTACTTAACCTCAAGAGCTATTGAGAAAATTTTTTAGTTTTTTACTTGTTAAAAAAAAAGTAACACAAGTACAAACCTAAATTTTATTTTCTTCTAAAAGAATTACTGAGTTATTAACACAAACTAAAAATTTAAGATATCCTTATGGGTATTGTTATTGACCAAAATCGCAAAGAAACTTGTTTTTCTTAACGTTTTTAGGCATGATGCAATATGACAATTTCAGTACCAGATAAATCTTAAATCTATAGCTAATAGCAGTAATCGCTTATTACGCATGTAATTTTTAAACAACTTATATATTATGGATCATTCTATTTTTTTGAGGCGCTTTGTGCCTTGGGCTAAATTGTTTTATAAAATATTTAAACCAATTAGTATTCGACATGGATTACAAATGCCGAATCATCAAGTAACGGCTAGTGGTAACAATAGTGCTTATAGTACTACACAGTCATTCTTGACAACACTGATCAGTTATTAACATTAAGCCCAATTTTAAATCAATTTAAAAACTTTATAACTGCGAAACATGAAAAAAATTACTTTAATTAAAAAATCCTGCTTGGCAAAGGTTTTTCACCGTAGATCGGTTTTATTGCTATTTCTACTGGTGAATTTTGCAATGCAAGCGCAAGTGACCTTGCCTACATTTACTCTCAGCGTGACGCCAACTCCAGAGACTTGCAGGAACAATGGCGCATTAGCATTTAGTACTACGGGAACAGATCCCGGTGCTACTGTTACCTATGCGATCTACAAAGCTCCAAATTTTAGCACGGCGCTTGTTACAACAACAAGCAATTCTCAGACGGGACTAAGCGGTGGTGTTTATCGTATCGTTGCCACCCAAAGTATGGTCGGACACACGAGTAACTCTCAAACTTGGGATGGCAATATAAGTGCAAATGTGAGTCCGCTAGGTTTTACTGTTACCAAAACAGATGTGACTTGCCCTAATTCAGGCGCAATTAATGTCACGATTAATGCAGGAAACCCAGCTGCTGTTAATGCGTATTCAATTACAGGCCCTATGAATGTAGGTCCTCAATCGAGCGGATCTTTTACAGGTCTTAGCGGAGGTTCTTACGTAGTGTCGGTTACAGATAATTGTGGGGAAATTGTAACTCAAACAGCTACTCTTACTGTATTTACACCTAATATAGAATTTGCTGATGGTAGTAATGGTATTAGTAGTTATAATACAGAAAGAAGTGCTTGTGGTTTTGGCGATTTTCGACAATTTATAAAAGCAGGAGCAGATAGTAACGTAATGGTTTACCCGCTTCAGTTTGACTATATTGTTCATCCACCTGGTGGAGGAGCAGACATAACAACTTCTAAAACAATTACAGGTCCTAATCGGTTTGGTAGTAGTACTGAGGACATAACTACCTCTATTCCTTTTTATACTGCACCTTTTGTATTAGATCTAAAGATCACAGATGCTTGCGGAAATGTCTTTCCTGCTACACGAAATATTAATAATCCTGCAGAAGTATTTGCTCAGATTTTACCTGCAGATTGTATGGGATCCTATATTTCTTTAGGCACTCAATATATGGTAAAAACTTTGCAATACGAGGTTTTATCGGCACCGCCGGGATACACCATTGGTGCACCATCTAACTCTAACCTTGTAGGAGGTGTTGGAAATCCAATACCAGATGGGGTTTATATGATTCGTGTAACGGATGCTTGTAATGTTTTTATTGATGAAGAGGTTACAGTATCTACTCCAACTCCGAGTGTATGGGTATTTCAGGGAATAGGTTGTGGAGCTGGAAATGGTACATTTTCGATATCACAAAATACGTCAACATATACTTTTGTAAGTGCAAGAATTTTGGCAGGACCTTCGGGTTTCTCTGGTTCTTATCCTGTTGACGTTACATCTCGTATTACTGCAGACGGATACAATGTTGTCTTTGATGATGTTGCAGGAGGAATATATAAAGTTGAAACGACAGATAATTGCGGACATATCATTCCTACCGATGTGACTGTTATAGGTTATGATCAAGGGACTGTAGTTGCATCTAAAGTTCAAAAGTGTGGTAGTTTTGATGTTAATTTGAGTGTAACAGGAGATAATCTTGTTCAAGCTAATCAAAATGTGTTTTATTGGCTACAAATAAAAGATCCTTCAAGTAATAATTGGGGACATCCTACAGCAGGAGGTTTTTCCAGCGATGTACCTAGTGCATCAAATGCTCAATCATTAATAAATGGTCAGCAGCAAGGTTCTTGGACAGCACCGGGAACTTATAGAATAGTAAAGACTTTTACAACGCTTGAATTATATCCAGGTGTTGCTAATTATGGTTATGGAAGAAATTGTTATGATGTTCTTTCTACTTTTGATTATGCTACAATGGGGTTGAAACCGAAAGATTTATATTCGTTTAAATGTGCAGATGGGGTACATTATAACGCTTCTATAACTGGTTATGACGGTGTTGAACCTTATACGTATGCGATTACTACTAAAGATGGTAACCCATTTGTAGTAAATAATGGTAGCAGTAGTCTTTTTACCGGTTTAACCGGTGGTATCTATAATTTTAGGATTACAGATGACTGTGGTAATGTGGTTAACTCTTTACTTGATATTGAAAAACTAGGTTTACCAAAATTAACAGCCGTAAATATATGTAATGGTTCTACAACAGGAAAACTTTCTGTAGATGGAGTTCCATATCTTAATTTTAGCTGGACAAAAGACAATGATCCAACTGTATTGAGTACTACTTCAACGTTATCTTTTCCAACATTTAATACAGCTACCGATACAGGTACTTATCATGTAAGACTTACTTCGTCTCCTCCTGGATCTTGTGTAGATGTAGTATTAGACTATCAAATAACCTCAAATTTAGATAACCCAAATTCTGGGGCAGATAGTTCAACAGCTGTTTGTAGATCAGTTACTACTTTAGATTTAAATACATTGCTTCCTGCTACAGCTGATCCTTATGGAACGTGGGTTGAAACAACAAACCCATCAAGCGGAAATTTAAATGGTCATCTTTGGTCACCATCAGTATCTGCAACAGGATCATTTACATTTACATATACTGTGAATGGGTTATGTTCAGGAACTTCTGTGTCAACTTATACAGTTGTTAATACAGCTGCTCCAGCTGCACCAACAGCCGATGTAACGGAACCAACTTGTACTTTAAGCACAGGTACTATTACTGTTCTTACTCCTGTAGTAGCTCCAGATATTACCTATACGCTTACGGGAACAAATCCTGTAATTCCAGCAGTTACCAATGCAACCGGTATATTCTCAGGATTAGCATCGGGTATTTATGATCTTACTGCTTCTGCAGGAACATGTATCTCTGCAGCAGCTAGTTTTACCGTGAGTGCACAACCAGTAACACCTGCAATAGCATTATTTGGTGCAGTAACACAACCAACGTGTACTGTTGCTACAGGTAGTTTTACAATTACCAATTATGATGCTACAAAGACCTATAATTTTACACCATCTGCAGGAGTTAGTATCTCTGCAGGAGGAGTTGTAACTGCACCTGCCGAAACATATACAGCAACAGTTACAGATGCAAATACAGGATGTACGTCGGCAGCTTCGGCTAGTTCAACAATAGATGTTCAGCCTGTAACGCCAGTTGTACCAACATTAGGAGCTGTAACTCAGCCTACATGTGCCACAGCAACAGGAAGTTTCACAATTACCAACTATGATGCGACTTACACATACACTTTTACACCAAATACAGGAGTAAGTGTTTCTGCATCAGGAGTTGTAACAGCACCAGAAGGTAACTATACAGTTACGGCAACATTAGGAGCTTGTATTTCACCTTCGGCTAGTACAACAGTTAATGCGCAACCTGTTACACCAGTACAACCAACATTAGGAGTTGTAACACAACCAACAACTTGTGCTTCTCCAAATGGTAGTTTTGCAATTACCAATTATGATGTAGCTTATACATATACTGTTACACCAAATACGGGAGTAACTATATCGGCTACAGGAGTTGTAACAGCACCGGCAGGAGATTATTCAGTAAC
>NZ_JSYP01000027.1 GCF_000813005.1 Flavobacterium sp. KMS | reverse complement strand
ATAAAGGTGTAGTACTTCTTCTGTGTTAGTACTAGAAACTATTTCAAAGTGTTCTACTAAAAAATCAGGCAGCATAAATTTTAAAAGGTCTATAGGAGTCATCTCAAATTCTTAGATTACAAAGTTCTTATTTTATTTTGACATTCCTCCCCAGGTTTTGTTCTTGATCCATTTTACCGCAAAGAGTGCAAAGGGTTACACAAAGTTTAATGAATAGCTTTGCGAACCTTTGTGTTTTTTTGTCTTTGTGTGCTTTGCGTTTAAAATGGATTCTAAAGATTCAAAGGGATAAAGATTGTCTTATGCAAAAAAGATTTAACTGCAAAGGGTTATGCAGAGGTTCATAAAGTTTAATAAATAGTTTAGTGAACCTTTTTATTTTTTTCTTTGTAGAAGTAAAGTTTTACTTTATATTTGCACTCGCTAAGCAAAAATGGTGGTTGTAGCTCAGCTGGTTAGAGCATCGGTTTGTGGTACCGAGGGTCGCCGGTTCGAACCCGGTCATCCACCCAGAAATTTAAAGCCTTGAAGAAATTCAAGGCTTTTTTTGTGCGTTTATTTGAGATTCAGAGAGTTGAGGGCGGTACAAGTGTCTTATGCAAAAGATTTTACCGCAAAGAACGCAAAGGGTTACACGAAGGTTCGCAAAGTTTGATAGATAGCTTTGCGAACCTTTGCGTTTTTTTTCTTTGTGTACTTTGCGTTTAAAATGAATTCTAAAGAGGCAAAGATTCAAAGGGACAAAGGTTTTCTGTAGATACGCACCGCAGTGCATCTACGTTGTAAAGGTTTGTTTGGTTTGTGGAAAAACAGAAATGATATTACGAGACTTCGATTCTGCTCAGTCGGACAATATTGGGTATAAAAAAAGCATGATAATTATTTATCATGCTTTTTTTATAATTTGAGATTTTATCTTCTTATCTAATTTCTGCAAAGGTATCGCCCTGACTGATGTCACCAGATTTAAACCCTTTCATAAACCAAAATTTGCGTTGTTCTGATGTTCCGTGTGTAAAAGAGTCTGGAACAACTCGTCCTTGCATTTTACTTTGTATTGCATCGTCTCCAACTGCATTTGCTGCGCTTAAAGCTTCATCAATATCGTCGGGATCTAAATTTGCCTGATTGTAATGCGCCCAAACTCCTGCATAAAAGTCAGCTTGAAGTTCTAATGCTACAGATAGTTTATTGGCTTGAGCTTCGCTTTTGCCTTCTTGTGCTTTACGCATTTTGGCCGATGTGCCTAGTAATGTTTGTATGTGATGCCCAATTTCGTGCGCTATAACGTATGCAATAGCAAAGTCCCCACCTTTGGCACCAAATCTTGTTTTTAGTTCTTCAAAAAAGGCTAAATCCATATATACCTTTTGATCTCCGGGACAATAAAAAGGTCCTGATGCCGATGTAGCTCCACCGCAAGCAGTTTCTACAGATCCTCTAAAAAGTACTAGTTTTGGATTTTTATATGTCATTCCGTTTTCCGAAAATATTTTGCCCCATATATCTTCATTATCGGCGAGATTTACTTTAACAAAGTTGCCCATTTCTTCATCTTCTTTACTTAATGGTGCAGCAGCTTCGGTTTGGTTTGATTGAGAACCTTGCATTTGTTCTAAAACTGGAGTTATTAATTGTGCATTTTCGCCTCCAAAAACATTTACTAGTAAAATTATAATTCCGATGATTCCACCTCCCACAAGAGTTTTTCCACCTCCCGACATTCCTCTTCTATCTTCAACGTTATCGCTCTGTCTTCTACCTTGCCATTTCATAATTATATGGTTTTAATGTTTTTATTCGAAATTATATGTACACGAATTTATTGATATTTTTTGAAATAGTAGCTTTTATCTTCTATTTCTTTACTATTTAGGAAATCGATTTAATTATAGCTTTCTCGATACTGCCTTTAATAATTGGTTTAGATATATAACCAGTCATTCCGGCATTGATGCAATTTTGCTTTTCATCTTTTTCTGCGCCAGCAGTAACTGCGATTATAGGAGTTTTTTTACCTGATTTTAATTTACGTATTGCTTTTGTAGCTTCATATCCATTCATGACAGGCATTTGTATGTCCATGAATATAATGTCTGGATTAATTACTTTGTGTAATCTAACGGCTTCTTCACCGTTTTCGGCATCGTAAATAATAGCATTTACAAATAGGTTTTTTATAGTGGCTCTAAGTAATAATCTATTCACGTTATTATCCTCTACAACAAGGAACTTTATTTCTCTAGTGAGTAGGTCTTTGTTTAAAGTAGAAGTGCTATTACTGTTTTCAGTCTCATTTATGAAAATATAAGGCACATATGTATCGCAACTTTTTATATCTAAATCAAAATAAAAAGTACTTCCAATATTTAGTTTGCTTTCTAGTTTTAAATGGCTGTCCATTAAACTAAGTAGTTTATTAGAAATGGTTAATCCTAATCCTGTACCTCCAAATTTGCGGGTGGTCGAGCTGTCTTCTTGTGAAAACGCCTGAAAAATTCGTTTTTTGTTTTCTTCAAGAATCCCAATGCCAGTATCAGAAACCGAAAAGCGTATTGTGTATGTATCGTTAATCTTATCGAGTACAGACACATTTAGTTTTATAGTTCCTTTCTCGGTAAATTTAACGGCATTTGCTAGTAAGTTAATCAGGATTTGTTTTATTCGGAGTACGTCAATCCAAAAGCAATTTGGTACATCTTCGTTTATGTTTAATTCTAATGTAAGTTTCTTGAGATTAGATTCGTATAATATTAAATCGACTACTTGATTGAGTATTTCTCTAATATCATATTTATCGATATTTAGTTCTAATTTTCCAGCTTCTATTTTAGAAAAATCAAGAATATCATTTATAATATTTAGCAATGATTGAGCCGATTGATTAACGGTAATCATATATTTTTGCTGAATTTCCTGAAGATTAGTTTTCATCAATAAATTTGTAAAACCAATAATTCCGTTTAAAGGTGTTCGGATTTCATGAGACATATTTGCCAGGAAATCTGATTTTGATTTATTTGCAGCTTCTGCTAATTGCTTTGCTTTTATAGCATCTTCAGTTTCTTTTTTGCTTGTAATATCAAAATAAATTCCACCAACAAAATCAATTGTATTTCCTTTTTTAATTACATCACCAAATTCTTCTACCCAAATGTATTCGCCAGATTTTCTTTGTATTCTGTAAACACAATGTATTGGTATTCCTCTTTTTAAATCATTTATTTGGTTTTTAATGATGTTTTCTTTGTCCTCTGGATGCATTAAGGAAATAAAGGATAATCTGTTTTCGAGAAACTCAGTTTTTGGATATCCGGTTAAATTCTCGATTTCATCGTTTAGGAATACTTTGGAGCCTAATTCATCAAATTTGGATAAATAAACTGTACCAGGAATATTATTAGCGATTAGCTTAAATTTTTCTTCACTTTCGTGAATTCTAGCTTCATTTCTGTTTCTTTCTAAGGTCGAAGAAACGTTATTAGCAAGCGATTGTAAAATATAAATTTCGTCTTCAGACCATTTTTTTTCATTTGTACAATCATCAAATCCTATAAAGCCAGTAAAATCGTCATTAATATATAACGGAAGTATCAAGATTGATTTGATTTCATTGGCTATTAATAGCTCTTTAAAAAACGAATCTTTAAGTTTTCTGGTTAGTGTATTTAAGATTTTTTTGCTTTGAGCCTGATTGAATATCTCATGTAAATTATCGGAGGTAAAACCTCGTAATTCGGTGATTTGCTTAGTAATTCCTTCTCTTGCCCATTTGTATTTCTGACTTACAAGATGGGTGTCATTATTTTTTTCATAATAAAACATATGATCCACCTTTGTAGCTTTTCCTATTATTTCAAAGGTTTCTTCAAACATTTTAGAAGTGCTTTTGCTTAGTAAAAACTTTTCGGTACATAAAGCAAGTGCGGATAATAGCTGACTTTTGAATTCTAATTTTTTCTCGGTCATTAACCTCATTTGCGAAGAAATTGCTAATGAAATAATATCCGAAATGGTTCGGGCAAAATTGATGTCTTCATTATCCCAAATCCGTTTGGTTTTGGTAGATTCAAAACAAAGAATACCTGTTAGTTGTCCATTCGTAAAAATAGGAACATCTAGCATCGATTTAATATCGTTTATTAAGAAAGCTTCTTTTGTAAATTCTGATATTTCTAAATGATTAAAAACATCTGGAGCATTGATGATGGTTTTGTTTTTTATTGAGTTAAAATAGATAGGGTATAATTCTCTTTTTAAAATCTTTTTTTTCTCTAGTTTGTGATTGTCTACGCTAAATAAATTAGTACAAGTAATTATATCTTCAGTATATTTCCAATGGCTAACCCGATTGGCTTTAGAAACAATTGCGGCTTCTTTTATGATCAGTTCTACAACACTATCTATGTCATCGTAATTACTGAAGTTTGTGGTCGATAATTTTTTGGAGACAGTATTGTAATCTTCAATTTTTTCATGCCTGATCTTATTCTCGTTTTCAATATTTTTTAATTTTGTAATATCTCTGGCAATACCTGAATAACCAATTATTTGGCCTGCATCATTTTTACGGATAATTACTTTTAGGGAAACCCATAATTCTTCGCTATTTTTTTTCAATAACGGAATTTCTATAGCAGGAAAATCATTTTCCTTTTTCTTTAAGTTTTCTTCCAGATTTTCATAAAAATTCACCGTATTTATGGTGTAATCAACGTGAATGAATTCTGAATAATTATGAGAAATAATTTCTGACTCTGAATATCCTAATGATGAAATTGCAAATTCATTGATGAAAGTAAAGTTACCGTCATCATCGGCTTCAAAAATTAAATCGGTAGCGGTCTGGATTAGATTTTTATATAAATCTTTAGTGTTTATTTGCTCCGTTATATCTTGTCCTATACTAATTATTAGGTCCTCTGAGAATTTTTTATCTTTCCATTGAATGTATTTATATTCTCCGTTTTTACATTTTAATTTTCGGATATAGAGTTTGTTGTCGATATAAGTTAAATGGTAATCTTCGCCAATAAACTCGGGATCTTCTGTAAGATTCCAGAACCCAATTCCCATAACTGCTTCGGGTGAATATCCTAAAATATCGATTATAGTTTCACTACAAAATAAGATTTCTCCTTTGCGATTACTGGCAATTGTAAGAGAGTTTCCTTTATGTACTATTTCGTTAGAAAACCGAAATTTGTCGTTTTCGTTTAATAAAACAGCATATTTTACGTAGTTGACAACAAATACAATAAGAGAAAAATTAATTAAAATTACAGATGTTTTTAAAGGAATAGAATGTGAAATAGTAACATCAACTAAAAACAAAAATAATAAGGCTGTAAAAAACCAATATAATTTTATAGGTTTTAAAATAGTATACGAAAAGTAATAGGCTACAACAAAACTAATTATTGGGGTTATATCATTAGGAAGAGAAATGATATTGCGTAATATATAACCAAAGAATAGTAAAAATAATACAATGAAGATAAATTGTACTTTTTTACGTAAGTATTTAACTTTACTAGTTATAAAGTAGAATAATAAAAAGAAAAGACCAATCGAGGTGTTAATGATAAGTAAGCTTTTGGGCCTAATTTTAAATAGCTCATTAACAATCTCTATTACAATAATGGTAATCCCAAAAAACAAAAAATAGAGAAGATACTCTTTATCAGTAGTATCATTTTCTTTCTCTTTTTCGATAAAATTACCTAGTTGCTTTTTTATATTGAAAAAATGATAACCCAAAAAAATAATAAAGCCCAATAAAGCCAGTCCTAGTGCAGGAAATTTAGGATTGTTGTAAGAAACAATCCATTGGAGGTTTACGTCGCTAAATAACAATAAATTATGGGCCAAGCCTGTTAGGTTTGGCCATGAGGATATCATTGTTATAAAACTACAGTAAAATACCATAGATTTTTGGTTAATTTAGGTTTAATTAAATAGATTCCTGGAGAAATTATTATATCAATTCTATCTGTTATAAAAATGTTTTTGGTCCTGATTTAGATTCTTCAATTTCGTCTAATGTATCTACACCGATAATTGCACAATAAATTGCATAGGTCATAGAATAAATAAAAGGAAGGGTAAAAACTACCCCAATACAGCATCCTATAAATCCTACCATTGCTGCGATTCCGGCAACAATTAATAACCCAATAAGAATTAGAGGTTGTTTTGAAACAAGCATAAAGCTAGTTTTAATAGCATCAATGGCATTAAAATTTCCAAAGACAATTAATGGAATTGTTAAGTAAGTAAAAAGCGAAATTAGTAATGAAATTACTGTTCCATAAATTGATAGATTTATCATTTCTGTCGCTATTGATATGGCGATACTTATAACCGATATAATAAAAGTAGCTCCTATGATATTTGTTAAGTATGGTAATTTGTAGTAATAAAAAATTGTAGCAAAATTAAATTCTTTGTCTTTATCTGCACAATCGGCCATTTTTAAAAATCCAGCAGTAAAGGGAGCAATAAATACAGCCAATAAAATCATAGATGTCATATATATTATAAGGAAATTTCCAGATAATTTTAGATGTTGTAAGTTTTCTATAGATTCTTTTGTTAGACTTCCGATTCCAAATAAAGAAATCACAATACTCGAACCGAAAATAGCAAGTACAAAGTAAAAAATAAGAAGAATAGATCCTGCGTAAAGCGCTATTTTTTTATAATTTTCGAAAGCATGGTTAAATACATTTGAAAAGTCTAATTGATAACCAATTTTGTTGATTTCTTCTATTCGTTGTTGCGTACGATTCATAATTTTTGAAAGTAGTTATTCGTTATATTTTGGATTTTTTTTAGATTATCTTTTTATAAAATATCAGAAGTAAATATAGTATATTTTTTAAGTCGGCAAAGTTAAAATCGGGTTTTTAGCAAAATGATTTAACGCAATTATCTGATTTAGTTACGGAAAATAATTTTGATTAACTGATTGTTTAAACTAAGATAAATTTAGATCCAGTCTAATAATTTTTTAATAGTCGCTAATTTATCTTTATATGGTGCATATCGCATTGGTAAATCGAGCCAGTTGGCTTTTTTTACAATGCTTTTATGATGAGAGAAAGTATCAAAACTTAATTTGCCATGATAGGCTCCTAAGCCACTATGACCAACACCTCCAAACGGAAGCCTGTTATTTGAAAAATGAACAACGGTATCATTAATGCATCCTCCGCCAAATGAGTAACGTGTAATTATTCTTTTTGTAAAATTCTGGTTGTCACTAAAAACATATAAGGCAAGAGGTTTTTCGTATTGCTCGATAATGTTTTTTATATCAGCTTCGGTTTTGTAAGCAAGTATAGGTAATAATGGTCCGAAAATTTCTTCTTGCATAATATTACTTTCCATACCTGGTTCGTCGATAAGAGTTGGTGCGATATAAAGTTTTTTCGCATCGGTATGTCCTCCAAAAACCACTTTGCCAGGTTCGATCATGCTATCTAATCGTACCCAGTTTTTGGTATTTATAATTCTGGCAAAATCTGGTGATTCTTCGGGATTTGCGCCGTAAGCTTTATTAATTTCATCTTTTAGATATCCTATAAAATGAGTTTTCATATCTTTATGAATCAAGATGTAATCGGGGGCTATACAGGTTTGTCCTGCATTTATAAATTTTCCCCAAACAATTCTTTTTGCCGCTAGTTTTAAATTGGCAGTTTCATCTATAATACATGGGTTTTTTCCGCCAAGCTCCAGCGTAACAGGAGTAAGGTGTTCTGCAGCGGCTTTTGCTACAATTTTCCCAACGGCTACACTTCCTGTAAAAAATATATAATCCCAACGTTTCTCTAAAAGTTTTTGCGAAACATCAACTCCTCCTTGTACCACTTCGACATGATTAATGTGAAATGTTTTCTGAATGATTTCGGTTATAATTTCGGCAGTTTTAGGAGTAAGTTCTGATGGTTTTAAAATGACTTTGTTTCCTGCTGCTACAGCTGATATTAATGGGCATAAAGCTAATTGAAAAGGATAATTCCAAGGAGCAAGAATCAATACTTTTCCGTAAGGTTCTTTGTAAATATAATCGGTAGAAGGAAAGTTAAGTATCGATGGGAAAACACGTTGTGGTTTTGCCCAACGATAAATATTTTTAATGGTATCTTTTAATTCCGAAATAACATAATTGGTTTCGGTTAGAACGGCTTCAAAAGCAGGTTTTTTGAAATCATCATACAAAGCTTTAATGATTAAATCTTCGCTTTTTTGTATGTTGAACAATAGTTTTTTAAGCGTCTCTTTTCTGTAACCGATGTCATTTTTATAGTCCATTTTAAAATCTGCTTAGTTTTTACTATGCAAGTTAATTTTAAAATTTTAAATAAAAGTGATTTTATCTAAAAATCATATGGCATTCCATATCACTTCATCTGGAGTAGGAGCAATAATGGTAAGTGGTTCTTTGGTTACTGGATGTATAAAGGTTAATTTTCGGGCATGAAGATGTATTCCTCCATCAGGATTACTTCGGTCAAAACCATATTTTAAATCTCCTTTTATAGGTGATCCAATAGCCGATAGTTGTGCTCTAATCTGGTGGTGTCTTCCTGTATGTAAATTAATTTCGAGGGCTACGTAATTCTGAAGTTCTTTAAAAACTGTATAATCTAAGCTTGCCAATTTGCTATCTGGAACTTCTTTTAAATGCGCTTTTGAAGTATTGTTTTTCTCGTTTCTTTTTAGAAAATGAACCAATTTGGCGCTTGTTTCTACAGGCTTATTCTTTACAACAGCCCAATAGGTTTTTTGAGTTTCGCGATTACTAAACAATTCGTTCATACGCGTTAATGCTTTGCTTGTTCTGGCAAAAACTACAATTCCAGTTGTAGGACGGTCTAATCGATGTATTACACCTAAAAATACGTCACCAGGTTTATTGTATTTGTCTTTTATGTATTCTTTTACAACATCCGATAGTGGTTTATCGCCTGTTTTGTCACCTTGTACAATATCGCCTACGCGTTTGTTTACAACAATAATATGGTTGTCTTCGTGTAGAACCTGGAGATTATCTTTATTGGAAATGATTTTCATAGTTTATTTTTGGAGTTCCTAAGTGGCTAAGTTTCTAAGATGCTAAGAAGAAACCTTAGAACCTTATTTCTTTAGCATTTTAGGACCTTAAAGAAGTTTGGCTAAAGCCTGATTAACTTAAAATATTCCTCCTGCTTTAGCAGGAGGCTATTCAATTTTAAAACCTTTGAACCTTTGTTGCTTAGAACCTTAGTGCCTTAAAAAATTAATATTGCTCACCAGAGTTAGGGAAATCTCCAGATTTTACGTCATCAACATATTGGCTAATTGCAGTTGTCATTCCTTCGTATAAGTTCATGTAGCGTCTTAAGAAACGTGGACTAAACTCATTGTTCATTCCTAACATATCGTGAATTACAAGAACCTGACCATCTACCTGACCACCAGCTCCGATTCCGATTACAGGAATAGAGATGCTTTCGGCAACTTTTTGAGCTAAATGTGCAGGGATTTTTTCAAGAACTAAAGCAAAACAACCAATTTTTTCTAGCAATTTTGCATCTTCAATTAGTTTTTCGGCTTCGTCTTCTTCTTTGGCACGAACGGTATATGTTCCGAATTTATATATTGATTGTGGTGTTAAACCCAAATGTCCCATAACTGGAATTCCTGCGTTTAATATTTTTTTAATTGATTCTTTAATTTCTTTTCCACCTTCTAATTTTACTGCGTGACCACCGCTTTCTTTCATGATTCTGATAGCAGAACGCAATGCTTCTTTGGGGTCTGATTGGTAACTTCCGAAAGGTAAATCAACAACAACCAAAGCTCTTTCGATAGCTCTTACTACAGACGATGCATGATAAATCATTTGGTCTAAAGTAATTGGTAAGGTAGTTTCGTGACCAGCCATTACATTCGAAGCTGAGTCTCCTACAAGGATTACATCGATTCCGGCAGTATCAACAATTTTGGCCATTGTATAATCGTAAGCCGTAAGCATTGAGATTTTTTGCCCATTGGCTTTCATCTCAATTAATGATTTGGTAGTAATTCTTTTGTAATCTTTTTTTGCTACAGACATTGTAATCTATGATTTAGTACCGATAGAATCGGGATTGATTTATATTTTGAATCTGTAAAAGTAATAAAATGAATTTTTTTAAAATGAATTTTGGTAGGGAATATAAAAAATGAGAAGTAAAATTAATTGAGAAGAGTATATGCATTAAGTTTTGAATTGTCTCTAGCTTTAACTGGAGTCAATTCAAAACTCGTAGTAACTGAAAGTATCTCTGTGCTATCGTTCTGTTGATATTTTAGGGTCTGAGCAATCTGTTTTGTTTCTAGCCCTGATGGGAACGGCATCCTTTTATGGCTGTCCCGATTGCTATCGGGATGCCATAAAAGATATAGTGTACAGCGGGATTAGCTCCTAAATAAAAGGGTAGATTGTTTTATGCTAAAAAAGTATTTGGAAGTATTTAATTGACAAATGGGTAAAATAACTAATTTTGAAAAACTAATTCACAAATCCCCATTTTGAAAAATATTCTTATTATTGACGACGAAGAAAAATTACGCCATCTTCTCGCCAGAATTATACGCTCGGAAGGTTTCGAAGTTTTTGAAGCAGCAGATTTAAAATCGGGCTTCAAAAAGTTAGAACATAATGATATTGATGCTGTGTTGTGTGATGTAAAACTTCCTGATGGAAATGGTGTTGATTTTCTTCAGAAAATAAAAGCGGCTTTCCCGTTTACAGAAGTTATCTTATTGACGGCTTTCGGTAAAATTTCTGATGGTGTTCAAGCCATGAAAAATGGCGCTTTTGATTATATCGTAAAAGGTGATGATAATGATAAAATTATCCCGCTTTTATACAAAGCTTTGGAGAAAGTACAATTGCAAAAGAAAGTTAAACAACTTGAAAAGCGAATCTCCGATAAATACTCATTTGATAATATTATAGGAAAATCTAAAGGGCTTGAGCAGGTTATCGATTTGGCTCAAAGGGTTTCTAAAACAGATTCGACTGTGCTTTTGATGGGAGAAACCGGAACTGGTAAAGAGGTTTTTGCTCAGGCAATTCACGAAAACAGTAACAGAGTTGGTAAGTCGTTTGTGGCTTTAAACTGCAGTACTTTTAGTAAAGAAATTCTGGAAAGCGAATTGTTTGGACACAAACAAGGTGCTTTTACGGGAGCGATTAAAGATAAAAAAGGATATATTGAGGAGGCTAATGGTGGTACTTTATTTCTGGATGAGATAGGAGAGATGCCATTAGAACTGCAAGCTAAATTATTACGTGTTCTGGAAACAAGCGAATACATTCAGCTTGGAGATACGAAGCCAAGAAAATCGAATTTTAGATTAATTGCAGCTACCAATCGAGATTTAAAGTTAGAAAGTGAAGAACACCGTTTTCGTTCGGATTTATATTTCAGGTTGAATATTTTTGAAATTAAGATTCCGCCTTTGCGAGAAAGGGTTAAGGATATTTTGCCGTTGGCACATTATTACGTAAAGCAATTTTCTGAAAAAATAAATAAGAAAGCTTTATCTATTGATGAAGGGTTTATGCAAAAAATGGAATCGTACCAATGGCCAGGAAACGTTAGAGAATTAAAGAACGTTATTGAGCGCTCAGTTATTCTGGTAAATGGCGATGTTTTAACTCAAGATGTTTTGCCTTATGAAATGCAACACCAAGTAGTTAAAACGAATAAAAGTGTGTCGGCTTTTTCTATGCAAAGTGTAGAAAAATTGCATATTCAGAAGGTATTTAATTATACAAAAGGTAATAAAGCCGAAACGGCACGATTACTCGAAATAGGGATTGCAACTCTTTATCGAAAATTAGACGAATATAATATTCAATAATAACTTAAAATTCCAATGCTGATAGTTATCGGGATAAATTCCAAATTCCAATTTAAAAATTCCATCGGAGCGATACATATTTTGATTACGTAATGTTTGTCTACTAATTTCTAATTTTTCTATAAATATATTGTCCCAATGGGACTCAAAACTAAAAAATTAAAATCCTTATCATTTCAATAAAAGCCTATCATTTTGATAGGCTTTTTTTATGCCTGAATTTTAAGTAAATTTGATAAGGTGTTAGTTTATAGTGTATTGTGTTAAAAGTTTTTTTTTGGAATGTATTTTGGCATAAGGGAGGAAGAACAAAAAAAATCATTCTTATGAAAAATCAAGTCACCACGATTTATAAGCAAGCTGAACGGTTTGCCGAAATCACTAAGACAGCAATCATTAGCGGGAATATTGTCAGAGCAAAAAAATGTCTGGCGCTTGCCGAGCGATTATATACTACAGGGAGTTACGAAACTAAAAGTGCCATTTCGAACGTATACGTTTTCTCGGTTTCTTCTTTCATGGAATTACGGCATTGTACGATTTCGGATTTATTTCCAAAATCATTGAAGGCTGAATATATAAAGCAAATTAATGCGTCGGGTGTCTAGGAAAGACTGATAGAGTCAAGAGAATAGGGTTAAGAGAATAGAGCCAAGAGAATAGAAACAAGATGTTAGGAGGTAGAAGAAAGACTAAAGTTGTTTTTTGAAATCTATTATCTATAAATGTTTAATCTATAATCTTTAAGTCTTGCCTCTTGTTTCTCCTCATCTTTAAATCTTGCCTCTTGCTTCTCCTAGTCTAGTTTCTTCTAATCTCGGAGTCTAAAAAATAATAATCCAATAATCTAAATAAATCAAAACCTATGTTAATCCCTATTCTTTTACTCGCACTGGCAGTTTTGCTCTTTGCGATTTGTTTTAAATCTGTCGAATTTTTTGAAAAAATTTAAATCATGACTGCATTATTTATTATTGCCCTTGCCGTTTTCGGCTATTTGGTTTACGTATTAATCAAACCCGAAAAATTTTAATGATGTTAAAAGTTATAAGTGAGATGTTAGATGTTATACGTCGGTCTCCTTTTACAAATCACATCTGACATTTTACTAAAATTTAAAAAATTATGAACACAGAATTATTTGGCGTCATCAGTATTTTTATCATTACGATAGTTTTAGCCATTCCTTTGGGAAAATATATTGCTAAAGTTTATTTGGGTGATAAAACATTACTTGACCCGATTTTCAATCCAATTGAAAAACTTATTTTTAAAATCAGTGGAATAAATTCCACCGAAGAAATGAACTGGAAGCAACACTTAAAAGCACTTTTAAGTATAAACATGGTTTGGTTCTTTCTTTGCTTCTTTATTTTATTGTTTCAAGGGTCACTATTCTTAAACCCCGATAATAATCCATCGATGAGTCCAGATTTGGCATTTAATACTGCCATTTCATTTATAGTAAACTGTAATTTACAGCATTATTCGGGCGAAAGCGGTGTGTCTTATTTATCACAAATATTCTTGATGTTCTTGCAATTTGTTTCGGCTGGTGTCGGAATGGCTGCTGCAGCAATGGTTTTTACTGCAATGAAAGAAAGATCTACGGATAAATTAGGTAACTTTTATAATTATTTTATCAAAAGTTGTACTCGCGTTTTATTACCATTAGCTGCTATTGTAGCTACTGCTTTGGTATTTAGCGGTTCACCAATGACTTTTGAAGGTAAAGATGCTATCACTACTTTACAAGGTGATAATGTAGAGGTTTCTCGTGGACCTGCTGCAGCATTTATTGCCATAAAACATATAGGTACAAATGGTGGTGGTTTTTTTGGGGCTAACTCGGCTCATCCGTTAGAAAATCCTACTTATTTTACTAATGCTGTCGAATTATGGGCTCAATTAATTATTCCGTTTGGGATGATTTTCGCCCTAGGTTTTTATCTAAAGAAAAGAAAATTATCATACGTTATTTTTGGCGTTATGACGGTTGGATTCTTATTACTGGTTATCCCAACGGTTATTAGTGAAATTAACGGAAATCCTGCTATCGAAAGAATGGGAATTACCCAGGCAACAGGAGCAATGGAAGGCAAGGAGGTTCGTTTAGGGCCAGCTATTTCAGGTTTCTGGAGTATTGCAACAACAGTAATTTCTACAGGTTCTGTTAATAGTATGCATGATAGCTCGATGCCAGTATCTGGTGCTATGGAATTGCTTGCTATGATGGTTAATGCATTTTATGGTGGTTGTGGTGTTGGTATTCTTAACTTTTATGTTTTCATTATTCTGGCAGTATTTATTTCTGGTTTAATGGTTGGTCGAACACCTGAATTTTTAGGAAAGAAAATTGAAGCTCGGGAAGTTAAGATTGCTGCTTTTGTTGCTATTCTTCATCCTTTATTAATATTATCAGGAACAGCTTTGGCTTCGTATTTTGCTGCACATGATACAGCAATGGGATGGTGGTTTAATGGGAATGCAACAGGTTGGTTAAACAACCCGGGAAATCATGGATTTTCAGAAATGTTATATGAATATACTTCTAGTGCAGCCAATAATGGTTCTGGGTTTGAAGGTTTAGGAGATAATAATCCGTTCTGGAATATTACTACAGGAATTGTATTACTATTGAGTCGTTTCATTCCTATAATCGGGCCATTGGCTATTGCAGGATTATTGGCTAATAAAAAATATATCCCAGAAAGTGCAGGAACTTTAAAAACAGACACTTCTATTTTTGGAGTAATGGTTTTTGCAGTAATTGCAATTATCGCCGCCTTATCATTCTTCCCAGCGTTGGCTTTAGGTCCATTGGCAGAATATTTTACATTAAAATAATATAAAAGAAAATGACTAACAATAAATCCAATTCATTGTTTGAAAGTAAGCAGGTAAAAGATGCCTTAGTGCAATCTTTTGTGAAGCTTAATCCAAAATTGATGATTAAAAATCCGGTAATGTTTACCGTAGAAATTGGGACTGCCATTATGTTTGCTGTTTGTATTTCCATTTTGATGGGAGCAAACGATCAAGGTAGTTTTGCATATAATTTAATTGTGTTTTTAATTTTACTAGCAACTCTTTTGTTTGCCAATTTTGCCGAAGCAATTGCCGAAGCAAGAGGTAAAGCTCAAGCCGATAGTTTAAGAAAAACACGGGAAGAAACACCAGCAAGACAAATCCTTGCTAATGGAGAAATCAAAAATATTAGTTCTTCGGAATTAAAAAAAGGAGATGTTTTCGTTTGTGAAGCTGGAGATTTAATAGCAACTGATGGTGAAATCATCGAAGGTTTGGCAACTATTGATGAAAGTGCGATTACTGGAGAAAGTGCTCCTGTAATTCGTGAAGCTGGTGGTGATAAATCATCGGTAACTGGAGGTACAAAAGTATTGTCGGATAAAATTAAAGTAATCGTAACATCTGAGCCTGGCGAAAGTTTTCTTGATAAAATGATTGCTTTGGTTGAAGGAGCAAGCCGTCAGAAAACGCCAAACGAAATTGCATTGACTATTTTGTTGGCAGCATTTACTCTAATCTTCGTGATTGTTTGTGTTACCTTAAAACCATTTGCAGATTATGCTAATGCGCCAATAACAATTGCTGCTTTTATCTCTCTTTTTGTATGTTTAATTCCAACAACAATTGGAGGTTTACTTTCAGCAATCGGAATTGCGGGAATGGATAGAGCGTTGCGTGCTAATGTAATTACAAAATCTGGAAAAGCGGTAGAAACTGCTGGAGATATTGATGTATTACTTCTTGATAAAACAGGAACGATTACTATTGGTAACAGAAAAGCAACTAATTTTTATCCTGCTAAAGGTGTTACAGAAAAAGATTTTATAGAATCTGCAGTATTAAGTTCTCTTGCAGATGATACTCCTGAAGGAAAAAGTATTGTAGAGTTGGCTGGTTCAACTGTAGCTCAAAACTTATCTATTGAAGGTGCTACTTTAATTAAATTTACTGCTGAAACCAGAACTAGTGGTGTTGTCTTAAAAGACGGAACTAACATTAGAAAAGGGGCTCAGGATGCTGCAAAAAATATTGCACTTCAGGCTGGGAATAATTTCCCTGAAGATATTGCTCAAAAAGTAATTGATATTTCGTCTAAAGGTGGAACGCCGTTGGTAGTGGTTAAAAATAACCAAGTACAAGGGGTTATCGAATTGCAGGATATTATTAAAACTGGAATGAAAGAACGTTTTGACCGTTTGAGAAAAATGGGTGTAAAAACGGTAATGGTTACCGGAGATAATCCTCTTACGGCTAAGTTTATTGCTGAAGCTGCTGGTGTTGACGATTTTATTGCCGAAGCGAAACCTGAGGATAAAATGAACTACATTAAAAATGAGCAACAAATGGGTAAACTTGTCGCGATGATGGGTGACGGTACGAATGATGCACCGGCTCTTGCGCAAGCAGATGTAGGTGTTGCAATGAATAGCGGAACTCAAGCTGCTAAGGAAGCCGGAAACATGGTCGATTTAGATAATGACCCAACTAAGTTAATTGAGATTATTGAAATTGGAAAACAGTTGTTGATGACCAGAGGTACACTTACAACATTTTCTATTGCAAATGACGTAGCGAAGTATTTTGCTATTGTTCCTGCACTTTTTATCACTGCGATTCCTGCTTTACAAGGTTTAAATATCATGCATTTGCATAGTCCTGAGAGTGCCATTTTATCGGCTGTGATTTTTAATGCGATTATTATCCCAATATTGATCCCGCTTGCGTTAAGAGGTGTTGATTATAAACCAATCGGGGCGAGTGCAATCCTTAAAAGAAACTTGTTGATTTATGGTTTAGGAGGATTGATTATTCCTTTTATCGGAATTAAATTAATTGATTTGGCAGTAGCTTTATTTATGTAATCTAAAAAAAGGTTCTGAGATACTAAGTTACTAAGGTTCTAAGGTTTTTCTTAGCGTCTTAGAAGCTTAGTTCCTTAGAAACTCAAAAAATAAAAACAATGAAAAATATATTTTCAATAGTAAAATTTACCCTACTTACGGTGGTTCTGTTTGCAGTTATTTATCCTCTGGCAATTTATGGTATTGCTCAGCTTGCACCTAACCAAGGTAAGGGAGAAACTATTTCGGTTAATGGTAAAGTGGTAGGGTATCAAAAAATAGGTCAGAAATTTGATAAATCTAATTATTTCTGGGGACGCCCTTCGGCTGTAGATTATAATGCTGCTGGTAGTGGTGGAAGCAATAAAGGACCAAGTAATGCTGATTACTTAGCTGTGGTTCAAAAGAGAATTGATACTTTCTTAATTGTTCATCCTTATTTAAGAAAATCAGAAATTCCTGCCGATATGGTTACTGCTTCAGGGAGTGGTTTAGACCCAAATATTTCCCCTCAAGGCGCTTTGGTTCAGGTGAAACGGGTTGCTAAAGAAAGAAAATTAGCTGAGGATAAAGTTAAGGCTTTGGTTGAATCTAAAATTAATACTCCTAAGGTTATGGGAACCGCAATGGTAAATGTTCTGGAATTGAACATTGCTCTTGACGAACTTTCTAAAAAAGGTTCTTAGGTTTTTATCCTGCAAGGTTTCTAAAACCTTGTAGGTATGATATTCAGTAATCAGTACTTAGATATCTAACAGGTTTTGGAAACCTGTTAGGATAACAAAAATACTTGTAAATATGATGATTAATACTAAACCCAACAGTCCCGAAATTTCGGGATAAAAACCTGTTGGCAAGGTTGCTAGTGCCTTGTATGTATGAAAATTTATGGACAAAATATAGATAGACTTGTAGTTGTTTTATCTGAGTTTGCCCTTTATTACCTAACAGGTTCCGAAAACCTGTTAGGATGACTAAAGCCCTTGTTGCCCCAAGTGTTTTAGCCTAGATGGAAGCGGTATCCTTTTTCTGTCCGCCGCGGCGGACAGAAAAAGATATAGCGGACAGCTGGTCCCGAAGCTTCGGGAGCTCCTAAAAAAAACTAATAACAAATAGAATAATTAAGAGAACGAGATTATTTCGTTTCTCGCAATGATAAAATAAAATGAAAAAAATAATACTTACAGCTTTAATAGCTTTCGGATATACAACAATGAATGCTCAGGAAGAATCTAAAAGTCCGTTTACGTTTTCGGGTTATATAGATACTTATTACAGCTATGATTTTGGAAATCCTGATAATCATACTCGTCCAAGTTTTCTTTATAATTATAACAAACACAATGAGGTAAATTTGAATTTAGGTTTGGCAAAAGTGAATTATGCTAAAGACAATGTTCGAGGGAATTTTGCAATTATGGCTGGAACTTATGCAGAATATAATATGGCTGCTGAACAAGGCTTATTAAAAAATGTTTATGAAGCTAATGTGGGAGTAAAAATCTCAAAAGAGCATAATCTTTGGGTTGATGCGGGAGTTATGCCTTCGCACATTGGTTTTGAAAGTGCAATCGGGAAAGATTGTATGACTTTAACCAGAAGTATTCTTGCGGAGAACTCTCCATATTATGAGGCGGGTGTTAAGTTAGGATATACATCTAAAAGTGAAAAATGGTATTTGGCTGTAATGTATTTAAATGGCTGGCAACGTATCCAGAAGGTTGAGGGAAATCAGACTCCGGCTTTTGGAACACAGGTTACTTATAAACCAACTTCGGCAGTTACATTAAACTGGAGTACATATGTTGGGAATGAACAACCGGATGTGGATAGAAAATGGAGATACTTTAATGATTTTTACGGACAGTTTAAAGTGTCTGAAAAAGTAAACCTGATTGCAGGTTTTGATATTGGATTGCAGCAAGCTACTAACGGAAGTTCTGATTATGATGTTTGGTATTCGCCAATTGTGGTGGCTCAATATAAACCAACAAATAAAATTATGGTTGCTGCAAGAGGAGAGTATTATCAGGATAAAAAAGGGGTAATCATTGCAACTGATACTCCAAACGGTTTTAAAACGTATGGTTTCTCGGCAAACTTTGATTATTTAGCCGCAGAAAATGTAATATTTAGATTAGAAGCACGAACTTTGAATAGTAAAGATGATATCTTTTTAAAAAATAATGATCCAACAGATAGTAACGTATTTATAACGACTTCTTTGGCAATTACTCTTTAGACTTTAGGCTATAAGCTTTAAGCAATAAGCTTTTTTAAAAGTTTGTATTGCTTAAAGCTTACTGCTTATAGCATAATGCAAATAAAATTATGGATAACGAAAAGGAAAATAATGTTAAGCACTTTCTCGATTTAATTCAGAAATCCCGTAAAGGAAAGTTTAAGGTCTACATTGGCATGAGTGCTGGTGTAGGCAAAACTTTTCGTATGCTACAGGAAGCGCATACATTATTAAAGAATGGAATAGATGTAAAAATCGGATACATAGAAACGCATAACCGTAAGGAAACGCATGAATTGCTGGATGGTTTGCCTGTGATTCCGCGTCGTTCTATTTTTTACAAAGGAAAGCAACTGGAGGAAATGGATGTGCAAGCCATAATTAATTTGCGGCCAGAAGTGGTTATTGTAGATGAGTTGGCGCACACAAACATAGAAGGTAGCAAGAATGAAAAGCGCTGGCAAGATGTTCTGGAGATTTTAGAATCTGGAATAAACGTGATTTCGGCAGTTAATATTCAGCATATCGAGAGTTTAAACGAAGATGTAAAACGGATTACCAATGTTGATGTTAAAGAACGGATTCCTGATAATGTACTGCGATTAGCGGATGAGGTTGTAAACATCGATTTGACTTCGGAAGATTTAATTGACCGATTAAAAGAAGGGAAAATTTATACGGAAGATAAAATCCAGACTGCGCTGAATAATTTTTTTAAGTCTGATCAGATTCTACAATTGCGAGAATTGGCTCTTAAAGAAGTAGCGAGTCAGGTGTTGCGAAAAGTAGAAAATGAAGTTCCTAAAACTCAGGCGCTGCGACACGAAAAATTATTGGCATGTATAAGTAGTAATGAGAGAACGGCAAAGAATATTATCAGAAAAACGGCTCGATTGGCTAGTTATTATAATAGCGATTGGTATGTTTTGTATGTTCAGTTACCAAGAGAAAGCAGTGATAAAATAGCGCTGGATAAACAACGCCACTTAATTAATAATTTTAAATTGGCGACTCAACTCGGTGCCGAAGTAATTAAAATAGAAAGTACCAATATTACTGATACGATGCTTAAGGTTGTAGAACAAAAAGAAATTACAACGGTTTGTATTGGGAAACCTCATTTTAATTTTTTTAAGGTAATTTTGGCGACATCGATTTTTAGACGTTTATTGACTCGTCTTTCTTTATCGAATGTTGATCTTGTTATTTTGTCTTAGGTGTTGAGAGTTGTTAGATGTGGAGAAGCAAGATTTGAGATTTTTGACGTGAAAAGAGTTACCATATAAGTTATGTAAGTTCATTTAAGTTGTTTGAGGAGAGTTACTTTATAGTTTTAAAGTATTTTAGGAAACTTATATTTTCTTAAATGTCTTATATTATATGTTTAAAAAAGATTAATGTTGTTTGATGTGAAGAGATTAACCATATAAGTTATGTAAGTTCGTTTAAGCTTAGTTTTGGATAGGCTTATATTTTCTTAAATGTCTTATATGTTTAAAAAAAGATTAATCACTTAAGTTATGCAAGTACTTATTAAGCTGTTTAGAAAAGTTAGATACTTGGATAAAAAATAAAATGTTTTGTAAATCATAGGAAATGAAAATTAAAACAAAATTAAACTTGGGCGTGGGATTGTTATTTTTAATGATAATTATCCTTGCATTAGTTAGTGCCTTTTATATTTTTTTGATAAAAGGAGATACCGAAAATATTTTGAAAGCCAATTATAACACATTGGAATATTCTAGAAATATGCTCACTTCGCTTGATGAAATAAGTGGTAATGAAGATAAAGCAATTGTTTTTTTTAAAGACAATTTGGACAAACAAATTATCAATGTAACCGAAGCTGGAGAAGATAAGGTAACGACTAATTTACAAATGAGTTTTAATAAATTAGAAAATAACTGGGAGGATCAAGCTGTTAAAAGTCAGATTCGTCAGGATATTTTTGCAATAATGAAACTCAATATGAATGCCATAAAACAGAAAAGTGATATTGCCAAACAAACTGCCGAAACAGCTAATTTTTCGATTGCAATTGTAGGCACACTTTGTTTTTTGATTGCTTTTAATTTACTAATTAATTTGCCTAATAATATTGCAAATCCCATAAAGGAATTGACCGAAAGTATTAAGCAAATTGCGAATAAAAACTATTCAGAACGGGTGCATTTTATGAATCATAACGAATTTGGGGATCTAGCAAAATCGTTTAATACAATGGCCGAAAAACTCGAGGAATATCATGATAGTAATTTGTATAAATTATCATTTGAAAAGAAACGACTGGAGACTTTAATAAATAATATGCATGACCCAATTATTGGGCTTGATAATCAAGGGAAAGTTTTATTTGTAAATAATGAAGCACTTAAGATTATTGGAATGAAATCAGAGGAAGTAATTGGAGAATTGGCTACAACGCTGGCTTTGAAAAATGATTTGATGAAATCTTTAATCATCAATGATCTCGAAAGTACAAAAGCACACCCGATGAAGATTTTTGCCGATGGTAAAGAAAGTTATTTTGATAAAGAGACTGTTAATATTACTATTACGCCAACAGGTGAGGATAAAACGATTAATATTGGCGATGTAATTATTTTACGAAATATTACGCTGTTTAAGGAACTTGATTTTGCCAAAACTAATTTTATTGCAACTGTTTCGCATGAATTAAAAACGCCTATATCATCTATTAAATTAAGCCTTCAGTTATTAGAAAAGCCGAACACGGGAAGTATTAATGAGGAGCAAAAACAATTAATAGATAGTATTAAGGATGATAGCCAACGCTTGTTGAAAATTACGGGTGAGTTGCTAGATATGGCACAACTGGAAACAGGTAATATTAAGCTAGATATTGGACAATGTAGTCCGTATAAAATTATAGATTATGCTCTTGAAGCAGTAAAAGTACAAGCTGAGCAAAAACAAATTGAATTGATTGTTGAAAGCGAACCTAATCTTGCAGATATAAAAGCTGACTCGGAGAAAACAACTTGGGTGATGATTAATTTTTTAACGAATGCTATTAGATACTCTTATGAAAAAAGTAGTATTACAGTTAAACTGAAAAAAGAAAAAAATCAGATTGTTTTTGCAGTAGTCGATACTGGTAAAGGAATCGATAGCCATTATAAATCCAAAGTATTTGATAAGTTTTTCCAGATTCCGGGAAGTCATAAATCAGGAACGGGATTGGGATTATCTATTAGTAAAGAATTTATCGAAGCACAAAACGGAACAATTGGCGTAGAAAGCGAGTTGGGATTAGGAAGTTCGTTCTGGTTTAAACTTTTGAAAGCGTAGTTTTTAGTGTTCAGTACCAGTTTCAGTTTTCAGTTTCAGTTGTTTGCGGGTAAAAAAAAATAGTATTCAGTTGCAGTTTTTAGTACCAGTGACAGTTTACAGTTTTGATAATTGTAAAGGTATAATTAAAAAAAGTGTTCAGTACAATCTGTAGTTTTTTAAAACTGCGACTGCAACTGAACACTTTTTTTATTGAATACTGAATACTGTGACTGTAAACTAAAACTGAAAACTGCGACTGAATACTAACAATCCGCCATATTCACGGCAATTGCTAATCCTCCTTCGGAGGTTTCTTTGTATTTAGAGTTCATATCTTTTGCTGTTTGCCACATCGTATCAATTACTTTATCGAGAGGTACCTTTGCATTTTTAGAGTCTGTTTCTAGTGCTAATTCGGCTGCATTGATGGCTTTTATAGCTCCCATTGTATTTCTTTCTATACAAGGTATTTGTACTAATCCACCTATTGGGTCACAGGTTAATCCTAAGTGATGTTCCATGGCAATCTCAGCAGCCATTAAAACTTGTGCTGGAGTTCCGCCCATTAATTCGCAAAGTGCTGCTGCTGCCATAGATGACGAAACACCTATTTCGGCTTGACAACCACCCATTGCGGCAGAAATTGTAGACCCTTTCTTAAAGATACTTCCTATCTCGCCAGCAACCATCAGGAATTGTTTGATTTCTTTTTCGGCTGCATCATGGTTTTCGATTACCAAATAATACATTAAAACGGCAGGAATTACACCAGCACTACCATTGGTCGGGGCAGTAACTACACGTCCTAAAGCGGCATTTACCTCATTTACGGCAAGTGCAAAACAACTTACCCATTTTAGGATTTGACGAAATTTAACCTCAGTTTTTCTTATTTCTTCTAGCCACGTTTGTGGAGAATTATAGTTGGATAAACCGATGAGATTTTGGTGCATATCAAATGCTCTACGACGTACATTTAGTCCACCAGGAAGTATTCCTTCAGAATGGCAACCGATATACATACATTCGAGCATGGTATTCCAAATACGCATTAATTCGTTATTAATGAATTCTTCAGAACGCATCGATTTTTCATTCTCATAAACAATCTCCGAAATGGATTTGTTTTGAGTAATGGTATATTCTAAAAGTTCTGCTGCGTTTTGTATAGGAAACGGAAATGCACATTTTATCTCCGATTTTATTTTAGCATTTTCGCGTTCTTCTTTCACTACAAATCCACCACCGATAGAGTAGAAGATAGATTCGTATTCGGAATCATCTTTGGCGTAAGCCGTAAATTTTAAACCATTGGCATGAAAAGGCAAGAATTCTTTATTGAAAACAATGTCTTGTAAAAAGAAAAACGGAATGGTTATCTCGTTTCCAAGTATAATTGTATTGGTTTCTTCGATAGATTTGATAATTCCTGCAATGTCGTTTATAGGAATATATTCGGGATCCTGACCGCTTAATCCTAACATAACTGCCAAATCTGTAGCATGACCTTTTCCTGTTAAAGAAAGAGAGCCATACAAATCGACTTTGACACGAGTGATTTGAGAAAACAGATTTTCACTTTTTAATTCAGCAAGAAAACGTTCTGCTGCACGCCAAGGTCCAAGGGTGTGTGAACTTGATGGTCCTACACCAATCTTAAGCATATCAAATACCGATATACATTCTTCCATTATACTATAATTTTATTATCACAAAGATAATTGAATAACGCAATGAAATTAAAAGAAAAATTGTTAATGTTGCGTATTTATTAAAATTTGTATTTAATATTAATAATTTGGCAATAAAATAATAATGTAAAAAGTATTGATTATAATTTTTTGATTATCTTAAAATAAGGGTTTTAACAATAACGAGTAGGAAAAATCAGTTAAATAAGAAAGAAAAGATGTTTTTGTCAAACCATTAAGAGATTAAGTAAATTAAGAATTAAAACTTAATATCTTAATGGTTGGAACCTTTAATTTTTAACGAGTTAAAGCTGGTTTCATTTCGGTTGTAACCCCAATTCTGTTCCAGGCATTTATTGTAATAATCGCCATTATAATATTTGATAAATAGTTTTCATCAAATAAACTAGCTGCTTTTTGATAGGTTTCGTCTGAAACTCCTCCATTACTTATTAATGTAATTTCTTCGGTCAAAGCCAAAATTGCTCTTTCTTCTTCAGTATAAAAATCTACTTCTCTCCAAGCATTCAATAAATAAATGCGTTGTTCGGTTTCGCCATATTTTCGGGCATCTTTTGTATGCAAATCGATACAATAAGCACAACCGTTTATTTGTGATGTTCTAATTTTTATTAATTCGTGATGTGTGTGGGTTAAAGGAGTTGAGTCTAAATAGGTATTCAAATCCAATAATGGTTTTACAGCAGTTGGTTGAGTCTGTGCAATTTTAATTCTCTTGCTCATGATTTCTTTGTTTTTAATTATTAAGCAAAGATATTTATAGGAACCATGAAAAATCTTAAGCTGGTTTAAGAAATGAGATTAAAGTGCGTTTTTTCTTATCTCGCTTAAATATTCCGGAGTAAGATTTAAGTAGGATGCTAACATATATTGCGGAATTCGTTGCACAAACTCAGGAAATCTGGTAATAAAATGCTGGTAACTTTCTTCTTTTGTAAAGTCGTATAAATACTTCATTCGCAATTGGGCAGCCGAATAAGCTCTATGCAAAACAAGTCGGAAGTAGCGTTCTAGTTGAGGTAATTGGCTAAAAACTTTTTCCTGATTGTGATAATCAAAAACATAAACTTCGGTATTTTCGATTGCCTGAATGTAAAACTGTGATGGCGATTGTGTATCAAAACTCATATAATCGGCAATCCACCAGTTTTCGATTGCAAATTGTGTGATCTGTTCTGTTCCTTTATCATTGATAAAAAAGAAACGTAAACAGCCTTTTTCTACAAAATAAAGCGAAGAACATATTTGTCCTTCTTCTAGTAAATAACTTTTCTTTTTTAGGGTAATCGGCTTCATATTAGCCAGAACTAATTGGGTTTGTTCATCGTTTAATTCGACGTACTTTTTTATGTGTTCAATTAGTTTTGGTTGCATTATTGTTTATATAAGTGTTGTAGTTATAAATTCTCGCAAAGACGCCAAGTCGCAAAGAAAGCTAAATTTTAACTTGGCGTCTTTGCGACTTTGCGAGAGAATCTAGAAAATTAAAGCATTTTTTTGAAATTAACTGATATGAGTAAATTCACTAAATAGCTATAAAAATAGGCACTTCGGCATTTTCTGGATTGGATGCCTTTTCTCCGTATATCTCAAAATCGGCAGTATATTTTCTGTTAAGATCAGTATTCCAAATTTCTATCCATTTCTGGATTACAACACCGTCGGCTAAATTTCCTTTGGCTGTAAATTGTTTGTAGGTTTCTTTTGCAATGGTTTTTCCAATCATTCCGGTTGGGATATTCTCTAAACTTGAAACTTTACAGCCTAAAATTGTTGTGTATGGTTTTGTATAATCCTTTTCATATTCGGTGTAAACAGCATAGATTGAGCTATCTATTTTATTTGGAATATTTTCGATTGTATTTTCAGACATAAATTTGTTCCAAAGCGCTGGAATATCCGTTGCAGATTGTTCTTTTTCATTGGTAGTTCTTATCGATAATCCGATAATAAAAAACTCTTCGATAGTAATTAATTCCATGTTTTTTGATTTCAATTTATATTGTTATTCTATGTAAAAGTAGCACAAAAAATTATGCTGTTAATGCTAATGTTGTTGCTAAAATCGAAATAAATAAGCATAATGGTGAAAAGTATTTGGTATCCATTTGTGCAAATTTTGTGGTTTTGACTTTTTTAAAAAATCCAACGTATTTGAATTCGCCAATTGCTCTCACAATAAACAATATCGAAATAATCCAAAGTCCATATTCTTGTAACCAATTAGGCAAACTAAAGACTATTATTTCTGATTTTATTAAAATTAAAACCGAAAGACTCAGTAATGCAATTGCAACTACCATACATTCTTTTAGTTTCGGATTGATAACTTTTTCATTGTTTGCGGTTGTTGGTATAGCGGCATCATTTCCCCATTTTCCACCAAATCCCCAAAATATATGAATTCCTGCCAGGAATAGAAAGATGGTTACTAGAATTAATCCAATTGCTGTTTGCATAATGTGATGAGTTATATTTTTTTGTCTACTACTTTTTTGTGGCAACTATCGAATATACCATTGGGATTTTATTGTCCAAATGTTTTATTCTGTATTTTTTTGGTTCAAATTCGATGGTGTTATTGAAGCAATTATATGGCGAGTAATCATATTCATTTAGGGCATTTAGTTCTAGTCCGTTTTTTATCAGACTATTTACAACTTCGCTCATACTATGATTCCAACATACGTACTCTAGTTCTATTGGAGCTTCTCTATCTGCGTAGGTTCCTTCTTGGGTTTCTATTATTGCTCCCGAATTGAAATAATTATATCCTACTTTTTCAAAATTATCATCGAACATCCAAACTACTGGATGAAATTCTGCAAAGACTAATTTCCCATTCGGGTTAAGGAAATCAGAAATTAATTTTGCCCATTTATCAAGGTCTGGCAACCACGGGATTGCTCCGTAACTTGCAAATACGATATCGAATTTCTGGTTTAAATGGTTTGGTAAATCATAAATATCACAACATATAAATGTAGCTTCAGCATCAGCTTCTTGAGCAAGTTTGTTGGCGCTATCTATTGCTTTGTCAGACAAATCGACTCCCGTAACATTTGCGCCAAGTCTTGCCAAAGAAATTGTGTCCTGACCAAAATGACATTGCAAATGCAGGATTGATTTTCCTTTTACATCACCAAGTAATTCTAACTCGATACTATTTAATGAAGTGTTTCCTTTTAGGAAACCTTCTAAATCATAAAAGTCAGATTTAAGATGTGACTCAACCCGACTATTCCAAGATTGTTTATTAACTTCTATATAATTGTTTTCTAAGCTCATTTTGTTGATATGAATTAAAATGTGTTTTTTGCAGGTTATCTATAAAAAGGAACGCGGATGAAACGGATTAGCTAAGGCGAAAATAGGATCCCGAAGCGTCGGGATTGCGCCCTTTGCGGTTAATTTTTCCGCCACTCCCGATAGCTATCGGGATAAAAGGATTACATGGTTTTTTTATGCTTTGCAACCTTTGCGTAAATCATTGCGACTTTTGCGGTTAATTTTTCCGCTCCGTTTTTTATGTATTAAAAGCTTCTTTAGGAAATTTATCGGCTATAAGATTCAGGTTGATATTATGCTCTAAATAGGCTTTTAGCCCGTCTAGAACAGTGGTAAATCCGCCTGTAGAATCTTTGATTGTATTTAAAAGTTCGTCGCCTTCTTTATCAAAACCATAATTTTTGATAACCACATAAGTTGTATCGTCTGTTATTTTTCTGAATTCAAAATCAACGGTTGTTTTAGGTTCGTTCCATTCGATAGTAATCTTTTCGTTTTCGATAATTTCTTTTACAAAAACGGTAGTTGATACTTTGTACATTTCCCATTCCCAGATTATATTTTTGCCTACAGCCAGTTTATCACTTCCTTTTGTAAACCAAAAGTTCTTGGTTACATTCGGGTCTATAAAAGCATTAAAAACAATTGCAGCTGGTTTTCTTATCAGCATTTGGGCTTCAACAGATTTTGGATTACTACTCATATCTATATTTTTTCTAGTTATGTTTTTAGAATTTTGCGTATAAAAGGATTCTTTTGAACGCGTATAATGATGGCGTTTTACTAAACCTTTTTTCTATTCTCTTTTTAAATTCTTTGATGAATTGTTCTTTAATTGCACCTTCTAATCTCTCGAAATAGGGAACTAATGTTGAGCCCAAAATAAACTCATATAATTCGTCATGCGACTTGGCTATCATAGGATATACCTTTTGGTAAATAACTATATCTGTACCGCCATTCTCGAATAAAATTTGAGCATAATCGTCCATTGTAAGAACAGGAGAAAGTCGTTTCCAATTATTCAATGCGCTTTTATATGGTTCTTCCTGCACTAATTCGATTACAATCTGATTGAGTAAATTCTCGTTCTGACAAGGCATTTGGATTGCTAATTGTCCATCGGGATTTAATAATGATATAATTTTAGGAAATAATTTTTCGTGATTATCAACCCATTGAATGGATGCATTTGCAAAAACTAAATCCCATTTTTCTCCCGTATTAATTTGTTCTTCGATTGTTTTTTGATCAAATTGTATCGAAGTAAATTCTTTGGCTTTCTCCAGCATTTCTTTCGAGGAATCGATGCCTTTTACTGAAGGATTGGTTAGCTTTTCGGATAGCATATTGGTTAACTCTCCAGTTCCGCAACCTAAATCTACGACTTTCATATTTGGTTTATCCTGAATATGGGCAATCAAATCGAAGAAAGGTTTGTATCGAAGTGTTTTAAACTCGTTGTATTTTTCGGGATTCCATGCCATAATTTTCAGCGTTTTTATGTAGTAAACGAAGTTAAGGAAATTAAAGTTTTTATTTAGTTAAAAACAATAAACTGTGGTAGAGAAATTAACCGCAAAGGGCGCAAATTGTTTTGAATCTCTGACTGAAAAAAGGGACGCGGATAAAACGGATTCGCTAAGGCGAAAACGCGGATAAAAACGGATTTTTTTCTATTTTTTTAATCTGTTTTAATCTGCGTCTTTACTTTTGTAAATCCGTTTTATCCGCGTCCCATTTATAGATTATCTATGGCAGCAAATAGAGGTTATCTTTCCTAATCTTTCCAGATTGGAATTTTGACAAAACTATCGTTATACCATTTTATTTTTAGAGGTTCTTTGGCATCTTTAATGGTTTCATCGCTTACGTCTTTACCAGTTCCATAATTTAGTTGGGCGAAAGCATTTTTATTTACATTTATTACCACAACCAAGCGGCTTCCTTTGCTTAATTGCTTGCTTACTAATCTGGTATTTGTAAACGGGATAGATTCTATTTTGTTAGGAACAAGAAGATTTCTGGTTGTAATATCTTTTGCATAACTGGCTCTGCCTAAAAAATAGGATAAGTGAAAGTATTCGCCGTTAGGCATCAATTCATATAATACTACACCTAAATCCATATCTTTTTTGTTGATAAGCGCTTTTATTTCGCCTTCAAAAGCACCATTAACCAAAATAGGTTTATCAAGGGGTTCGCTTATAAAAAAATAGCCATTTATAGTATCGAGTTCTTTACGAATTATTGGATCTGGGTAATAGTCATTATTACTAATTTCTCTGTTGGCAAAATCTACTTCCTGAGGTAAGAACCCAGATTTGGCTGGTTTTTTATCTGATAATAGATATTTATCTTTCGATTTGGTATTGGTTAAATATAATTTAAGAAAACCGTTACTCATTTTTTCTAATGATGGTGCATGTCTCCATTCATTAGCACCCATTACTTCATAGTTTATTTTATCTTTTAAAACGGCAGGTTTAGGACCACCTTTAAGAATGTAGTTAAACCATTCGTAGGTTAGTTTCTTGGTATTAAAAATCGCTATAGGGTCAACTTTATATTCGTTTATGGTAGGGTCTCCACCTTTTTGAGCACCAAAATGTCCATAAGGTCCGATAACAAGATAATGCTCAGCATTTTTATTGTATTTAACGTGCTCTCTTAAATAGTATAAACTAGATATTTGGGAATCGTTATAATAACCATCGATGGATAAAATAGGGATGTTTATTTGGGCAAATTCATCTTTATATGGAACCATATCTTGCCAGTATTTGTCATAGCCAGGATGTAATAACCATTTTTGTAAATATTTATTTGGCGTACCATCAATGCTGTCAATTTTGTGATAAGCAGTACCTGAATTCCACCATTTGTCCTGCATGGTTCGGAAACGTTTCCTGTCGTATCCTACAACTGTATCTAAGGTTTTATTATTGGTTACATAAAATGCCCATTCGTAATTAGGATTTATAAATACGCTATTTTCCATTGGTAATCCCATTCCTGGTCTGTTGGCAACATAAGGAACGATTGTTTTAAGTGCTGGATGCAATTTTTTTGCCGATGCCCATTGTGTAAAACCGTTATAGCTACCGCCAAACATTCCGATTTTTCCGTTACACCATGATTGCTTGCTTGTCCAGTCAATAACATCATAGGCATCTTTGCCATCATGCTCATACGGAAATATTTCGTCGGGACTTAATCTTTTCCCTCTTGAATATGCTATAACTCCAACATAACCATTATCTGCGGCTTCTTTTAAACCTTTAATATCTCGATCGCGTACATAGATTGTAAATTGTAAAATAACGGGTTGTGGTGTCGTTATTCCTTTTTTGCGAACTACAATTGCGGAAATTAATGCTCCATCTCTGGTTTTAATTAAAACATCGTCCTGAATGTCATAAAGCATTTTGGAATCTTCAGGTTTTGTACCATTTGCTTGTTGTGCTGATGTGTTGAGAACGATTAGGAAGAGAAACATAAATTTCAGAAGTACTTTCATTAAGAATTATTTTAAAGTTTGTTTAGGTTGTTAAATATTTAAATGTTAAACATGAAATATGGTTATTAATTGTGTAATTTGTTTAAAATTGTGATAATTATGGATAAAATTAACACAGAGCTAACAAGGAATATTACGTGACTCAATACAGATAATAGAAAAGCTTTGGTTTTAGTGAGTTTATTAAAAAATTGAACATTTGTCCAATAAATTAATATGATATCTATAACATATAGAATTTGGGTTATGGTTTTTATATTGGGAGTTCCATTATAATAATAAAGCAACGGAAATAAAGCAATATGTACAAAGAGTCGTTGCGAGGCTTTAAAGGTGTTGAGTATAAAATATTCGATATAGTTGTATCCTTGTTTTCTAAATGCGATATATGTTCCCAATGAGTAAAATGGTATTGTTGCTAATGTTATCCATGAAAAATGAGTCGCGACCCATTCATTTGCTGCTTTGGGATTAATTATCGATAGTGTCTCACTATCTGTGGGAGCATCGGCAATTAGGTTGATATGAAAGTAATGATAAAGAACTCCATAAAGAGTTGCGAGAATAATTACTAAGGAAAGTGGTTTAAAATGTTTAATTCGTTTTCCTTCTATAAACTCTCTTATGGTATTTCCGGGACGCGTAAAAAGTTGTTTAGCGGAGTATAAAATACCTTTATCAAAATGAATTAATCCGTGTTGGATTTCATGCATCAGGAAATGGAAATCGAGTTTGTGAGTTTCGGCTGGCTGTCCGCAATTACTACAATAATGTCCTTTAAAATGCTGATTACAGTTCTTACAGATTATATTCATCTTGATTATTTATTATTTAATCATTTATTTATGCTGCTTTATATGATAAACTTTATGTATTTAATGAAAATGCTACTGCAGCTTTCGAGTGTAATAATACAGTATCAAATGTTGGGATGGTTACATCTTCGGGTTTTATAACAAGCGGAATTTCGGTGCAACCAAGTATGATTCCTTCGGCTCCGTTTTGTATCAATTTATCAATAATTTCCAGGTATCGTTTTTTGGTTTTTTCAGTAACAATTCCTCTTCCTAATTCTTCAAAAACTGTCATGTGTACAAAGTCCCTGTCTTCATCATTAGGGATAAGTGTTTCGATACCTCTATCGGTAAGTTTAGATTTGAAAAAATCAAGTTCCATTGTAAATTTAGTTCCCAGTAATCCCACTTTTTTTAGTCCAGTTTTTTCGATTTCTTCGGCTGTTACTGTGGCAATATGAATTAGTGGGATTCCGATTTCTTTTTCGAGTCTATCAGCAATATGATGCATAGTGTTGGCACATAATACAATTGCCGTTGCTCCCGAAGATTTTAAATGTTTGCAAGCTTCATATAGCATCTGAAAAGTTTTCTCCCAATCATTATTATCATTATTTTTTTTGATGTCTTCATAATTAAATGAATAAATAATACATTGAGAAAAGTTTAATCCGCCCAATTTTTCATTTATTCCTTCATTAATAAGTTTGTAATAATCGACTGTAGATACCCAACTAATTCCGCCAATAAGCCCTAATGTTTGCATATTTTGTTTAAACTTTATATTGTTTATACTGATTTAAAAACTAATTATATGTTTTGTAATTTGGTTTTAATCTTTAATTTCCAATAAAAGTATACAATAGTAACCACCTCTGCAACAAGAATCCAGAGGAATTTACTAGTGAAAAAACTATGGTAATTTCCCTGATTCGGGATTATGGTAAAAGGTACAGTTATGAGTACATCTAGTGTTAAAGCAGTTGTAACTATAATTAAACCGAGAATGAATCCGTTGGTTTTATTTCCGTTTTTATAGAAAATATAAGCACCAAGAATTGTAAATGGAATTGCCAATGGTGCAACAACTAAGAATTGTTGTAATGCAGAATCTTTAATGTTTGGAAGATAACTTAATATACCGAAAGTACTAAATATTAATAGCCAGATTAACGCTCCAACTAAAATTGCTCTGATTTTTTTCATTTTATTTTAATATTAAAAGTTACTATTTCTAAACAAACACACTATAATTAATAAGAAGAATGATAGTGCTGATGTTATGGTTCGAACCAAATGCAGATTATTCCATTTAAGTTCAAATTGATCTCTCAAATTTTTGGCATTTTCCAGAGAAATATTGGTTAAGTCAGTTTTGTCTAAAAGATTATTTAGCGGAATATTGCCCATAATTGTTACCAGAAATACGCCTACAAAATATAGTATTGCTGCAATTAGTAATAACCAGAAAATATAAGGATGATTAGATTTATAAAGATAAGCTGTAGCAAAAGATAAAAATACTGGCCCCATAATTATCACTAAGAATAATGGGTTTACAATAGTACGGTTCATGTTCTGGAAAGCTCTTAGATAATTAATATCATCAAGCCTGCCAATACCTGGAGTTATAGCATTAGACCAAGTAAAAAAGATCCCAGCCAGAAGTCCGGTTAATAATGTGGTAAATAATAAAACAATAGTTTTTGTGTCGATAATAAATGGTTCCATGATTATGATGTTTAGTTAACAAAATAAAATTAGAACTATTGATTATCAGTTGTTTGTTTTAAAAGGATTAAAGTTTGTTCGAAAAGAATTATTTTTTTAGTTCGCTTGGTCGTACTCCAAATTTTTTATGGAAAGCATTCGAGAAGGAACTTAAACTTTCGTATCCCACAAACCATGCAGTTTCCTGAATGTTCTTGTCGGTATTGCTTAATAATTCATGCGCTTTATTTAGTCGTTGTTCCTGAAGGTATTTAAATACAGGAATACCAAAAAGTTCTTTAAAATTCTTTTTGAGTTTGTTGTTGTTAAGACCAATTTGCTTAGATAACTCACTTAATGAGGGTGGAGTAGCAATATTTTGGGTCATGATTTCTTTTGCGTGAAAAAGTTTATCACGGTCAATTTTGTTGGTGGTTTTTTCTTTTTCGGTAGCAAGATGTGCAAAGAAATGTGCCAGTAATTCGGTTATCTGGCTTTTAAGAAACATTAATCTTGTGTCTCCTTTGTATTGGGTATTAAATATTTTTTGAACTGCATTTTGCATATCGGGTGACATATAAAAACTAGGACCTTCTACAAAATTGGCTTCGGGATTAAGGAGTTGTTGTAAATACTCAGAGAAGATTTCGCTTTCACGTTCTGGCAGCATATTAAGATTTTTTATCTTCATAAATACGCTAATAGATTGTAATGGTTTATTAGGCGAAATTTTATGTGCAAATCCGACTTTGCTGTTTCCAAAAAATGAAATTGCAATTCCTGTGGTATTGTTTATAATTATACTATTGTTTTCATACGTAATTTCCAATTCGACATTTCCTGAACCATAGAAAGCAAAGCCAACAGCATCTCCATCGATTTCACATTTTTCGATAATCGTTTTATCAGCATTTGATTGCTCTATTAAAACGACGAAGTTGTTTATTTCTATGATATCTGTTGTCATCGAATACTAATTAATTCTATTCAGAAAATTTATTTAAAATAGTAATGGCATTGTCTGTATCTTTTTTATTTACAAAGATATGGTCGTGATAAAATGCAGCTACAACATTGCAACTAATGTTATTGTCTGATAACGCTTTCGCGAAAGCGGCAGTTAAACCCACAGCTTCTAATGATGAATGTACAGTTAGCGTTATCCACGACATTACAACCGAATAACTTAGTTTAAGTTCATCGGCAATTTCTTTTTTTATGATTAATGTAATGCCTTCACTTTCTGTAAATGACATTACAATATCTTCGAGAGCTATATTTTCAAGACTTTTAACGGTACAAAAAACATAATCACCAACATTGTGTTTAGGTTTCATGCTTTTGAGTAACTTCTCTAAATCTTTTTCTCCAGACATTTTTAATGGATTGTTTTTATTTTATTAACCCTTTGGGCGCAATTATTTTAAACACATAGAAACATAGATTTAGCACTCTCAAAAATAGACGTTTCACTTTATATACAGCCGCATAGTAACTATATCTTAGATGCACTGCGGTGCATCTCTACCTTCAAATGTATTATCTCAACTAGTTACTATGTGAGAGAAATGTTTTTCTTTTTGTATCCTTTTTTGCACATAAAATCTGTGTTTCTATGTGTTAAATCAATTCTATAATTACATAATTATTTATTAGTCATATGCAATGCAATCCTGTTTCCTTCGCAGTCTTTAAATTCAGTGAGTACGATAATTATTATTCGATTCGTTTTACAACATTATCAAGATTATCAACTACTAAATTTAAAACGATTTTGTTATTAGGGAATTCTTTTTGCATTTCACTTCTTAATAGGACAAAAGGAATTTGTGATTCAGGGATGTCTTCAATAGTTTGATTACATGGAATAGAAACTTCATAAGTAGAATTACTCTTTTTTATGTACACATATTTTTTAGTTGTATTTTCAAAAAATGCATTTTTTTCAAAGCCTTCTGCTAGTTTGTCTACTTCTGTTACGGGTATATTATCTTGATAAACAATTTCGTTTTTCATAACGCCATATTCTTTTGTTATTCCATCAAATTGTTCATTTTCTGTAAATAACACTACACATATAATAACACTAAATGTGATTAAAAGGGCAATAAAGCTGATTCCAATTGTTCGCCACCAACCAAAAAATGAACCACCAGAATTTATATGTTCATTTATTTTTTGTCCCTGAAAATGTTGTACGAAATAAAAAGCTATTCCAGTATATATTAAAGGGATTATCTGATTTGGGACTTTTACATCTTCAGGAATTAAAAAAGCGCCACCAAATATTGCTATTGTGGCTATAATAGCTATTATCCATGTTGTTTTTGCTTTTTTTGTGTCATTAAATGCCTTAAAATTCTCAGCTATCAAATATCCAGCTGCAAGTGGTCCTCCTAAAAATGTTCCAACCCAGATAGCTCGGTCTTTATAAATTTTTTGTGTAGGCACTTCATTCTCTTTTAATTCTTCCATTTTTATTGTAAAGTATTGTTTTGTATAAGTTGTTATATTATTTATTAGCCATATGTAATGCAATTCTATTTCCTTCGCAGTCTTTAAATTCTGCTACAGAACCATATTCACCATTTGATGTTATTGGAAATAAAACTTCGGCACCATTTTGCAATGCGAGATTTAAAGTTTCCTCGATATCCTCTGTATTAAAATAAATAAGTGTTCCGTTTATCGTTGGGTTGTATATTTCTCCTTTTGCTAAAGCTCCCGTGATTCCGTTATTGCCTTCGGTAAGAGGGAAAAATGCCATTTCGTTATCATGAATGGTATCACGTTCAAAGTCAAAATTAAATACTGCCGTATAAAATTGCATAGCTCTTTCTATATCGGTTACAGGAATCTCAAAATAGACTACAGGATTTGATTTGTTTTTCATTTTATTGTTTGATGATATATTTTATTACCAACGAAGTTATGGAAATTTTTATTTCGATTTGGTATTGTAATGCTATATATAGAAAAACCTCGTTTAAATTACTTAAACGAGGTTGCTGCATTTTGATTTAATTACTAAAATCAGTCTGTAAATTTTTTAAATATTGAACTTGCTATATGTCCACCAAAGCCGAACGTATTGCTCATTGCATAATTAACTATTCTTGGTTGTGCTTTACCGAGTGTCAAATTAAACTTATTTAAAAATTCAGGTTCTACCGTTTGTGTATTTATTGTTGGAGGAACAATATTTTCCTGAATAGCTTTTATACAAGCAATTGCTTCAATTGCTCCTGCTGCGCCAAGTAAATGTCCAGTCATTGATTTTGTTGCACTAATATTGGCATTTGGATTTATTCCAAATACTTTTTCCATTGCCTTAAGTTCACTCAAGTCGCCAGTAGGAGTTGAGGTAGCATGAGCATTTATATAATCGATTTTGTCTGATGTTATCTGAGCTTCCTCAAGAGCAAGTTCCATTCCTAGAATAGCACCTTCGCCGTCTGGGTGTGTACTTGTTAAGTGATAAGCATCTCCAGCTAATCCACCGCCAACAATTTCGGCAAGAATAACAGCATTTCTTTTTAATGCATGTTCATAGCTTTCTAGTATAATGGCACCAGCACCTTCACCCAAAACAAATCCGTTTCTTGTTGCATCAAATGGGCGTGATGCTTTACTACAATCCTCGTTTAATGTTGATAATGCTTTTGAGGCATTAAAACCTCCAATAGATGATTCTGTGACAGAAGCTTCAGAGCCACCACTAATTATCATATCGGCTTTGCCCCAACGAATGTAATTAAATGCATCAATGATTGCTGTATTACTAGCAGAACAGGCAGATACTGTGGTATAATTAATTCCGCGAAGCCCGTATTTAATTGAGATTGCTCCCGAAGCAATGTTAATAATCCTCTTTGGAATGAAAAACGGGCTAAATCTAGGTATGCCATTACCTAATTTATATTCTCCAATTTGTTCTTCGAATGTTGAAACGCCACCATCACCAGAACCCCAAATAACTCCAATTCTGTTTTTATTTAAAGAATCAAAATCAATATTTGCATTTTTGATAGCTTCGTCTGTTGCATATAATGCGTATTGAGTAAAAAGGTCATATTTTCTTATTTCATTTTTCTCAAAAATGTTTTCGGGATTAAAATTCTTAACCTCACAGGCAAATTTAGTTTTGAAATTAGTAGTGTCGAATTTTGTTATTTCAGATGCGCCACTAACTCCGTTGATTAGCGAGTGCCAATATTCCGAAACATTATTGCCAATAGGGGTTACTGCTCCCAATCCTGTTATTACTACTCTTTTCATTATTTTTTAGATTTTAGTTCTTTTAGAATTGTCTCTTTTACAATCACAAAATCATTCTCGTTTGTAAGTCTTGACAGTTGTACAATTGCAACCATATTTGTTATTATCATCAATGCCTTTGTTCTCGGTGAAGATTCAAAATCAAATATTTTAAGTTCTTTTCCTTCAGTTAGGACTTCGGTTAACCAATTAATAACTAATGCTGCAAATATTTGTAGTTCTGATTTTATGGTTTCATCGAGAGTGTTTAAGTCTGTTGCTAATGAGCCAACAATACAGACTTTGTTCTCCTGTTTTATTTGAGTATGTATTGCCAGGAAAGCTTCAAGTTTTGTTAAGGGAGATTCATTGGCAACTTTTTCTTTTAAAGTTTCATATCTCTCGATATGTTCTTTGATTGTTGCTACTCCAAGGTCTGATTTTGCAGGGAAATGATAATGTATCGAAGCAGTTTTTATACCGATATCATTAGATATATCTTTAAAGCTAAAAGCATTGTACCCTTTTTCTCTTATCAATTGATCTGCTTTGTCTATGATTGCTTCTCTTGTTGTCATCGCTTTTTTTAACAAATATACTACCTATTAGTAGATAGGCAAATTAATTGCTATTTATTTTTAATTATTTTAGCAATCGACTAACATGTTAGGTATTAAAGAGTTTGATTGGTTGGTTTATTCTGTGTTGGGATTTCTATTTCACTTTGGTCATATACATATACCAATTCCATTCCCAAGATTCTCCATTATCGGCAGACATTGCCTGACTCCAAATAGGATTGTTTTTGTCTCTGGCATCCCAACGAAATAGTTGAATTACTTTTTTTCCTTCATAAATATCTCTTGAAAAGAAATGACCTACTTTTTTTTCGAATGAACCAATTACGGGTTTATCTAAAACTCCGGTATTCGAGTCGGACCAATAAATACTCCACAGTTTTGTTTCGGGATTAAATAATCGTACCGTCATTCCTTCAAAAGGAACACCATCAAATTCAGCCAGAAAATTATCGATATTACCAATTCCCTGAAGAATCTTGTACATTTCCTGTGTTGATGGAAATTCAATCCATTCAGTACAATTCGAAAATCGGTATTTTAGTTTTTTATTTATAATATTAGATTTTCCCTGAAAAAAATCAAAATCATCTTTGGATGAAGTAGGGGAAGGTAGGATTATTAATTCTCCGTGTGCATTAAAAATCAATTTCGGAATTTCTAAATTTAAATTATCTACAGGCATGTTTTTTGATTTTTAAATGATTTATTCATTTCCTTTTTTAATCCATTTACCAACTTCTGGAGCCACGTAATTTTTCATTTTAAGGAGCAAATCCTCTGAATCTGTACTTACGAGTATCATTTGTTGGTTTATCTCTTTTAAGAAACCTTCATTTACCATTTTTAGTATAAATTCTAATAACAAATCGTAAAAACCATCAATATTTAAAATCCCGATTGGTTTTTTATGAAGACCAAGTTGCGCCCAGGTAAGCATCTCAAAAAACTCTTCCAGAGTTCCAAATCCGCCTGGCAAAGCAATTACGCCATCGCTTAATTCGTTCATTTTGGTTTTTCTTTCATGCATGCTTTTTACAATAATTAATTCAGTTAAATTATCGTGTGCAATTTCTTTCTTCATTAAGAAGTCTGGTAAAACACCAATTACTTTTCCGTTTTTATTTAAAACTCCATCTGCAACTGCACCCATAAGTCCAACTTTGGCTCCGCCATAAACTAAATCGATATTATTTTCGGACATTGTTTGTCCAAGTTTAAAAGCTTGAGTTTCGTATTCTTTTTTGTTTCCAAAGCTTGATCCACAAAAAACGGTAATTCTATTCATTTGTTTAATTGTAAAATGTATTATGTAATCGGTAATTAGTTTTTCTGAGTAATTAAATCTACAAAGTCCGCCTTTGTAAGTAATTCGATTATAAATTGAAAATCTTTTAAACCAAATATTTTATTTAAATTTTCTGTTCCTGTTATTTCTATAGTACATTCTCCTGGATATCCTGGACCAGCAGCCGAAATAGCATCATTAAATGCATCTAAGTTTTTCCCAAAATGTTTAGCCGATTCTGGGTCGATTTCTTTTGCGTAGGCATTCCAGAAATCTTCACGACTGTTGCAAACACTGCCGTTGATGAATATTTTTCGTTTGCTATTTTGTGCTGCTGATTTATTTTTCATCTAAAAATTATTTCGTTTGTATTTTTATCCAATCCAGAATTTCGTTCATAGCTGTTGGAGAAAATGTTTGTTCTATTGTTGCATATTCAGTTGGCAAACCAGTTTTACATTCCTGAAATAAATGATTCAGGTTTGGTAATTCTTTGGTTGTTATATTTTTATTTCCTCCTTTTAAAAGGGCTTCTTTTATGGCGGTTAGGTTTTCTTTTGGTGCAACTTGTAAATCTTTTGCTCCATTAAGTGCTAAAACGGCACATTTTACTTTCTCTAATGTTGGTGCTGGATTGTAGGTTACAAAAGTTACCATCCAAGGAGTTAGTATTTTATCTGTTAGTATTTTAACGTATTCTGCCTCAGTCATTGCTGCGGGTTTATTAGGATCGTTTTTAGAAACTTGAGTTATGTAAGCAGTTAGATCCGTTTTTAATTGTTCAGGGCTTTTAGATTTAGCGATAATATTAAAAGTTGTTTTGTTTGTTTCTTGTGCTTTCAGGATATCGGCTTGACTCATTCCGGCAGCTTCTGCAATTAATTTTTGCTGTAATAAAAGTAATTGGTTTCCAGGAAGTCCAGGGCCAGCGAGTAAGACAATAAAATTGATGTTCTTAGAATTTGCAGCAATAATTGGAGCAATTAATCCTCCCTCGCTATGACCAATTAATCCAATTTTTTGTTTGTTAATTTCTTTTCTGGTTTGCAAATAGTTTACTGCAGCCAGAGCATCTGTAGCAAAATCTAAAGAAGTTGAATTTTTAAAGCTACCTGTAGATTGTGCTGTTCCTCTATCATCATATCGTAAAACCGCAATTCCGTTTTTGGTCAAAAAGTCCGATAATACTAAGAAAGGTTTGTGTCCTGCTAATTCTTCATCACGGTTTTGTGCACCACTTCCGCTTATTAAAATAACAACAGGAAATACACCTTCTTTTTTAGGTATAGTCAGTGTTCCTGCTAGTGTTATTCCTGCTTTTTCATTTTTAAAAGTTACATCTTCGGAGTAATATGGATATGGTTTAGTAGGTTCTTGTGGTCGTACCAGTTTTTCTTTTTCAACTTTTTCTCTCGATAAATTCATCGGAAATGCATGACCTGCTTGTTTAAAACTACCAACTATTTTATTGTCTTTGCCAAGAATACCTTCATATTCGATTTTAGCACTTTCAATGGTAAATTTTAAAGTTGAGTTCTCAAAAGTTGTTGTAGTTACCGGAATATCTTTTGCACCTTGGTCAGGACTATCCATTGTTGATTTAAAACCAGTGTCGACTTTATTGATATTAAAGACAATTCTTAATTGTTTTCCCTGAACATTTAAAAGACCATTCCATTGTCCTGTAATATCTTGTCCAAAAACGGTTAATGTGGTTAAAAAAATTAGTATTGTTACTATGTAATGTTTCATTTGGTTGGTTTTTTTAATAAATGGTTAGTTTATATTCTATGATTTAGTTAATAGACGATTAAAATGTATTCTGTTACAGAAATGATGTAAAAAGATTATTCTTTTTTTAATTTATTTTCCAATTGTCTTTAGATACTATCATATTGAGCGAGATCCAAACTTCTTCCTGGACTATGATTTCGCTTATTTTGTTTGGATTTATGACAAACCCCGATTTCTCATAACATTTAATTGCCTGTTTATTCCAGTCGTAGACATTAAGTTCTACTTTCTCTACATTTAATTCTTCAAAAGAATATTGTACAAGAAGATTAACTATTTTTTCTCCAATTCCTTTTCCTCTAAATTTTGCATCACCAATAAGTATTCGGCAAAGTTTAGCCAAATTATCTTCGGATTGATATATTTCGGCATGTCCTAGTACTTCTTTGGATTCGGTGTCAATTACTTTAAAAGGAATTCTATTTTCTTCTTTTAGATAATTATCTAACTGCTCAGTTGTTAATGGAAATTTAAAAATTGGACCTGAAAATTGAACTAACATTTCTTCATTATCTGCCCATTTTATTAATCTTTCAAAATCGGTATTATCGAATTTTTCTAGTTTTATCATTGTTTTATTTCCTTTAAAAGTACTTGGAGAATCCTGCGTGATTTCTAAATATAAATCTTGTGTTACAAGGTATTTTGCCATTAAGAAAGGCTGAATATTTGCGGTCCAGATATGTTTAATCCTATCGTCTCTCAATGTAATCTGACCTTGAGGAATTTCGACCATTTGCAGGCTAATGGCTTTATTATTTGATATGTCGATACTATCCTGATTCATTGATGTTTGAATGCTTTTGCAATTGTAAACGAAGTTATGAAAAATATAGGTGCACATTTAAACAAAAAAAGGCAATTACCAGAAACTAGTATTGCCTTTTTGTATTTTGAAAATTGAATAATGTTTAAGGTTTAGATTTTAACCTGCTTAGTGTTTCTTGCGAAACGTTAAGAAAGGAAGATACAATCTTGTTAGACAAACGTTGTGTGATTTTAGGGTTGGTGTCTAGTAATTGCTTGTATCTTTCGGTTGCATTTTGGGTTAAGAACGACATGAGTCTTTTGGTATTTGTTACATAAGCCATTTCCATATAATGCCTGTAAAAACTTCCCCAATTAGGTATAATTTCCAGCAAATGATAAAAATCCTGACGCGAAATATAAAGTAATTCTGTTGGTTCTAATGCCTGAACAAATTCTAAAGAAGGTTCATTTAGCACAAAGCTAGATAAGGCGGTTACAAAATTACTTTCGAACCCTAAGTATCGTGTTGCTTCTTGTCCTTCTTCGGTTATAAAAAATATACGCAAGCAACCATTGCAAATAAAATACATTCGTTGGGTGGTTTGCCCTGGGAAAACCAAGAGCTCATTTTTCTCGACTTCTATAGGATTAAAGTAACTGATTATTTTCTCCAGTTCTTCGTCTGTAACCGTTGATACCTCTTTTATATATTCGATTAATTGCTCTTTCATGTTTTAAATAAAATCTTTAACAAATTTACGATAATGTACAATATCTGCTATTGTTAAAACTACCAATTGATGCTTTTGGGCAAATGATAAAATCTCGGGTAGTCTTGCCATCGTTCCGTTAGGATTCATTAATTCGCATAATACAGCTTCAGGTTTTAAACCAGATAATTTCATTATATCTACACTTCCTTCAGTATGTCCGTTGCGTTGTAGGACACCATTATCATTTGCTCTTAGCGGAAAAATATGTCCAGGTTTTACTAAGTCAGAAGATTTAGCATTTTCTGCAGATGCGGTTCTTATGGTTTGAATCCTATCTGAAGCCGAAAGTCCTGTTGTAACTCCCTCTTTAGCTTCTATAGTAACTGTAAACGGTGTCTGAAAAAGACTGGTGTTTTCTTTTACCATATAAGGTAATTCTAATTCATCGGCTTTTTCGTTAGTGAGGCAAAGGCATACAATTCCGCTACATTCGCGTATCATTAATGCCATATCTTCGACTGACATATGTTGGGCTGAATAAACTAAGTCGCCTTCGTTCTCGCGGTCTTTGTCGTCTAGTAATAAAATTCCTTTTCCGAGCCTAAGTTCATTAATTGCATTTTCAACGCGTTCTTGACTAGTTGTACCAAATGATACTAATGGGTTTTCGTTTTCTATTTCGGTAATCATTTTGATGTTGTTTTTTGGGCTAGCTTTCTAGCATTTGGAATAATTATAAAAGCGGTACTATAGGCAACAGGAATTATGACGCCCCAAGCTTTTAGGAATTTGAAGAGCCAATCTTCTCCAAAGCTATAATTGCGCATAAACCCCACAAACGCCATAATGAGAGCTATAGGAGTAATAACAAATAAAGTGTTGGTGTATTTAAAATACTTTTTGTTCATTTTTAATTAATTATTAAATTTTTGAAGGAACAAAATTGTTTAAATAAGAAAAGGAAAACATTGATGTACATCAAAAAAAACAAAAAATCTATCCTATTTTTATTATAGCCCACGGTTTCAACCGTGTGATACGGATTACGATAATGTATTGCGTTCCAACGGTTAAAACCGTTGGCAATGTTATAGCATGTTATTTTTGTTGGCAATCTGTTGCCGAGCCAATGCTAACGCGAGCTCAATGTCATTAAGTTAAGCTCTTTTCTAGCAAATTGTTTTAAAGAAGCAAAGAATTAAACGCAATATTGTCATTTCTGTAAAGGTTACTTATTTCGGTAACGGATTAATCATTTCGATTGGTTTTTTTCCGTCAATTCCTTGATGTGGTCTTTCATGATTATAATAATATAAATATTGTAATAATTCTTCTTTTAATTCTTCTTGTGTATCGAAATCTGTATCTCTTAATAAATCA
>NZ_JSYP01000026.1 GCF_000813005.1 Flavobacterium sp. KMS | reverse complement strand
ATATTAAGATTGATATTTTTTTTTTTTTTTAAGCTGTCAAAACATAACTATGTTTTGGCAGTTTTTTTTATTTAGAATTGTTTCTATAAAAAGAAACACGTTTTAGAAAGGCTAAAACGTGTTTTTATTATTGTACAATCTTTTTTTTATTGTTTCTTGTAGATAGAATAAATAGTATTTATTGTTTTTCTATCCAATACGCCATCAACTTCGGTTTGAATATAATGGAGTTTAAAAGCGGTAATTGCCGATGTAAGATTCTTTGTATTGTAACCTATGATGCGTAAAGCAGGTTCTATTTTAAAATCAAACGGAGCTTCTTCCAGAATTTCATCTTGCCAAATCCCAAAACCTAGACCAGCTAGTGTTTTCCAAGGAAATAATTTACTAGGGTCTTGTTTTCTTCCCGGAGCAATATCTCCATGTCCTAAAATATTTTGTGCAGGGACATTGTACTCTTTTTTCAATCTCGTTAATAGAGCAATTAAGCTACTAATTTGTGTTTCAGAGAAAGGCTCAGTTCCGTTATTATCTAATTCGATACCTAACGAAGAAGAATTAAGATCGGTATTTTTTCCCCAAGTCGAGTTACCAGCATGCCAAGCACGTAAATAATCGTTTAGCATTTGTACCACTTTACCATCTCTGGAGATAATATAGTGAGCACTTACTTGCGTTTTTACTTTAGTAAAAGTATTTACAGTTTGTTGCAAAGAATCCTGTGCTGTATGGTGAATAATGATGAAGTTTGGTTTGCGTAAATTAAAATTTACGGTACCAATCCATTCCGTATTAATACCATTTTGTAATGGAGTCGATCCTGTTATCGAAAGAGAGTCTCTGTAAATATGTAATTGCTTAGCGTACGAAGTGTCTATACTTACAGCTACTGTTGGTGCTGGTATAGGCTGAGCCTCTTTGCTAGTAATTTTATCTTCAAGAGTCTTAAGTTGCTGGTCGTATACTTTTTCGCTATTCTTATAAGGATTCGTTGAGCAAGAAGTAATTGCAATTGCTGTAATCAGACAGTAAAAATACTTTTTCATATCTTGAAATTGTTTTTATGTTTAGAGAAAACAATTATTTTTTCTTTTTCTTAGCTTTCTTGGAACCAGTTTGATTTTTGCGTTGCTCCATAAAAACAGTGTACTTCTCTTTTTGATCTTTGTTTAAAAAATCAGATACTCGTTTATTGGTAACTTCAGAAAGAGCTTGAATTTGTTTTATTTTATCATCTTGGCTGCTACTTTCGTTTTTCAAAAGTATACCTTGTTCTTTTATACTTTCAATCAAAACATTCGATACTGCAATTTCTTGTAACGCATCAAGGTTAAGTTCAGGCTTTAGTTCTTCCATTATTGTGGCAACAATTTCCTCAACAGGAGTCTCTTTGGGTTTGCTGGTATTACCCATCTGTCCCATACCTTGGCTCATACTACCATTCATTCTGCCGCCGCCGTAGCCACCACCACCGTAGCCACCGCCACCATAGCCATTACCGTACCCGTTTCCGTATTGAGCAGAAACAGAGTTTGCAAAAAATAACATAAAGGCAAATACTATTGCTGTTTGAATTGTTTTCATGTCTTATGTTTTAAAATCAAATATTCAAAAAAAATGTATTGTAAATTTAAACAGGTTCACCGTATAAATCAAATTCTGTAGCTTCTATTATTTTAATATTAACAAATTCTCCAGTTTTTAGATAGTTTTTAGACGCATCAATTAATACTTCATTATCAACATCAGGACTATCGAACTCTGTTCTTCCAACAAAATGAGCGCCTTCTTTTCTGTCAATGATACATTTAAAAGTTTGTCCTACTTTCTCTTGGTTTAAATCCCATGAAATTTGAGATTGTAATTCCATGATTTCATTAGCACGAGCTTGTTTAACATCATCTGGAACATCGTCTTCAAGTAAATAAGCGTGTGTGTTTTCTTCATGAGAATAAGCAAAACAACCCATTCTGTCAAATTTCATTTCCTGAACAAAATCTTTAAGAATATTAAAATCCTCTTGAGTTTCTCCTGGGTAACCTACAATAAGTGTAGTTCTAATAGCCATTCCTGGAACAGCATTACGGAAATCTTTTAATAATTTTGTTGTTTTTTCTTGAGTTGTACCACGACGCATTGATTTTAAAACCGAATCCGAAATGTGCTGCAACGGAATATCAATATAGTTACAAATCTTTGGCTCGCGTTTCATGATTTCAAGAACGTCCATCGGGAAACCAGTAGGGAAGGCGTAATGCAAACGAATCCATTCAATTCCTTCTACTTTTACTAAAGCTTCGAGTAATTCGCCTAGATTTCTTTTCTTATATATGTCAAGACCGTAATAAGTTAAATCCTGAGCAATCAAGATTAATTCTTTTACACCATTTTTGGCTAAACCTTCAGCTTCTTTTACTAATTTTTCAATAGTTTGCGATACGTGTTTTCCACGCATAAGCGGAATAGCACAAAAACTACAAGGTCTGTCGCAACCTTCAGCAATTTTTAAATAAGCGTAATTTTTAGGAGTTGTAGTTAAACGTTCACCTAATAATTCATGTTTATAATCAGCTCCTAGTGCTTTTAATAATTGAGGTAATTCAGTTGTACCAAAATATTGGTCAACATTTGGGATTTCTTTTTCTAAGTCAGGTCTGTAACGTTCAGACAGACATCCTGTCACGAAAACTTTATCTACTAATCCTTTTTCTTTCTTATCTGCGTACTCTAAAATCATGTTTACTGATTCTGCTTTAGCATTATCAATAAAACCACAAGTGTTTATTACAATAATATTGCCTTCTTCGGCAGCAGGAGCTTCATGTGTTACTTCCTTTCCGCTGGCGCGAAGTTGCCCCATAAGTACTTCACTATCATATACATTTTTCGAACACCCAAGAGTGATTACGTTGATTTTATTCTTTTTTAAAGACTTGGTTCTCATACTTTTATAAATTGGAGTGCAAAATTACATTTTTTATTCCTAGAAACACCATGATTCCTTCTTTTTTCTGAAGTTGTTGTTATGAGTTCTAGGAGCTGGAACCTGCTGTCCGCTATATCTTTTTCTGTCTAAAGAAGCCAGAAAAAGGATGCCGCTTCCATCAGGGCTAGTGTAGAATTAAAAAACCACTTCAAGAATATAGAAGTGGTTTTAAGATTATAGAAAATTTAATCTAGTTTTTAATTAATTTTTTTGTTACTAGTGTGTCTTCATTAATGTGTACAATGTAGATTCCTGGTAGAGTTGAATATGTATTTATTTCAATCAAATTATCAGAATGTATAGTTTTGTCAATTCTTATTTCATTTCCAGATACATCAAAGAGTTTTATTTTTTCTGGATTTTTAAATTTGTTTATGTTTTGGATATAGAAATTATTTGTTATCGGATTTGGGTATAAACTTAAATTAGAATCTATTGCTAAAGAATTGTTTTCAATGTTTTGTGAGTCATCAGTTGCTAGATTTGAATATAAACTTTCTTGGTTTTTTGAAGTGGGTATAGTCTCATTTTCGTCATTTGATACTAATCTTGCACTTCTTCTTCCTATGCTCCCTGTTCCAGAAGTTGCTCTTTTTGTGATAATGTTTATTACGTTGCTAATGCTAATTATTGCGTTGTTTTGAATAGCAAGCCTTCTGAATTTACCACCACCCTCACTATTTCGATGGCCTAATTCTCCTCTCCTTTCAGGAAAAATATATGAGCAATTTGAATTTACGGCATTTGGTATGTTTGTCCATATATTTGGGGCAGAAGATTGAACTTGACTTTCTTCTTCTTTTATTTGCCATTGATATGAAATGGAATTATTCAGTGTGTTTCCGATGAAAGGAGTAGGTTGGTAATTTGTTGCGGATGTTAATTCTTGGTTGCAACAAATAGTATTTATAGGGGGTGTAATGGTTGAAATCGTAATGTATTCGCTAATATTATATTGTCCGTCGCTACTTATTGCAATTCTTCTAAATGAGGTTGTTTGAATGAATGTATTTGGTGGTGTGTAATTTTGGAATGTTGCTCCATTAATGTTAGCCCAATTATTGCTTCCTATTCTTTGTTGCCATTGATAGTGTGTTATGTATGTGTTTTTAGAAGATTCGCCCATCCCTGTGCTTGATATTGTACCAGTTAAAGGGGCTGACTTGCTTCCAGGGGAAATTGATTGGTTATCAAAAATGTAATTGTTTTGAATTAGACCACTAGTTTTTACTGTAGCATAGATAGGATTTATTTTTATTCCTTGGAAGTTAAACCCAATTTTTAAATAGGAGTCTGGAGTTATGTCAGAGGATTTTATTTTTATATTATTAAATGTTATGATGCCATTGGTAACAGTTGGTATTATCCCTTTTCCTTGATTTAAACTTACCTTTGTTGATGTTTTGTCACCTATTTGAATCCCTGCGATCGGGTAGTAGCCAAGCTCAAGTTTTGATCCATAGGTACAATTATAATCAAAAGACAAATCAATGCTGGTTGTTCCAATTTCACCACGTTCATAATCAGGAACAATAATTGTGTTGTTTATTAATGGTAATCCGTTGCTGTATGAAATGCTTCTTAAATTTATATTTGCTGTTGCTGGTTTGTATGGTTCATTTCCTGTTTTTGTACCACCAATAAGTTTGTATGTTAATTTATTAGAAGTTGTTTTAGCTTTTTCTCCTCTGTAAGTAAAAACAATAGAGCAGCCAGTATTGTATGCAGTAGCTCTTTTTAAACGTAATTTTTGACGATAAGTATGGCTATATTTAGCGTTGTTAGGGGTTAGTTTTATTAAGTTTTCAAAAAGAAAATGGGGAACAACGCCGTTATTGTAATATTCAGCTGGTTCATTATTAAAATCATTTGGTTCGTAAAAGTAGCCATTTGAAAAACCTTGATAGATGTTAATGTCGCTACCTGTATATGATACTTTTACATCAAATTCTATATCTAAATCATCGACTCCGTTAAAACTGATTGTGTTATTTGGTAAAGCCAAACCATTGGTTATAATATTTAATATTTCGATGCTAACCTTAGGGTCATAATTAGTGTTTACACTTTTGTTTGTTGAGTACAATGTGGAATTAACTAATAGTAATGCAATAAAGTAATTTTTTAGCTGAATCATAATTTATTGTTTTTAAGTTAATTACTAAAATATAGTAAATAAACTACAAAAACAAATTAACAGTGATTTATTGTAAGATTTTATTTAAAAAAAAAACAGTCAGCTAATAGCTGACTGTTTTTTTTTTTTTTTTTGATTAATTTTATGTTTTAATTACAATTCAAATAACATAGTCAATGAAACGTTATTGAATTTTGTGTTAATATTAGCGCCATCAGTAAATCCTTGACTAAAGAATGCTTGATGAGAATTTCTCTTAGCGTAAGAATAAGCTAGATCTACCTTAGTGGAGCCAAAGTTATATCCTAAACCTCCTGAATATCCATTTAAATCACCAATTGTAGAGCTGTTTTTGTATGGACTTTGTTCAAATCTGTAACCAGCTCTTAAGCTAAGTAGTTTGATTTTGTATTCCGCACCAATTCGTACTTCGCTACTATTAGTCAATTGGTCGCTCATAGTATTATTTACTCCTCTAAAAAAACTGTCGTTTGTTGGTTTAAACTTAGTGTTGCCATAATCTTTAATCGCATAATCAACACTTAATAAACCAGTTTTTCCAAATACGTATGCAAAACTTGCGGTCCATTTTCCTGGAGTTTGCAGTTTGTATGATTCATATATGTTCACTATTTGTGGGTCAACGATGGCAGGAGGTAATTCTCCAATATTATTACCGCTTACGGTTACTAATTTCTGAGTGGTTTCATCGTAGAGTTTGTACCAAGTGTTCGATTCGTAAGCAAGACCTAATCGTACTTGGTTAGTTACTTTGGCAATCGCACCTACTTGAAAAGAGAAACCTGTTCCGTAGGTATACAGTTGATTATCAAAATAAGCTCTGTCTATCTGGTCGTTTGCGGTTGTATTATTGTTGTTGTGTTCGTAAAAACTTGTATTTCTTGTATAATCAGTAAAATGAGAGTTTAAGTTTATTCCTATATATAGTTTGTCTTTATAAGATGTTGCAGCATTAAAGGATAGCTTGCCATTATACCCATTGGTATGAATTTCATTTTCTTGATAATAATTTCCTCCAGTAGGAACGAGTGAAATGTAGCGGCTATTTGGGTTGTTTAAATCCGCTACATCAATTATATTTCCTTGTCCGTAAAATCCCATCATAGCTTGCTGTGCTGAATATCCGCTTAGTTCAGGATATTGGAAACTTGGTAAGGTGTTGCCTAGGTATCTATATAGGCTACTTATGTATTCTCCATCCTTTCGTGTGACTAATTCTTGAGGTACTGGCGCGCCACCATTACCTGTATTTGCATAGCTTAAAAAGTATTGGTCTATAGAATTCGTTGGGTTTACTCCAGCAGAAAATATATCGTTGTTGTAGTTGTTGGTGTTTTCGTAATTAACAGCTACAGATATTTTTTTCCAGTTACTTTTTGAATGATAATTATTAAAAACTAAAACTCCTCCAGCTTGATTCAGTATAAATGAATTATTGCTTTCGTTAGTTTTTGCGCCAAAATAATTAGAGTTGTTCTTTGTGTTGTAATTACTTAATGTTACACCAAACTGGTTATTTGCAAATACAGCAGAGCCGGCAGGGTTGATATTTAAAGATGATAAATCACCACCAAGCGCTCCAAATGCACCACCCATAGCACGGAAACGAGCAGTTCCGTTTAGGTTGTCTTGTGAGTAACGCATTGCGTCAGAAATACCTTGAGAGTGTATTGTGTTAATAGATAGTCCAGTAAGGATTAGGAATATATACTTTTTCATGTTCAGATAAATAGGTTTTAATTCGTTTTAAAGAAGATGTAAATTATCTTCTTCCGCCGCCAGAAGATCTTCCGCCGCCTCCGCCACCGCCAGACATTCTTCCGCCACCGCCGCCTGATGAGCTAGGGCTGTATGATCTGGATGGAGTGCTAGAAGGGGTGTAGGTTCTAGTTGGACTAGATGAACCAGGGTTATAGCTTCTGGTTGGAGTGCTACTGCTGTTATCTCTTCGTGTTGGAGTATATGTACTGTTTTGTGAACCCGAAGATTGATCTCTTCTAGTGTAATTAGAATTACCGTTGGTATTTCTTGTTGTATTATAAGAGTCGTTTCTTCTGTAATCTGTATAATTTGAGTTGGTATTTCCTCTTCTGTTAGTGTTGTAGTTAGAGTTCTGAGAATCACTTCTTCTGTAGTCAGTATAGTTACTATTTCCTCTTCTGTTGGTAAAGTTTGTAGTTCGGGAATTAGTATAGTCGCTACTTCCTCTTCTGTTTACAGAGTAGTTAGAGTTTCTAGAATAACTTCTATTGTTGTAATAGCTATTATTACGGCCTACACTATTATTGTAGTAAGAACCTCTGCGGCCATAGTTGTAAGAGTAGTCGTTGTATCGGTAACCATAATAAGGTCTGTATCCATAATAAGGATAGTATGATGGGTAGCCCCATCCGCCACCATAATATGGATAACCCCATCCGTAACCGTAACCAAAGCCACCATAATAAGGATAACCAAAACCAAAAGACAATCCCCAAGTATTAGGGTATATGTTTACAGATACGTCTTGAACATTGCTTCCCCAACCTGCATAACTAATGCTTGAGTTTGCTATGCTGTCATCAGATTCGTTATAAGAACCATAATTATCAACATTTGTAAAGATTTCTGTAGGTTCGTCATTGTTTTGTAGGGAGCTAAAATAATCTTTGTATTGATTATTGGTGCTGCTAGTAGTAACTCTTTCTGTGTAATTATTAGATGATGTTCTGTATATGCCATCGTTGTCATAATAAGAACTATTTTGATAAGAACCACACGAAGTTACTAGAAAACACAATAAGGCTGTAATGGAAAAAAGAGCCGTGTTTTTTTGGAAAAAAATATTAGTTTTCATATCTGTGGAATTTTTTATTGTTGGACAATACAAAAATAGTTAGTTTTGTGGAACTATTTAGTTAAAATAAGTTAAACAAAATTTGTGCCAAACTATTCAATATGAGTAAGAACCTTACTACAAGATCAGAAGATTATTCAAAATGGTATAACGAGCTGGTTGTAAAAGCGGATTTAGCCGAGAATTCAGGAGTTAGAGGATGTATGGTTATTAAGCCGTACGGATATGCTATTTGGGAAAAAATGCAGGCTGAGTTAGATCGAAAATTTAAAGAAACAGGACATCAAAATGCCTACTTTCCGTTATTTGTTCCAAAAAGCATGTTTGAAGCTGAGGAGAAAAATGCAGAAGGATTTGCAAAAGAATGTGCTATTGTTACTCATTATAGATTAAAGAATGATCCCGATAAGCCAGGAAAGCTTATGGTTGATCCTAATGCGAAACTAGAAGAAGAGTTAATTGTTCGTCCTACAAGTGAGGCTATTATATGGTCTACCTATAAAGGATGGGTACAGTCATATCGTGATTTACCTTTATTAATTAATCAATGGGCAAATGTGGTTCGTTGGGAAATGAGAACTCGATTGTTTTTAAGAACAGCCGAATTCTTGTGGCAGGAAGGTCATACAGCCCACGCTACGAAAAGTGAAGCTGTTGAAGAGTCAGAGAAAATGATGAATGTATATGCTGATTTTGCTGAAAATTTTATGGCGATTCCAGTTGTAAAAGGAATAAAAACAGAAACGGAACGATTTGCAGGTGCTGAAGAGACTTATTGTATTGAAGCATTAATGCAAGATGGTAAAGCATTGCAAGCAGGAACTTCTCATTTCTTAGGACAAAACTTTGCAAAAGCATTTGATGTGAAGTTTGCAAATGCCGAAGGGAAGCAGGAATATGTGTGGGGAACTTCTTGGGGAGTTTCTACGAGATTAATGGGAGCTTTAGTAATGACGCACTCAGATGATAAAGGATTGGTCTTGCCTCCAAATTTAGCACCTATACAAGTAGTGATTGTTCCTATTCATAAAACAGATGAGCAGCTAGGTGAAATTACTGTTGTGGTAAATGAATTGGTTTCTCAGTTAAGAAAGTTGAATATAGCTGTGAAGTATGATGATAGAACTACACAAAAGCCAGGATTCAAGTTTAATGAATATGAATTAAAAGGAGTGCCGATTCGAATTGCGGTTGGTCCTAAAGATTTAGAAAATGGAACTTTTGAAATTGCAAGAAGAGATACGTTAACTAAAGAAACAGTTTCGAAAGATGGAATTGTGACTTATGTGAACGATTTATTGAGTCAAATTCAAGTTGATTTGTATAATAAAGCATTAGATTATCGAAATACTCATATTACAGAGGTAAATAATTTTGATGAGTTTAAAGATGTTTTAGAGAATAAAGGTGGCTTTGTATCAGCTCATTGGGATGGTACTGCGGCTACAGAAGAGAAGATTAAAGATTTAACGAAAGCAACAATTAGATGTATTCCTTTGGATGGAGTAGAAGAGGCGGGAACCTGTGTGTTTACTGGTAATTCTTCTTCAAGAAGAGTGCTTTTTGCTAAGGCGTATTAATTTTTTTAATTTTTTTTGCTTCAGCTATTGTGCATCTAAAAAACAGTTGTATCTTTGCAACCGCAATACAGAAGCAGGCCCGTTCGTCTATCGGTTAGGACGCATGGTTTTCATCCATGTAAGAGCGGTTCGATTCCGCTACGGGCTACTACTTTTTTGCAGGTTAAAAGTTATTTGAATATTGAAAATACAATGGCCCGTTCGTCTATCGGTTAGGACGCATGGTTTTCATCCATGTAAGAGCGGTTCGATTCCGCTACGGGCTACAATTTCAATTTTGAATAATTTATTAAAAACTTAGAAGAATACTGGTCCGTTCGTCTAGGGGTTAGGACTTCAGGATTTCGTCCTGGTAACAGGGGTTCGATTCCCTTACGGACTACTAAATTAGTTGTAAATAAGTTTTGTAAAATAGAAGCTGGTGTCTCGGTTTTTGTTTTATTAGTTAAAGCTAAAGTGATTGTTTTGCAATTGTGGGAGGCTTTTCTTTTTTAACTAGTATTTATAATAATTATTACATCTAAAATTAAAAAAAAATGGCAAATCATAAGTCAGCGTTAAAAAGAATCAGAAGTAACGAAAAAAGAAGAGTTCTTAACAGATATCAACATAAAACTACTCGTAATGCTATTAAAGCATTAAGAATAGCTACTGATAAGCAAGATGCTACTTCAAAATTATCAACTGTAATTTCTATGATTGATAAATTAGCGAAAAAGAATATCATTCATGATAACAAAGCGTCTAATTTAAAATCTAAATTAACGAAACATGTAGCTAAATTGTAATCATACAATTTGCTTAAAATATATTAAAAAGTTCTCTTTTAGAGAACTTTTTTTATGCTCAAAAAAAACTCCTTAATAATTATTTATTAAGGAGTTTTTTTTGTTTAAATACCCATTTTGTCTTTTATGTATTCAAGCATTTGTAGGGTGATTGGTTTTGATAGGAAGTCGAGTATCATGGGGTATTTTTTTGCTTTTTCCAGGTCATCTGGATCTATAGTAGAGGATAGTATGATTATGTTGATGGTGTTGAAATCTGAGTAGTTAGCTGTGGAGAAATGGTCTAGAAATTCCCAGCCTCCCATTACGGGCATATTTAAATCCAAGAAGATAAGTCTTGGTTTTTTGCTGTTAAGATCGTTGGGTTTGGTGTTGTACTTAAGGGTGTTGAAGTATAATAAAGCCTCTTCTCCGTTTTGTGCGGTTATTATTTCATTAGAAAATGCAGCTTTGGTGATTACTTTTTTGCATAGCATTAGTGCTATGGGGTCGTCGTCTATGCATAAAATTTGATCAAACATTTTATTTATTTTTGAATATTAGAGTAAATGAAGTTCCTTTATTGACTTCGCTATCTATGCTAATTGTGCCTCCCATTGTTTCGACTTGAGATTTTACAAGGTACAAGCCAAGTCCTTTACTGTCGGGATAGTTGTGGAATCTTTGGTAAAGTCCGAAAACTTTATCTCTGTTTCTTTCAAGGTCAATTCCGATTCCGTTGTCTTTAAATATTAAACTTATACTGTCATCAATTTGATTGGCCGAAATGGTAATTTTTAATTTACGGTCTTCAGATCTGTATTTGATAGAATTGGTTAATAGGTTTAGTAGTATGCTTTCAATGTATGCTTTGTTTATGTTTAATACGGTTACTTTTTCAAACTTTAGTTTTATGATTGGCTTGTATAATTCAATTTGAAAGTTTAGCTGATTGAAGACATTTTCGAAAACTTCATTTAGTAAAACCTCTTCTTTTTGTATCGATGGATTGTCTTTGATTATGATAACTTTTACTAAATCGTTGATTGTTTCGTTTAGTAAATGAGTTGATTTGTTAAAGCCGTTTAAGATTTCTTTTAATTCTTCGTTTTCAATTGGAATATCTTCTATAAGGTTTAGTAGTCCAGTTAGATTTGATAAAGGGGATCTAAGGTTATGTGAGGTTATATATGAGAATTGTTTTAAGTCTTTGTTGTTCTGAGTTAGTTCTCGAATAAGATGTTCTTTTTCTTTTTCAAGTTTTTTCTCTTCAGTTATGTCTCTTTGTATTGAGATCCAGTGCGAAACTATATTTTCGGCATTAAAAATAGGTATCATGGAATAACGAACCCAGTATTCTTGTTTGCTTTTGGTATAGCTAATGGTTTCTATTAAGCATTCTTCTTTGTTTTTTATTGCTTTTATTAATTTTTGAAGCTCGCTTGAGTCAGAATTAGGACCTTTAAAGATATTAGGAGATTTGCCTACTACTTCTTCGGATTGGTATCCTGACATTCTGGTAAAAGATGGGTTTACATATACGATTCGTGGGATTTTACCGTCATGAGAATCTGCTTCGGTAATTAATATAGAATCTCGGGATTGAGTAATTACTGTTTCTAGTAATTTTAGTCGTTGTTCTTCTTCTTTTTGCTTTGTGATATCCTGTATAGCTCCAATCATTCTAATGGCTCTTCCGTTTTCGTCTTTTAAGAGAAAACTTCGGTGAAGGACATATTTATAAGTAGAATCGGCACATCTAAAACGATATTGGTCTTGCCATTTTTCGGTTTTTTGTTCTATAAATGAATATAGTTTTACTGACATTCTGATGCTGTCTTCTGGATGAATTTTGTCAAACCACCATCTGGAATTGTCTCCAACTTCTTCAGGTTTGTACCCAAACACATTTTCGATTCCTTTGTTCCAGGTGATGTTGTCTTCTTGAATTTTCCAGTCCCAAATAGTGTCGCTGGTTGCTTTTGCAACTATATTATATTTCTCATTTGATTCTTTGATTTCATCATTCGATTTCTTTAGTTTTTCGAACACTGTAATGTTTCTGGCGTCGTTTTTTGATAGGATAAACCTGTAAAGTAAACCTGTTAAAATGATGAAAACTAGGTCTTTTATGAAGCTGAAGTAGTAGTATTGCGTGTTTGAAATATTGTTAAGCAGGTATTTATGGCAAATGATTGCCAGAAATAGAGAAATGACAAAGTAAATTAATGTAATTTGATTGGTTTTGTTTTTCATTACTCAAATATAATTAATAATTACCAAATTATTAAACATCAATTATAAGATATTTAAAAGCCTTGATTTAAAACTATTTTTTGGGTGTAATCAGTTAAGAATATGTAAACTATTGTCTAAATAGTTTTTATATTAAAAAAAAGTGTACCTTTGCACCCATTAAAAATCTCAGATGGAATCTATTAGAAATATTGCAATTATTGCCCACGTCGATCACGGTAAAACCACTTTGGTTGATAAAATTATGTATCACTGTCAGTTATTTCGTGACAACGAAAACACAGGTGATTTAATTCTTGATAATAATGATTTAGAGCGTGAGAGAGGTATTACTATTACTTCTAAAAACGTATCAGTTCAATATAAAGGAACAAAAATCAATATTATTGATACTCCTGGTCACGCCGATTTTGGTGGTGAAGTAGAACGTGTACTAAACATGGCCGATGGTGTATGTTTGCTAGTAGATGCTTTTGAAGGACCAATGCCACAAACTCGTTTTGTATTACAAAAGGCAATTGATTTAGGATTGAAGCCTTGTGTGGTTATCAATAAAGTTGATAAAGAAAACTGTACTCCAGAAGAAGTACATGAAAAAGTTTTTGACTTAATGTTTGAATTAGGAGCTACTGAAGAGCAATTGGATTTCCCAACTGTTTATGGTTCTGCTAAAAACAACTGGATGTCTGACGATTGGAAAAACCAAACTGAAAACATTGAGCCTTTATTGGACATGGTAATCAAAAATGTACCTGCTCCTAAAGTTTCTGAAGGAACTCCACAAATGTTGATTACATCTTTAGATTTCTCTGCATTTACAGGTCGTATCGCTATTGGTCGTCTTGAAAGAGGAGTTTTAAAAGAAGGTATGGCAGTTTCTTTGGTAAAAAGAGATGGTAAAGTTATAAAATCAAGAATTAAAGAATTACACACTTTTGAAGGACTTGGTCGTAAAAAAGTAGAAGAAGTTATTGCAGGTGATATCTGTGCGATTATTGGAGTTGAAGGTTTTGAGATTGGTGATACTATCGCTGATATTGAAAATCCAGAAGCTTTACAAACAATTGCTATTGATGAGCCTACAATGAGTATGTTGTTTACAATTAATGACTCTCCTTTCTTTGGTAAAGAGGGTAAATTTGTAACTTCTCGTCATATTAGAGAAAGATTGACAAAAGAATTAGAGAAAAACTTAGCTATGAAGTTAGGTGAAACTGATTCTGCTGATAAATTCATGGTTTTTGGTCGTGGAGTACTTCACTTATCTGTTCTTATTGAAACAATGAGAAGAGAAGGTTACGAATTACAAATCGGTCAACCACAAGTTATCATCAAAGAAATTGATGGTAAAAAATGTGAGCCAATTGAGGAGTTAACAATCGATTTACCAGAAAATCTTTCAGGTAGAGCAGTTGAGTTTGTAACACTTCGTAAAGGTGAAATGTTGAGTATGGAGACTAAGGGCGAGCGTATGATTATTAAATTCAATATTCCATCTCGTGGAATTATTGGTTTAAGAAATCAATTACTTACAGCTACTGCTGGTGAAGCTATTATGTCTCACCGTTTTATTGGATATGAGCCTTACAAAGGAGAAATTGCTGGACGTAACAAAGGTTCATTGATTTCTATGGAAAAAGGAAAAGCTATTCCTTATTCTATTGATAAATTACAAGATCGTGGTAAGTTTTTTGTTGAACCAAATGCTGAAATTTACGAAGGTCAGGTAATTGGAGAAAACTCTCGTGCTGATGATATGTGTGTGAACGTAACTAAAGAGAAAAAACAATCTAACGTTCGTTCATCTGGAAATGATGAAAAAGCAAGAATCATCCCTCCAATTATTTTCTCATTAGAGGAAGCTTTAGAGTACATTCAAAAAGATGAATATGTAGAGGTAACTCCAAAATCTATTCGTTTGAGAAAAATCTATTTGACTGAAACTGATAGAAAAAGATTTAAAATCTAAAAGATTTAAATTTCAATATAAAAATCCCAAATTCCAATTAAGGAGTTTGGGATTTTTTTTGATTAAAAATTTTTTGGAATTTAGAATTTAATATTTGAAATTCTTTGCATTGTCAAGTATTGGAATTTGGATTTTTTTGATTGAAATCTCCTTTCTTTTTTACCTCTTTAAACTAAAGTGTCCCTTAACTTCTTTTCCATCTACAAATTTCAATGTAAACCAATAATCATCTGATGGTAGTTGGCGACCTCCGTAAGTTCCATCCCATCCCATGCTAAGGGTATTCATTTGTTTTAATAATTTGCCATAACGATCAAAAATAGAAATAGTATAGTCAGGTAAATGCTCCAGATACTTAACTCTCCAGGTATCATTATAGCCATCTCCGTTAGGGGTGAAGAATCTTGGGTAGTCAAGAACGTAAAAAGGAGCAGACATTGTTGTTCCACAGCCATTTTTATCTCTTGCAAAGGCATTGTAAATCCCCGCAGGAGTACCTTTGAATAAAGGCTCAGCTTGATAGTTTTCTCCGTCTAATGAGAATTCATAATTTCCTATTCCTGTATATTCTATTAAAACTGAATTTTCATTTGCAGAAAAATCTTTGACTTGTGTTCCTGTAATTACTGCTACATCAGAAGCTATGACTTTAAACTTCTTCGTTTTCAAACATCCATTTACATCTGATACTGTTACAGAGTAATTACCTGGGGTGTCTACCGGAATAGATGCAGAGGTAGATATTGGTCCTGATGGACCATTCCATTGATAAGTTTCAAATCCATTTGCTACAGATAAATAGATTGTAGCATTTTTACATAAATACTCAGTTTCATCACCAAAATTAGCAGGGTCAAATACATGTACTATCAATTCTATTGGAGTTACAGCATAACAATCAGGGCCATTAAGGATGCGGGCATATATGGTTTGACCAAAAGGAATTGTGTTTTTAAAATTATTCGGTAAAGGATTTGTTTCTGTAATAGCATTGTTGCTACTCAAATAATAATTGACCAATAATCCAGTAGGCAATCCAATTAAAAGCTGTGGGGTAACCTGTGTGTTTAAATTAAATTCATATATCCCATCAGTATCTTGATCACATACTTCAATAGGAGGTGGAGAGAGTACAATGTTACCAGCAATTTTTAAAGAAAGTTCGGCATATTTACTACAACCATATTTGTTTTCGACTCTTGCATAAAGAATTTGTTGATCTACTCCATTAGCTGGTAGCGCATCAATATGTTGTGTGTTGGTGTAATTTGTAGGATTGAGAATTGGATTTAGTTTGGCCTCTGCATCAGATAATGATTCATAATATACAACAGTTACCTTTGGGTCATTGTTCTTTATTAGTGCATCCGCTTTGCTTAAATTAAAGGTTGTAAACCCATCAGTGTCTATGTCGCATTGAACCAATGTGCTATTAGTAACTACAATTTCTGGAGCATATTCTATTTTTATTTCGGAATCAGCTTCACAGGTTGTTGGATGCATAAGGACATTTACTCTATATGTTCCACCCTCTTTAACGGTGTAGGTAGGGCCAGTTGCGGCAGCATCTTTTATACCATCTTTATACCATTCGTAAGCGTAGTTTGTTCCAGCAGGCGAACCAAGTTTTGTGTCTAGTATTACTTCTTCGCCATAACATACAGGATTGTCTGTGCTTGAATCTCGATCTATACCCAAGTTGATTTTAGAAGTAAAACTACCAGCTTCAAGAAAAATAGCAGAATCATAATATATGTTTCTATCATCGGCAATTACTAATTTTATATGATATGTCTTCCCAGCAATTACATCGCTTTCTGACTTCATTACAACAGTTTGTGCAGCATAATTTACAGGGCTGGAAATAGGATTTGTTGAGTTGTATCCATTAAAGTATTTGTCATTTTCAGGAGGGCATCCTTTTCTTCCCTCGGCAGGATCTATTTTTGGGTGAACTGTAGTAGATGAAACAGGAAAATCGGTGTTTGGTAACACTGCTAAGTTTTTATAGGGGTCTGTACTACCAGCTTCTTTTATAAGAAAGGCAAATCCATCTGAATATTCACATGGGTAGTAAGATTGGTACTCATCTGAAGCAAAAATATAGTTGAAGCTTATGAAGTTTGTTAATGGTGTGAAATCAAATTCTAAAACGGTAGCATTTATGGAGGTAGTTATACCCAATGCCTGATTTAAATCTGTATCTCCCGCCCACAAGGGGCTTGAGTTACCACCATTACTTTTGTTAAAAGGCCCCACAGAGTTTCGGCTAGTTCCGGTACTAAGTAGGACACCATCTTTAAAAGGGAAGTTACTTGTACCAGCTGTAAAGTAAGCATAACTTTTTCTTCCAGTAGTATAATTATCTCCCGATGCTTTAGGATCCGATGTAGTCGCACAAGAACTATTAACCAATACTCTCTCTACTAAGTCTTGTGCGGTCTTTGTATCATCGACAGTTATGTATTGTGCATTGGCTTTTATTCCAAAGCAAAATATAAGTAAACTCGCTATTATTAATTTTTTTGATTCCATGATTTGCTAAAAATATAGCAAATATACTACAAATCTCGACTCTTTAGTAGTTTATAAGAGAAGAAAACAAATAGTAATGTCCAGATTAGAACGATTATAACCGAAATATAGTCTACACTATAGTTTTTTGTGTTTTCAACACCTATCTGTTCTCCAATGCTTTTTATAACTGATAATCGGGAAAATGGCTCAATAATTAAATTAGACATGGCTTCTAGAGGAAGTAATCTAATTAAATAATCAGCAATTTTGCTTCCAGGAAAGAGTATAAAAGCAAACACAGTTTTTAAAATACCTTCTAGAATACTCCAAACTAACAGGAATCCTAAAGCGAATGCTGAACGTTTTACTAATATGCCTAAAAATAAACAGAAAGAAAAGAAGCCTGTTAGTTTTACAAAAAAGGCCAAAAGATATTCCATTCCTGAAAATATGATTCCAATTTCAGTATAAGAAGAAAAGCATAATCCAAGTATTAAGCTCATTATAAATACAAAAACGGTTGAGCAAAAAGCAAATAAAACTACTGTTAGGAATTTTGATAAAATAAATTCTTTTTTGCTTAATCCATCGATAAGATTTTGTTTTAAAGTCCCGTAACTATACTCATTGGCCATCATAGATACGATTACAATTGCTAAGAAAAACTTTAGCCAAGCTGCAATGTAAGTGTTGAAATGCCAAATAAAAGGAAAATTAAAAATTCCCATTTCGGCCAAATGAAATTTAAAAACACCTAAATCAAATTTTATTGAGGCAATTAATGCGATAAATGAAAGAAGGATAAAATAGGCTAACGTTAATATACGACTGGCTTTGTTTTTCCAGATTTTTTGTAGTTCTATAGAGAGAAGTCTGTTCATGGTTTAATTATTTTTTGCAGAAGCGTTATTGGTTAGTTCTAGGAATTGTTCTTCTAAACTATTTTTACGTTTTACTAAATGACTTAGAGTAATGTTTTGAGAAAATAAAAATTTATTTAAGTCTGTTGCGCTTAAATCATTTTTTAAGTAAACTAAAACTTTTCCTTCTTCTTTAGCAACACGGTCTACTGCAGGGTGAGTTTCGATTACAGTAATTAATTTTTCAGTATCGTCTGATTGAACCTCAAAGAAGCCTTCATTTGCTGACATTCCGCCAACAGGACCAGAATATAAAATTTCGCCTTTTCTTAAAACAACAACATGAGAACATACTTTTTCGACTTCATCTAATAAGTGGGAAGCAAGTAAAATTGTTGTGCCTTGTGAAGCTATTTTTTTGATAATATCACGAATCTGATGAATTCCCTGCGGATCTAAACCGTTAGTAGGTTCATCCAGAATTAATATCTCTGGGTCATTTAATAAAGCCGATGCAATAGCCAAACGTTGTTTCATTCCTAATGAAAAAGTACTGAACTTGCTGTTTTTCCTTTCGTTTAAACCTACCAACTCTAATTTTTCGTTTATCTTAGAATAATCGATACTCTTAATTTTACAAACCAATTTCAGGTTTTCTTCGGCAGTCATGTATGGATAAAAATTAGGTCTTTCGATAATAGCTCCTACTTTTTTTAATGCTTCATGAGTTTGCACTTGTCCACCAAACCAACTGTATTGACCAGAAGTTTTGTTTACAACATTTAAAACAATTCCTAAAGTGGTAGATTTTCCGCTTCCGTTAGGACCTAGAATTCCATAAACGCGGCCTTTTTGAATCTCAAAAGAAATATCTTTAAGGGCCTGAATACGCCCATATCTTTTATGAAGGTTCTGTATTGTGAGTATTGTTTCCAAAATTATTTGAGGTTTTAGTTTTTAGTAAGACGTGTGAGTTTAGTTTTTGTTACTGTTCAATTTTTATTTAATGTAAATTTGTATCAAATATATTCAAAATGAGTGAGCCTTTAATGTTTTTTAAAAAACCATCTTATCCATTAACAAATTCGCTTTTGGATTATTTAGAGCGTTATGAACGAATCTCAAAAGTTTCGGTTTTTTATGATGACTTATTGCGGTTTTCCGGATCTATAACGGTGTATGATAAAAATGATAAAGATACTTTGTGGATTCGGGTTTATTATAATGAGTTTGAAAGAAATGAAATTGATTTAAATCTAAAAAAAATCTACTCTCTTTTGCATTCCGATGGTAATACTGATATTATTCAGTTCTTAAATGTAGATGCGATAGATTACTGTACGTTTGGAAATTCTAAACCTTTCAGGATTAAAGTGCGAAATATTTTAAATGATAATTATGTGCATTTTTATATAAAAAAGGCAGATGCTTCTCGAATCTATGGTCTTGAATTAGAAGAAATATTATCCCCGGATAAAATAAATTTTTTGGTTTATAAAGACACTTTAATCGAGGAACATATAATTGGTATTCCTGGAGATATTTTTATGAGCACATTGCTTAAAAATTGTACGGAAACCGAAAAATCTCAAATTGCCAAAGAGTTTGTGAAGTTTAATGAGCGTTGTATGATTAGGCTTTTGGGAGATATGCGGGCATATAATTATGTAATTGTCCCAATTCATGATTTTGACCAAGTAGTATATAAAATTCGCCCAATCGATTTTGATCAGCAATGTTACGAAGGAAATTTTAAAGTTTATCGTCCTCAGTTTTTCAAGGAGAATTACCCAATGATTTTGTTAGTTAAAGATAAATTGGAAGAGCGTTCAATTGTTCAGTATAAAGATGAAGAGCGGGCTATTTTGGCGAAGCGTATTCACTCGGCAGATAACAGAATCAAAAAATTATTGCATATTATGTGCGAAGATAATATTTCGCCTGAAGCAAATTTGAATCAACTAAAAATGGAATTGTATCGTTATACTAATGATTTGAATTTTAAAAATGCAAAATCAATGGGGCATATTATGTCGGCTGCATTTGGTTTTATCACTAGGAATTTTAAAAACACTAATTTAATCTAGAATCTTAAATTACTTATTATATGAAAAATTATATCTCAATTATTGTTGCATTTATTTTGTTGGCTTGTCAGCAAGATTCTACTGTATTAAAAACATTATATTCTTTGCCTAAAAAATTAAAAGAAGTTTCAGGAATAATTTATTCTCCTGAAAATAGTACACTTTGGACATTAGAAGATAGTGGTAATGCTAATGAAATTTATGGACTAAACGCTCAAGGCGAAATAGCAAAAACGGTAACTATTACAAATGCAACAAATGTAGATTGGGAAGATATTACCAAAGATAAAGCAGGGAATTTATACATTGGCGATTTTGGAAACAACGATAACATTCGTCAAGATTTATGCATTTATAAAGTTGATAAATCGGCTTTAGGAAAAGAAAATGCTGTTTCTAGTTATAAAATTTCATTTGCATATCCTGAACAAAAAGATTTTCCTCCTAAGAAATCCGAAATGTTTTACGATGTCGAAGGTTTTTTCGAATTTAATAATAACTTCTATCTATTTACTAAAAACCGAAGCAAGAATTTTGACGGAACAGCTTCTATTTATAAAATACCAAATGCAGCCGGAAAGCAAAAAGCGACTTTACTAGGCAAGTTTAAAACATGTAGTAATTACAATCATTGTGCAATTACTAGTGCTGCAATTAGTCCAGATGCTAAAAAAGTAGTTATCTTATGTCATGATAAAGTAATACTTTTTCAAGGTTTTCAAGGAGATAATTTCCTTAAAGGAACACAAACAGAAATTGATTTAGATCATTTTTCTCAAAAAGAAGCTGTTGCCTTTAAGGATAATAAAACGTTATTAATAGCCGATGAAAAAACAAAAAAAATAGGAGGTAAGGTATATGAGTATAGTTTTAAAAAATAATTAAAACCCAAACCCTATACCAAACGCAATTCTAGCTCTTTCGTCTACACTTTTAAAATAAGTAAGTCTAGCAGTGATCACATCCAATCCGTTGAGCCATAAACCGCCCCCAAAGGATTGGTGCCACTTGTTAGAATCTTCTCCTGTAACCCAAACACGACCATAGTCAAATCCGCCAAGAATCCCGTAAGACATAGGTAAAATGCTTTTTCTTATTTTGCCTAAATTCCAACGGATATCGCTACTTTGATAAAAAGATTGGTTTCCTAAAAAACGTTGGTTTCTGTAACCTCTTAAATCGTAATCTCCGCCCAAAGTTGCTCCTTGATAAAAGTCGAAATTATTATTAAAGAGAATTTTTGATTTAATAATAGTTGCAAAAACAAACTTACCATTAGAATCAATTTTGTGATTAAAGTTGATTTTACTTTCTAAAGTTGGGAAATTTTGTTTGCTATCATCCAGATTCATTTTCCAGCTTCCGGCTACCGAAAATCCAAATCCCATAGATGGGAATGACACTAGGTCGTAATTCTCAAAACTATATTTTACTGTTGCACCAGCAAATTGCTGACTTTGGAAAACATCAGGACTAGCAGCTCCGGGAACATTTATAAATCTTCCAGAAGTTTCTTCGATTCTGATTTTTTCAAAAGTTGTGGCAAAGTTTATTTCACTACCATATTTACCTACTTTTTTAATAGATGGGGTTACTTTTAGAGCTCGCATACGAACACGGTTATAATCCATACCTAAATCCTCATCGTTATTAATAGTTTCATTACCATAACCAAAATAGTTAATCGTAAAATTAGGGCTGGTTAAAATCGATTGGATATCAAAATCCCATTTGCCTAAAACTTTAGGAAAATGCCCATCATAAATAAGTTCGTACCCATTGGTTGCAAAAAAGTAATTGGCCTTTAATATGTGTTTTTGAGTATATGGATTTTGCTTGAATCTGTTTACAGTGTAGTTTGCAATAATACCCAGTTTTACCCCGTCATCTGGATTATAACCACCAAATGGTAAACCAGAGAAAGCATTATATTTTACTTTTTGATAGTCATAAAGGTTTGTGTCATAATCATCTGTAAGTACTGTTTTTGTTTTAGAATCTAAATCGTATGTATTGTTTTTTGATTTAAAATCATAAATTTTTACCCTTTTTCCGTTAGTTACAGCATAGGTATCATTATTTTGTCCGCCGATTAAACGAATATTTATTCGAGAATTAAAATCTCCTTTTACTTCAAAAACATCATCATCATCTAATCCGTAAATCCAAAGGTTTTTAGTTTTTCCTGCAGTGAAATTTTTTGTATAAAGAAATTCTTCTCCTGTTTTCTTGATGCGATATACATCGACATCGAGTTTGTTTTTTGCTTTATGCGTGATTATAAATTTATCTTTTTTATCGGTTCCAACTATTAAAACAGTCTTTTCTAAAACCTTATAATATTCAGTCGCATATTTTTGAAGTTCTTTTTTTCGCAGTTTTAATTTGCGTTTAATGTCAGTAATAGTTCCATCTTGTACTTCTTTTGGTAAATTATTAAAAGCGGCATCAATATCGGCATCGCTAAGATTCTCCTGAATGTATTTGGCTTGATCAATCCAGTCTTTTTCATGAGCCGTTTTAAGGAAAGCAATGTCTTGTGGATAAGGTTCACGATTAAACCATTTGACATTTTTAATATCGTCTTTAAACGTTTGCATATGGCGTAATGCTGGCATATGCATTAAAAGCGAAAGTAATGCTCCATCATATTTTGTAAAAGCCTGATCTCTATCTCTGGGAATTGGTTTGTAAACTACTTTATCACCTTCATGATATTCTCCCCAACGCCATTGATCATTATGTCTGTCCCAATCGCCAATAAGCATATCAAATAATCTTGCTTTTATGTATTCTTTTTCGTCGATGGTATATTTTTCATCCTTATGAAGATTTTTCATTACATCATCGGTACTGATAATATCCAGTGGATTACCAAAGGTTTTTTGAGTTATCTGACTACTAGATGGGCGTTCTTCGACCATGTATAATTCATCCCCAAAATTATAATTATACCCTTTAAGTGTTTCTTGCTTAGGGATGTAATATAATTTGGGATTTGTATGAGAAACGCCTATTTTATCTGCCAGATTACCTACTGCAAATGGAGTATATGGGTGAGAAGTGGTATAAAAGTCGAATAGAAAGTTCTCGGCATAGGTTTTATCAAATTGATTTTCGACAAATTGATCCTTAAATGCTACTGCCTGAATAAAACGGGAAGCACTTTTTTTCAGAGCACGCATTACATACTCTTTACCGTCTTTATCTACAATACGTAAGGATTTAGATTGATGTCCTCCGCCTTCGCGTTTTGGTTTTATACCTCCAAAAAGAGTATCTAAAGAAACTGTTTTAACATCAATTGGCATGCTGTAATATTTTCTGTAATGTTTCCCAAATAAGAATTTATGAAATATACTTTTTTTAGTCATTTCAGGCGAGTAAATAGAAGCTTTGGTAATTGCATTAAACTTACTTGGCAGATTCTCATGGTAAACAGTATCTTTTACTGTTATAATATTCTGATCAAATAAGAGCTTTTCTTTATTGTTCTCGTTACCAAAAAAAGCAAGTCTTGTATCTCCATTTTTGTAAAGTGACAATGTAGCATAACCATTTCCGCCGTATGAAAAATCATTAGGGAATACAGCTTTTGCAGCTTCAGATTTTGAACCTGCACCACTTATAATTTGCTTAATACTACTATTGTTAATGTATTGTAGGTTATGGTCATGACCAGAAATTACAATAACATTATCTTGACTTTGTAAAAGCGTTTTTACTCTTTTTATAAATTGTGTATAAGTTTTATTTTGGATGTCTTGCGGACTTACTCCTGATGTTTTTCGGATTAAGTTTATTACTGAACCAATTACTGGTAGTGGAATCTTTTGTTCTAAAGGGAATAATTGTTTTTCTAAAGAAAATTGACCTCCATGTGTACCATTACTCATTAAAGGGTGATGAACTGCAATAAGAACAGTTTTGTCTTGATTTTTATTTAAGATACTTTCCAGTTCATCAAAAAAGGCTTCACGAGTTTTAATGTCGCAATTGTCATTGATAGTTGGATTATCATCCCAATCTTCTAGAAACCACTGGCTGTCTATAACAATTAAAGTAGTTTTTTTATTGATTTTTAATTCTTCGATAGCACAAGTTTTTTGTGGTAAGAAAGCTTTTTTATCGTTTAGGTAGGTAGTCACAAATTTTGATTGACGTTCCATTCCTTTAATTCCACTATACCAATCGTGATTACCAGGAATAAAGATTGTTTTTCCTTTGTAACCTTTTGTTAATTCTAGCTGGTTTGTTAGTTTTTTTTCGGCGAGAGCTTTTGCTTCAGGATTGTCAGTATTAGGAAAACCCTTAGGATAAATATTATCGCCCAAAAATAAAAGGGTTGAGTTTGTATTTGAATTTTGAAGTCTTTTATGCAAAAGCTCAAGCGTTTGTTGCGCTTGTTCTTCGTCAGCATTTCCTGCATCTCCAACTAAATATAGAGTATGGGCAATTTTTGAAGTATCTAATGCGTTTTGTGAAATAGGATTTTTGACATCTTTACCTAATTGGGCGCGATGTGTTGCACAAGATTGAATTAAAAATAAACCTAAAATTCCAATTAAATAAGCGTTAATCTTATTTATAAAATGATTATCCGAAAACAATTTCATAATTTAGTAGTATAAAAATATGTTTATGACCCTATTAGAGCAGTCCGAAGATTTTGTTTATAACTTACTCAAAGATAAACTTTCTATTTTATATTCATACCATAATTTTAACCACACAACGAATGTTGTAAATGCTGTTAAAGAGCTGTGTGCCAATGAAAATGTAGGGGTAGATGATAAAGAGATGCTTTTGGTTGCGGCTTGGTTTCATGATACGGGGTATATTAAAGGAAATAACAATCATGAAAAAGAGAGTGTAAGAATAGTAACCGATTTTTTAAGTGATAAAAATAAATCTCCTGAGTTTATCAAAAGTGTTTCAGATTTAATAGCTGCTACTGCAAAATGTTATGAGCCTAATAGTCATTTAGAAAAAATTATAAAAGATGCTGATTACGTTCATATTACAACCAGCGAGTATGTTAGCAGTTGTGAATGTTTAAGAATGGAGTGGCAAAATACTGAAAATAAAGTGTTTTCGGATGAAGAATGGGCAATCGTAAATTTGGACTTTTTAGAAAATAAACATCATTTTTATACTGATTATGCCAAAGAAAAATGGCAACCTTTGAAAGAAAAAAATTTAAAAAAGATTCATAAAAAAATGGATAAGCAAGAATCGAAAATTAGCGAAGAGTTAGGAGAAGTAACTAAAAAGAAGAAAAATAAATTAGAAAAACCTGATAGAGGAATTGATACTCTTTTTAGAGTAACACTTGGTAATCATACCCGATTAAGTGGTATTGCCGATAGCAAAGCAAATATTCTTTTGTCTGTAAATGCTATTATTATTTCGATAGCACTTTCTACAATTATTCCCAAATTAGATAGCCCTAAGAATGCACATTTAGTAATTCCCACTTTTATAATGTTGATATCTAGTGTTATTACTATAATTTTTGCCATACTCTCGACAAGACCAAAAGTTACAACTGGAGTTTTTACGCGTGAAGATATCGAAGCAAAAAAAATCAATTTATTGTTCTTCGGGAATTTTTATAAAATGCCTTTACATGAGTATGAGTGGGCAATGAACGAAATGATGAAAGACAAAGATTATCTATACGGTACAATGATCAAAGATTTATACTATCTAGGAGTTGTACTCGAAAGAAAATACCGCTTGCTAAGAGTTGCATACAATCTTTTTATGATTGGTATTATCATTACAGTCTTAGCATTCGTTATTGCTTTTAGAACGCTTTAGGTTTATTTTAATTCATCTAATAAATCTTGATATGTGATTTTTAGAGCAGCTGGTACGTTGTTTACCACTTTTACACGAATAGCTCTTAGACCAGATACACCTTGTAAATCTTCTACCTCAAATTGTTCTATTTGGGGTTCTAGAATTTTCTTGAATTGTAGGTATTTAATATATTTTAAATACTCTGCTTCTTCACTATTATGAGAATATACAATTGTTATTTTTTCTTTTTCGGTAATACGCTCTTTACTATCCTTGATGTGTGCTTTGTCAATACGTTTCTTTACAACTTCATATCGTGCATTATAAGTTCCGTCTACATCAAAACGTTTTTCGTCCATTCTAAAACGGATAGAAATAGGGGAGCTAAAGACCAAAATTAGCGAGGTAACATCAAGGTCATATGGCAATGAAGTTTTAAGCTGATGATGCTCTAGTTCCATTTCGCATAATGTTTGTAACTGCCACAATCTTAAATTATGCAGGTACATGACATCAAATGGTTTTGTAGGTGCAATAGAAGCTCCTATGTACAAATTGTGTTCAACACCATCCGTTTTGAAACGTTCGTAATAATGCGGATATATTTGTTGCGCTTCAATTTGTTTTTTGTCAAGAATGGCAGCAAGTTTTTTATTGATAATAGACATTGCATTATCAAATTTCTTTCTTTCCTGATAAAATAAACCCGTTTTTTCGTCTAGACTTTCAAAGTATTTTTGTTCAAGTTTTTCTGCTTTAGAATTGCTTTTAGTGTTTTTTAAAATCGGATGTATTTCGTCTTCAATATATCGCTGAATGTGTTGTTCAGAATCTGCTTTTAATGGCGAATCAAGTTCTTCCAGAAGGGAATGTAATTCGAACTTGCGTTGCTCCAGAAGAATTAGATTTGAATTTTCTTTTTGATTTTCAAAGATTTCCAGTAACATTTCCAATTGATTTTTTAAATCACATTTTACTGTTTCATTTCGGTGTTCCGATGAACCTTTAATATCAATTTGTCCGTATAAAGGAAAAACTTCTTTAAAGACAATTTCTTTAAAAATATAATCTTTTGTCTGATTGCTGTTTTGGAAATATTTTTCGGATTCTTTTCTAAATTTCCAATAAACACTCGGGTGGATAGTAGTGTATTCTCTCTGAATAACAGCTTCTATCTGGTGTTGCATATCGATATTGTATCTTTCAATAGTATCGACTAAATAGGGTATGACCAAGTTTAGTTTGTTTGCATTTATTGTATTAAGCACTCTTGGGTCGGATGAAACCAATTCGACAACGCCCAATAAATGACCGTCTTTTATAATTGGTGCGAAAACACAACTGTTTATGTTTTGTTTTAGTAAATGTTCGCCAAGTTTTTTATTCTCAGATTCCTCAATAAATTTTTTGACATTAGAAATTACAAGAGGTTCTTTTTTACTTAATAGATTTTCAAATGAACATCCAAAAAAAGCATTTTTACAATCTATTTCCTGATCTTTTGAAAGTAAAAAACTTTGCAGTTTATTTTCAAATTTCATCGGTCTAATAAATTTTTCTTCTTCAGGATTATAAATGATGAAACCTACTTTTAAATTAGGAACCTTAAAGATCGATTTGAAGATGCTTGTTATGATTTCGTCGGTTGCAACAGTTTTTGCATCTGATTTTAATAGATTACTTTTAAAATTAGAAATAGCATTTTCTGTAGTAGCATCAAATAAAACAATAATACCAAAACCTTTTAGAGTCCAGCTCCCAACAGGAAATTTCTCTTTCCACAAAGCAATATCATCGTAATTATCAATTAATAAATCGATGTCTTCTTGTGTTAGTTTTGGAGCATTATCAGAAGGAATGATTTCCATGAAATCAGCATTATACAAAATGCGATAATGATTTATGATTCCGTTAGCATCTGGAATATCATAAAAGAAAGGTTTATTAAAGTCTATATTTTGTTTGTAGTAAACGCCTAATATTAAACAACAATTAGTTATATAAAATTCTTGTTCATCGAAGTCGCGTATGGTTACGTCAAAATTTGTACCTGCGTCTTTAAGTATCTTTTTGAATCTTTCGGTATAATTGAAGGTGAAGTTCTGAAATGGAACCGTAACAGCTTTAATTTCATTATTCGTTAATGCTGTTGGGAATAAATCGGCTAATAAATGACTGATTAAAGTTTCATTCTTTTTAATCACTGAGAAATCTTCAATTCCTGTTCTAAATTCTGGAAAGTTCTCTACTTCTTTCAAAAGCGCCTTGGCATAATTAGAACGATAATCGATATCTGATTGTGCAATTTGCTCTAAAACTTCAATAATTTTATGAAATGAGATTAGAGTCTTAAAAGGGCTTTCGTTGAATAAATGATATTTCATAGGAGTATTATTTATTAGTATACAAAATTACTAATAAACAGAATCTAAGCCCTTTATTTTTGCCTTTATTTTTATAAAAAAAGCCTCAACTATGGTAGTTGAGGCTTTGATTTTGAGTAAGTGTGAAATTGAATAAGAATTAATATTAACTCTTCTCTTCTTTGTTGAAATAAACTAAGTAATAATACATTTGTTTTTCTTCATCCCAACCTTTTTCTACAAATTTTTCAGCACTTTCAGGATTAATAAAATCCATCTTGATTTGTATATGTGTGTCTAAGTTGATAACGTTTTTGATTGATTTTCTTGCATCAGAAACTGCAGAGTTGGCAATAGGGAAGGTTGTAATATCTTCGATACTGTATTTCTCTCCTTTATCAACTTTGTAGTTTTTAAATTCAGGAATTAAATCTGGATTGTCTAATACTTCGTTTAGGAAATTTTGCTCTTCAAACTGATCGTTCTTTGCGAAATAATTCACAGAACGGTTCATGAACATTACTTCTTCTTTTTTATCTTCTGCTGGCAATACTACATCTTTTGCAAAGCTCTGACAGAATTTTAAGTATTTCTTGGTGATGAAGTTTTCATCTTCAAAGGCATCTACAGATAAAAAGTGCTCTAACCAGTAACGTGCGTCATAACGGTTGCTATCTACAGTTAGGATTTTATACCCTTCGTCTTTTTTATAATTAAAAATCAAACACCCTTTGTCTAATTTGTTAAGGTTGATACCTTGTTGCAAAATCATTTCAAGGTTGCTGTCTTTTTCTTCAAATTGTAAAAAGTCTGCTTGTAATTCGCTTTTAAAAATTCCAATTGCATCAACAACATTATTATCGATACTTAAATTTGTTAAATACGTTACATAAACCTCACCGTTTTTAATGTGCGGGTGGTTTGATTGCTCGTATAAATGTGTTGTAATTCTTTTTGAAACTTCCTGTAAATTTCCTGGATTGTCAAAAATCTCAGTAGCATATTTAAACATGTCGTTATAATCCAAATCGACTTCGTGTGCAAACTGATAATAGTTTTCTTCTTTCTCTCTAAAAGGCTTGAAAAAGTATTCTTTTATCAGAGGAACGATTTCGTCATTTAAATTAAATGGCTGGTCTGATAAAAAAATAGCTTCGTTTCTGCTCTTGTTTCCTACGCGGTGAATCGCAAGCGTGTCGATGTGGGTGTTGAAAAGGTTTATCATTTTTTTTAGGTTCTGAGGTGCTAAGTTTTAAAGGTACTGAGATTTAGCTTCTTTCTTTTAATTTATTAATAAAAGAAACTAACATTCTTTCTACTTCTCGACTATCCTCATATAAATTATTAAATTCGTCTTCGTTTAGATATGCTATATTTTTAGCAATTTCTAATTGTGTTTGCATTTCAAATAAAGAACCTATTGAAATGTTTAAAAAGCGTAAAAAATCTTTGTTGCTTTCTCGTCCAAATCCTTCAGCAATATTGCTTGGAATTGAAATCGAGCTTCGTCTTATTTGTGAAGTTAATCCGAAGACTTCTTCTTTTGGAAAATTATTTGTTGAAATATAGATTTTGGTAATTAAGGACATCGATTTTTGCCAGATTAAAAGCTTTTTGAAATTACTCATATTTGAAAATTTAATTTCAATAAATATAAGAAAAATCTTTAATTTTTTAAAACTTAGAATCTTTGCAACTTAGAACCTTAGTACCTCAAGAATTTAATTCCAATTCTCTTCAAATCCATAATCTTCGAAACTATCGTCTCCTTCGAACATATCTAAATCGTCTTCGTCTAAATCATCTTCAAATTCGCCATAGATATCATCATGCATATCTGCTTCGAAGTTTTTTTCTCCTGAATCGTCTGGCATTTCACCATGAGAGAAAAGTGTTTCTGGATAAAGATTACCAGCAACTTGGTCTTCTACTGCAGCTAGTTCAACCAAAAATGTCCACATATGGATAAAATCGTAGACATATATAATCTTAGTGTTTTCTTTATCTAGTATATCTGATAAAGTATAATCACTCATTGTTTTTTGTTCGCCAGGAACATCTCCGGTATCAAAAAGTGGAATTTCATCTTCTTGATTCCAAGTTTCATCGCAGGTATAAAATGAAGCTACTTCCATTCCGTCAAAACCAAAAGAATTGAAGATGGCGTTGTGTAAATCTTCTAAAGTATCTTCTTCAAGAATTGCTATATCTCTAAAAATATCTTCTTCTGCATCTAGAATTACTCTAAATTTATAAACCATAACTTAACTATTTTTTTGTTTTTATTGCTGCTAAAAAGCAAGTGCAAATATACTCTATAAATATTATTTCGCAATGAAATAAATCTTTATTGTGTTTGGTAATACAGCATAATTATTCGTAAGAAAGTTTTATATTATGTGGTTCGTATTTAATAATAAAGATAGTTTTTTATCCTAAATAATGTACGTGAAAATAAAAAGCCGTTGCGAAAAAACTTTCGCAACGGCTTTAAATATAAATACTTAAGATTATTTATTCTAGATCTGCTTTATTAATGCATCGCATCGGCAGGGTTGATTTTATTTTTTCCTTTTTTAATCAAAAGGATAATAGGAATACAGCATAAAAACATAATACCTAAGTACATAAATATATCCATGTACGCCAAAACGGTACTTTGTTTCATTACCGAATAATCGATTACCTGATAGGCTTTATTTAAAGCTTCATTACTACTAAATCCTTTAGACATAAATCCTTTTTGTAGTATAGCAACTCTTTGTTGTACTTCAAATTTACTTGCGTCTAAATGAGATACTAAATCTACACGATGTTTCTGACTGAATCGCGTAATAAAGGTGGTGATAATCGCAATACCAAATGATCCTCCTAATTGTCGCATCATTCCTGTAAATGCAGCTCCCTCACCAATATGTTTTCCTTGTAAGGTCGAAAGTGATAATGTTGTTATAGGTACAAAAAGTAATCCTAAACCAATACCTCTTAAAATTAATGGCCAGTATAAATGTTCAACTCCTGTGTCGGGAGTCATATTATTATACATCATAAAGGTGAAGAAAAAGAAAATCAAGAATCCAACTCCTACCATATATCCTTGCGGAACTCCTCTCTGAATTAATTTACCAATAATAGGCATCATAAAAGCGGTTGTAATCGACCCCGGAATAAGTAATAATCCGGCATCGGTCGCTGTCCATCCTAAGACAGATTGTGTATAAATCGGGATAATCAATGTTGATCCATAAAGTCCAAACCCAAGAATGAAACACATTATGGTACCAATACGGAGATTTCCATCTTTAAGTACACTCAAATTTACAATTGGATGTTTATAGGTGAGTTCTCGCCAGATAAATAATACTAGCCCAAAAACGGTTACTACACTTAATGTTACAATCAATGAATCATTGAACCAATCGTCTTGTTGTCCGTGTTCTAAAACAAATTGTAAAGAACCAATAAAGGACGCCAAGAATATTATTCCCCACCAATCGACTTGATTGGCTTTTAGTTTTTCGCCATATTTTGGACTTCTTACGAAAGAAATTGCCAAAATTGTAGCAATAATCCCTAATGGAATATTGATATAAAAAATATACGGCCAAGAATAATTATCTACTAAATATCCTCCCAAAGGCGGACCTAAAGTTGGACCTACAATAACTCCCATTCCGTAAATTGCCTGAGCCATTCCTCGTTTGGCAATAGGATAACTCTCGGTTATAATGGTTTGCGCAGTAACTAATAATGCTCCACCACCAAGCCCCTGAATAAATCGGAATGCAATAAGTTCCCAAATATTGGAGGCATTACCACATAAAAAAGAAGATAAGGTGAAAATTATAATCGACGTTACAAAATAATTTCGTCTTCCAAATTGTTGTGACAACCAACTCGTCATTGGGATTACAATAACATTTGCAATAGCATAAGCTGTAATAACCCATGCAACATCTGTTAATGTAGCACCGAGACTTCCTCTCATGTCGGTTAAAGCTACGTTTACGATAGTTGTATCTACGATTTCCAGCAAAGCACAAAGTACTGCGGTTATCGTAATTAAAACTCGTCTGTAGCCATATTCTACTAAATCATCTTCTACTTTTACCATTTTGTTGTATTAGAATACTTTTCTAAAATGAATGTATAATTCTTTCCAGGATATTTAATCCTGAATAAGTGCAATTTTATTTTATATGTACATCTACATCCACGTTCATTCCTGGTCTCAATAATTTTACTTTTTCGATATCATTATCAGCGTCCAAGTTGATTTTTACAGGTAATCTTTGAATTGTTTTTACAAAGTTTCCAGTTGCGTTATCAGGAGGAAGTAAAGAAAAACGTGATCCTGTTGCTGGAGAAAATGAAGTAAGAGTTCCTTTAAATTCATGATTAGGATAAGCATCTACTTTTAAAGTTACTTTTTGACCAACAATCATTTTGTTAAGCTGAGTTTCTTTAAAATTAGCTACAACCCAAGCTTCAGAGTTATTGATGATATAAAATAAAGATTGTCCTGGCTGAACTAATTGTCCTGGTTGGATATCTACTTTAGAAACCTGACCGTCAATTGCTGCAGTAACCACAGTATAAGACAAGTTTAAATGTGCAACATCTAATAATGTTTTTGCTTTTTTGATATTTGCAGCAGCAACTTCAGTTTGCTTATCAGTAGCTTTAGATTTTGCCTGAATAACTGATTTTTGGTAAGAACTTGCTTTTTCTTGTTGTTGTAAAACACGTACTTGACTTTCTGCTTCTTCTTTTGCAGTTAATGCTTTTTCGTACTGTTGTTTTGTAATCGTATGACTTTTGTACAAGTTATTGTAACGGTTGTAGTCATTTGTTATTTGTACCAATCTAATTTTAGCACTTTCGATATTACCACTTGCAGATCTTACATTTGCATCCGAAACCGAGATGTTTGCCAAAGCACTTCCGATATCTGCTTTTGCAGCCTCAAATGAACCTTCAGCACCTAATAAAGCAGCATTAGCTTCATCAATTTTTAATTGGTAATCTCTTTTGTCTATTGTAAATAAAGTATCTCCTTTTTTTACAAAGTCATTATCTTTTACATAAACCTTACTAATATATCCCGAAACTCTTGGGATAATTGGATTCATTTTTTTCTCTATTTGAGCATCATCCGTTTCTTCGTGAGCAAGAGAGTGCATGTATTTGTAGATCCCGTAAGTTCCACCAACTAGAACCAAAAGTGCTAGTATAATTATAAATTTGGTATTTGTTTTTTTCTTTTCCATGTTGGCTGTCGATTATATTTTTGTAAGATTGAATGATTGTGATAATTGTCCTGTTTTTGAAAGCATCTCGTAATATCTCTGGATGATATCGGCTTTAGATGTTGCTGTATTTACTTTGGCACTAAGATGTTCTACATCAGCTTCAAGTAAATCGTTGGTGTCAGCAAGACCATTGTCGAATTTATCTTTCAGGATTCTATAATTTTCAGATGCTTGCTCTAATGCTAAGTCATAAACAGCACTTTGTTTTACAGCTAGATTATAGTTTTCGATAGATTGTTGTACTTCGACTTTAATATAATTTGTCAAGATTTCTTCAGAGCTTTTTACTTCATCTGCTTTGCTTTGCGCTTGTTTTATATCAGCTCCTTTTTTTAATATACCACTAAGGTCGTAAGAAACGCCAACTCCAAAGTTCATTGCGTTTTGTACCGTAAGAATATTTCTAACATCTACAGCAGCATAACCACCTAATAAAGAAACAGAAGGGTAGTAAGCACTTTTTGCCATTTTTATGTTAGACTCACTTGCTTTTTCTTGGTAACGTAATGCTTCCAGATCTTTACGATTCTCTAAAGCAGGTTGCTCATTTGTAGGGATATTATCCATTTTATAGTTGATAAAATCACTTTCTCTAACATAAAGCTTAGTTGTAGGATCTAATTTAAGTAAGGTTATCAAATAATAATTCAAAATATTTAAATTTTTATTTGCCTCATCTATAGATAATTGGATTTTAGAAACTAACAATTGAGATTTCAATAAATCATTTCTCGGAATGATTCCGTTTTTTTCCAATTCGATAAAATCAGTTACACGCTGTTTAGCTTGTTTTTGATCTTCGTTTAAAAGGTCAATTGTCTTCTGAGCTTTGTATAAATCAGCATAGTAATTTACAACTCTTAAAGCAATGTCTTCTTTAGTTTTTAATGAAGTAGCAATTTCTGCTTGGTATAAATTTTCAGATATTTTAATACTATTCTGAATTTTAAAACCTGCAAATATTGGTAAACTTGCGCTAAGTTGACCTAACATCAATTGATCAGGATTTGGCATTGATCCAGAGCCAGAACCACTTTCTTGATTCATTTTTAAATCTACTTCAGCACCAGCCAACCTTTGGTATTGTCCAGAAGCTTTTAAATCTGGATATTGGTTGTTTTTAATAGATCTAAGTTCATACTTTTTAGTGTTGACTTTTGTGTTAGCCAACGTGACTTCGTCACTCTTCTCCCATGCTATTCGTACAGCATCATCTAGGGTAAGACTCGTTTTTTCTTGAGCTTCTAATGAGGAAATTCCGACTAGGAAAATCCCAAAGAGCATAATTGGATTAATTTTCATAAACAAGTAAGGCTTTTATAGTTTGTTGAATGTGTTTTGTTAAGTGTGTTTTTATGTAATCGTTATATAAAGCTTCGGTATTTAAATTCAATATTTTTTCGAAGAAGACTTTATTCATATGGAAATGAAAAAAAGTTCCAAGAATAGTAGGAGTGATTAATGGGATAATAACATCTTTTCGGAAAACACCTTTTTCCTGACCTTCATGGATAATGCTTTCCAATGATTTAAGATTGCCTTTCTTTAATTCGGTAAAGTGATTTAAAGTTTTTTCTCTTTTTTTAGAAGTCAATTCAAAATGCATAATTCTGAAAATCCCACCATTGCAGTTAATCTTGTTGATATAAAGTTCTATTAACTTATTTACTTTATCGATAGGTTCTAAATCTTCTTGTAGTAAATTTTCTAATTGTAGTTTCAGATCCGATGTTCGATATATAATCAACGATTCGAGTAATCGTTCTTTGGAACCAAAATAATACGACACCATGGCAATGTTAATTTTTGCTTCTTTGGCAATATTTCGTATCGAAGTTCCTTCAAATCCTTTATCAGAAAAAAGCTTTTCTGCAACCTTGAGAATTTGAATTTTTTTCTCGTTTAATTCGATGTGTGACATGAGTGAGTTTCTAATCGGGTACAAAATTAAACAAGTGTTTAATTTAAACAGTCGTTTAGTTTTTATTTAACATAATTTTAACTAAAATATTCCTTTATAAGTGAATGTTTATTTTGTTATATAATACTGATTATTAATTGATTGACTCGATTATAACGATATAGAATATTTAGGGTTTAAGGAATTATTAGATTTTAAAATCAGATAAAGTTTTGATAAATTCAGCTCTTTGATACCAATCATTATGTACCAATTCGAGGTTTTTTATTTCAAATTTTCCGAAGTTATAATCACGGTATTTGTGTAGTGTTTTTAAGAATAAATCCTTGTTTTTTATAGGTTTTCTGAACCTTACAACCGTTAAATGTGTAGTAAATAAAGAGTATCGTTTATCGATACTTTGTTCGAGAGTAGTTTCTTTAAACGCTGTACGAAGATTATCTCGTAAATCGTTTATACTTGTATCGCTTGGGAATCCCTGAATCATTACTGCCGAAGGGGAGGCAGTAATTCCGTGTAAATTAATTACTGATTTATTTAAACCAGCAATACATTTATTAATTAAAGCAACATAATCTTGTATTGTAATGTTGTTTAAATCAAATCCATCATAACAAGATATAATAGATAGTATTGTAATATGAATATCCGAATTAGGATAATAATATTGAGAAGCATCAACTTCTTTTAATTCATTTAAAAAAAGTTGAATGCTATTTTTAATCTCTTCTGAAGGTCTAATTAATAATGTAATTCCTAAACGGTTATCACTCAAATCATCAATTTGCATATCGATAACATAATTGTCATTCGATATTTTCTCACAGGATTCCATGAACAAATTGTTGTAATGAGAGGCTAAATCCATTTTGTATTGATTTTTTTTAATCTATGTTTCTATTTGCTAAATTGTTTTTAAGCCACAGATTTAAAAGATTTTAATTAATTAAGCTCTTGTATATAAAGTCCCAGCGGGACGCTATATTTATAAAAATTTCAATCATTTTCAAAGAAACCCCATCGGGGTGACATTTTAGTAATTATAAGAAAAATAAATATATCGCTCCGCTGGAGCTAATTGAACGAACATTTTGTATTGGCTATAAATATTGCGCTCCGCTGGAGCTTTTAATAATAAAATTAATATGTTATCTAATAGCCTTTACAAACTCAGCAATATTTCCTGTTCCTTTTTCAGATAAATGTTTGATAAAAGCACTTCCGATAATGGCTCCTTTTGCAAATTGAGTTGCCTGATTAAATGTTTCAGCATTATTAATTCCAAAACCAATAACCTGTGGATTTTTAAGGTTCATATCGGCAATACGTTTAAAATATGATTCTTGCGTGCTACCAAAACCAGATTGAGAACCAGTAACACTTGCAGAACTTACCATGTATATAAATCCGTTAGAAACGCTATCGATAAATTTTATACGATCATCAGACGTTTGTGGCGTGATTAAGAATACATTTATTAAGCCGTGTTTTTCGAAAATCTCTTTGTATTGTTCTGCATAAACATCTACAGGAAGATCAGGAATAATTAATCCATCGATTCCTATTGCAGCACATTTTTTGCAAAACTCTTCGACTCCATATTGTAGAATCGGGTTAAAATAGCCCATTATTACCAACGGGATTGTTACGCTTTCGCGAATTTTTTCTAGTTGGTTAAATAAAACCTGAGTTGTCATTCCGTTATGCAATGCCTGAGTAGAACTTGCCTGAATTGTTGGTCCATCGGCCAAAGGATCACTAAATGGTAATCCGATTTCGATCATGTCGATTCCGCTTTTTTCTAAATCCTGAATGATTTGCACGGTATCACTAAGATTAGGATATCCCGCAGAAAAATAGATAGAAAGTATCTTTTTATCTTCTTGTAGTTTTTGATTTATTTTGTTCATTTTTTTATTTTTTAGTCTAACGGTTTTATCCCGATCCCGAAACTTCGGGACAGGACTGTTAGGTACATTATTAATTTTTTTGCCACAGATTAAAAAGAATTATCATTGATTTCTACTGTAAAATTATTTCACTTTTTCTTTAATCTGTGAAAATCCTTTTAATCTGTGGCATTATTTTTTTAAATTTTTACAATCTCACTTGTCCAAGTATCATTTTGATTTTTTACAATCAATAATCCAGCATCCGAATCATTCATTTGAGCGATTAATTCACCTTTATTATTCCAAAATGCACTTTTTCCACCTGAAGGATATCCCCATGATTCACCACTAAAATTAGACATAAGCACATTCATTTTGTAGGTGCTGGCGTAATCTTGTAGCGCTTTATACGCAACAGGAATTCCGTTTGGCGTAAAGAAAATACTGGCAATATAAATTGCAGTTTTATTCTCGCTTGCATTTTTTGGGTGCAGCGGATTATCAATATCGGCACAAATGGCAAAAGAGATTTTTTTGTTCTCTAATTCGATTGTTGGATTATAATCAAAAGACGATTGATAATAAACATCTTCGCCTTCATGAAGAAATTGCTTTGTATAAATAGAAACCGAATTGTCTGGAGAAATAATAAATTCTCCAATAAACAATTGGTCTTTAATTTTTATAGGTGCTCCAGCAACAATTACAATCTTATTATCTACAGCTAATTTTTTTAAATGCTCTAATCGTGAATCATTTTCTGTGAAAGTAAGTTCACTTGCATTTTCTCTTTCATAACCTGTAATCGATAGTTCTGGAAATACGATTAAATCGGCATTTTTTGTTATTGCCAATTCTATAAGACGATAATGATCCAATAAATTTGAATCGATATCTCCTCGTTTTGGTTTGGTCTGAGCTGCTGCTAATATCATTTTAATAATTTGTGTTATTTAGTTCTTATTTGTTAGTGCTACTTTTATTCCTAAACCTATTAAAACAGCTCCACAACTTTTGTTTATATAATTTGAAAGTTTCTTGTTATACTTTAGTTTTGCAAAAATTATAGAAGAAAAGTTCGCTAAAAATAAGCACCATATTGTTCCTGTAATTGTAAATGTTATTCCAAGTGTTATAAAAGGGACAATAGTATTTTTTAAACCAGAATCTATAAATTGTGGTAGAAACGAAATGAAAAACAATGCTACTTTTGGATTCAATACATTTGTTATTACTCCGTCTCTGTATATTTTTTTTAGATTAATTGATTTCTCTGAAAAAGAAACATCAGTATTAAGTCGAGTTTTGTCCGTGAGCATTTGGTAGCCAATATATAATAAGTAAGCGGCACCGGCATATTTAATAATACTAAAAACGAGTATAGATTTGGCAATAATAATAGAAAGTCCAAATGCAGCAAGGATTGTATGTATTAAGGAGCCTGTAGCAATTCCTAGTACAGACATAAATCCAGCTTTTTTTCCTTGTGCCATACTTCTGCTTAATATGAAAATAGTATCATTACCAGGAGTTATATTTAAAAGTAATCCCGTTAAAATAAAAGTTTCATAATGAATTATACCGTTCATATTCTTAATTTTTAATTGTTTTTTTTGGAACTAATTCTACTGATGCTCGATTTGCGTTAGGGATAAAAGCGACATCCTTTTTTAGTTTTTTTTTTTAGCCTTAAAAAGATATAGCGTCCCTATAGCTATCGGGAAATCCGACCGTCTTTTTCTGACGGTAACGCCCAACTATAACTTGAAATAATCGATATACGTATTTAAATCTTTATCGCCACGACCTGATAAATTAATAACTACGATTTCGTCTGGTCCAAATTTCTTTTTTTCCAGAACGGCAAAGGCATGCGCGCTTTCGATTGCTGGAATAATTCCTTCGGTTTTGGATAATTGCAAGCCAAATTGCATTGCTTCGTCATCGGTAATCGAAATAAATTCGGCTCTGCCAGATGCAAATAAATGAGCATGCATTGGACCAACTCCTGGGTAATCTAAACCTGCCGAGATAGAATATGGCTCGGTAATTTGTCCGTCGGGAGTTTGCATTAATAATGTTTTACTTCCGTGAATGATTCCGATTTTTCCTAATGCCGATGTTGCAGCACTTTCGCCTGAATCAACTCCTAGACCTGCTGCTTCGACAGCAATAATATTTACGTTTTTTTCGTCTAAGAAATGGTAAAAAGCTCCGGCAGCATTACTTCCTCCACCAACACAAGCAATAACGTGATCTGGGTTTTCGCGACCTTCTTTTTCTAATAATTGCGTTTTTATCTCGGCAGAAATCACACTTTGAAAACGTGCTACCATATCGGGATAAGGATGTGGACCAACCACAGAACCGATGATATAATAGGTATCTACAGGATTATTGATCCAATCGCGAATGGCTTCGTTTGTAGCATCTTTTAAGGTTTTAGAACCTGAAAGTGCCGGACGAACTTCTGCGCCTAACATTTTCATACGAGCCACATTTGGCGCTTGACGCTTAATGTCGATTTCGCCCATATATACAATACATTGCAATCCCATTAATGCACAAACTGTAGCCGTTGCAACTCCATGTTGACCTGCACCGGTTTCGGCAATAATTCGGTTTTTACCAAGACGTTTTGCAAGCAAAATTTGTCCAATAGTATTGTTTACTTTATGTGCTCCTGTATGACATAAATCTTCTCTTTTTAAGTAGATTTTGGTATTGTATTTTTTCGAAAGTCTTTCGGCAAAATATAATGGAGTAGGGCGACCTACATAATCTTTTAATAGTGCATCGAACTCGGCTTGAAAGCTTGGGTCGGCAGTAATTTTTAGGTAGTTTTGGCGTAGTTCTTCTACGTTTGGATATAACATTTCTGGAATGTAGGCTCCTCCAAACTCTCCATAATAGCCTTTTTCGTTAACGTTGTATGACATAGTTTATTTTTTTATAATGTTATGTGTAGAGATGCATTTGGTGCGTCTTTACTGTTTAAAGTTGTAAGTTTTGTTTGAAACTATATAATATGTTTTTATCTTTTAACCCTGGTTCGATTTCGAATTTACTGTTTACATCGATGGCATAAATAGGTAAATTGGTTTTCGAAATCTCTTTTATTGTTGCTACTTCTTCTATTCCGATTCCGCCACTAAGGAAGAATGGTTTTTTCGAATTGTATTTGTTTAATATGCTCCAATTGAATGCAGTTCCGTTTCCGCCGGGTAACTTTCCTTTGGTATCAAAAAGGAAATAGTCACAAACTGATTCGTATGGTTTTAATACTTCAAAATCAAAATTTTCATCGGCAGAAAACACTTTGATAAGTTCGATTTTAGGATCAATGTTATTTTTTAATTCCTGACAAAATTCAACTGATTCGTGACCGTGTAATTGAATGGCCTGCAAATCGTATTTCGAAATTTTATCTAGAATATCTTTCTGACTTTGATTCACAAAAACACCAACTTTCTTAATCGATTTTGGTAAATCGGGAATGATTCCGTCAAAATATCGAGCCGATTTCTCCCAGAATATAAATCCCATATAATCGGGTAGGAGCGAGCCTACTTCGGTTATATTGTCGGGATATTTCATACCACAGATTTTTAATTTCATTTTTTTGATGCTTTTGGCTTTAAGCTTTAGGCTTTAAGCTAAATTAGTAATGTTAAGAAGGCTTATTGCTTACAGCATAAAGCTTATAGCTGACTAATAAAGTCAATAGCTGCTTGTCCTGCGTTATCGGTTTTCATAAAGTTTTCACCAATTAAGAAACCTTTGTAACCATAAGGTTTTAATTCGTTAATGGCTTCGACAGAGGAGATTCCGCTTTCGGAAACTTTTATAAAATCATCAGGAATTTGTGCTGCTAATTGTTTGCTGAAATCCAGACTAACTTCAAACGTTTTTAGGTTTCTGTTATTAACTCCGATCATATCCAGCGTTGGCATAATCGATTTTTCTAATTCTTCCTGATTATGAACTTCTAGTAAAACTTCTAATCCTAAGCTTTTTGCAAATTCAGATAATGACTTGATTTCTTCTCTTGTTAAAACCGCAGCGATAAGCAAAATTAAATCGGCTCCATAAGCTTTGGCTTCTAATATTTGGTATTCATCAATAATAAATTCTTTTCGCAATAACGGAATATTTACCGATGCTCTTGCCAAAAGTAAATCATCGAGTGAACCTCCAAAATATTTCCCATCGGTTAAAACTGAAATTCCACAAGCGCCTGCATTTTCGTATCCTTTTACCACTTCTTCTACCGTAAAACTTTGGTTTATGACAGATTTAGATGGAGAACGACGTTTGTGTTCGGCAATGATTCCTGTTGAGCTTACTTTTAGTTTTTGACTTAAAGAAATAGTTTTTCTTTCAAAAAACACAGAACTTTCCAATTGCGAAACTGGAATTATTGATTTTTTAAGAACAACTTCTCTTTTTTTATCGAAAATTATTTTGTCTAAAATATTCATGATTGTTATTTTTTTTATTTAAAATTGAAAGATTTAATGATTTAAAAATTCAGTGTGTTTATAAATTAATCTTTAATTTTTGTACTTAGATATTTTATAAAATTTGATAAATTTTGTGAAATCTCAATGCTTATTTGATAACTTTCTTGAATTTCTGTTTGGTTACAAAAACCAAGTTCACGAGATAATATCAACATACTTCTTACTTCTGCACAACTTCCTTTTGAAATTTTTAAATACCTTATCAATTGTTTGTTATTGTTATATTCAGAGCCTTCTGCAATGTTGTTTGTAATAGAAATTACGGCTCGTTTTATCTGATCTTTAAAACCAAATTCCTTTTCAAACGGTTTGTGATTTAATAATTGAAAAATTAATTTTGCTAATTGAATACCTTTTTTATAAACTTCAAATTCTTCGAAAGATTTTGTCATAATTTTTTTATTTAATAATGAAAGATTTAAAAATATGTAGGGTTGATATTTTAATGTTTTCAAAATTTTAAATGGTTTTATTTCGTCTAGCAATTTTTTAATTTTTAAATCATTAAATCTTTCAATTTTTCAATTTACTTAATTCTTGCAATTTCTTTAACGCTTTGTGTGCGTTTCTAGAAAGTAAACTTTCTTTTGCTAATCCAAAACCGTCTAGCGGTGTACATTTTGTAACCGTTGCAATTGCCAATGCTGCATTAGCGCAAACCACATTATTTTGAGCTTCGGTTCCTTTTCCTGAAATGATTGATGCAAAGATTTCGGCTGATTCTTCGATAGAATTTCCTCCGTGTATTTCGCTTTGTGCTAAAAGACGAACGCCAAAATCACTCGGATTTAACATACCTTCCATCGTGTTTGTAATAATCTTTGTTGGACCAGTTAATGAAACCTCATCATAACCATCTAGCGAATGTAATATTGTGAAATTTACATCGGTATTTTGATATAAATACGCATACATTCTAGCCAATTCAAGGTTAAATACACCTAATAATTGATTTTTTGGAAACGATGGATTTACCATTGGTCCCAGCATATTAAAGAATGTTTTTACTGCCAATTCTTTTCTTATTGAACCTACATTTTTCATTGCGGGGTGAAATAATGGGGCGTGAAGTATGGCAATTCCAGCTTTGTCGATGCATTTTTCAATGTAATCAGGATCATTGGAGAATTTGATTCCCATTTTTTCCATGACATTACTAGAACCCGAAATAGAAGAAACTCCGTAATTACCATGTTTGGCTACTTTTATTCCTGCACCAGCCGTAACAAATGAAGCCAGAGTTGAAATGTTGAAAGTATCTTTTCCGTCTCCACCAGTTCCAACTAAATCGATGGTATTGTAAGCCGATAAATCTACGCGAATGCATAAGTCTAATAAGGCTTCGCGAAAGCCTGCTAATTCTTCGATGTTAATACTTCGCATCATAAATATGGTCAAGAATGCCGATATCTGACTTGGGTTATAATCACCATTTGATATATTAATCAATACGTTTTTAGCCTCATCTTTAGTAAGGACTTCGTGATTGGTTAATTTGTTTAATATATTTTTCATTTTTTTTTAGGCTCTAAGTTTTTTACTGTGACTGCGTACTGCTTACTGAATACTGATTTAATGTTCGTTTCCTTGATAAATCCACATTGGTTCTGTTTGTCCTGCACGTTCAAATCCATTTTTGGTATAGAACTCTATTGATTTTCCATCAGCGGTTAACATTTGCATATGGAAGTCACGATATTTTTCCTGCATTTTATCACAAATCATTTTGCCTATTCCTTTTCCTTGATATTCTGGGAGTACTAATAAATGTGGATAATAAACAGTTAGATAACCGTCGGAAATTGCATTTCCAAGTCCAACAAGTTTTTTGTCATCCCAAGCAGTAATTAAAGTTTCAGAATTTAAAAGTGCTTTATATAATAAATCAGGTTTTTCTGCCGAACTCCATTCATTGGCTTTATACAATGTTATTATATCTTCGATATTAATTTCTTTGGTTTCTAAAATTCTGATATTCATTTTTTTTAAGTTGCTAAGGTTCTAAGGTTCTGAGTTACTAAGTTTTTTCTTTAAATGGTAAACTGCGACTGAATACTGCGACAGATTACTGTAAACTAAAGACTAACTCTTAACCCAGTTCTCTAACATTTTTTTCCCGTTTGGTGTCAATACACTTTCGGGATGAAATTGTACTCCACGTACATCATAGGTTCTGTGTCTTAATGACATTACTTGTCCGTTTTCGTCGTAAGATGTAGCTTCGAGAACATCGGGTAAAGTTGCATCGACAACCCATGAGTGATAACGTCCTACCTCAAATTCTTTTCCTAAACCTTCAAATAAAAGTTCATCATCTACAACCGTTTTCACATTGGTAGCTACGCCATGATATACTTTGTCAAGGTTTGATAATGTTCCTCCAAAAACTTCTCCTATGGCTTGTTGTCCTAAACAAACGCCTAGTATGCTTTTGGTTGATGCATATTTTTGAATAACAGCTTTTAGTAAACCTGCTTCGTCTGGAATTCCTGGTCCTGGTGAAAGTAATATTTTGTCGAAACTTGCTATTTCATCAATATCAAATTCATCATTTCTGTACACTGTTACTTCGCAATTTAAATCTTCCAGATAATGTACAAGATTATAAGTGAAGCTATCGTAGTTATCTATTACTAGTATTTTTTTCATTTTTTTGAGGTTCTAAGTTGCTATCCCGAAGTTTCGGGACTGAGGTGCTAAGTTTTAAACTGTGACTGAATACTGAAACTGGCAACTAATTTTTTATTTTATTTTTCTCGAACGTATTTTTCGATGATTATTCTATCTATTCCAAGTTTTTTAATTTTTTCAACTCCTTTTTGAATTAAGGTATCGTTTTTAAATTTTACTGTAAATTCAAATTTGTTGTTCTCCCAGTCTCTATTATTGAAATATTCTAAATTCTCTGTGTATGTACTATCTTTTAAAGTATATTTTCCTCCACCTCCGAAGAATAGTGCATCTGCTTTTTTCCCGTTATTTAAGTCATGGTTAAAGAATGCAAAGTGGGAGTCATTTATAATTTTAATCATTTTGGTTTTTGGATTGAATGTTGAAAAAGTTGAATCTTTTTCGGTTGTCTCTGCCGATATAAGTCGCCAGGTTCCTTCAATGTCTTTTTTAATACTTGTAGTCTCTTGCTTGTTTTTCTCGTTGCAAGAAGTTAAAAATACCATAACCAATAATAATCCAATAGTGTTTTTCATAGTTTTTAGTTGTTTAATTTTTATTTAATGTTTGGTTTGTTAAGTTGTAATTTTTAAGCTTTTCGTTCGGAACTTAAGACTAAAAAACTGCGACCGAGTACTAAATTTTCTCTGCCATTTCAAGAGCGGTATTTAATGCTCTTAATTTATTATATACTTCTTGCATTTCGCTTTCTTCGTCTGAGTTTGCTACGATTCCAGCTCCAGCCTGGCAATGCAATTGGTGGTTTTTACTCAGGAAAGTTCGAATCATGATGGCATGGTTAAAGTTGCCTTCAAAATCCATAACACCGATAGCACCACCATAAAAAGTACGATTGGTTTTTTCGTATTCTTCTATAAGTTGCATGGCTCTGTGTTTTGGTGCTCCGCTTAATGTTCCTGCCGGAAAAGTATCGGCTACGACTTGCATTGTAGTTGCTTTTTCATGTAAATGTCCTGTAACTTTTGATACTAAGTGTATTACATGAGAGAAGAATTGTACTTCACGATATTTCTCTACGTTTACATCGTGTCCGTTTCGGCTTAAATCATTTCTGGCTAAATCGACTAACATTACGTGCTCACTATTTTCTTTTTTATCTTCAGATAATTGTTTGGCAAGAATGGCATCTTGTTCATCATTTCCTGTTCTTTTGAAAGTTCCGGCAATAGGATGAATTTCGGCTTTACGATTTTTTACAATAATTTGTGCTTCTGGCGAAGAACCAAATATTTTGAAATCACCATAATCAAAAAAGAATAAATAAGGTGAAGGATTGATGCTTCGTAATGCTCTGTACACATTAAATTCATCACCTTTAAATCCTTGTGTGAATCGACGTGATAAAACTAACTGGAACACATCGCCACGGAAACAATGTTTTTTTGCTAAAGCTACATTATGCTTAAATTCTTCATCGGTTAGATTTGAGAATCCTTCGCCTTCTTTAGAGAATTGGTATGAAGCAATATTTCTTGATTGCAATAATTGTTCTATTTCAGAAATATTATTTCTTCCATCTACGCTATGGCAAAAGATATAAGCTTCGTTTTTAAAATGATTTATTGCAATTATATTTTGATAAACTGCATAATATACATCAGGAATAGAAATGCTATTGTCTTTTTTTGCAATAGTTACTTTTTCGAAATAACGAACGGCATCGTAAGAGATATAGCCAAATAATCCGTTGTTGATAAATTTGAAATCGTTTTTCTCCGATTTAAATTGTCCTGAAAATTCCTGAATAATTTCTGGAATATTAGTCGAATCATCAATTGCTATTTTTTCTGTAGTTCCATCAGGATAAGCTTTAGAAATAGTTTCGTTCTCGATTTTAATACTTGCAATTGGGTTGCAGCATATGTAAGAGAAACTATTATCGTTTCCGTGATAATCGCTACTTTCCAGCAATAAACTATTAGGAAATTTATCTCTAATTTTAAAGTAAATGCTCACAGGCGTTACAGTGTCTGCAAGGATTTGTTTGTAGTGTGTGTTGAGTATAAAAGGTTTCAATGTGTTGATTTTTTTAAGATTTAATATATTATTTTCCGGAAAATTATGAACAAAAAAAAAGACTTGTCGTGATGACAAGCCTTTCATATTTATAGTTTGAATAATACCATAGGAAGCTTAGTTCACGACGTCTGACGTAAATTGTTCCACCACCAAGTATTATTTGTAATTGTTTTCATAAACTTTTTTGTTGGTACAAATATATAAATGTAATTTGAGTATTCGTATACATTGTTTTAAAAAAAATCTCTATTTTTTTGAGTTTTTTGTTAAATTTAATTTAAGTATCCCATTTTAATGGCTTAATTTCCACTGACTAATGTATTATTTAAGTTCATTCTAAAATCTGGATTTGCTTTAATATTAGGTTCTGTAAATAATGCGACATTTCTTATAGTTGTATATTCTAAGTTAAATGCAGGGTTTTGATACCAGTTTTTGATGCCCGAATCGAAGTTAGAATTTTCGCTTAAAATAGCACCTTGACAGTTATTGATTATTAATCCGTTTAGTTTAATTTTTTCAAGGTTAACTATTCCATCTCCAATTTTTCCTTGAAAAACCATAAAGGGTGTAAAACCTGAGATTACACTATTATTTAAGGTAAAATAACTATTTTCTCCTATATGTGCAGCTTCGCGAACAAGTCCTTGATTGCTTTCTTCCAGATTTACCAAGGTGATATTATTGGCAGTTATCTTGGTTAGTTTTTTGCTTGTATCTGTACTTTCTATTTTGTCATACGAATCGATTTCAAAGCATCTTGAACCTGAAATATCCGAAGAGTAGGGATGACGAATGGCAATACTATTATTTATAGTGCATTGTACTCCTTGTGTAAAATCAAAATCATCATCGGTAGCTCGGTAGGAAACTAAGTTATTCATAACGACATCTCCGCCATAAGATTCAAAAGAATCATCATTAGAATAACTGATCTGAATATATTCTAACTTGGTTTTACGACCAACTCCAGCCAATGATAAACCATTAATTTCTTTTAGAGCATTTAATTTTCTACCAGAGTATTCGATACGTATGTATTTTAAAATACCAGAGTTATCGTCAGCATCTTGTCCGCCATAGTGATTTACAACAGGATCTAGATTAAAATCTAAGAAACTAACTCCACCCATTTTATTAATCGGTGCTTTTCCCAGAAGGATTATTCCGCCCCAATCTCCAGGTTTTCTTTCGGCAACATTCTTGTTAGATGTAAAGATAATTGGGTCAGTTTCTAACCCTTCTGCCATTATCTTAGAGCCATTTGTTATTACCAGTGTACCACAAGTTTTATCATCTCCTCTTATTACCGTTCCGGGTTCGATTGTTAATACAGCATTATTGGTTAAATATACAACACCAACTAATTGATATGTATTTCGCTTATATAATTTGGTATCCTTGTCGATAGTTCCTGCCAGAATATTTGTAGCTTCATTATATTCTATTGATGCAGGTTTAAAATTTGTCCATTTATTCATCCAGTTTGATGCGCCAACAATCCCTTTTTGTTGTTGTGCATTGACTATAATACTACTTACTAAACAAATAATTACAAGGTGTAAATTTTTTTTCATAGTGGTGTCTTTAGCAAAATTTGATTTTTGGATAAAAGTCTTTTGGTTGAGACAAAGACTCTTTTTTAATTGTCCCAAAAGTAAAAGTGGTTTGTTAATCAAAGAATGGTAAGATATTATGAAAGTGTTATTATACCTTTAAGAACGTTATTTTATTTGTTCGTAAAGCGATTGTTGTATTTAAATATCAAAAATTAAGGCATAAAAAAATCCCATTCGCCGTGGCGAATGGGATTTTAAGAATTAGTAAGCTTGTGTGATATTAGAATTTTAAAGCTACAGTTAATTCAAAATCATCATTGATGGTTTTGTCTCCTAAGTTTTCAAAGAAGTTTCCTGAGTTGTATTTAATATCATATTTAGTTCTGTCAACTTTAAATGCAGTTGTAGCAGTGTTACCATTTACAGTAATATCAAAAGTTACTGGTTTAGTAATTCCTTTGATAGTTAAATCTGCAGTTACAGTATAAACATCAGTTGCTTTTGCTCCGATAGTTTTGAAAACTAATTTAGCAGTTGGGAATTTTTCAGTTCCAAAGAAATCATCTGCTTTCAAGTGACCGTTTAATTTTCCTTGGTATTCACCAGAAAGGTCAGTTGCGTTAATAGATGTCATATCTACAGTGAAAGTTCCACCAGCTAATTTTTTCCCTTTAAATACTAAAGCACCATCTTTTAGGTTTACAGTCCCAGAGTGTTCTCCAGTTACTTTTTTTCCTACCCATTTAACAGTACTTGTTTTAACGTCAACTTTTTTAGTTTGTGCGTTAATTGAAACTGATGATAAAGCTACTACTAGAGCTAAAGCGATTGATTTTAAATTTTTCATTTTGTTTGATTTTAATAAATTTGGATTAATAATTATAGTGTGATAAATAATTCTTCTTGAGATTTTCTTACTTTTTTATGATGCTGTGTTGCATCTTCTTCGTGTCTGTATCCTACAGTTGCGATAACAGAAGCATTTAAATTTAAAGCATCTAAGCCTAAGATTTCATTAAATGCAGCTGGGTCAAAACCTTCCATTGGCGTAACGTCAATTTTTAATTCTGCAGCAGCATTCAATAAATTACCTAAAGCTAAATAAGTTTGTTTAGATGCCCAGGTATTTTTTACATCTGCTGGAAGCGTAGAGATTTTAGATTTCATAAAATCGCTATATCCAGATAATGATTCAGCTGGGATTCCTCTTGTTTCGCTAATGTTTTTGATAAAACCATCAATTTCAGCATCACCAATATTAGTGTCATTTGCAAAAACAACCAAATGAGATGCTTCAACAATTTGAGATTGTCCCCAAGCAACTGGTTGTAATTTTGCTCTTAATTCCGGTGACTCAACAAAAATTACTTTATATGGTTGTAATCCGTATGAAGACGAACTTAAACGTATCGCTTCTTTAAGTGTATTTAAATCTTCTGTTGAGATTTTTTTGGTCGCATCAAACTTTTTGGTTGCGTATCTCCAATTTTGATTTTCTAGGAAAGTATTCATGTTATTTGTTTGTATTAATTTTTTTGATTTCTAAATTTCTCTAATAATTCATTTAATAATTCTAATTCTTCTGTTGTCAGGTTTTCAGAAAAAACAGTTTCGTGTTCAATTACTTTTGGGTCTAGTTCTTTTAAAACACCCAATCCTTTTTCTGTAATCGATACTTCTATTTTTCTTCTATTATTTGGGCATACATTTCTAGTGACAAAATCCTTAAGTAATAATTTATCGACTAATCGGGTTGTATTGCTTGTTTTTGCCAGCATTCGGTCCTGTATAACACACATGTTAGCTGGATTTCCTTTTTGACCTCTTAATATACGTAACACATTATATTGTTCTCCCGATAAATCATAAGGTTTTAAAACCTCATTAAATTTATCCTGAAGTACATTTTGTGTATACATGATATTCAGAATAACTCTTTTTGGATTATCCATCTTAACGGTACTTTTTATTACATCTTCAATTGTCATAGTCGTCAGTGTGTAATTTGTATATACAAATGTAGTATGTTTTTATTGTTGTATATACAAATGTGTTGTTAAATTTACGTTAATATTATTGAAGGGATTTTTTCGTGGTTGGAAATCGAGTTTAAAATTAGGAAAATATAATTTATAATTTGAATTTAAGGTATTGATTAATTGAAGTTTAATTGTTTCTTAAAGTGGCGTGAGACTTTGTGTAGGGTTTAAATTTTGACAAAAATTTCTGGTTGAAGTGTAAAAAAAAAAACCGACAGATTTTAAAAATTTGTCGGGGTTACTGTCTTAAATAAGTGAAATATAATATAAGTTATTTTTCGCTTAAGGATTCTTCTATAAAGGTATTTATTGTTTTTTGTTCTTCGATTGTTGCGTCATTGTCCATATCATTATGATTAATAGTTGTAAATAGAACTTTGATTCCATATTTTTTTTGTTCTTGCTCCGTAGGTAATACGCCTTCGTCTGCGCTATAGTTTTTAGAACGCAACGTATATACTCTAGGTTTATAAACTCTGGGAAGAGGCATTCTTCGGTTATCCATTGTTATAATTCTATAAACCAATTCAGGATATTTATCAGCAAATAAAGCCGTCATATCTCCGCCATTCGAATGTCCAATTAAGGTTAGATGTTTGAAATCTAACTCAGGATTTGTTTTTTTAAATTCATTCAATACATATCGAATGTTTTCAACGCCTCGATCCCAATTAGGTCTTCTGGTAATTTTTAAATCTCCTTCCATTGCAAGAAGATCATCTGTTGGTAATTCGTGTTGAATACTGACAACAAAATATCCTTTTGACGCTAAATTTTCAGTTAAATGGGAATAAATCATATTATCTCCACCTTTGTTTTCTCCATATCCATGACTGAAAATTATTGCCTGTTGGTTATTTATTTTCTTGTCTGTATTTGGATGATATATGGCAACAGGAATTTTTCTATCTCTTGAATTATCAAATATTTCTATGTTGTCTAACTTAACGTCATAAGTAGTATTTGATACTTGACTATTCGTTTTCTTATTGCCTGAACAACTTATCAATAGTAAGCAAAGTAAAATCTGAGAATATATTTTGGTCATTTAGCTATGCTTCTATAAATTTTGTTTGTGAGGATATCTAATAATTAAGTTTAGGAAAAATATTAATGAGGCAAATTATCTTTAAAATAACCATAAACCCAAGTTCCTAATATTGCGCTTACCAATGTTACTGCAATTACTGTAACTCCAGTTCCTATTTGTGCAAATAGGGGACCAGGGCAAGCTCCGGTAATTGCCCAACCAAATCCAAATAACAATCCGCCATAAATCTGACCTTTACTAAATGTTTTAGGCTCAATCTTGATTTCTTCTCCCTGAATAGTTTTTACCTTGAATTTTTTTATCAAAAAAACAGACAGCATTCCTACTGCAACTGCGCTTCCGATTACGCCGTACATAAAGAAAGATTGTAAACGGAACATTTCCTGAATACGATACCAACTGATGATTTCGGCTTTTACGAATACTATGCCGAATACAATTCCGACAAGCATATATTTTAAGTTTGAAATTTTCATTTTTAAAGTTTTAAAGTGAAAGTATATAAGGAAGAATCAGGTTTGCCATAACAAATCCGCCAATCATAAAGCAAATAGTTGCTACCAGCGAAGGCCATTGCAAATTAGAAATTCCCATGATTGCGTGTCCACTTGTGCATCCTCCCGCATAACGCGTTCCGAAACCTACAAGAAAACCACCTACTACAATCATTATAAAACCACGTAGGGTTAATAAACTTTCCCATGAAAAAAGCTGAACTGGCATTAATCCCGAATTATCGGTAATACCATAAGTCGCTAACTCAGTTGTAAGTTTTGAGTTTATTTCGATAGCATTTGGATTCGATAAGAAAACAGTTGCTATTATTCCGCCTAAGAATATTCCGAAGACAAAGAATAAATTCCAACTTTCTTTTTTCCAATCATATTTAAAGAATGAAATATTTGCAGGAATGCACATAGCACATATATGGCGTAATGATGAACTAATACCAAATGCTTTGTTACCAAAAATTAATAAAATAGGCACGGTCAATCCTATTAGCGGACCCGAAACGTACCAAGGCCAAGGTTCTTTTATGATTTCAATTAAATTCATTTTTCTTTTTTTTAGGTTTTAAGAGGCAAAGGTTCAGAGGTTAAAAACCAAGAGAATAAGGAACTTTGAGAAAAACTCAAGTTTAAACTTAGTCTGCGCATTTTTGTCATTTCGACGAAGGAGAAATCTCCACGAGTAGCTCGACAATTTAAGAAAAAAACGGTGAGTTAGTTTCTTGCGGAGATTTCTCCTTCGTCGAAATGACAAGCTTGGGGTTGTTTTATGTAAAACTAAAGTTTCTTACACTCTAGGACTAAAACCTTTGTTGCTTTGAACCTCTGTACCTTTGTTACTTATTTACTTTAAAACTTTGCTTTGACAAACGAAATCTGATTTTGGAATTGTAGTTTTTGCAATAGCATTAAAACCACCTTCAACTTCGGTGAAGTTTCTAAATCCGCGTGCTTGTAATATTGATGCAGCAATCATACTTCTGTATCCGCCAGCGCAATGCAAATAAAAATGCTCTTTTGGGTCGATATCTTTTACCCAGTCATTAATATAAGCTAATGGTTTGTTGTAAGCATCTTCTATATGTTCGGCACTATATTCAGTTTCTTTACGAATGTCGATTACTTTGTTTTCTTCAACCTTAAATTCATTTGCAAATTGGTCAGGTGTAATTCTGTTTACCGTATCAATTTCGTAACCTGCATTTTTCCAGGCATCAAAACCACCTTCAAGATGTCCGATAATCGAATCAAAACCTACACGACTTAATCGGGTTACAGCTTCTTCTTCCAGTCCTTTTTCGGTTACTAATACTATAGGTTGTTTTACATCGGCAATTAAAGTTCCTACCCAAGGAGCAAAATCACCGTTGATTCCGATATTTACCGATTGCGGAATAAATCCTTTGCTAAAATCGCCATTATTTCTAGTATCCAAAATCAAAGCACCAGTTTCTTCTACTACTGCTTCAAATTCGTCAACTTTTATAGTTTTCATTCCGTTATCTAAAACAGATTCAAAACTTTCATAACCACTTTTGTTCATAGCCACATTCATGCTAAAATAAGCAGGAGGAGGTAGTAAACCATCGGTTACTTCGGTAATAAATTCAGCTTCGGTCATATTAGCACGCAAGGCATAATTGGTTGCTTTTTGGTTACCAATTGTCGATACCGTTTCTTTACTCATGTTTTTACCACAAGCACTTCCTGCACCGTGAGCTGGATATACAATAACATCATCTGCCAAAGTCATTATTTTAGTTCGTAACGAATTAAATAATATGGCTGCCAATTGTTCTTGTGTCATCGAAGTGGCTTTTTGAGCTAAATCGGGACGACCAACATCTCCAATAAATAAAGTATCTCCAGAAAAAATCGCATAATCTTTTCCGTTTTCATCAATTAATAAATAAGTAGTGCTTTCCATGGTATGCCCAGGAGTATGCAACGCTTTTATTGTGATGTTTCCTAATTTAAACTCTTGTCCATCGGTTGCAGAAACACAATCGAATCCACATTCGGCATTTGGACCATAAATAATCGGTGCACCAGTTTCTTTACTTAAATCAACGTGTCCTGAAACGAAATCGGCATGGAAATGAGTTTCGAAGATGTATTTTAATTTTACTTGGTCACGATTTAAACGGTCTAAGTAGGGTTGTATTTCTCTAAGTGGATCTATAATCGCAGCTTCGCCATTTGAAGTAATGTAATAGGCGCCCTGTGCTAAACATCCGGTATAAATTTGTTCAATTTTCATTGTTGTGTAATCTTAAATAATGTTTTACAAAGGTAACTTTGTTTTTTTGGAAAATAAGTGACTAATGTTACAGAATTTTTTTTGAGCTAAAAAAAAGAAAAATTGAACAGTATGAGTGATATAAGTAAATAGTAGTCAGCCTATTTATATAAAAGTTAAATTAACTTAGATCACTTATAATCTAAAAAAAAATAATGGTAGGGTAGTTAAGTAAGTAATTCACCATATAAGTGATATAAGTAAATGTAAGTTAAGCTATTTGAGTGAAACTTAAATGGGCTTAAATGACTTAAATGGTTTAAAAAAATAATGGTATAGTGTTTAAGTAAGTAATGCTTGTTTTTAGTTGTGTGGTTTTTATGTAATTAGTGTTTTAGCTGTTTTGAACTAACTAAAATTTTTTATAAAGGCAAGGTGATAAAGTTTTTTTTATGTCATTAAATGTTACATTTAATAGGTAAATTTGCGAAACCTCATAATAAAATAAAATACGCTAGTATGGAAGAAATGCTTTTTTATGACCGAATGCAATTCGCATTTACAATAACTTTTCACTACCTCTTTCCGCAACTTACAATGGGACTTTCCTTAATCATTGTATATTTTAAATGGAAATATTTAAAAACTCAAAACGAACAATACAATCACGCTACTCATTTTTGGATGAGAATCTTCGCCTTGAATTTTGCAATGGGTGTTGTTACGGGAATTCCGATGGAGTTTCAGTTTGGAACCAATTGGGCTAAGTTTTCGGAATTAACTGGTGGAATTATTGGGCAAACTCTTGCCATGGAAGGGATGTTTTCCTTTTTCTTAGAATCATCGTTTCTTGGAATATTTCTATTTGGAGAAAAACTACTCGGACATAAATGGCATTTTGTTACTGGATTATTAATATGCATTGGTTCGTGGGCTAGTGGGTTTTTAATTATTGCTACACATTCATGGATGCAAAATCCTGTAGGATATGAAATTCTTGAAAACGGAAGATTTGTATTAACCAATTTTCAAGCCTTGTTCCTTAATCCTTGGTTATGGCCTTCATATTTACACAATCAGGCAGCTTCGATGGTAACAAGTTCATTTGTTGTTGCAGGAATTGGTGCTTTTTATATTTTGAGTAAAAAGAATTTGACTTACGGAAAACTATTCGTAAAAACGGGTGTTATCTTCGGATTGATTTCGTGTGTAATTGTAGCCGTTCCTACGGGTGATTTACTGGCTAAGAATGTGGTAAAATACCAGCCTGTGACTTTTGCAGCTATGGAAGGAATTTTTCATACTGAGAAAAAAGGTTCAGAGATTGTTCTTATCGGTCAGCCCGATGTAAAAGATAAAAAACTAGATAATAAAATAGCCGTTCCTAATATCTTGAGTTTCCTAACTTATGGCAGCTGGCATGAAGAAATTAAAGGATTGGACCAGTTTGACGAAAGTGTTCACCCAACGAATATATCGGGATTGTATTATGCTTATCATATTATGGTAGGATTGGGTACGATTTTTATAGGCTTGATGAGTTTTGCTGTTTTTCAGCTTTGCCGTAAAAAACTTTTTGAAACCAAATGGATCTTATGGTCGTTGCTTTTTATGCTTCCGTTTCCGTATATCGCCAATACTACAGGATGGTACACTGCCGAATTAGGTCGTCAGCCGTGGTTGGTTTATAATTTATTACGCACTGCCGAAGGTGCTTCGCCAACGGTTTCCTCTGGGAATACATTATTTACATTATTAGGATTTATAGGATTGTATCTTTTATTGGGCATGTTGTTTTTGCTAATGGTTGGAAAAATCATCAATAAAGGACCTCACACAGAAAAAATATAATTATGGAATTTTTTTGGTACGTAGTTTTAATGGGAATTCTAGCCGTTTACATTGTATTAGACGGTTATGATTTTGGTGCAGGAATTATTCATTTATTTTTTGCCAAAACAGAAAAAGATAAGAAAGCGATAACCAGTGCGATTGGCCCTTTTTGGGATGCCAATGAGGTATGGATTATTGCTGCGGGAGGTGTTTTGTTTTTTGCTTTCCCGATTTTATATGCATCTTCGTTCAGCGGGTTTTATCTGCCATTGATTATGATTTTGTGGTTGCTTATTTTTAGAGCAATTGGACTTGAAATGCGCGGACAAATTCATCATCCGATGTGGGAGGTAATTTGGGATAAAGCATTTGGGATTGCGAGTTTACTATTGGCTTTATTCTTTGGGATTGCTTTAGGGAATATTGTTCGTGGTGTAAATTTAGGTATGGTTGTAAACGGTGTTTCTACTCAGGAAGCTCATTTTTTCTTTTTGCCTTTATGGAATCCTACTTTTAGCCCGCAAGCGGCTGAATTAGGAATTATCGATTGGTTTACTTTGTTTTTGGGGATTGTAAGTGTTGTAGCTTTAACGATTCATGGTGCAAACTGGATTATTTTTAAAACCAATTCTTCTTTAAATGAAAAGCTAAAAAATGTAGTTTTTAAACTCAATATCGTATTGCTTATTTTGGTGTTTATATCCTTGCAAATTTGGCATTTTATAGAGCCAAAACCTTTTCATAATTTTATTGAAACGCCAATATTGTGGGTTTTCCCATTAATTACTTTTATTGGTATTATAGGATTATTTAAGGTACGCTCGTACAAAAAAGACGGTTTAGGATTTGTATTCTCTACATTGTTTCTTGTGGGAGGTTTTGCTTCTACGGCAGTTTCAATTTTTCCAAATGTTTTGCCATCTACCAATAATGTAAATCCTTCTTTAACGATTTATAATACTGCAGCGCACGAATACGGATTAGAAGCCGGAATGAGCTGGTTTTTTATCGCTTTGGCTTTGGTAATTGTTTATTTTATTATTCAATACCGTGTTTTTAGTGGTAAAATGGATGATATTGGATATGGGGAACATTAAGTTTTTTTAGCCGCGAATTTCACGAATTAATTATGTGATTAGCAGTTGGTTTTAGCTAAAATTAGAAATTGTTTTGGATGAAGTCAATGGGAAAACAAGTTGATAATAATTTTAAGCAATTATGATTAAATTTAAGAATGAACCTGAAACATGGAAGAGATTAGATTATGAGATTATGTCTAGAGGTTTTTTAAAACCATATAATGATTATCAAGTTTTAAAGGATAATACAGAATGGTTTGTTTCTGAAGGATATAAAATTATTACGTTTGATTGTACAGAATGGACTGATAAAAAAGCAATGCATGATTCATTGCATAATCAATTTGATTTTCCGAACTATTATGGAAATAATTGGGACGCATTACAAGAATGTTTAAATGAAATAGAAATTCAGGAGAATGGTCTTGTAGTTATATTCGATAATTTTAATAATATGAATATAAAAGATGCTCACACTTTAATTGATGTATTTGTGTCAAGTGCCCAAAGGCATTTAATATTTTTAGAAAGACTTTTAATTTTAGTTAAAGTAGAAAATAGAGCATTTAGTTTAAATCCTTTTGGAGCTAATAATTTCTTTTGGTATTAAATAGTAAAGCAAACACGATAGCGCGGATTTTTAATCCGTGCCCACAATCTAAATCAAAAAAATAGTGCTTTGGTTGGAATGGGCACGGATTGAAAATCCGCGCTATTTTTGTGTTGAAAGTTGTTTTTTTAACGTTTTATAAAATCAAAAAATTATTATCTCTATGGTCGCGTTAGGGATAGGAGCGTTATCCTTTTTATTTTTTTCTAATAAAAAGATATAGCGGATAGCCCGACCAAAGGGAACGCCCCAAATATAATTCTAAATAATAATTTTAGTTATTTAGTTTCGAACGAATTATTTTAATAAATGAAATACATAATTACGCTGTTTTTTTTCTTTTTCGGATGTATTAATAGTTTTGCATGTGATTGCGATATTCCGAAAGCTATATTAGAATTTTATTCCTCAAAAGAGGTATTTACTGGAAGAATAATACAAAAGAGTTTTGATAAAGATTCTTCTAATTATACGATCACATTTAAGGTTCTGAAAAGTTATAAAAACGAGAATATTCCAAATGAATTGTCATTTACTTTTAGATACCAAAAGAAAGGCGCTCAAAATTCTTGTTATTGGGAAGCTTTTGTAAATGAGGAATGGGTTGTATATGCCTCTGAAAGGAATGGGAAATTAGTGTTTGAAAAAAACTGTTCTAATTCGGCTTCATTGAAATGGACTAATAATGTTGTTCTCAATGAGAAGATGTTGGAAAATGGGAATAAATTTAAAATTGATGATTTTATTTATCAATTCGAAAGTGATTTTAATCTCCCTAATCCGATTTCTAACATTGATTCTATTTTTAAAGCAGGAAAGCTTAAAGATTATGGAAATCGACATGTTTTATTGGGATTGTATATAGACAAAAACGGAAAATTAATTTCTCTTTTTACAGGTATAGATCTGGTAAACTCGGAAGGGGAGTTTAAGTATGATTCTATATATGGTTTGCAAAGGGAATTAAACATTAAAAAGAAACGCCCATATACTGAATTCGAAAAAGATGCAATTGACTTAGTTATGTCAGTTAAAGATTGGGAAATAAAGCGCCATAATATAACTAAGATTCCTGTTAGCCATATTCGTTATCTGAAAATTGAGTTTGATAATAAAGAAATGAAATGGAAATATGAGTTATAATCTTTGTCAAAGTAAAAAGAACTTTGAAAAAGATTACTCTACGATGTCTTTTAAAAAATCAACGAATGAGTCTGCATATATTTCGAATTCCCATTTTCCATTTCCATGCATACTTGTATAAATTGGTGCGTCGTTGTTTGTAATGTTTGCAATATCAATACAGTATGGATCAGCGCCTGCATCGGCAATTACAATATAATTAGGAGGCCAATCGGTAAGAATTTCAGATGTCATTGAGTTGAATGAATAACCATTTTGGGATTTGATTAAATCATTGGCTCCATATAAATTTAATCCTTGAAAGAATTTTTCATCGTCGATAAATACATTAATTGGGGAATAGTTCTTAAGAAATAGCAGATAATTTTCTGGTAGTTTCCATTTTTGTTCTATTGCTGCAATTTTGTTTTCGTCGGCAATTGCAAGCCAATCCGAAGGATTTGATAAATCTTGTTGCTTATCTCTTTCTATTTTTAATTTGTCGTCTAGTTTAGAAACTGCTTTTTCTAGTTCTGTTTTTGGATTTTTTAATGTTGGATGAATTTTGGGTTCTTTATGACCTGAGCCTTGTTTGTAGGCTTTGCTTTGCCAATCTAATAATTCGTTAATCCTAAAGTTTTCAATTTTCCAATAACCAGGATCTTTTGGTAAATCACGGTCAAAAGGTTGTTTGCTATGTATTGCAATACTTTTGATTGCTTTTGCGCGAACGTCTGTTGGTAAGTTTTCGTCTTGAGCTAACTCAATCAGCGTTTTATATGCTTTTTCTCCTTTTGTTTTTATGAGTCCATCGATTCCCCAATAAGTAAGTTCGGGTTTTGTAATTGTCCATTTGAAGAAGTCAATGTAATTTGTTTCGTCTTCTTTTGCCAGATCAATAATGTCAGTCAACAAGAAATTTCTCCAATGTAGCATTTTGCCATCTTTTGAATATTGAATTAAAATTTCGATGACTTTTTCTCTGTCGGTAGAGGAGAAGCTTTTTATTAGTTTGTCTTTTATTTTAGAGAATTTACTTCCATCGTCTTCAGTAAATAAACTTTCTTCGTATTGTTTGATTGTTTTTGCCATAAGGTTAATTCGTAATACCAGTATTAAGTTAAATGTACTGAAAAAAGTTTCCTCAAGCTTATTTTTATTTAATGAATTAAAAAAGTTTTGACTCTTTAATATATAATCAGAAAGACAACAAAGATTAAATTGAAATTATCTTAAAAGAAAATTTCTTTAGTAATTATATAAAATCCCATTACTAATACAAACCATCCAAATAGGGGTTTTAATTTAGTACCATCGATTTTTTTGGAGAGTTGTGTTCCTATAAGCATTCCTAAAAGAGCAATGCCCGAAATTTCTAATAAAAAGATATAATCTACGGGAGTTCCTATGTATAAATCTCCTCCAAAACCTATGGAGGAATTAATAAAAATTATAAGCAATGATGTTCCTACGGCTTGTTTCATTGGCAAATTGGCAAAGAATATTAGCGCAGGAATAATTAAAAAACCTCCGCCAGCACCTAGAAATCCTGTTACGATACCAACTATAAATCCTATTATACTTAGTTTGTTGTAATTGGTTTCTGTTGGTTTTAGTTCGGCTTTGTTTTTCTTAATCATCGAGATGGCTGCTGCTATCATTAATACCGAGAAAATAAGCATGATTAGGAAATCTTTGGAAACGGTATAGGAAGCAACTGAAAATAATGTTGCTGCAATCTGAGGAAAGATTACTTCTCTAATAATCAAGATGGAAACAACCGATGGAATGGCAAAATACAATGCCGATTTAAGCTTGAGATTCCCCATTTTGTAATGGCTATAACTCCCAAATAACGCTGTGATTCCTACTATAAACAATGAATATGTAGTGGCTTGCTCTGGATTTATCTTAAATAAATAGACTAAAATTGGGATAGTAAGAATAGATCCCCCTCCGCCAATTAAGCCTAATGAAAGTCCTATAATAATTGAAGCAAAGTAACCTAAATATTCCATTGATGATTTTTTTGATACAAAGGTTGTTTCTTAAAACATAAGCTACAGTAACATTTATCACATTGGGTTTATTAAATGCAAATTTCGCTTTGCTGTTAGGGAGTTTTACCATTAAGAGATTAAGTTTAATTAAGAAGCAAGACTTAACTTTTCTTAATCTCTTAATGGTTCAATTTTAAATGAAATGTTTTATTTCAAAAGCTCAATTTGGTTTCGGTTTAACTTAACCAAACCTCGTTGTTCCATTTTTTTTAATAAGCGCGAAATTACTTCTCGTGAGGTATTAAGTTCGGTTGCAATTTCTTGATGAGATACTTTTAGTTCGGTACATCCGCAAGCATCTTTATGACGTTTCAGATAAAACTCTAAGCGTTCATCCATAGATCGGAATGCAATACTATCTACAACTTCCAGGACTTCTTCAAAACGACTTCTGTAAGTTTCGATAACAAATTCGTACCAACTGCGGTGTTCCATCATCCATTTATCCATTAAGGTTAACGGAATCATAACTACTGAAACATCTTCGACTACTTTTGCCATAATCTGACTTTTCTCGCTCTTGGTAGCACAAATCATAGATATGGCACAAGCCTGACCTGGTTGTAAATAATACATAAAAAACTCGCCACCATCTTCGCCTTCACGGTAAATCTTGATTTTGCCTTTGGTTATTAAAACCGTATTTTTTATGTATTGTCCCGTTCGCATTAAGATAGTTCCTGCTTCGGAATCCTGCATAGTAGCATTACTTTCGATAGCTGAAATTAATTCGTTAGAAAAGTTTGGAAATATGTTTTTTAAAGGAGTTTGCATTGATGTTGTTTTTTAAACACTTAGAAAATTTTAAAAACTCTTATATTGAGATTTTATTTTTTGCCACGAATTTGCTTCGCCTCTTCGACTTTTAGTCTAGAGTCATGAATTAATTTGTGTTGATTTATGAAATCTGTTTCAGATGTTTTTGTTAAAATGACTTTTAAAAGTATAATTTATTACAAAGATAACCGATTATTATGGTATTAATTAGGTAGTGTTTTTTATTTAAAAGCCAATTTACTCAAATAATAATATCCTATTTTCTATGGGTTTTGTAGACTGTATTTTTAAAAATTATTTGTAGAAAACAGAATTCGTTGATTATTATATCTTTGCTAAAACGTTTTCTACGAATTATAATATAAATCACAAATAGGAGGTTTATAGTTTGCCAAAAACGTTGTAATTTTACCTAAAAATACGATATCATGAATTTATCACAAGAAGATTGGGTAGCTCAATTTGAAGCTGACGAAAATGCAGTTATACTTGATGTAAGAACTGAAGACGAATACAATGATGGCTATATAGAAAATGCTCTTAATATTGATATCAATAAAGGACAGGCTTTTATTTATGAGCTAGAGGAATTAGATAAAAATAAAAATTATTATGTGTACTGTCGTTCTGGAGCCAGAAGTGCAAAAGCGTGCCAAATAATGAATGAGATGGGGTTTGATAACGCCTACAATTTATTAGGAGGTATACTAGACTGGGACGGAGAAACCGTTACACCATAAATAAAGAAGAGGCGCGTGCCTCTTTTTTATTTTCTATAAACTAAATAACCAAAAACTAAATAACCAAATAATGAGTTTTATACCAGAGGAATACCAAATAAATACTCCATTGGTACAGGATACCTATCTTGTAAACGGAGAGTTAAAAAAATGGACAGGGCAAACCACACCTGTTTTTTCTACCATATCATCTACCGAAAAATATACGCCAACTTTATTGGGATCTATTCCTTTTATGGGAGAGGCCGAAGCTATGGAAGTTGTAGAATCTGCAACTGCAGCCTACAATAAAGGACAAGGTTTATGGCCGACAATGAAAGTTGTGGATCGTATAAAATGTATGGAGAATTTTGTTTCTCAAATGAAAACCACTCGTGCCGAAGTTGTAAAACTATTGATGTGGGAAATCGGGAAATCATTAGGGGATTCTGAGAAAGAGTTTGATAGAACGGTAGAGTATATTTACGATACTATCGATAGTTACAAGGAATTAAATTCTCGTGGAGCAAGTTTCTCTAAAGTACAAGGAATAAACGCCATGGTACGAAGAGGGCCTCTAGGGGTTGTATTATGTCTTGGACCTTATAATTACCCATTAAACGAAACATTTTCATTGCTTATTCCGGCATTGATTATGGGGAATCCTGTAATTTTTAAACCTGCAAAACACGGTGTTTTATTATTGTCACCTTTATTAGAAGCTTTTAGAAGTAGTTTCCCAAAAGGAGCAATTAATATTGTATATGGTAGAGGTAGAGAAGTAGCATCGCCAATTATGAAATCTGGAAAAGTAGATATTTTGGCTTTAATAGGAAATAGTAAATCGGCTATTGCATTACAAGATCAGCATCCTAATAAAAACAGGTTACGTTTAGTATTAGGACTAGAAGCAAAAAATCCTGCGATTATTTTACCAGATGCCGATTTAGATTTGGCTATTCAGGAATGTGTTGTTGGTACTTTATCGTTTAACGGACAACGTTGTACTGCACTAAAGATTTTATATGTGCATGAATCTATAGCCGAAGAATTTAATAAACGCTTTGCAGCAAAAGTAGATTCTTTGATTTTTGGGAATCCATGGGATAAATCAGTTTCGCTTACGCCGCTTCCTGAGCCAGAGAAACCACATTATATCCAGGAATTAATACATGATGCTACTCATAAAGGAGCAAAAATAATTAATGAAAAAGGAGGGTTACACACAGAGAATTATATATTTCCAGCTGTTTTATTCCCGATAAATAAAAAAATGCGTGTATATCACGAAGAACAATTTGGCCCAGTTGTACCTATCTTGACCTTTAAGGATATTCAAGAACCATTAAATGATATGGCCGAGTCTAATTACGGACAACAAGTAAGTTTGTTTGGTAAAGACATTAAAACGATTGCACCACTTATTGATACTTTGGTAAATTTAGTGTGCAGAGTAAACCTGAATAGTTCTTGCCAGAGAGGACCAGATGTTTTCCCATTTACAGGTCGTAAAGATTCGGCTGTAGGAACCTTAAGCATTCACGATGCCTTACGTTCGTTCTCTATAAGAACATTCGTAGCATCAAAAGATAATGATTACAATAATGCCATTTTGCAAGAATTATTAAATAGTAAAGAATCGAATTTTATAAATACCGATTATATCTTGTAGTAGCTATTTTTTAATGTTTAAAGCCGTCTTAATCCATCTGGAGTAAGGCGGTTTTTTTGTTTTATATATAAGAGAGTTTGTTTAATTTGTAGTATTTTTGCTTCAATATATTATATATAGAATTACAAAAAATACCATGAAAAATTTTACGTTCCTTTTTCTTTTCTTATTTTCATTTCAATCTTGGTCACAGTCAGATCAAAAAATGTGGCTCCAAAAGAATAAATATGATTCGGCTATTTCTTATTTTGATAAAAATGAATTTGCTGCAGCGGCAGACTTTTTTTTATTTGCTTATAAAATAAAACCAGATTCTGAATTAGGGAAAATTTCTAAAAATAAATTTGATTCGTTAAAACCAGTTATCAGAAAAAAACTAATCGATAAATTGGTTGGAACATGGAAAATGAACGGAAATATTCCGAGTTGGTCACATAAGAATTTAAAAAGTGATAAGGTTGAAAATGAGTTGATGATTATTGATGCCGATAAAATTTCGTATTATTTGCAGAATAAGAGTACGAAAGAAATGAAATTGATTAAAACAGAAGAGATTATTTTTTATGATTCTTTTGAAAAAAACAATCACATAACAGAAATGTTAACTTCGGATAAGCGATTATGGAGTTATTATATAGATGAATATTCAAAAAATCTCCGAGCTATTAATACTGGAAAAATAACAGATTCGGGTAAAGCTAAAATTGATTTAGATAATGAAGAAATATATTATGAACGAATCAATCAGGATACAAAATAAACGATAGTATTTTAAACCGTCTTAATCCATTTGGAATAAGGCGGTTTTTTTATTCTGTTAAAGAAAGAACTGTAAGTTGGTTTATTTGAGTGATTTAAGATAATTATTTGGTTAAAGTATAAGATAATAGAATAAATTTGAAGAATAATTGTAACAACTTTATGCTATTCATAACTAATCAAGAATACTATTGATAATCATCAAAAATAACCAACTATGAAAAGAAAAATATCTCAATTACTGCTATTTGCATTTATAGGTATGGCACAATATAGTTTTGCACAAGAACTATATATGCCAAGAAATATAAAAGAAGCTTACGCAAAAGGAACTCGTTCTATGGATGGGAAACCTGGGAAAAACTATTGGCAGAATCATGGAAAATATACAATTGATATAACAGTAAATGCTGATACTAAAATTGTAAGCGGTACAGAAACTATTATTTACGAAAACAATAGTAATGATACATTGCAGAATTTACCAATTAGGTTTGTAAATAATCTTCATAAACCATCTTCGCCAAGAAGTGGAGACGTTAGTAATGATTTCTTGAGTGATGGATTAACAATTACATCTTTAAAAATAGAAGGAGAAATATATAAAGAAGATGGAAGAAGTTGGGGAACAGTTGGGAATGTAAAAATGAATAAGCCAATGCTTCCTCATTCTAAAATTACAATTAATATCGATTGGAACTATCCTTTATCTAAAGAAAGCGGGAGAGAAGGACAAATAGATAATACAACATTCTTTGTTGCATATAGTTATCCTCGTGTCACAGTTTTTGATGATTACAACAATTGGGATAGATTGCCACATACTGATCGTCAGGAATTTTACAATGATTTTAATGATTATGTATATTCAGTAAAAGCACCCAAAAACTATGTGGTTTACGGAACAGGAGATTTATTAAATCCTGATGAGGTTTTGCAACCAGAATTTTCGGCACGATTAAAAAAATCATATACTACAGATGAGATTTTGCATATAGCAAATGAACAAGAAATGAAAAGCGGTTCTGTTACCAAACAAAACGATTGGAATATCTGGAAATTTGAAGCCAAAAATATCTCAGATGTTTGTTTCGGTTTAAGTGATCATTATTTATGGGATGCAAGTAGCGTTGTTGTAGATAAAAAAACAAATCGTCGTGCAAGCGTTCAGGCGGCTTACGATATAAAAGGAACTGATTTTGTAGTTTCTGTAAAAAATAACAGATATGCGCTGGATTGGTTTTCTAACAATTGGCCAGGAGTTCCATATCCATTTTCTAAAATGACAGCGTTTCAGGGTTTTGCCGATATGGAATACCCAATGATGTGTAATGATTCTCAAATGGGAGATCCTATTTTTGCGCAATTGGTTCAGGATCATGAAGTGGCACATACTTATTTCCCTTTTTATATGGGAATAAACGAAACGCGTTATGCATTTATGGATGAAGGTTGGGCAACCACATTCGAATATTTAATTGGTATTTCGCAACACGGTAAAGAAGCTGCCGATGAATTTTATAAAAAATTTAGAGTAAATAATTATATAAATGATCCATCTACAGAGGAAGATCAGCCGATAATCTCCATGTCTACACAAGTTTCGGGTGCAGGATATGGAAACAATTCTTATGGTAAAGCATCATTATCTTATATCGCCTTAAAAGATTTGCTGGGAGATGATCTTTTTAAGAAATCACTACATGCTTATATGGATAATTGGAATGGTAAACATCCTATTCCGTGGGATTATTTTAATTCATTTAATACAGCTTCAGGTAAAAATCTGAATTGGTTTTTTGAAAATTGGTTCTTTACAAATAATTATATTGATATCGCTATTGATAAAGTTGATATAAAGGCTAAAAACACGGTGGTTTATATTAAAAATAAAGGCGGGTTTGCAATTCCTTTTGATGTAATTGTTGTGTATGCAGATGGTACAACAGATACATTACACGAAACTCCTGCAACATGGAAAGGCAACCAAAAGAAAACTTCTGTCAATTTTAATACAACCAAAGAAGTAAAATCTGTAACTATAGATGGTGGAATTTTTGTAGATGCAACACCAAGAAATAATACTTGGTCAGCTAAATAATAATTTTAAGACCAGAAAATAAAAAACCGTCTCTTTCTTTTATAGAATGAGACGGTTTTGTTTTATAATAAGTTTTCTTTTTATCGGGTAAAAACCAAATGATTTCCTTTAGAAAGATTAGCATCAAATTGATATCCTTCGTAATTAAAACCTTTTAAATCATCAATAGTTTCGGCATTAGTATCTATAATATAACGCACCATCATTCCTCTTGCTTTCTTGGCGAAGAAACTAATTATTTTTAGTTTTCCGTTTTTATAATCTTTAAAGTCAGGAGTAATTACAGGCACTTTTAAAGCCTTAACATCTACAGCCGAGAAATATTCATTACTGGCAAGATTTACAAACAATTCACCTTTTTTAAGTTCCTTGTTTAATGTTTTAGTAACCGTTTCTTTCCAGAATTCATATAGGTTTTTTGCTTCACCAATAGGTAATTTAGTTCCCATTTCTAATCGGTAAGCCTGAATTAAATCCAATGGTTTTAAAATTCCATATAAACCAGATAGTATGCGTAATTTATCTTGCAAAACATCTAGTTTCTCTACCGGAATTGTATAAGCATCTAAACCAGTATATACATCACCATCAAAAGTAAATACTGCAGGACGTGCATTTTCTGGCGTAAAAGGAGTTTTCCAATCCTGATTACGTTGCCAGTTTAACTGAGCTAATTTATCCGAAATATCCATTAATTCAGATAATTCTGCAGGGTTTTTGTGTTTTAAAACTTTATGAACTTGTCTGGCTTCTTTTAGTAAGCTAGCTTCGGTATATTGAGAAGTTGGTAATTCTTTTTCGAAATTTAAAGACTTTGCAGGCGATATAACAATTTTCATTTTCTACTTTTTTGTACAGATTCAAAAGTACAAATTGAAATCAAAAGAATAACAGATACAGATTGATTTGTTTGATACTATCATAAAGACATCATATTGATAGTTGTTTTTTTGCCTCGAGGATAGATTAATTAGTGGGAATTTATATCTGAAAAGTAGTTTGCTATCGATAACGGATAGTTTTTGACGAAATTATGAAGTTGAAAATGCTAAATACTAAAAAAAATACGCTCTAGATTGTAAAAGGCGTACAGTATGTTGTAAATTTGCGCACGGTAAAATTATCAATATATTATTTTACTGTTATTTTATAAAAATTAGAGAATTCGTGGCTAAAAAAACAAATTATAAAGGTGCTTTGCAAAATAAAATCTTCGAAATTATTTCGCAAGCCTCTCAAGAACTTAATGTAGATAGTTACGTAATTGGAGGTTTCGTAAGAGACTTACTTTTAAAACGAGATTTTAAAAAAGATATTGATGTCGTTGCCGTAGGAAGCGGAATCGAATTGGCATTAAAAGTTTCAGAATTACTTCCAAAACAACCCAAAGTACAAGTTTTTAAAACTTACGGAACCGCAATGTTGCGTTTTGAAGATACAGACATTGAATTCGTTGGTGCAAGAAAAGAATCTTATCATTTTGATAGCCGTAATCCTGTTGTAGAAAACGGAACGCTAGAAGATGACCAGAATCGTCGTGACTTTACTATAAATGCATTGGCATTATCTTTAAATCCTGATACTTTCGGAGATTTGTCAGATCCTTTTGATGGATTGAGTGATTTAGAAAATAAAATTATCAAAACTCCTTTAGATCCAGATATTACTTATTCTGATGATCCATTGCGTATGTTGCGTGCTATTCGTTTTGCAAACCAATTAGGATTTGAAATTGAAGAAAAATCATTACAGGCAATTACTAAAAACGCAGAGCGAATTAATATTATTTCGGGTGAGCGTATTGTCGATGAATTAAACAAAATCCTTTCTACAGATAAACCTTCAGTTGGATTTTTATTGTTATTCCAAACAGGACTTCTTGATATTATTTTGCCCGAATTAACGGCATTAAATCAAGTAGAAGAAATAGAAGGACATACACACAAGAATAATTTTTACCACACCTTAGAGGTTGTCGATAATATTTGCCCAAATACTGATGATGTTTGGTTGCGTTGGTCTGCTTTATTGCATGATATTGGGAAAGCTCCAACAAAACGTTTCAGTAAAAAACAAGGATGGACGTTTCACGGACATGAGTTTTTAGGAGGAAAAATGGCCAAGAAGATATTCGAACGTTTGCATATGCCATTAAATCACAAAATGAAATTTGTGCAAAAAATGGTAATCATGAGTTCGCGACCTATTGTTTTATCGCAAGATATTGTGACAGATAGCGCCGTTCGTCGTTTGGTTTTTGATGCGGGAGAAGATGTAGAAAATTTAATGATTTTATGTGAAGCCGATATCACAACCAAAAATCCAAGTAAATTCAAGAAATATCATAAGAATTTTGAGGTTGTACGAAAGAAAATCGTTGAGGTAGAAGAGCGTGATCACGTTCGTAATTTTCAGCCACCAATTTCGGGAGAAGAGATTATGGAAATTTATAATCTAAAACCTTCCAGAGAAATAGGAGTTTTAAAAGAAGCCATTAAAGAAGCTATTCTAGAAGGTGAAATTCCAAATGAATATCAAGCGGCTTATGATTTTATGCTCAAAAGAGGAGAAAAGCTTGGATTAACGAAAGGTTCAAAGTAATTAAGGTTCAAAGGCACAAAGGTTTTACCAAATATGCGTAGAAAAGGTGCTAAGGCATTGAGAAACTAAGTGAATAAGTTTCTGAAAAAAATAAAAAACTTAGAACCTCAGAACCTTAGCATCTTAGAGCCTTAATTAAAAATATATTAGAGAATTATTAACCCAAAATAGGAGACTCTGCAACTTTGCATTTTTGCAATTTTGCACCTCAAGTAAAAAAAATGAAAAGAGAAAATAAATCAGTAATCATTTGGCTTTTGTCAGGATGTTTTTTATTGTTTTTAATGGTTGTAGTAGGAGGGATTACCCGACTAACAAACTCTGGATTATCAATGACCGATTGGCATTTGGTAACAGATACTTTTCCGCCTATGAGTGAGGCAAAATGGAATGAAGCTTTTGAGCAATACAAGAAGTTTCCAGAATATCAAAAAATTAATATTCATAATGATTTCCAACTTTCAGATTATAAAATGATTTATTTCTGGGAATGGTTTCACCGCTTTATCGGTCGTATCATTGGTTTGGTTTTCTTTATTCCTTTTGTTTATTTTCTAATAAAGAAGAGATTAGACAGTTCGACAATAAAAAAATGTATTGTTCTTCTGGCAATGGGAGCTTTTCAGGGTTTCTTGGGATGGTTTATGGTACGTAGCGGATTAATAGATAATCCAGATGTAAGCCATTTTAGACTTTCGCTGCATTTAACTTTTGCTTTTGTAACCTTTGCTTATACATTATGGGTTGCATTGGATTTAATTTATCCTGAAAGAAATAAAATTACCATTAATGTTACCCTTCGTAATATTGCCAGGATTGCCTTGGTTCTCCTTTTAATACAAATTATTTATGGAGGATTTGTAGCAGGTTTAAACGCTGGGTTAATTCACAATCATTGGCCATTAATGAGTGACGGACAATTTATTCATGATTCAGTTTTTATCGAACAATCTACACTTGTAAAAAATTTAATAGAAGGTAAAAGTGGTGTACAGTTTGTACACAGAACATTTGCTTATGTTGTTGTTGCTATTATTCTTTTCTTATACTTTAAAAGTACACAATTTGCTCTTAGCAAAACACAATCAAATGGAATTAAAACTTTGGTTGTCTTTGTGTTTTTACAGTTTATTTTAGGTGTTTTTACACTTTTATATCATGTGCCACTTGCATTAGGTTTGATTCACCAAATAATGGCATTTTTCCTTTTAAGCGCGATGACTTATACTTTACACAGATTAAGTAAGTAATAGCCCAATATTCGATCTCATGAAAAAAGTATATCTATTCCTTTCTCTTGTTTTTGTGTGTTTTGCATATGCTCAAAAGAAACCTCAGCCTTTAGTTATTTTGGATGCAAAAAAAATAGGCTATATGGATGAGGTACAAAATATTTTGGAACCAATAAATCCAAATGATATTTCGACAATGACAGTATATAAAGATGCTAATTCGAAGAAATACGGATCAGATTCTGGAGTAATTATAATCACCACCAAGAAATTTATTCTGGATACTTTTTATAAAAACAATATCGAAAATTCTCCACTGAAATTAGAAATTCCATCAGCTGAATATCTATCAAAAATAGGAGTTGTATCAGATAAACCAAAGAGTAAGAATCAGACTTATGATGAATTGTTGAGGTATATTGATACAAATACAGTCAATAATAAAATTGAAAAAATAGAATCGATAGTTTTTATTAAACCCTCAGATTCTCAGAAATTAAATCCTGATTGGAAATTTGGAGCAATAGAGATTACTCCAGCAGAATAAAGTTACGGAGGTTACTTTAAAGAAAAGGAACAGAGGTTCATAGCTACAAAGGTTTTTTTTAAAGGTGCTAAGTTGCTAAGCTTCTGAGTCGCTAAGACCGAAAGCTTTGTGGCCTTTGCAGTTAAATTTTTACCACAGATTAGAAAGATTTTAAATGTTATTAATTTGTAATCAATAGATTATAAATAATATTTTTTTTCGTAAATTACACTGACTATATTGTCGCAACTCTTTTGTTTATAATAACATAGATGTCTAAACTTGCTGCACAAGATAAATTTTATGATTTATCAGATTATGGAAGACCTTTTGGAAGGTTTTTTGCGAAAAAGTTACAAAATACACGATTTACACCTATAGATGTAACCTTGCTTTTTGGAATTTCGGGGTTGGTTGCGATTTATTGTATTCTGGAAAAACACTTTTATTGGGCAGGATTTTTTATAATATTAAAATCTATTATTGATGCTGCCGACGGAGAATTAGCACGTATAAAAAACACACCATCTTATACAGGAAGATATCTCGATAGTATATTTGATATTATTTTGAATTTTTTGTTCTTAATAAGTATATGTTACGTTTCTAAAACGACTCTTCCTATTACAATCCTTGCCTTTTTATGCATACAATTACAAGGTACATTATATAACTATTACTATGTGATTCTGCGAAATAAATCGGTAGGAGGAGATAGAACTAGTAAGATTTTCGAAGATAAAATCCCTAAAGCATTACCAGGAGAAAGTCAAAAATCTGTCGTTTTTTTGCATCAGGTTTATATTATTGTATATGGACTTTTTGATAAAATAATTCATGCACTTGATAGCGATGCTTATAAAGTTAAAACATTTCCGAACTGGTTTATGACCTTTGTTTCTTTATACGGTTTAGGTTTTCAGTTATTGCTCATCGCACTTATGCTGGCAATGGATGGCATTGAATATATCGCACCTTTTTTCATCGGATATTCTATCCTGATTTTTGTAATGATAGGAATTAGGAAGTATTTATATCCTGTGACGCAGTGATTTAACCGCAAGGTTCGCGAAGTTTTACACAAAGTTCGCAAAGTTTAAAATCCATTTAATCCTTTTAATCTGTGGCAAAAAAAATTAGCCGCAAAGAGCGCAAAGTTTCCTTCCTTTGAACCTTTGTACCTATGAACCTCTGTACCTTTTAAATCTGTGGCTAGAAAAATTACCCAATCCAGTTTTTAAAATCAGAAACTTTTTCGCGGCTTACAATTACCTCATCATCTTTATAAGTAGGTAAAATTATTTTCAGGCGTGAATTACTATACAATACAATTTCTTTGATTGCCGGAAGCGGAATAATAAACTTACGGCTTACACGATAAAAATCTTTTGGGTCAAGTTCTTGTTCTAGAATTTCTAGAGTAGAATCGATTAAGTAATTTCTATTATCTGTAGTATGTAAATAAGTGCCTTTGTTTTCGCTAAAAAAACATTCTACTTCATCAGTTCCTATTACTTTTAAATGCTGTCCAATTTTAACAGTAAACCTCTTTTTATAGATTTTCTCGAATGGATTCGAAAGCATTTTTTTAATTTGCTCAAAATCTATTTCAAGGTTTTGGGTAGTATTTTCTACTTTTGGCAAACGAGATTTAAATTTAGTAACTGCCACTTCTAAATCATCTTCGTCTATTGGTTTCAAGAGATAATCAATACTATTGAGTTTAAAAGCTTTTAAGGCATATTCATCATAAGCAGTTGTAAAAATCACGGCACTTTTGATGTCAATCTTTTCGAAAATTTCAAACGATAATCCATCGGATAACTGAATATCAAGAAATATTAAATCTGGATGTTCGTTTTGCGAAAACCAATCAATTGCCTCTACAACTGAGTGAAGCATTACAGCTACGGGAACATTTATTTTATCAAGCTTACGTTGTAATAACCGCGCGGCTGGCTTTTCGTCTTCTATAATTATTGTTCTCATTTTTTGGTTTGGCAAAAGTTTTGGTTGGTTAAAAGTAGTAGTTAAAATTTAATCAGAAAATATTTTTATCTTTTTATTTAAATGAGAATTATTCCCATTTTTGGTTGGCTTCTTTTTTCATAAATTCTTTTATTTTTCGTTCTTCCCAGTCTATGCTAAAGAATATGTTTCTTCCAAATACTGTAAAAGCATGAATTACCAGACCGATACCCCAAAATATTGCTGTAGAGAATGTTTCCCATCTCCAGAACTCTTCATTACCTATAATACCTCGATTTGCACTAGCGATAAGAATGAATATATTTACCAGAACATATATCATTAGGTGAGAGTAAAAACCTTTTATCCTTTTCATTCTTTTGTATGCTAAATTATAACGTTCGTCATTTGTTATGTTTCCGTCATAATCATCGTAATCTTCAAACATGCGTTTTCTAAATCGTCCCATCTTGATTTAATTTAATGTTATTGCCATTTTTCATTTTTGGATTTTTCTTTATCCATTAATTCTTTTATTTTTTGTTTTTCCCATTCTTTACCAAAAACAGGAAAACAATTAAAAACTTTTAATCCGTGAAATAATACTCCTAATCCCCACCATAGTAATGGCCAATAAAACCATAAATGATTAGGGCTGTAGTTTAAATTAATAAAAAGTAAAATAAGGTTGACTATTATAAATGAAGCCAGATTACTATAGAATCCTTTAATGTCTTCAACTCTTTTTTTAGCTTTTAGATAACGGTCGTCATGTTGATTATTATCTTCCATTATTTCCAGTTTTGTTTATTCTCTTGTTTTCTTAGAATCTCCTGAATTTTTCTTTCTTCCCAATTAGTACTATATCCAAATACTTTAAAAGCATGCATAAGTAATCCAAATCCCCAACCTAAGGCAGAGAACCAAAACCATTGAAATCCTGGTGAAAATTGTAAGTTTATAAAAATTAGAAATGGAATTACACAACAATAGGAAATCAAGTTTCCATAAAAACCTTTAAGTTGTTCCACTCTTTTTTTGGCTCTGTAATAAGCACTATTTTCGCTATAATCGGATGTTGTTTCCATAACAGTAATTTGTTTTGTTAAAATTGGTATTCTAACGGTAAATGTTGCTGCATTTTGCTCAATCAATACTTTTCGATTGGTAATAATGCCGTAGCGGTTTACAATATTTTGCAATCCTACACCTTGGCGATCTTGTAATACTTCTTTCTTTTGAAAATCATTTTGAACGACTAAATAATCTTTCTCAATGAATATTCGGATATGTAACGGTCTCTGTTCACTTACCACATTATGTTTTACCGTGTTTTCTAGTAAAAGTTGTAAGGATAGCGGAACTACTTTTGCTTCTGGATTAATATCTTTAGTTGGTAGTTCATAAAATAAACTATTCTCAAAACGCATTTTTAATAAATTCATATACGTTTTTGCAAAAGCCAATTCATCATCTACCGATACCAGTTCTTTGTCTTTTTGTTCTAAAACGTAACGATAAATTTTAGATAATGAGGTTGTAAAACGTTGTGCATTATCTGGATTTTCTTCTATTAATGAACTTAGAACATTTAAACTATTAAAAAGAAAATGTGGATCAATTTGGTTTTTTAAGCTTTCGAATTTTGCAGAAGCGGTTCCTGCAATAATTTTTTGTTCCTTAACCCGATTCTCATTGTATGCTTTATAGAAATGTAATGCATGAAAAATAAGCAGTACAATAAAAGTAATAATCGAAGTTTCTATATAATCTGTGGGGTTTTCATTTGCCAAAAAAGCTGCTATAGGTTTTCCTCCTAAGATAACTTCTAGAAAAATACGAAGAAAGAATATGGCGATTATAGAGAGAAAAAAAGAACTTACAAAACCAATAATTATACGTTTTAGTGTATAAGGGTCAGCTTTAAAAACTTTGTCTAAAAAAGCAAATAAGGAAGCATTAACAATATATAATGTAATGCTATACAACATGCAGCATAAAAAATAAATATATAAATCAGGAGTAAAAACTTCAGTTCCAATCGAAATGAATTTGATTAAAAAAGACACTAAAAAAATTACAGTCCCAATGAATAAAGCTTTAATTATATGTGGTTTTAAATGCATTATTTTCTTTTTTAGAGTTATTGATCACTAATTACTTTAGAAAATAATTAGTGATCTTAACAAATTTTATTTACAAGTTTTTTGAACTTCAAGCGCTCTGTCTAAACCCCATTTTGGAGAAAAAGGAGTTTCAGGTTTAAAAGTAGCAAAAAGTCCGATAGCTTTTTCAACCTGAGCACACAAAGGTTTCGTGTCAACTCCTGTCCATTTTGCACCACCCAATTGAAAATCGGCTTTACCAAAAACAACTCTAGGATTCTCTGGAGCCAATGCTTCAGCTTTGTTATATGTTTCCATCGTTTTAGCCGAATATTTCATTCCGTTAGTCATAGGATCAGCTACAACCCAAGCAGTGTAAATTAAAGCTTGTAAAACATAAAGTTCTGCATTGTTTTGATCTTTTATCATTTCGATATTCAATGCATTTTGCGCTTTTGTAAGTAACAAATCTATTTGTGTTTTATCTTGAGTTTTAAAAGCCGATGTTGTATTTACTAATGCAACATAATAATTAGGCAACCAACTTGTTTTTTCGGCAGCAGCAATTCTTTCAAATAAATCTGATGCTTCCGTATTTTTTCCTTCTTTCCAAAGCCCAAAAGCTTTTCCCATTCCTTGTTCAAATTGAGTTTGAGCAGATAAAAAACTGCAAATAAATAATGTAATCGCGGTAATAAATTTTGTCATGATTTCTTGTTTTAAGGTTTAGTTATTTTTTGATGATTGAAACGTTTGTTAATTTATACTTCAAAAGTATTATAGAATTTATTCTCTTTAAATTTTATGTTACTGAGTTGTTGATTTTTAGGGATGAGTTGTTTGAGGAAGGTTCAAAGGTTTTTTAAAAGAGGTTCAAAGGTTCAAAGGTTTTCTTTAAGGTTCTAAGTGGCTAAGGTTCTTAGGTACTAAGTTTTTTAGCTTCTGAGAAACTTAGTCACTTAGTTTCTCAGGACCTCTTCTACACAATATTGGTAAAACCTTTGAACCTTTGTCACTCAGAACCTCAGTACCTTTCCTCTAAAGATTCTTCAACTGATTCTCATTTTTATTATCACTAATAGTCCAGAAGAAACCAATAAAGAAAAAACGGTCTGCTGTAGGCGTTACGGCTTGTCGGTTATAAACTCCGGTTGCATCGGGATTTTTGGCATAATCGTATCCAAATACATTTTGAGTTCCTAATACATTCGAAACTGAGAAGTATAAAATCTTTTGAGTGGTTAATAAATACGCCCAGCTAAGACTTAAACTATTATATGATTTTGTTTTTCCGTTCATGAATTTTGTTTCATTTGGGTTGTTGTAAGGTCTTCCTGTGCTAAAACTATTTGTTAAGCCAACTTGCGATTTCCAATCGGTAATAAAATATTTAGTTACAACCGATAAGTTTTGGTCGGCAACAAAATCGGGAGTTACACTAGTTGGGAAATTTTTATAATCTCTTTTGGTATCAATGTAGGAGTAGGAAATCCAGTATTCCAGATTTTTGTATAATTTACTATCTCTCCAGAATATATCGATTCCTTTAGCATAACCAGAACCATTGTTATTAAAAACCGAATTGTATTGAATGTTTTGCGTGTCGTATTTTACCAGATTGCTGTAATCTTTATAGTAGGCTTCGGCTCTAAAAGTGCGTCCCGTTTTGTTGTATTGAAAGTTTAAGATATAATGCGCTGCTTTTTCGCTTTCAAACTGGTGGTATTTTGAGTATTTGATGTAATCAACAACAGGAGTTTGTGTAAAGTCTCCATAAGCGATTGAAAACTGACTGTTCTTTGCTACTTTGTATCCCAATGAAACTCTTGGTGCTAATGCTGTTTCGTCAAGTAAACTATTATTAGAAGCTCTAAGACCTACTTTTGCCGCTAGTTTACTAGAAAAAGAAACCTCCGTTTCGGCATAAATGGCAGCAATGTTAGAGTCGTAACCATTAGTAATTGTAGGCGTTACATTATCCTCAAAATCTTCACGGTATTTAGTAATAAAATAATCAGCTCCAAAGGATAGTTTCACTCTGTTAGAAAGACTCTTTTTTAATTTTAATTTAAGATGAGCAGCATTTTCATCATCGTTTAAATGATCAATATCAATATCTTTTTTATTGTTGCTATATCCGTAACTCAATCCCGAAGTAATTTGCCAGTTGCTACCAAATGTTCCGTTATAAACCGTGTTTAAGTAAAAGTTGTTGTTTACTAAATTGACTCTTATTTTATCTTCAAAGTTTATGTTTTTCTGATTAAGGTCGATTTTTTCGGTATCAAAAGCAGCATATAATTTCAGGGTTCCGTTGGCAAAATGATAACGATATACACTTTCTCCAGATATAGATTGATAGGGTTGGTTCCAATCAACATCTTGTTTTATAACCGCCTGATAAGGAGCCAGGTTAATATAGCTCACATTTACGCTTAAAGAGCTTTTATCCCATTTTTTTGTGTGTCCAACACCCAATCCTACAGTCATCATAGCGATGTCTGTTTTATTTTGGTCAGGTTCATCCTGAGTATTTAGTAATAATACACTAGATAAAGCTTCGCCATATTCAGCCGAATAACCTCCTGTAGAAAAAGCAATTCCGCTAAATAAGAAAGGAGAAAAACGACCACGAGTAGGTAAGTTCTGAACCGTTGCGCCATAAGGCTGAGAAACTCTAATACCATCAACAAATGTTTGTGTTTCGTTGGCTTCCCCACCACGAACGAATAAACGCCCATCTTCGCCCACACTTTGAGTTCCTGGTAAGGTTTGTAGAGCAGCAATAATATTTCCGGCAGAACCAGCAGTGGTAACAATGTCCAGAGGTTTTAAAACCGATACCCTGGCTTTATCGCCAGACTCCATAGTTCCGGCAGTAATAACAACGGCGTCTAATGAATTTACGTTTTCCTTTAGTTTTATAGTCTGATTTTTAAAATTGGCAGGATCTATTGATGTAGTTGAAGTTTCATAAATTAAAAAACTTACTATTAATATTTGATTTCCTGAAGTTTCGGTTGTAAATGAAAACTCTCCATTTTCGGCACTTGTAGCACCATCGTAAGTACCATCTATATATATGTTTGCCCCAGCGATTGGCTTTCCTTTTCCGTCAACTACTTTTCCCGAAAGTGTATTTTGGGCAAAAATAACTGAACTTATTACTAAAAATAAGATTGTAAAAAGGGATTTGGTTTTTAATCCTATTCCGTTTTTATTTAATTCTAGACACTTGGTTTTCATGTTTTTTGATTTTGATGAGACAAATATATTTTGTTAATTTTAACATTAAAATATTAAGTAACCCAATTGTAGAATTTTGAGGATGAGTTGTAAAATACTTATTTGTATCTTAGCTTCTGTATTTCAAAAAACGATTTATTATGTCAGAAAATAAAAGAATTTCAAATCTATATCAGTCTATTTATAATGGAAATCCTTGGCTAGAAGTTAATTTAGCAAATACATTAAAAGATGTAAGTGCAGATCAGGCATACAGGAAAATAAATCCTAATTTAAATACGATTTGGGAAATTGTCAATCATCTTATACAATGGAGAAGAAACATTTTAAGACGCGTTCAGGGAGAAACTGTCACTACTCCTGATCATAATTATTTTGTACCTATTTTAGATTCATCTGAAGCAGCTTGGGAGCAATCACTTCAAAGTCTGGCAAAATCGCAAGAATTATGGAATTCATTTTTAGATGATTTTGATGATGCCGATTTAGATAAAATATATGTCAATAATAATCATACCTATTACGAACATATTCATGGAATCATTCAGCATGACGTTTATCATTTAGGTCAAATTGTTATTCTTAAAAAAATGCTCAAAACGTTATAATCCACTTTATGAAAAAAGCAATAGTATTACTCGTGTTTTTATTTATGAATGTTATCGTATTTTCGCAGGAAACAGAAGTTAAGTTTGATGAGAATTTAGCAAAATCTCTAAATGCGGACGATTACGGAATGAAGAAATATGTATTCTGTCTTTTAAAATCTGGAACAAATACAACAGCTTCAAAAGAAGAAACCAAGAAATTATTTGAAGGGCATATGGCTAATATTGGCAAATTAGCCAAAGAAGGAAAATTAGTTGTAGCTGGACCTTTTATGAAGAACGATAAAAATTATAGAGGGATTTATATTTTTAATGTAGCAACTATTGAAGAGGCAAAAGCACTTGTAGCAACAGATCCCGCAATAAATGCAAATTTGCTTGAAGCCGAATTAATACCTTGGTACGCAACTGCAGCTTTGCAGGAAACATTAAAGATTCATGAAAAAATCGCCAAGAAAAAAATGTAATACTATTTATGAAAACTGAAAAAGAAAAAATGATTGCAGGAGATTACTACTTAGCTGGTGATTCAATTTTAGTAAAAGATCGTAGAAGAGCTAAAAATTTGCTGCATCGTTTAAATGTAACAGAATACCGTTTGACTAAAAAAGCCAAACTAATTTTAGAAGAATTAATCCCCAATACAGGCAAGAGTTTTTATATAGAACCACCGTTTCATTGCGATTATGGATACAATATTACTTGTGGCGATAATGTTTACTTTAATGTAAATTGTGTTGTTCTGGATTGTGCTCCGGTAACTATAGGGTCGAATGTATTTTTTGCACCCAATGTTCAAATTTATACGGCTACACATCCGCTTGACGCAGAATTAAGAAAAACACTCGAAAATGCGTTGCCAATTTCTATAGGAGATGACTGCTGGATTGGAGGGAACTCCGTAATTTGCCCAGGAGTAACCATTGGGAAAGGTTGCGTAATAGGAGCAGGATCGGTTGTAACAAAAGATATTCCTGATAATTCGCTTGCAGTTGGGAATCCGGCAAAAGTTATCCGAAAATTAAATCAAGAATCAGAAAATAATAAATAATGCTTTCATTAAATAAAGTACATCATATTGCTATTATTTGTAGTGATTATAATAAGTCCAAATTGTTTTATACCGAGATTATGGGTTTAACTATAATCAGAGAAATTTACCGCGAAGAACGCCAGTCGTATAAACTTGATTTGGCATTAAATGGAGAGTATATTGTCGAGTTATTTTCGTTCCCAAATCCGCCAGCAAGAACTTCCCGACCAGAAGGAGCAGGCTTACGACATTTAGCTTTTGAGGTGTCTGATCTAGACGAAACAATTGCATTTTTAGCATCAAAGAATGTCGCTTATGAAGCAATACGAATTGACGAAACTACCCAAAAAAGATTTACTTTTATCGCTGACCCAGATGATTTACCGTTAGAATTTTATGAAAGGTAATTTTCTTACTTTACTGTTAAAAAAATGCAATATTCGTATGTTTTAAATCGAATATGGTTCTGTTTCTCTAAATTTGCAAACCACTTATAAAAAGTGAGTTTAAACTTCAAACTTCTGATGAACAAAACGGCGCAAATCAAAAAGAATCATCAATTTATTAAATTTCGAAAATTAGTTATTGTTTCTGTTTTAATTGGTTTTCTCTCGGCATTTTTAGGAATTTCTCTCAAGAAAATAACGGAGTACTACGAAGAAATATTTTTTCACCAAGCTACGGTAAATCCGATTTTTTATGTGATTTTCCCTGTTTTCGGACTTTCAGTAATTTATTTCTTGCGTCAGTATTTATTCAAGAAAAAAGAAAATAAAGGGATCAAAGAAGTTTTTGAAAGTACCCAATCGAAATCTAAAAACTTGCCTAATTATAAAATTCCATCGCATTTTATTAATGGCTTATTGACGGTTATTTTTGGAGGTTCTACAGGAATCGAAGTTTCTACCGTTGTAGCAACAGCAACGATTGGTTCGGTAGCACAACAAAAAGAAAATATCTTTCGCCAATATAAAACCGAATTAATTTGCGCAGGAGTTGCGGCAGGAGTTACGGCATTATTTAGCAGTCCAATTGCGGGGATTTTATTTGCAATCGAAGTAATTTCAAGAAAAGTAACACGAGCTTTTATAATCTCCAATTTAATTGCAGTTTCTATTGCTTTCGGGTTAATTACAATTTTAAACGAAGGACCATTATTTGCTGTAAATATTACAACTTGGCACTTAAAGGCGATTCCGTATTTTATTCTTTTAGGTATTCTAGCAGGAATAAATTCGGTTTATTTAACTCGTTGTGTTTTGTTTTTTAAAGGTCAGTTCTCTAAGATAGAAACACATTATTATAAAATCATTTTAGGTTCAATTGTTCTTAGTGTTTCCTTATTTATATTTCCACAACTTTACGGAGAAGGATATCATGCAATAAATGGAATTTTTACAAATTCGGCAATTCCGTTAACGCTTACATTAACTTTCACCTTTATCGGGATTTTACTTTTAAAACCTATTGTAACTTCTATAACATTGGCTTCTGGTGGTGACGGAGGTGTTTTTGCACCAAGTCTTTTTATAGGGGCATTTTTGGGATTGCTTTTGGCATCAGTTTTAAATACGTTTTTTAATGCACAAGTAATTCCGTTAAACTTTATGGTAATTGGTATGGCAGCTGTTTTAAGCGCTAGTATTCATGCGCCATTTACAGCAATATTCTTAGTTTGCGGACTAACGAATGATTACACTTTATTTTTGCCAATCTTAGTTGTTTGCTTGATTTCTAAGTACACAGCAAAAATGATTTATCCGCATACAGTTTATACATTTTTACCAAGCATATCAAAATAAAATAATTTATGGGAGGTGTTACCAAAATAAAAAGAAGCTACCGCAAAACAAGATATATACTTTACAAAGAAACTTTAGTTAATTCTAAAGAGATATTCTGGTCATTCTTAGGCTCATTTGTAGGTATCGGATTGATTGCTTATACCCAAACCCAACATTTTACAGGTTCAGATTTAGTGTACTTAATTGGTTCGTTTGGAGCTTCGAGTGTTTTGGTTTATGGAGAAGTTAGAAGTCCGTTCTCACAACCTCGTAACCTTGTAGGAGGACATGTTATTTCGGCAATTATAGGAGTAACAGTACAACAACTAGCGCCAGATATTATCTGGATTACAGCACCATTGGCAGTATCACTTTCTATTGTTTGTATGCAAGTAACCAAAACATTACATCCACCAGGAGGAGCAACTGCACTTATCGCAGTTACAGGTTCCAGCCAGATAAAAGATCTGGGATATTGGTATGTTATCTCACCAGTATTAACAGGAGTTACAGTATTGCTTATTATAGCTTTGATATTTAATAATCTTACTTCATATCGTAAATATCCAAGTCATAATAAATACCATAATACGTATCATAAATTCCGAAGAAGATTAAGCAAGAAAACATCTCCAAATAATTAAAGATCGGTATCGTTGATAACTATTTAGTGTTAAATACTAACAGCGAAAATATAACTTCCGTAATTTTGTGAAACTATGAAATTACGAAGTTTAAATAACGACGACACACCCCTAGAATTTTATATTCCGGATTACTCATCAAAATTAGAAATTCCTTTTTTTGATGTGGGAATTAGCGCGGGATTTCCATCTCCAGCCGATGATTTTATCGAGCTAACGATAGACCTCAACAAAGAATTTATTAAAAACAAAGACACTACTTTTTTTGCCAAAGTAAAAGGACATTCCATGAAAGATGTCGGGATAAATGATGGTGATTTGTTGATTATTGATAAAAGTTTAGAACCCCAAAATAACAAAATTGCAGTTTGCCAAGTCGATGGTAAATTCACTGTAAAACGCATTAAAATAGAAAAAGATATTGTTTGGCTTATCGCCGAAAACGAAGATTACGAACCTATAAAAGTGACAGCCGAAAATGAACTTTTAATTTGGGGAATTGTAGTTCATTCGATAAAATCTTTTTAATTGTATTGAAATAGAACGCGGATTAAATGGATTTACTCCGTAAAAACGCTGAAAAAAACGGATTTTTTTACGCAATCTTTGTCAAAGTTCAAAACTTTGACAAAGATATAATTTGTGAAAATTCGTGTAATTTGTGGTTAAAAAAAATCCATAATCCAGGAATCGTAGAGGCGCACCGCAGTGCGTCTCAACACACAGAGAGAAAGAATAGTTTCAAAAATAAATAAACAATGTTTGCTTTAGTCGATTGTAATAATTTTTATGCCTCTTGCCAAAGGGTATTCGAGCCACATTTGATAGGAAAACCAGTCGTTATCCTTTCTAATAATGATGGTTGCGTTATTGCGCGTTCTGATGAAGCAAAGTTAGCAGGAGTTCCGATGGGAGCGCCCGCATTTAAATTTGAAGCATTGTTTAAAGAAAAGAATATTTATGTGTATTCTTCTAATTATGCTTTGTATGGCGATATGAGTAATCGGGTAATGAATATGCTTAGAACGTATACTCCCGATATTGAACTGTATAGTATCGACGAAGCTTTCTTGAAATTCTCAGGTTTCGAATTATTCGATTTACATAATTTGGGACTCGACATGCGAAAAAAGATTACAAGAGGTACAGGAATTCCAGTAAGTGTAGGTTTTGCTCCAACAAAAGCTTTGGCAAAAGTGGCAAATAAAATTGCCAGGAAATTTTCTGAACGAACTCAGAATGTGTATTCGATTGATACCGATGAGAAAAGAATCAAAGCACTAAAATGGACAAAAATAGAAGATGTTTGGGGAATAGGAAGAAAGCATGCCAAACGTCTGAAACAAAAAAATATCCTGACTGCTTATCAGTTTACACAATTATCTGATGCCTGGGTGCGTAAAGAAATGGCTGTTGTGGGACTTCGGCTAAAACATGAGTTAGAGGGAAAACCAACATTAGATTTAGAAGCACCTCGAAATAAAAAAATGATTGCGACTACACGCTCATTCGAAACTAAATATGCTACTTACGATGAGATTTCGGAACGAGTAAGCACCTTTACAGCTTCGTGTGCCGAAAAATTAAGACGCCAAGGTTGCCATTGCAATATGGTAACAGTTTTTATTCAGACAAATTATTTGGCAAACGACCAATCGCAATATTCGCGTAGTATTACCATAAATACCGACTTTCCGACCAACTCCACAATCGAGTTAAATCAAGCCGCACAAAGAGGATTAAAGGAAATTTATAAAACCGGATATTCCTATAAAAGAGCCGGAGTTGTTGTTATGGGCTTAACGCCAAATGACGAAACGCAACTTAATTTATTCAGTACATCCAACCCGAAACATCAGCCATTGATGAGTGTTATCGATAAGATGAATTTAAGTTATGGCGATAACAAAGTCAAATTTGGAGTACAATCATTAGGCAGACAATGGAAAATGAAACAAGAACGATTATCTCCCAAATTCTCTACAAAACTTAAAGATGTTATTACGATTGAGGTTTAGTTTTTTTTAATTTCAAATTGTATTGTGTTTCTTTTGATTGTCTAAAAAGGGAACGCGGATGATACGGATTCGCTATCGCGAAAACACGGATTAAAACGGATTTTTAAAGTTTTAAATTTCGAGAGGAATCATTTTAATCTTTTAATCTGTGGCAAAAAAAAACACGGAACACGGATGACGCGGATTCGCTATCGCGAAAACACGGATAAAAACGGATTTTTTTCTTTACGGATTACTTTAAAAATCCGTTTTTATCCGCGTCTTTACTTTAGTAAATCCGCGTCATCCGCGTTCCATTTTCACAGCAGCCACATAATTTTATCATTAAAAAAAATATATTGTATCTTTGAATTTCAAAATTTTAGATGATTTCAAAAACGCACATATTATTTTTTGTTTTCTTGCTTGGTTTCTTTTTGATGCCAACGCAAGTAGAAGCGTGTGGTATGAAATCTGAAAAAAAGAAGCATACAACCGAAAAATCACAAACAAAATCAACTGATGGTTGTTGTGATTCAAGCTCTAATAAAAAAGGAAAAGATGGTTGTACCGATAAATGCAATCATTCTAATTGCCGTTGTGTTACAGTTATTTCGATGTTTACTTCCGAAAAATGGAATGAAACTACATTAAATTGTTTTAATTTTTCGAATAAAAAACAATTCTTTCAGTCTCATGAAGCCGCTTTATCTTCAGGCTTTTATAGTATCTGGTCTCCGCCAAAAATAAGCTAAAAGTTTTCTGTTATAGCCATAAGTGCGTCTAATAGAAAATATTAACTTTAAGTATTCAAAAAAATAATATCAAATAACGTTCAGGAGTTTTACATTCTTGACAGATAATCTATAAAAAAATGAAATCGATAAAAACTTTATTGGTAGCAATCGTTGCATTGTTATCATTCACTGCATGTGATGCAAAAATAAAAAACGCAAAAACAGAAACTGTAAAAATATTTGGTAATTGCGAAATGTGTAAAAAAACAATCGAGAAAGCAGGTAACTTAAAAAATAGTGCCGAAGTAGATTGGAATAAAGATTCTAAAATGGCAACGCTTACTTATGATGCCACCAAAACGAACAAAGGGGAGATATTAAAACGTATTGCTTTAGCGGGATATGATAGCAATGAGTTTTTAGCGCCAAATGATGCGTATGCTAAACTTCCAGAATGTTGCCAATATGAGCGAAATAATAAAAAAATGGCAATGGTTGTTCCTGCTGAGAAAATGAACCATGAAGCGCATTCTGGTCACGAAATGGCTTCTTCGGATGTGGATCAAAAAGCAAATATTCTAAAACCAGTTTTTGATGCGTATTTCGGAATCAAAGATGCATTGGTAAAAACAGACGGTGCTACTGCTTCGGCGAAAGCCAAAACATTAGTAACAGCTATTGATGGGGTAAAAATGGAAAGTTTACCAATGGATGTTCACATGGTTTGGATGAAAGTTTTGAAAGACTTAAAAGAAGATGCTGAACATATTGCCGATACAAAAGATGCAACACATCAAAGAGACCATTTTGGAACATTATCTAAAAATGTATATGCGTTATTAAAAGTTTCAAAAGGGGATACACCAACATATTATCAGTTTTGCCCAATGGCAAATAACGGAAAAGGTGCAAACTGGTTGAGTAAAGAAAGTGCTATTAAAAACCCATATTATGGTTCGAAAATGTTGAGCTGTGGTAGTACTGTAGAAACTATCAAGTAAATGAAGCTATACATTAAAAACATGGTTTGCAGTCGCTGTAAAATGGTCGTGAAGTCGGAGTTGGAAAAACTCGGGCTTCATCCGATTGCAGTAGAGCTGGGTGAGGTAGAAATAGAAGAAAAAGAGATAAATTCATTAAAAGAAGATCTAGTAAATGTCTTGCATTCTTTGGGATTTGAACTTATAGATGATAAAAAAAGTTTGACTATTGAGAAAACTAAAACCTTAATCATCGAATTGGTTCATTATAAAAACAATGACCTCAGCACCAATTTATCCCATTATTTATCGACCAATTTGCAACACGACTACAACTCGTTAAGTAATCTTTTTACGGAAGTAGAAGGGACAACTATTGAAAAATATTTTATCTCTCAGAAAATAGAAAAGGTAAAAGAGTTGCTTATATACGATGAATTAAGTCTGAGCGAAATTGCTTATCAGCTTCAATATAGTAGTGTGGCGCATTTGAGTAATCAATTTAAAAAAGTAACAGGATTTTCGCCAAGCTATTATAAAAAGTTGAAAGACAAAAAGCGAAAACAAATAGAGGATTTGTAAATCTTATAAATCATAACCAAAATTGTACAAGCTTATTGAAGCGTTATTTTAGAAATTTGTTAAAGTGAAATTCATAAAAAAATAAAGCAATGACTCATACTTATACAATCACAGGAATGACTTGCGATGGATGTCGTACTAAAGTAGAAAAAACATTAAATGCTATCGAGGGAATCGAGGCAAGTGTTACTTTAAATCCGCCATTGGCAACGATCACGATGGAAAAGCATATTCCGACGGAGCAACTGCAAGAAGCATTAACTGCGGTTGGAAAGTACACCATTGAAATGACTATGAATCATGGACACGAAAAGCCAGCTGAGAAATCATGCTGTAGTGCTGACGGACATAAACATGAGCATAAAAAAGAAGCTGTAGCGCATAATCATGCTGGAGGAAAATATTATTGCCCGATGCATTGCGAAGGCGATAAAATGTATGACAAAGCGGGAGATTGTCCTGTGTGCGGAATGCATTTGGTACAAGAACCAGTAACAGTTCAGGCACACGAAAAGCCAGCCGAGAAATCGTGTTGCAGTGCTGACGGACATAAACATGAGCATAAAAAAGAAGCTGTACCACATAATCATGCTGGAGGAAAATACTATTGCCCCATGCATTGCGAAGGCGATAAAATGTATGACAAAGCGGGAGATTGTCCTGTGTGTGGAATGGATTTAATACAAGAGCTAGCAGCTATTCAGGTTCAGCAATATACATGCCCAATGCATCCAGAGGTTATAAGTAATATACCAGGTGCATGCCCAATTTGCGGTATGGATTTAGTGCCAATGGAACCAACAGATAGCGAAGAGAATAAGGTCTATAAAGAGTTATTGCGAAAAATGAAAATTGCAATACTCTTTACTGTTCCTATCTTTTTTATTGCCATGATAGAAATGATGCATGATAATCCTTTGCTAAAAATAATGGATGTTGGGAAATGGAATTGGGTGCAACTGCTTTTCTCGCTTCCTGTAATTTTTTATGCAGGTTGGATGTTTTTCGTTCGCGGATGGAAATCAATCGTGACTTGGAACTTAAATATGTTTACCCTTATCGCGATTGGTACAGGGATGGCATTTTTATTTAGTATCGTAGGAATGTTTTTTCCTGATATATTTCCAGAAGAATTTAAATCGGGACACGGAACAATTCATCTTTATTTTGAAGCTGCAACAGTAATTATTACACTGGTTTTATTAGGACAATTGCTAGAAGCAAGAGCACATAGCCAGACTAGTGGTGCAATAAAAGAATTATTAAAACTCGCTCCTACAGAAGCGACTCTGGTAATAGATGGAGTCGATAAAGTAATTGCAATTCACGATATTAAAAAAGAAGATTTACTTAGAGTAAAACCCGGAGATAAAATTCCTGTAGATGGAAAAATTATCGATGGCGAAAGTACGATAGACGAATCGATGATTACTGGAGAACCTATTCCTGTTGATAAAAAAGTAGGTGATGTGGTGTCTTCGGGAACTATAAACGGAAACAAATCATTTGTTATGATTGCCGAAAAAGTAGGTTCGGAAACTTTGCTTTCGCAAATTATACAAATGGTAAATAATGCCAGTCGTTCCAGAGCACCAATCCAGAAACTAGCCGATAGTATTGCTAAATACTTTGTGCCAATTGTTGTTATTATTTCGATACTTACCTTTTTTATCTGGGCAAAATTTGGTCCTGAACCAGCAATGGTTTACGGATTTATTAATGCAATTGCAGTATTGATAATTGCTTGTCCGTGTGCATTGGGTTTAGCAACACCAATGTCTGTAATGGTAGGAGTTGGAAAAGGAGCCCAATCGGGAATTCTGATAAAAAATGCAGAAGCTTTAGAAAAAATGGACAAAGTAAATGTTCTGATTACTGATAAAACGGGAACAATTACTGAGGGAAAACCTTCGGTAGAGAAAATTGTTGCGTTGCAATATTCAGAGGATGAATTGTTACAATACATTGCTTCTTTAAATCAGTATAGCGAACATCCTTTGGCGGAAGCCGTAGTAAAATTTGCAAAAGCTAAAAACATCTCTTTAATAAAAGTAGATGATTTTGAAAACATTGCAGGAAAAGGAGTTATTGGAACTGCGATTGATAAAAAGGTTGCATTAGGGAATAAAAAATTAATGGAGCAAGTAGGAGTAATTGTTTCTGGAGCTATCGAAGAGAAAATTATTGCTGAACAGAAATTAGGAAAAACAGTTTCTTATATCGCTGTAGATAAAAATGTAGTAGGATTTGTTACTATAAACGATGCTATAAAAGCAACCAGTGCTGCCGCTATAAAAGAATTAATGCGACAAGGAGTTGAGGTAATTATGCTTACGGGAGATAATATAAATACTGCTAAAGCGGTTGCCGACGAACTGCATTTAACTTCATTTCAGGCAGGTTGTTTGCCAGAAGATAAACTAAAAGTAATTGAGAAATTACAAGCCGAAGGAAAAATTGTAGCCATGGCGGGAGATGGTATCAATGATGCGCCAGCTCTGGCACAATCGGATATTGGGATTGCGATGGGAACAGGAACCGATGTTGCGATAGAAAGTGCCAAGATTACTTTGGTAAAAGGAGATTTGCAAGGAATTGTAAAAGCAAAAAACCTGAGCCACGCTGTAATGGCAAACATCAAACAAAATCTATTTTTTGCTTTTATATACAACGTATTAGGTGTGCCTGTTGCTGCGGGAGTTTTATATCCGTTTTTCGGAATATTGCTTTCTCCTATGATTGCTGCTTTGGCAATGAGTTTTAGTTCTGTATCTGTTATTGTGAATGCATTGCGATTAAGAAGTTTGAAACTTTAAAAACTAAAAAATGAAAATTTATTCAATACTCATATTGTTGCTTTTTGCGATAAGCACGACTGCACAAAAAATTGTGAGGTATGATTTATACGTAAAAGATACGTTGGTGAATTTTACAGGAAAGTCCAAAAGAGCAATTGCTGTAAATGGACAAATCCCGATGCCGACGCTCACTTTTACCGAGGGAGATATCGCCGATATTCATGTGCATAATCAGTTAAAGGAAAGTACATCTTTGCATTGGCACGGTATCTTTTTGCCAAATCAGGAAGATGGAGTTCCTTTCCTTACACAAATGCCTATAAAGCCAGGGGAAACTTATGTGTATAAATTCCCTGTTGTCCAAAATGGTACACATTGGTATCATAGTCATAGTGGTTTGCAGGAGCAAATAGGGATGTATGGTTCTTTGATAATGAAGAAGAAAATAGATGATCCTGATTTTAGAAAAGGAATCGATGATTTGCCTACAATCCCTGTAATGATAAGCGAATGGACAGATTACAATCCAGATAATGTACACCGAATGCTACATAATGCTTCGGACTGGTTTGCGATTAAAAAAGGAACAACCCAAAGTTATACTGAGGCTATAAAAGCAGGTCATTTTAAAACTAAAGTCAACAACGAATGGAAACGTATGATGGCAATGGATGTAAGCGATGTGTATTATGATGCATTTTTAATTAACGGTAAAAAAGAAAATGAATTTCCCGGTCCATTTAAAGCGGGAGATAAAGTTAGATTGAGGATTTCAAATGGAGGTGCTTCGTCTTATTTTTGGCTTACATACGCCGGAGGAAAAATTTCGGTCGTAGCCAATGATGGAAACGACGTAGTTCCTGTTGAGGTTGACAGATTGATAATTGGCGTATCCGAAACGTATGATGTTGTTGTAACAATTCCCGCCGATGATACTGCTTTTGAATTTTTGGCTACGCCTGAAGACCGAACAAAATCAACGTCGATTTATTTAGGAACTGGCATAAAACAATTAACAAGCCCATTGCCAAAGCTCGATTATTTTGAGGGAATGAAAATGATGAACGGCATGATGAATATGGACGGAACCATGAACGAGATGGGAATGGGAATGAGCTTGCAAAAGATGGATATGAATGCTGTAATGTATCCCGAAATTACAGGAAGTGCATCTAAAGAAATGAAACATACTCCCGAAGAACCGATGAAAATGGCCGACGGAGAAAAAATGGATCATTCTGCCCATCAAATGGATAGCGTTAAAGACATTGTAACATTAAATTACAGCATGCTTAAATCGCCTACGGTAACCACATTGCCCAAAGATGCTCCCGTTAGAGAATTACGTTTCGAGTTAACAGGGAATATGAATCGCTATTTATGGAGTATGGATAATAAAGTATTATCAGAATCTGATAAGATTTTAATTAAAAAAGGAGAAACATTACGAATCGTATTGTACAATAATTCGATGATGCGACACCCAATGCATTTGCATGGTCATGATTTTAGAGTATTAAATGGACAAGGCGAATATTCTCCATTAAAAAACGTATTGGATATTATGCCAATGGAAACCGATACGATTGAGTTTAGTGCCAATGCCGATGGAGATTGGTTTTTTCATTGTCATATTTTATATCATATGATGGCAGGAATGAACCGCGTTTTTAGTTATGAGAACTCCCCACCAAATCCGTTATTACCAGATAAAGAATGGGCATACAGAGAATTGCAAAAAGAAAGTAATATGAGTCATATTATGGCAGAGAATGATTTTGCTACTAATGGAAATGATGGTCGTGCAATGATACAAAATGCACGTTGGAGTTTTGGTACCGAGTGGAGATTAGGATATAATGATAGGCATGGTTATGAAACCGAAACTCATATCGGGCGTTATATTGGAAAAAATCAGTGGTTTATGCCATTTATAGGATTCGATTGGCGTTATAGAAAATTTGGACATGATGAGGTTGAGAAAAATATCTTCGGACAAAAAAATACCAAAGACAATCGTTCCGTATTAAGTATTGGTGCTGATTATACCTTGCCTTGGCTAGTTATCGCTCAAGCCGAAGTTTTTACAGATGGAAATGTTAGATTCCAATTATCCCGAGAAGATATTCCGATTTCGCCAAGAATACGAATGGCTTTTATGGTAAATACAGATAAAGAATATATGGGAGGTTTAAAATATATTCTGACCAAAAACGCAGGAATCTCTACACATTATGATAGTGATATGGGTTGGGGATTTGGTTTAATGCTTAATTATTGAATTGTGTTGAATGTGAAATGGGAGAAGTGAAAAGCTAAACTGTATTTTAAAAGAAAACCATATAAGTTATATAAGAAAATATAAGTTTTAAAAACTTAAATGGACTTACATAGCTTATATGGTTAAACTAAAATTTTATTAATCGATTCTTGGGTTACATATTATACAGATAACTTTTCTTCCTGATTATTTTACCGTTTTCAGTCTCTTTAAATTTAGGAACAAAAATGATTTCTTTTGGTTTTTGATATTTATCCAGACTGTCAAAGATTGCATTGTCGATAGTATGTTTTTCGCCTTCAATAACCAAAACTAATTTTTCGCCCAAAGCCGTATCAGGAACACCAATTACAAAATATCTGGTATCTATTTTACCCGAAAGTTTTTCTTCTATTTGCTCAGGAATTAATTTTATTCCGCCACTATTAATGACATTGTCGATTCTTCCTAAAAAGAGAAACTGATGGTCGTTTATTAGCTCGACTATATCATTGGTTACAATTGTTTCGCTGGAAATTGTTGGAGCACTAATTACCAGACAATTTCTATCATCTTGAGATATTTGTACATGAGGTAAAACGGTAAAAGCCTTTTCTCCAACTTGTTTGGCAGCAATATGAGTAATCGTTTCGGTCATGCCGTAAGTTTCGTACACCTTAGTTTTTAGCTTAGATACACTTTTTATAAGCGTAGCATCCATCGCTGCGCCACCTACAATAAGTTTTTTTACATTTTTAAGCGCAGGCAATGAATTTTGAACCTGTAAAGGAACCATTGCTACAAAATCGTATTTGGTATTGTTGTTTGTAAGAGGATGCAGGCTAGGAGCAACAAAATCGACATCTAGTCCAAGAATTAAACTCCTTACAATCATCATTTTTCCGGCGATATATTGAGTAGGCAAGCAATGTAATGCTTTATCTCCGGGATGTAAATCAAAAAAATCTCCCGTTGCAAGTGCCGACTCAATCATGGCTTGTTTCTCTAACTGAATCACTTTTGGAGCTCCAGTTGTTCCCGAAGTAGTTATCTCGATATAAGATTTCTCATCAAACCAATCTAAGATAAACTCACCAATAGCTCTTTCATAAGCTTCGCCTTCTTTAACGAAACTATAGGCTATTTGAGATAAGTCTTCTCCATTAAAATGGTCTCCATTTAATTTGAAGAAATTGTGGACGTTTTTATATGTTATTTTTGACATTTGAGTTTGGTTATAGTTTAATAGTTTCAGACTTATTTTCAGTAACGATTTCACCCGTTAATTTTTCTTTCCAATTCGTCCAGTTGTATTTTTTGCTAAAAATATATAGCATGATAGGATAAATAACAATTACTGGCAAGATAATATCTGCGCCAGCAGATGGTTCTGAGATATCTTTAAAAACCGAATGAGTTTGGAATACCGACCAATCCGAAGTAACCAATAGTGCACCTACTAGATTATTGGCAGCATGAAAACCTAATGCCAGTTCTATACCTTCATCCATTAAAGTAATAATTCCTAAAAATAATCCTGTCCCAATGTAATATACCATAACGATATAACCCATTTTAGACACTTCGGGATTAAAAATATGCATTACCCCAAATATGGTCGAAGTCATTAGTAACGGGAACCATTTGTTTCGGGCTAGATTTGCAAATCCCTGCATTAAATATCCACGAAAAACATATTCTTCGGTACTGGTTTGAATAGGAATTAAAAGAGTTCCTATTATAAATAAAATGGCAAACGGAATAGGTTTAAAATTAATTACAAAATCTTCAGGACTTAGATAATAAAATAAAACAGTTAGTACAGCAGTAATAATTCCCCATAAAAGGAATGAAAATAAGATACGATTCCAGTCTACTTTAGGTCTGGATGTAGTTACCGATAAAAAAGTTTGATGATGTATATATCGTACCACAAAGTAAATTCCTGCTAAGGCAAATGCAAACGAAATCAATATAAGAAACAAGGTAATATTCGATTCAAAAATCTTCATAATACCAGCTTCACTCGTAGGGTAAGGTATTTTGTTTATAAGAGTTTGATATAGTATGGCGAGTGTAAGCGGAATTTGACCAACAAATGATGCGGTTATTATAAAGACGGAACCTAATAAATATTTCCAAAATTTGTTTTCTTCTTTAACTCCTTGTTCTAGAAACATGTATTTTTAATTTAAAATAGTACTTCGATTTATTGCATAAATCTTATTTTTGCTAGCACTAATTTACCTTTTTTTATTTCAAATACGTTTACTTCTTTAAAAAAATAAAAATGATACAAATATATCACAACCCACGTTGCGGGAAATCAAGAAATTGTCTGGCTTTTATCGAGAATACAAAACAAGACTTTGAGATAATCCCATATCTTACCGAAACACCTTCGTTTGATGCATTAAAAGAATTGCTTCAAAAACTAGATTTAAAACCGATAGAGTTGGTTCGAACTAAAGAAAAAATCTGGATAGAGAACTTCAAGAATAAAACAATGACCGATAGTGAAGTTATACAAGCTATGGTCGATAATCCTATCTTAATCGAAAGACCTATTGTTGTTAAAGACGGGAAAGCTATTATCGGTAGAGATTTAGAATTGCTAAAACCTTTTTTAGAAACATTATAAAGAGGGTTGTTAACATATTTTTATGATTTTTCATTTTAAACCTACAGTTACATTTGCAGTCTAAAAGCCAAATAGAAACTACCAAAAATGAAAAAAAATCAATTAATCATCATGCTTGTATGTCTTTTTACAAGCATGCTCAGTTTTGCCCAACAACCAGAAGGGCAAAGAGCAAAAGTAAAAGTTACTGGTAAAGTTGTCGAGAAAACGACAAACCAACCGCTAGAATATGCTACAATTACTTTGGTAAATACCAAAAATCCAAAAGCACTTGCAGGAGGAATCACCAATAACAAAGGAGAATTTAGCGTAGATGCTGTTCCTGGGGTTTATGATATTAAAATTGAGTTTATTTCATTTAAGGTAATAGAAATCAAACAGAAAAATATTGCTGAGAATATCAATTTAGGACAATTTGCTTTATCCGAAGATGCCAACCAACTTAATGAAGTTGTGGTTCGTGCCGAGAAATCTACAGTAGAAATTAAACTAGACAAAAAAGTATATAATGTAGGTCAGGACATGATTGTAAAAGGAGGAACAGTAAGTGATGTTCTGGATAATGTACCATCAGTTTCTGTAGATACCGAAGGAAATGTAAGTTTAAGAGGAAGTGATAATATTAGAATCTTAATAGACGGAAGACCTTCAAATGCTATAAATGTAGCCGAAGCTTTGCGTCAAATCCCAGCCGATGCAATCGATAAAGTTGAGGTAATCACAAATCCATCAGCACGATATGATGCCGAAGGAGGTTCAGGATTAATAAATATTATTCTTAAAAAAGGGAAAAATCAAGGGTTTAACGGAACTTTTATAGCTTCAACAGGAATCCCAGAAACCTACGGAGTAAGTGCAAATGCAAATTATAAAACTAAAAAAATAAACTATTTTACAACTGCAGGATACAGTTACAGAACAACTGAAGGTGGTGGTTCAACAAATTCTGAGTATCTAAATCCAGACGGATCTATTAAAAGTTATCTTGATGAACTAAGAGATACCAAAAGATTAAGAAAAGGTTTTAATGCCAGAGTGGGAGCAGAGTGGGAAATTACTCCAACAATATTTTGGACAAACGCCGTTAATTATCAAAAAAATAGTGGAGAAGATAAAGACCTGATTGACTACAATAATTTTGATGTAAATCATGATTATACAGGATCATCTTATAGATTAAGTAATACTAATATAGCTAGTGATAATGTCGAGTTTACATCAAACTTGATTAAAAACTTTAATGATAAAGGACATAAATTGACTGCAGATATATCTATTTCTAAAAATAATGATGATAGCAATGGTACAATCACAGGTTCGCCAAATTTTAATGCAACATTAAACAATCAGGTTCAGAAACAATTTCAGATCCAGGCAGATTATGTATTGCCATTTGGAGAAGGAAGTCAGTTTGAGGCTGGTTATAAAGGAAATTTCAATGATTTAGATAACGTATACAATGTGAATACTGACGATCAAGGAAATCCAATCCAAGGTTTCTTGTCGAATACATTAGTTTATAAAGAGAAAATAAATGCACTTTATACACAATTTGGGTCTAAAATTAAAGAGACTAAATTCTCCTACCTTTTAGGATTACGTTGGGAAGACAGTAATATTGATGTAAATTTATTGGACACCAATAATTTTAATAATAAGAAATATAATAACCTTTTTCCAAGTGCATTTCTTAATTATGAAATATCAGATAACAGTAGCCTTTCTGTAAGTTACAGTAAGCGTATTTCCAGACCAAGAGGACGTTTCATGAATCCAGCTACAAATTATGCCAGTAATATCAATATCTTTAGAGGAAATCCAGATTTAGATCCTTCGCTTACCGATAAATATGATGTAGGTTATATAAAACGTTGGGATAAAGTAACTTTTAATACTTCCTTGTATTATGAAAACACAACCGATGTATTTACATTCGTAAGATTACAAACAGGAGATAATGTTGATGGAATTCCAGTTATTTTAAGTACTCCGATTAACTTAGGAAAACAGCAAAAGATTGGTTATGAATTCACGGTAAACTATACCCCTTTTAAATGGTGGAAATTAAATACCAATTTTAATCTTTATAATCTTAATACAACAGGAGATTATACTTATACAGATGTCAACAATTTAGCAATTACAGAAAATTTTGATAACGAGGCAACATCATGGTTTGCCCGTATAAGTTCAAGAATAACTTTACCATACAAAATCGATTGGCAAACTACGGCTATGTATAATGGAGCGCAAAAAACAGCACAAGGTAAAAACTTAGGACAGTTTGGATTAAATTTAGCTTTTAGTAAAGATGTCTTGAAAGATAAAGGAACAATTGCTTTTAATGTAAGTGATGTATTCAATTCAAGAATTATGAAAACTGAAACATATCTAGATAATGTAAATTCATATAGCGAAATGCAATTTCGTAAGCGACAGTTCAATCTTTCATTTACATATAGATTCAATAAGCCTAAAAACGAAAGAGAAAAACAAGGGCCTAAAAATGAAGGTAATGATGGAGGAGGAGAGTTTCCTGGATAAGGAAACATAGGAAATAAAAAAAAGGACTCGTGTAAACGGGTCCTTTTTTTATGTAGTAATCAAATTAATCTTAAATTGATTGCTCTTTCTTTGCTTTTCTTTCTTTGTACATTTCCCATAGCGCTCCACCAATCCAATATTGAACGAAACCTACCAAGAAGAACATTAACCAAAACCCTATAGTTAGAATGGTTAAGAAAAGTAAAAAGCCTAAATACTGTGAAAATTCAAACATGTTTTCCGGAATTTTTGAATGTAGCCACAAATGTAGGTCTAATATTTTTTCTTACCAATAAAAAACTAAATCAATTTTTATAAAAAAGTAATTATCCGTATTTTTGAGGTCAGTTTTAAAAAGATAAGCTCATAATTTGGTTTAGGAGCTATTTCCAGCTGTCCGCTATATCTTTTTTGGTCCGAAAAAAGACCCAAAAAAGGATGCCGCTTCCATCTGGGCTAGAAATCTAGGTTTGCGATGATAGTTTTACAGTTTACACGAATTTTTATATAATAACACACATAAATACATTAAAATGAAATTCAGAATAGAAAAAGACACCATGGGAGAGGTGCAAGTTCCTGCAGAAAAATATTGGGGAGCTCAAACAGAACGTTCTAGAAACAATTTTAAAATTGGCGCATCAGCATCGATGCCAAAAGAAATCGTAGAAGGATTTGCTTACTTAAAAAAAGCAGCTGCCTATGCAAACCATGATTTAGGTGTTTTACCAGTAGAAAAAAGAGATGCAATTGCAGCAGTTTGCGACGAAATCTTAGCAGGTAAACTAGACGACCAATTTCCGTTGGTGATCTGGCAAACAGGTTCAGGTACACAAAGTAACATGAACGTAAACGAAGTAATTGCAAACCGTGCACAAGTTTTAAAAGGATTTGAAATTGGCGAAGGAGAGCAATTCATCAAAGCTAATGATGATGTAAACAAATCACAATCATCAAACGATACTTTCCCAACAGGAATGCACATTGCAGCTTACAAAGCAGTAGTTGAAATTACTATTCCAGGAGTTGAGAAATTAAGAGATACACTTCACGCAAAAGCGGTAGAATATAAAAGTGTTGTAAAAATTGGCCGTACGCACCTTATGGATGCAACACCACTTACATTAGGGCAAGAACTTTCAGGATATGCTGCACAGTTAACTTATGGTATAAAAGCCGTTAAAAACACTTTAGCACACTTATCAGAAGTTGCTTTAGGAGGAACAGCAGTAGGAACAGGATTAAATACACCAGCAGGATACGATGTAAAAGTGGCAGCATATATTGCAGAGTTTACAGGACATCCATTTGTAACCGCTGAGAATAAATTTGAAGCACTTGCAGCACACGATGCAATCGTAGAATCTCATGGAGCATTAAAACAATTAGCAGTTTCATTAAATAAAATTGCAAATGATGTACGTATGCTAGCTTCAGGACCACGTTCAGGAATTGGAGAAATCATCATTCCAGAAAACGAACCAGGTTCATCTATCATGCCAGGAAAAGTAAACCCAACACAATGTGAAGCATTAACAATGGTTTGTGCTCAGGTTATGGGTAACGATGTTGCAATCTCGGTAGGAGGAATGCAAGGACACTATGAACTGAATGTTTTTAAACCAGTAATGGCTGCAAACTTCTTGCAATCGGCTCGTTTATTAGGAGATGCTTGTATCTCGTTTGATGAGCATTGTGCACAAGGAATCGAACCAAATTACAAACGTATCAAAGAATTAGTAGACAATTCATTAATGCTAGTAACAGCTTTAAATACTAAAATCGGATACTACAAATCGGCAGAAATTGCTCAAACAGCACACAAAAACGGAACAACACTTAAAGAAGAAGCAGTTCGTTTAGGTTATGTAACACCAGAAGATTTTGATGCTTGGGTAAAACCAGAAGATATGGTTGGAAGCCTTAAATAATTGAATTGTTAATAATGAATTGTTAATTAGGTCTCTACTCTGCCAAGGATGATAACCGCAATGTTGTCTCCCTGACGAAGGAAGGGTCTCCGCAAGTAACTCTACAACTTTTATGTAAAAATAAACCCCTGCAATCTGATTGCAGGGGTTTTGTTTTTCTGTCACCCTGAGCGGAGTCGAAGGGCAACTTATGTTTATTTAGATACAGTATTTCTTTTAAAATTGACACTCCGAAGAATGGGACCTCTCTATAATGCATCTTGAACAGTGGGTTTTAATTGTGGAGCTACTTGTAGAGACCCTTCCTTCGTCAGGGTGACAATATTGGGTTATTCTCTAGACAAACAAAGGATAATTAACAATTCACAATTTATAATTCACAATTATTTTCCGTCCACATAATCCTGTAAATAACTAAAACGTGGCGTAAGCTTTCCGTTTTCGGTCATTTTGGCTCTTTGTAGGATACCATCTTTATCGCCGTTAAAAAAGGCAGGGATTACGTGTTCCATAAATTGTTCACCAAAGCCTTCACTAGCATCTTTAGGAATCTCAGACGGTAAATTATCTACAGCCATTACTACAATTGCAGCAGGATGAAAAACATCAACTTCTTTGTCTTCTCCAGGGAAATAACCATATATAGGTTCCGCAATTGTCGATGCACGAAGCGTACAGGCAATAGGCCCATTTACATCACATGAAATATCGGCAACCACTTTTATCTTGCAATCTTTAGATTGAAGCATTTCTCTAGTTAATATTATTGGAGCGGCAGGCGAATGAAAATGTCCTGTGAAATAAACATCAGTTACTTTGGTGTATTTTTCAAAATCAGAAACGTATTCTTCAGGGTGTTCGTAAAAATCGGTATAATCTAAAACTTGTCCATCTTTACGCTTGTTATAATCCAATACGTTAAGTTGTACATAAACAGCCTGAGTATAATTTTTGGTTAAGTAATTATCTATAGTTACCTCTTTTATTTTAATGGCATCAAGAATTTCTTTAGCACCATTACCTACTTTTCCAGATCCGGTAATTACAAATTTTAAAGGTGGTAAAGTAATGCGTTTTAAATGAGCAATTAGTGCTTCTTTTCCAGATAAAGTTTCCGCTTTTGGTAATTTAAACAATTCAAATTTAATCCCAAATGCACGAATACCATTATATACACCAACAATTCCGGCATATCTTCCAAACCCAATAAGTCTGTTGTTCTGAGAATTTACTATTGTTTCATGGTCATATAATTCGATATTTTTTTCTAAAATAGCTTGCAATAATTTTCGATTGCCAGGTGACTTTTTTATAGTATGCGAAAAGAAAAAATAAGCTTTATTTGGAATTAAACTCTCAATAGGAACCTCTTTTACTCCAAATAGTACATCACAGTCCGAAACATCATCGGTAACTGTTATACCTAAACTTTGGTATTGAACGTCTGTAAAAATTCTAATATCTGAACTTTCTACTGCTACAGTAGCTTCAGGATAAAGTTGTTTAAGTCGAACCAGCTCACTTGGAGTAAATACAACTCTCCTGTCTGGTGGGTTTTTTCTTTCTTTTATAATTCCAAACTTCATTTATTACTGTTTAAATATTGTATTAATATAACTTTTTTACCTAAATTTGTTTTAAATATAACAAATATAGTTAAAATTTTGTTGTTTTTTTTGAAAAAAATCGAAATCAAATTTATTAAAACCTGATGTTCAATAGCCTGACGAAAATCAAGCTTAAAACTGTGTTAAAATCTGGAAATTTGCTTCAAAAACACAAATAAACAAAAGTATTCAATTCTATATATTTGTTTTCCTAGAATCCCACACATGAATTTCATTAAAAAAGCAAATATACCACAAATCCTTTTCCTTATTTTAGTTTTAAGCTCTTGCGGAAAAGATAAAAATACAAATGCAACCACAGCCGATACAGTAGAAGATACACTCCCTAAAATGAAGCCAATGCTTCAGGAAAAAAAACTGCCTGCAAATTATGTAACAGCTATAAAAAACAGAGTCGATTATTTTTATAATAGAAACTGGCCAAACAATACCATGAACGGAAGTTTTTTGGTAGCAAGAAATGGCGAGATTATTTATGAAAAATACGAGGGTTACGCAAATAAAAACGAAAAGACAGAGATAGATAAAGATACGCCGTTGCATATTGCTTCGGTAAGTAAAGTACTTACAGCAACTGCAGTTTTAAAATTGGTTAACGCGGGGAAAATTGACTTGGATCAGAAAGTAAATACAATCTTAAAAACATTTCCTTATCCAGATGTAACAGTAAGAATGCTGTTAAACCACAGAAGCGGAATGCGTAATTATGCTTATTTTACAGATAGAGATAAATCGATTTGGGACAGACACAACCAGTTAACCAATCAGGACATCCTAAATATAATGGCTACAAAAGATATTGGTTTAGAGTATAAAACCGATACACGTTTTACATACTGTAATACCAATTATGCTATGTTGGCTTTAATTATAGAAAAAATCACAGGACTTAATTATAAAGATGCAATGTCTCAGATGATTTTCAAACCGTTAGGAATGACGCATACTTATGTTTTTGATATTGATAAAGATAGAAAAACTGCTGTTCCATCTTATAAAGGAAATAATGTCGAAATAGGAATAGATTATCTGGATGCCGTTTACGGAGATAAAAACATTTATTCTACACCTCGTGATTTATTAAAATTTGATAGAGCCAGAAATGCGCTAGGTTTCTTAAAACCAGCATTACTTAAGCAAGTTTACGAAGGATATAGTAATGAGCGTAAAGGCGAGAAAAACTATGGACTTGGTATCCGAATGATCAATTGGTACTCAGGACAACACTTTTATTTTCATAATGGCTGGTGGCATGGTAATACCTCATCGTATATAACATTGCAAAAAGAGAATGTTACGATTATAGCATTGTCTAATAAGTTTACTCGTAAAACATATGCGGTTCGTAAATTGGCACCAATTTTTGGAGATTATCCTTTTGTTTTTAAGGACATAGAATAATAAATTGTAATAATAGATTTGGCATAAAAATTGTAATAAATATTTTTGATAATTAATGTCAAATGATGGTTCAAAAAGCGTAATTTTGCAATCTCAATTTTTTATTGAAAAAGAAATGGGGTCGACTGGTTTTGACAGCAAGTCGAATTGAACAGTAAGCACGTCGAGCATTGAGACCTTGCTCGTAAATATAAGATCTTACAATTTTACACGGCGAAAATAACTACGCTTTAGCTGCATAATCCGAATTATAGTAAGATTAAGCCACGTTCCTATCAGATAGGAAAGCTGGATTCTCCTTGAAAGCCTTGGTTTGTGGCGGTCAGTACAGGGGAACCGTAAAAATAAACCTAGATTTCCATGAGCTTCGGGTGGATTTCGAAATTAAGAAGATAAGTGTTGAGTGGTTGTTCCTGACCTAGCTTAACAACGAAAATCCAATCAGGAAATAAACGTGTAGAAAGCTCTTTAGTTGCTTGTTTGGACCCGAGTTCGATTCTCGGCGACTCCACAAAAAAGGGAAGATATTTAAATATATCTTCCCTTTTTTTATACCAGGTATTTTTTACTATCAATGAGTAATGATTAAGAACGCTTCTCATTGTAGGTGTTCGACAGATGTTGTTTTGATTGTATAAATTGCTATCGAATACCATATTTATAAATTCCTTTTTTTGTAAAGTGTTTGATTTAGGTATAATAACAGAGACTATTAAACAAATTATAACGGCCTAAAGATTTTTTTCAATATAGTTGATAATATCTATAATTATTTCGTCTACTGCATTTGCTTCAGGGTTAAATAAAGTTCCGTCAAAATATTTGGCATCACCACCATTTCCGGTAGGAGAACGATGATGTACATCGATAGATTTTCTCCAAAATTCAGCGTGATTTTTCCACTCCTCCTTATTTACCAAAGCCGGTTCTGTGAACCAAAGATTCCATGACAAAGTATTTCCTGCCTGAAGCATATTTCCTGAACCAAGATTAAATGCTTTCATTATTAATTGATTAAAATCATCAACTATTTTATCTTTAGTTAACTTAATATCTCCAATTTCAACTGCAAGGTAGGCTGTAGCAAATGCTTCATCATTATGTAATGCAAACGTCGGATTAGAGAATTCAGGATTTAATCCGTGTATCACTTCAAAAATAGGCTGATTAGGATCATTCTGTTTGTGCGTAGTAACTCTTATTGCATTTTCTTTATTCAATGGGAATTTCGGAAAACTATACTCCAGCAGAGGCCAAACGTCTTTTATCTTATCGCCTTGTTTTTCATTTGGTGTTAACCAAATTTTGCCTTCAACTGTCATGTCTATTGCAATTTCTTTTGTCACTTCGTTAACCCAACCTCTTTGTCCGGTAACAGTAACCTCTACATTTATACAAATTTCATCTTTAAGCCAGACTCCTTGCTGAGGACAGATAACAGAATATACTCTTCCTTCATCAGTATAACCGGCTCTGGAAATATATGGCGCAAATTGCTGATAACATCTTTTCGGATTAGGACTGCCTTTTTGTGTTTCCCAACTAAACTCTGGCCACTTTACACCGAGCTGACGTTGTAAAAAATTAATATTATCCATATTACCTAACATTGGTAAAGAGGAAAGATCTCGGGTTGGATATAACATAGGTGAACCCGCTGGTGGAAATCCGCCAACCCATCCGATTGGAATGGGTGAATTTTCATTGTTTTGCATGATTTGAAGACTTTTTTGGTTTAAGTATTAAATCTAGCCCAAAATATAATCTTACATCCACGTAGAATTACCCGTTTTTTTTAAATGCAATATTTGAAGTTGTCAAAAAAGTTGAAAGGGGATGAGGTGTTCGATTTTAGTCCTATCGACTCCACAAACAAAAAAATCCTGTAAACATTGTTTACAGGATTTTTTTGTTTTTAGATAGAATCTATTTTGGTCTCAAAATATTTACATATAGTTATATAAAAAGCCACTCTTTGAGGGAGTGGCTTTTATAAAGGCATAAAGAATACTAATTCTATTTAAAAAAATAACCAATCGATATTTGAAAAACTCTATTTTTCATGTCATTGTTAATGAAATAATTTACATCACTTTCTTTAAAGACATTAGAATAAGAAATATTATATCTAGCATCGGCATAGAATTTATCTTTAAATTGATAACCCAAACCAAAATTTAAAGAAGTATCTACACCACTTGAATATCCTTTTAAGTTAAAATTGTCATGGTTCTCATAGCCTAAAAAATTATCTTGGTATTTATTATTTGCTTTTAGGAGTATTCCTACCTGAGGTCCGGCTTGTATGCTTAATCCTTCTAGGACATAATATTTTAACATTACAGGAATGTTTAAGTAGTTCAATTTAATAGTACCATCATAGTTAGAGTTTGTTACATCGCTATCAGAAAAAGAAACCTTTGTTCCTTGCTGACTGTACAATAATTCTGGCTGTAGCGCAAAGTTTTTCGCTATAGGAACTTCAACCATAATCCCTCCTGTAAATCCTGTTTTACTAGATGAGTTCAATTCGCTTTCATCAAAATTAAGACTAGCGATATTTAAACCCGCTTTTACACCTAATTTAACTTTTTGACTTTGAGCCATAATAGGCACACCCAAAAAAAGTGTACATATAATTAACATATATTTTTTCATATTTGTTGTTTTAAGAATGGTAACTCTCAATGGGAGAGTTACCATCGTTTTATCTGTAAATTTGTTAGTTCTTAACAATCTTTGCGGTATATTTCTTGCCTTGTACATTGCAGTCTAAAACATACACTCCAGGAGCTAATCCGCTTACATTTATATTAGACGGAATACTTGTATATGTTTTACTCCACACAGCTTTACCATCGATTGCATAAATATTGATTTGTGCTTCTCCTTCAACTTTATCTGCCAAGAAGATATTTACAATATCAATTGCTGGGTTAGGGAATACCCTAAAAGCATTTGTTATTTTTCCAACAAGCATACCTCTTGAATCAAATGGTGCTGAAGTACTATTACATCCATTATTATTGGTCACTTGTAGGCTATAATCTCCTTCCCAAATTGTAACTATAGATTTTTCAGTTGCATTTGGTATAGGTCTTCCGTTTAAGAACCATTGGTACGAAACAGCATCGGCTGAAGCGGTTAACTTTTTATCAGCAACTACCTGAATTTCTGGTGTAATGTTCTCAAGAATTGAAATGGTAGTACTAAAAGTTTTACCAATGCCATTTTCATTATAAACAGTTACATAATATTCTCCACTTTTAGTTGTAGTGTAAGTTGGTTCTGTTGAGCCATCAAACCATTCGTACGATTTGTAATCTCCCGGAGATAATACAACTTCAGGACCACAAACATTTCCACTTGCTAAATCAGATTCGAAAGTATCAAATGTTGCAGTTATAGTTTCTGTAAGTGTACATCCATTTTTCATTACTGCTGTTACTGTATAATCACCCGCTTTATTTATCTCAATACCATTAGTAACATCCCCTGTGTTCCATTTGTATGAAGCAACTCCTAATTTATTAGCATTAAAATTAGTTTGAGCATCGATGTACAGTTTTTTACCAGCATATCCATGTATTGTTGAGGTGTCAAATATTTTGAAATCTGATGATACCTCCTGATATATATAATTTTTTATTTCGTTGTTTTGTGGAATAGCATCATTATCTAATTTAGCATTAATATTGAATACATGAGAGTCACCGCTTGTATCAAGTTTAGGCTGTTTTTTGAAAATATATTCGATGCTTTCGCCAGCAGGGATTCCTGCTTCAACAAATTCTGAAATACTTTCAAGCGTATTGATATATTCTAAATTTAGTTGAATTGCATTTCCATTAATTGGAGTTTGCCCTTCATTGGTTAACTTCAGTTTAACTTCAGATCCTCCGCATACATCTTTTGGAGACAATATTTGTACTGATACATCTAGAATAGGGTTAGTGATTACTTTTAAATCATCAAGCACCATATAAGAATAACCGCTTGTCAATGAATGTCTAAATCGTAGCATGATGGATTTTCCTTTATATTTATCTAAATTCACGACTCCTTTTTGCCATTCTTTATCTGAATTCATTACTTCTTTAGTGGTTTTCCATGCTTCATTCCATTCGCCTCCTACAGTTTTAACATCTACAATAAAGGTATTGTTGGCATTACTTTCGATTGCGTAATAAAACTCCATAGCAGTTGCACTTTCAGGTAACTTATACATAGGGAGAATTAAATCTCCATAGTTAGATCCATTTTCTAACGGGTGGTAAAGCATTTTTGCAGCAGCATCTCCTGTATGATCTTTAACAGGAATACCTAAGTATTTGTTGTCAGGTTTAACTACTACTCCCCATGGAAAAGTTCTATCACTTTGACTTGAAACGAATCCTTTTGTTCCAAATAACACTCCTTCAGGCATAGTTGAGAAAGTTTCTATGTTTAAGTCTGGAGCCTTTGTAATAACTTCAAAAACTTTTGTAAGACTTTCTATCAGAGCCTTTGGTTGTCCGTCTGTAAATACTTTTACGTTAATTTCATAATTTCCAGCTGCAAGCTGCGGAATACCATTTATTTTATAAACAAGAGTTTGATATTGCAATAGCGGGCTATTTTTTTCCAACAGAATTGGTTCACCCACTGCAGCACCGTCTTTGGTAATTTGATATTCGATAGAAACGTTGCCAATATTAGCGTATGATGAATTTCTTGCACTTATATAAAATTCATGTGAAGGTGCATCTTCGTAAACATTTTCGGCTACACTTAAATTAGACAGCTCTAAATAATCTGCTGTTTCTTTGATTTTAATATTATCTACTGCAAAACCATTAGCAAATAATCCGTTATCATCATGTACAAATGCTACAAGAACACAAGGATTTCCTGCATAAGGGCTTAAATTCACATGATATTCTATCCAATTAGCAACATAAGGCATTTTAAATATTGTTTCCCAAGTTCCACCTCCATCTGTACTTACTTTTACATATCCGTCAGAATCTCTCAGCCCGTCTCCAAAGCCATCAAATATTAAATGTGCTTCTTTGTAATTGCTTAAATCGAACACAGGTGAGATCAACATATCATTTGAAGAGTCACAATTGCATTTATCATCGTTACTCGCCATAAAATTTGTATGGTCTGCTACTTGCCACGCTGGAGAACGTAAATCTTTACCTAATCCATGTTGCCAGCCTGTAGCATTTTTATTTTCAGAAGTTCTCCATCCTTTATATTTGGTTGCATCTTCAAAATCCATTGTATAGGGAAGTACTGCTACTTTCATATCTTCATTGTTCCAATTGTCGTAGCCAAATGTGATAGAATTATTTTCAGGTTTATCATCCAGAGACATATCTTCTGGAAAAACAGAAACTGTAACAGTATTTTGGCCTATGCTTTTTAAATTAATATTTGAAATAGAATAGGTTAGTGTATCTCTATATTTAGTAAATGCTAATGTTGTTTTTTCGGTTTTTGAAAAAACTTCATTTTTTTCATTATCAAGAATTTTTACTGTAACATTAACTTGCTCATTAGTAGTTCTGAAATTATTAATGATCTTAGTCTTTATGGTTATGTTATCATTGTTAATAGTACAGGTGCCAGCATCTAAGTTTGCAGCTATAACTTCTAAATCATAAGGGGCATTACTCACACGAATATTGTCTATAAAAGCACCTAAATAATTGCTATTATATTTATCTGTAACTACTCTAAAACGGATTGCAGCTTTTTTACCAGCAAGTTCATTTAAACGGATAGCATATGGTTTTTTATCAGTAGCATTATTAATTCCGCTAAACCATGGTCCTGTTACTAAATCATTGTAGTGCAAATTTTCTGGATAATCAATACCGGTCACTTTTTTCCAGTTTTGACCTTTATCTTCAGAATACTCCACAATTAGTCCGTCATATCCTTTAGAAAACAAATGGATCATATCAAACTCAACATACGGAGAGATAATGTTTGTAAAATCAAATATTGGAGATTCTAAAGTAAAATCAGCATTTGTAGGTATTTTTTCAGATGTACCATAAGTTACAGTACCCCACAAATATTTCGATTTTGTATCTCTAAATGAAATAACAGACGTCTGTTGCCATACAAATTTTTGATTTGTAAGTATTGATTTTGAAAACCAACCTCCTGGTGTTTTTTCGAAATCCTGATAATATGGTAATTGAGTTACAAGTCCATTGTAAACTGCATTTGTCGTACTGTTATTAGTTGTTACTGGATCTTGACTATAGGTCACAAAAGCTTCATACGTATGCAATCCAGCTGCAGATAAATCGATAGTACCATCAAAAGAAATTGTCATTTCTGAGTTTCCTTTAAAAGCAGTAGCTAGTGTAATATCTTTCCAGATAGTTTGATTTCCTGAAAGTGTATTAAGATATCCTACTTTTAGCTGAGCCCCAGCAGTTATATCCTGACAGCCTAAATTGTAAATGGTAATAGCTAATGGATGACTTGCTGATAATGCTTCGCCTGAATACGCTGGAAGATTTAATCCTACAAGTTTAAGGTCGAAATCTTTTTGCGCTGGAGGAACGACTAAACTTGCAATAAAAGATATGCCGTCTTTTGTACCAAACTCTGCAATAGGTTTAAAATCTAGTTTAATTTCTACATAATTTACGGTAGTCGCACTTATTATGTAAGGAAGTTTATCTTGAATTTTTATAGTTGTTTCTTCACCAATTCCCAGATCTTTATCAAGATTAATAGCATTATTGTTGGTGTAAATAGTATTAAACCTTCCACCAAAACCCGTAGTCATTAATCTCAATTTGTAATTTAAGGCGTCTTTTGCTTTAATTACAGTAGTCCCTGTGTTTTTTATTTTAATATAAAATGGCTCATCACCTTTTAAGGAACCACAAGCAACAGAAGGTTTTTCAACCGCCACAAGAGCTATTTGTGTATCTGTATAAGGAGCCCCAATACCAATAGCATACCAGGCATTGGTAACTTGTTTGTATTCTTCAGAACCTAATCCGTATAAATCTTCTACAACCATTAAAGTTGCTTGGCGCATATCGTTAAAGTTTGAAGAAGGAGATAAATACTCCGTAAGAGTTATGTATGCAATTTTTTCTGCTTTGGCAAGACCAATTGCTTTAACATCGTAACTGTTATTAAGGTCATTTACGCCTTGGCCACCTTCACTTAAAAGGTAAAACCAGTAATTTGTAATTCCGCTATTAATATGTACACCTCCATTATCGTAATTAACTGCTAATGGATTTGCCCAATTTACCCCTCCGTAAGTGTCAGGTTGCCCTTGAGCTTTAGGGTTAGACATGCTTCTCATACTGCCATGTGTGTAAAGTTCATTACCCAACATCCAAATATCTTCTTTTTTGTCTTTTCCAACATAAAATTCAACAGCTACACCGAAGATATCACTGAAAGATTCATTCATAGCACCCGATTCACCTTGGTAGATTAATCCAGCCGTGAAACGTGTTACTCCATGAGTTAATTCATGTGCAGTAATCCCTAAACCAACATAAGGTGTGTTATAACCATCTCCAAATTGTGCCCAACCACCAGTCCAGGAAGCATTATCTACATTAGTGCCTAAATGGGCAAGACCAATAATTGTCATTCCTTTGTCATCGATACTATTTCGGTTAAATCTGTCACCATAATATTCTATGGTTTTTTGCATACCCCAATGAATATCTAATGCAACCTCATCATTATCTTTATTATGCAGTTCATTCCAAATGTTATCTTCGTCAATAAAATCAGTAATCACTTCATCTGAAGCCTGATTTGCATGATTCATGTTCATAGTATACATCGGAACATTGTATTTCCCTTGCAACCCTTCTAATCTGTATCCATCAGCATATTGCTTGGTATTAAAACTTACTTCTCCGGCATATCGTGATTTACCTTTACCCAAGCTTTGGGTTTGGCTTTGATTTGTAATGTTAGCATCTCGACTTAAATCTATAGTAAGGATTATTTTTCCAGTATTTGCATCAACATAAATTGTCTGGCTAGATTGCGGATTGGTAGCAAAAATATCGTATTTCCAAGCTAGGTAATATTCCTTTAGTTCAGAAGAAAAGTTAGGCCCAACATAAACTAATTCCCCTTGTGGTTTAGCGCTTATCTTTTTGTCCAGTAAAGCACCTAATTTTTTACTTTCCCAAATATATTGTTTAGCATTTACGGTTCTAAGCGCATTTTCTAAAGCTGTTGCGGCATTTATTTTATAATTGCTGTTTGCAGACAATTTTTTAGCTGTATAACCAAATGCATCAATCTTAGTTTTATTTTCTCTAACCTTATATATTGCACCTTCAACAGGAACAGAGTTATGCAATTGCTGATAAGTGGCGAGAGTTCTTCCATGATTATCAGAAATTGATTTTAATTGCATTTTATCAGAAGTAGATAAATCAAAATCTCCTTTTTTAACTTCAAATAAATTTTTCACAGTTAAATTTGAAGATTTTGCAAAAGACTTAACTTTTGTGCGAACTGTGTCTTGCGGATTTGTTTTCTCAGTAGCATTAGTTAGTTTTTCTACAAATAACTTTTGGCTCTGTTGTACTTGTTTTGTCACAGCCTCACTTTCTGTAGCAGAAAGTTCTTTGCCATTTATAATTTCTTCTTTTGGCATGAAGAGATTATTGGCATCTTTATCCTGATTAGAATTAGGATTGCTAGTTTTTTTAGAAACTTGTTCCTTTGTTTCGTCAGGTGCTCCCAAGGCGGTTTTCACGCCATCATTTTTGATATTTTGAAAAGGTGACTGAGCCATTCCGACAGAACAGGCAAAGAGACTTAACAAAATAAACAAATACCTGGTTTTGAAGTAAATTTGATTCATTCTTTTAAATTTAAAATTAATACTTAGAGTTTGTTTGGTTAATAGTCATTATGCTTCTATGGTTAATAGCAAACCATAAAAAGCATTTTCTGAAGCATCAATTTTGGGGTTGATTTTCAGAATCTTCATTCGTTATTTTCTTCAGAATCTTTAAGAGGATTTTCTTTTTTGCTTTTGTTTCTTCTAAAAGCTCTTCTAAACTTTTAGGAGGGACATTTTTCTTCTTCCGATTCATTACTAGATTTATTTACATCGCTTTCGTAAATGTAGAACGGAGGTAGGTGTTTTTGATAAAAAAGGACTATTACAAAAACACTCTGAGGTAAAAAACAGTCACTAAAAAAACACTCATAAATTTATAAGTATAAGTAAGTCATGAAGTTAGTTCTGATTTAATATTTCATTAAATCAGATTAAAATGTATTGAGATAAGTAGAAAGATTTACTTTTTCATTGGTTAATTCAAACTTTTTGCGAAGTCTTGTACGGGCATTTTCGATAGATTTGAAAGATTGCCCCGTTATTTGAGAAATTTCTTTTGTGCTTAAATCCAGATATAAAAGGGCACACAATCTGCGGTCTTTTGGAGTAAGTGTGGGATAATCGACAGTTAATTTGTCAAAAAAGGATTGGTGAACCTGTTCAAAACTTATTTCAAATTCTTTCCAGATATCAGTATTCAAATTCTTCTCCAAACGCTTTAAAACTATATCGATAGCTTGCTGCATTTCTTTATTAATAGTTTTGAGTTTAATCTGTTTAAGATCGGTCAGAATTTCGTTAATGCTATCTGTACGATGTATTTCTGCCATTGCTTTTCCTATGAGAACCTTATTTTTAGCATCCAGATTTTGCTTTAAGGTTTGCATTTTTGTCTTTAATTTCTCTTTTTCGAGTTGATTTTTGATATTCTTGTTTCTGTATTTTATCAAAAAAATAATTAAAATTAATATACCGACAACTAATATCAATCCAACTACAGAGTACTTAAATAATTTCTTTTCTTCAATAAGTGTTTTTATTTGGGCGCGTACTTTGTAGTCCTGTTCTAGCTTTATTTTTTCTAGGTTTACTGCCTTTTCTTCTACATGTATGCTATCATTTATTGCATTATATTTTTCAAAATAATGGACAGCATTTTTATAATCCTGTTTACTTACATATACTTGATAAAGCATTTTGTTGAGGTTTAAAACCGAAAAAGTATATTCATTTTCACTACATAATTCTAATGCTTTTTTTGCATTTACAATTGCAGCATCATAATTTTTTTCTTTTAACTTATAATCAGAATAAGATTCATAGACAAAAGCTTGTATTAAATTATCAACAGGCTTTTTTAATAGAGAAAAAGCGCGATCAAAATAATAGTCAGCATGTGTTTTATCATTTTTTAAAACATAAGTTCGTGCTAAATTTGTGTTGACATAGACTTTTAAAACATTATCTTTTATGGTCGAATTTATTAAATCGGCTTTGTGATAATAATACAAAGAAGAGTCTAAATTTTTACTTAAGTAAGTTGTACCTATATTATTTAAAATTTTTACAAGCTTAACAGGATCGTTCTTAGTCTTTTGATAGCGATATACATTTAAAAAGTATTTTAATGCTTTTTCTTTGTTTTTTCCTTGCGCATAAATAATCGCAAGATTGTTTTCTACTTTAGATACTTCCTCATGATTACCGTTATTTTTATAAATCTCATACGCTTTTAAGTAGTATTGTAAAGCAATATCTAAGACCTCTTTAGAAGAATACATTTTGCCTGCTGTAGTATAAACAGAAGCCAAAGTGAGTTCTGATTCTTTAGCTTTTTTTGCCTCTGCTTCAGCTAATTCTATGTACTTAATAGCTCTGTCCCAATCAGAATTTTGAAGGTTTAGTGCTATTTTTCGGCACAATTCTACTTTTTTCTGATTATCGTTAATGCTATTTAAATTATCAATCAGTTCTTGTGTTGAAGACTGAGAATGAATATTAATAGAAAGAAAAAGAAAAAACAAGGGAAAGAGTCGTGCCATCATAATATAAAAATGCTAAAGATGAATTTCAAATTTAAATAAAAAATAGGATTAGTATGACAATAAGATGTAAATCTTGTTAAAGTATCTAATTATTAATCGTGATTTACCATTTGAAGGAAAAGAATCAATTGTAGATCTCTATTTTTTTCAAATGTTTATTGGTAAACCTGAAAATCGAATCCGAAAAATACGGTATTTGCTTGTAACTCATTCAATCCAAAACTAAAAAATCCTGTAAATAGTGTTTACAGGATTTTTTAGTTTTTCTAGAGTTATAATATTTAAATGTGATCTTTTCAGAATTTCTTGGAAACATAATATTTGATGGTAACATTTTTGAACTATGTTTTTCTTTAAAAATAATCAAGTAGTGTTTTATTCTTTTACCAAACCTGATATACTTTCATCAGCTGACGGATGATCACTACTAAAAATTTTATAATCTGTAATTTCGTGATTTTTGTTTAGTATAAATATAATACCAATTTGGTCAGCCCTACTTAAATTACAAATTAGTAGTAAACTACTTCCATTTGAAACTTTACCTAAAACATTTATGCCTTTATCATCATCAGTATATTCTCCAATTGAGTCATGAAACAATTTGTACACATCGCTTGAATGGCTTTTAGAAAATAAGATATTTCCTAAATCCTTTTCATCAATAAATGTAGTGTTTGAAGTAGTAAACTCATCTGATTCTAAGTATGATTTTAAATTTACATTGCCACTGACTGGAGTTGTTTTTTTAATAATATATTCGAGTCTATCTGTAGATGACATTTTTTCTTCATTAGGAGGGGTAAACTGATCGACAATTTCAAATTTCCCTTTATCATTAACTTTATAATTAACATAAGGATGAAAAGGCTTGCCTGATTCAATTTGACAATGAATAACACCCTTTTTGTCTATATATACTTTGGATGTGCATTGACAGATTTGTTGATTGAATTTTGATAAATCTAGAAAGTCTATTAGTTCGTCTTTTGAATTATAATTTAATAATATAAAAGTTTCTGGGGTAGTAACAATTAATGTATTGAAATCTGAATGCAAATTGATTCTTCGCTTAATAATTAAGTACTCAATCGATTCTTTAGTTAGGAAATGAGATTTCTTAAATCGTTGTTCAGTCTCTTTATCAAATTTCTTGTTATTTACGAATATTTGATTATATTTTTCTTTATCCTTTACATAATCTCTCCATTCTTCTCCAAACTGCTCATTATCATCTTTGAGAAATAAAGTATCTTTAACAGTAATCAATTTTATACTTTTAATATTGAAATCATTACTATTCTCTTTTATCTTTGAATCGTTTTTACATCCAAAAAAAATAAATAAACTAAAAATCGTAAGTCTATAAATAATACCATTCATAACGCCTAAATGTAATTTTATCATCTTCTAATTGTTTCCAAGTCCAAAGGTTTGACTCTCCTTTAACGAGCTAAATATCATTCAACTTCATAATAAAAAAAATCTTACAAGAATTTTTTAAAACATGCTTTTATTTTTGTGTTTAAAATAAAAATGAACATCCGAATACAATTCTAATCTATTTTGAATTAATCTTTTCTTCCTCATTAAAATATTATATTTTTTCAAATCATTTGATCAATTAAAAGAGCCATATCGTAAACATTAACCTATAAATTATTATCATTTAATTGTTTTTTTAGGGTAACGTTTATAATAACCCAGCCATAATATTTTAAATACGAGACAACTTTAGAGGTTGTATCTGGTAACGGATATAAGTTAATTTTACTTTTTTTAATCTGGAATAGAAGCAAACATTGCAACTTCTTTTAAATCTATATAATATTCTCCGGTAAGATTAGAATTAATTGATTCTAAGATATTAATTTTTACAAAATATCTTTTTTTTCCATCTTTTTTGATAATTTTAAAATCACGTAGATAGTTAAATTGTATTGCATTCTCGTTATAGGTAATAGATTTAAAATCACTCAAACTATATAATTTTATATTAGTAGTTTTTTCTAAATATAAATCACTTTGTTCAAGATAAATTGTTTCTTTCTTATAATCAAAATTAGGCAAAGGTTTTGTAAAACTATTATTATCAATTTTTGCAAATAATAGATCTATGTTAAATAAATCTATTGCATAGTTAAAGTCCTCAGGTATTCGATATTTCGACAATTTACTAGTAGTATTAGAAATTTCAAAGGTTGATTTTTTATTATAACATTCTAAATAGGATTTATTTTCATCCATAAAAGAATTACCAATAAAAAAATCATTTTTATCAATTGTAAGATAAGAATATAAGTTTGGTCTATCCGCTTCATAATTATCTTTATTAATATCAAAATCATGTTGCTTGTAGGTTTCATAACTTGGTTGAAAACAAGATACTTGCTTTATAAGTCTTACCTTATCATCTTTTATAAAATAATGTATGGTATCATATTTAGTTGGGTAGTTAATTGTCTTTATTTCTTTTAAACCTAATAAACAATAACAATCTATTGAAAAATAGCTTTTTTCATTTTCTAATTGAGAAAGTAATTCTACATCATGAAGAGGAGCATATAATTCTTGATTTTTGTATAAAATCTTTGAAATATTCTTAATTGTATCTAAGGAAATAATTTTGATTTTTGATGCATAATCTAAATGATGTAATTTCTTAGATGACAAATCTTCATTAGAAAATAAATCAATGCCTTTCAAATTTGCAACAATACCTATAGAAGTATTATTTTCTATCTTTTTACTACATGAAATTATAGCGATAGATATGATAAATATAAGTAATCCTTTTTTTAACATAATTTAATTTTTTTAGTAAAAATAGTAATTTTTATGGTGTTACCTCAATATGAAAATGATTATGATGCTCTCTTTTTTTTACATCATTTAGGCTATTTAAAACTCTACTTGCACCATGACTTAATGCCTTCTTCTGAACCTCAAGAATTAAACTATCTGGTATAAGACAAACTGCTTTTGCTCCAATACCATATCCAATATCTTTACCATCTATTTCGTTTATATCAAATGCCTTACCAAAATAATGTTTACTATTTACTGAGTGATCTGCTCCACTAATTTCAGATACGTTAAATGTATAATCTTTACTTAATTGATACATAATATATAGTAATTCAGATAAAACTTCTATCTCACCACCTGGTGCCCTTTTATAATTACTCCTTTTTGCATTTTGACCAAGTGAAGTATCTGTTATATTATCTTGTGCCATAGCCTTGTCTATTATACCTGAAACGTGTGAATTTGCAAAGGTTACTCTTCCTCCTTTTATTATTTTTTCTGCTAAAACTTGATTAAGTTTTCTGGCTTCATTAGTATCTATCGCATATCTCATTCCTTTCACTTTCATTTGTCTATACCTAGATAACAACTCTCCAGATTGAATTATGCTATCATTATTTCCTTTATTAAATCCATCATTTCTAGTATCCATTGTGTCATTATTTTCATAATTCGGATTAACTTTTCCTTTTTTTTTGTCTTCGTCTGTTAAAAATTTTTTATAGATATTAATATTATCTCCTTTCCCTGTAGCTCTAGGTGCAAATATTATCATATAAACATCTTCAGGTCTTGCAACTTTTTTATGAATATTGAAAAGCTTTAAATAGTCTCTAACATAACTCAATTGATCTTCAGGCGACAATAATGCTAATTTTTGTTTATAATCGTCAACTTCTTTTTTAGTAATAGCTTTAGCTGTTTCTTTATTTTCTAAAATTCCTTTTTCTTTTAAAATAAGAGATTTAACAGCATCTTCTGTAAATTGAGCTAAACCTATAGGGTTGTTGTGTACCAAACTTGGATTATTTTTATGCTCCTCTTTAGAAGCACCAACATATCCATTTTTTGTTAATCTTATTAATGAACTACTAAATGTTTCACCAGTTTCTACAGACATAGCAATCATTAAGGCATTTGCCATTTCATACTTTTGATCTTTACCCCAAAGTTCTTCACATATTTGAAGGACTTTCTGTCTAAATTCAACACTAACTTTTCCTCCCCAAATCATTTCTAGAGCATCAGAATTTAATTTTTCGGTGTTTTTTCTTTTAGCTCCCACAACCATATTAATCATCTTATCAGTCAAATGTTTCGTAGAATAATCTTCAATCCCTACATAATACTTATTTACTGTTCCATTTTTCGCTCCTTTAGTTGGTGTTATAATAAAAACTACAGTCGCCACACCTTCAGAATTTACTATAACTCTATGTCTAAAAACTGGTTTTTCTCCCACTTTATGAGCTGTTAAAACAATTTCTTTTCCAACCATATTTTGCGTTTTAGCTACTATAGTTACCGCTGTACCTTTCTTGTCAAAAGGAATATGATCTTGTGATGTTATCCTTTTTCCATCGTACATAAAATAAACATCAAGTATTTTTTTATCTGTTGTAACAGACAGAACAGTATCAGATTCGTAATTAGCTGATGCCATAAATGGATATGGTTTACTATTTTGGATTCCTAATAATTTAAATCCAATTTTGGCATTTTTTCCACTCTTGAATCCAATTTCTTTTTGAAAATTAGCATCAAATTTTATTTTTTCAAAAATTTCACCTTTTCCATTAGTTCTTACATCAATGTAATGGTTCGTTTTTGCATTGTTTAAATAAAAATAAACTCTTACAGTTTGGTTTTCATAGTAAGGTATTTGTGCCTGTATGTAATTACTTTCTCCAGAAAAACCAGAAGTTACTTTTTTGCTTCCTCCGCTCCATGCCCAATGTGCTTCGGTTATTTCTGGCTGCTTAATTTCAATTTTATAAATACATCCCGAGTTAGTACTTTTTTTACTATCACTATAAGCTTCTACCGTATAATTTCCTTCTTTTTGAGGAATATGCATTTTAAAAGAACTCCATTTATGAATGTACTTCTTTTGAGGATTATTTTTTTCGGTGAATAAAACATCATCGGATCGTAGATATGGTTTATTATTAGAATCATAAACCATCCATTTTACATCTTCTTTTTCGTTGTCTGTAGGAGGGTTTATTTTAAAAGTTTTCGCTTCTAAAGTTATAGTGCTGTTTGGTTTACCTAATAAAAACACATTATTGTTCGATGTTTTTTCGGCTAGACCAATACTGGTAACTTCATTTTTAATTACTGAGGTTTTAAATTCTTTAAGTAAGGAATATTGATCTTTACTAGTTATTTTAATTTTGTATTCGCCTAGATCAGGCATAGCAAGTTTAATAATACCAGTCGAATCTAATTCCTGCTCATCTGAAATTTTGATTGATTTATTGTTATCTGAAATTTCTAGTTGATAATAAAGCTTTAATGGATTTAATGTTTTTACTTCCTTATTTTTTAGGCTCACTTTAAACAATTGTTCTTGCGTAGAAGCTCTTGTTATTCCGCTTTTAGGAATAGTTGGAGATGTAATTAGAATTTCCTGAGCTATTATTTCAAGTTGTATATATGTTGCCGTTTTTGCGCTTTTTTTATGATGAATTGTAGCACTATGTCCATAAGCATCAATTTTATAAATACCGGGCTTATCAAAATTATAATTGAAAGAGGTTCCTTCGTTTTCAAAAACAATTCCTTTATCTTTTTTACTATTAATATCATAAACAATCCAATCAATGTTTTCTTTTTTAAATAAGTTTTGAACAATAAAAAACTCATCAAGGAAAAATTCAAGACTTTCTCCTACTATAAACGAAGTTTTTTGAGTATTTTTTATTTTAATCGCGCTTTTATTTACTGCACTTCCACGAGTATTTTCATTGTTTACTTCCTTCAGGAATACATACACATCTTCTTTCCCGATAGGAGCGTATAGTTTGTCTGCACTTAAATTAGGATATATCTTAGTTTTGGTTGTTATAGTGATCGTATTTGGTAATCTCTCTAGTCCTTCTACTTCTCTCAGTAATAAGAATAATTCGTCGTATTGCTCGAAAAGATTAGCGATGTTAGTTTTATCATTATTTAATTCTTTTCTAATTTTCGTCCAACGTTCATTACTTGCTTTAGAAATGTTTCCATTGAGTATGTTGGCGTCAATAGACTCGATCATTTTTTTACGAATAGTGTCCCAATTAAAAAATTGACTTTCTATAAGGCCTGAATTTGCCTGTTTCAGGATGGTATACATTTGAGTAAATAATATATCATTTGGTTTACCATCAAAATCCTGAGCTGTAGCTCCTTCTTCAAAAGCTTTTGAAATACCTGTCCAATATGCTATTGTTGAGGTATCATTTGCTAAAATGGCTGCATCTAAATTCTTTTTGATTTCAGCTTTTATTATTTCTATAGTTGGTTCACTACTATTTGGTTGAAGCATTTTCGGTACCGTCAAGGTTTGCTGAGTTGCTATGCCTTTACTAAAGTTTAGAGTATTATTTTCTACTCTTAAAGTCGAAGGAGTAATGTTTGCTGATGTGGGAGAACTCATAGTTGTTCTACCAGTGTTATCAGCAACACCTCCTCCGATTAGAGCACTTGAAGGCGTAATACCAGTTGTGATATTATAGCTTGGTATTGTTTCCCTTGAAACTGAAGGAGTAGTGCTAAACGATGTTGCTGTATCTTTATTGGTTTTAGCAGTGGGGTCGATAGCGCCTCCTTCGGTTAAGGAATTAAGATTGTTTGTAATGGGAATAACATTTTGATGTTTTTGCTCTTGCCATATTTGTACTATATCCTTTTGCTGGCTCATCTCTTTTGAAACTTTAGCTAGCTCTTTTATAATGATGTTAGTTAAATGTTCGGAACTTTTTATATCAGCACTATTTTTTATTGAAAGATTGAAATTGTGAATTGCATTTTTACTCATCGCTAGGTGTTTTTCTGGGTGTAAAAGTAGCATTGTGACTTGTGATTTTAAAATTTTAAGCCTTTTGTATTCAGTAGTTTCAGTAAGTTTTGTTTCTGCTGAAACTACTGAAACTACAAAGCTTTTTTTAGCCCTTTTTTTATTCTTGCATTCTACTTTTACACTCTCAAAAAACAACTAGCAGGTTGCATTATTTATCATAATGATTTGCAAATTCTCCTGCTATTTAAAGAAAGAATCATCACACTATATAGTAACCTCACTAAAACAATAGCCATTATGGATTATTTATTATCGAAAGGCATGAAGAGAATGCCTAAAATACCTGACAAGAGTAATTTCCATTTTTTTTCTAATTAAACAATTATTGAAGGATCCCAAGTAAGGAATTTAACCTTACTCTAAACTAACAATTATGAAAAAATACAAGGATATCTATTGATCTTACAATGCTTAAAATAAAACTTCTAATTATATAATTTAAAATAAAAAAACATGGCTTTACAAACATTAAATACCATAAAAAACTGGTTTAGAACAGGTTTTAAACCAACTCAAAATCAATTCTGGGATACATGGGATTCTTTTCGACATAAATATGAAAAAGTCCCTGTAAAAGATGTTGAAGGGCTTGACGAATTGCTTTTAACTAAGGCAGACAAAGTAGTTTTAAATAATCACCTGGCTGATAAAAATGCGCATGCTCCACAAGTAAATACGGATTGGAATAGTGATTCTGGTTTTAGTCAATTGCTTAATAAACCTGAATTTAAAACTATTAATGGGGAAGCAATTGTAGGAACAGGGGATATTGCTGTAGATATTGAAAATCAAGGATTAAAATCTACTTTAGATACAAATCCTATTGCTGATTATGGAAATAGTTCTGCAACTATAATGGGAGATTATGGAGATTCTAAATATAATAGGATTGAAGTTGGAAATGATTTAAATAACACATCATTATTTCAGTTAACAAACCAAATATCACTTAGCAGTAGAGTAGTAGAAACAGGAGATAATTGTAGTATAGCACTTTTTGAAGGTGATATAAGGTTGAATAAATCTAAAAACGGAAAACAGACAATAGTAAAAATAGCTGAACCAATAGCAAATACTCAATTTGAATTTCCAGCAAAATTAGAAGATAGTAAAGTTTACACGATAGCAACTACAGATGAAGTTTCTATTCCGGTATCTGCAACAGCAATAGGTATTGTTAACAATGTCCCATTGCAAGAACTTGGTGGGGTAGATAAATTAATAAATGGAGTTAGGATTGGTATTGGAGAAAGACCAGATAATTATAATCTTATATTTGGAAGAGAAGCATTAGATAGTGATACTTCTGGAAGTTTTCAACAAGCTATTGGAAATTGGGCTTTATCTAGTAATACCAGTGGTCAGCAAAATTTAGCTGTAGGTAGTTCTAGTTTGTCAGAAAATGTAACGGGATCATACAATACTTCTATAGGGATGTATTCATCTAGCTACTCTCTGGGTAATAGGAATACGGTTTTAGGTAATCAGGCGTTTAGTACTACTGTAGGAATTCAAAATGCTACAGGTAATAATAATATAGTAATAGGGTATCAAGCAGGAAGAGATATCTCTACAGGAAGTGGAAACTTATTAATTGAGAATATTACAAATGCTAGTATAACTACAGGTAATAATAATATTGTTTTAAATCCTAGGCAAAAATCAGGAATTACAACAGGTAGTGGAAATACAATTATAGGTGGTTTCGATGGTGCATTTTCAGCTAATGATAGTGAATTGGTTGTTTTAGCTACTGGAACAGGAAAAGTAGCAATAAGGAAAAATACAAATGGTGAAATAATTGCACCAAATTTGACTAATGGACTAATTACTTCAGGAGGAGATAGATCTTTATTAACAAAAGAATATTTAGAATCAAAAACACAAGTTAAAGACAATCAAATATTGGTAGCGGGTGATATATTGGTGCAAAATTCATGGCATGGTCAAACAATCCTATTTACAGGAAGCGGAACAATTACCGTACCGGCAACCTTGCCCGCAGAGTTTTCTTTTAATGCAATCACAATGCCAACTGTAACTATTAATTGGGTGATAACTTCTCCTTTTACATGGTTGTTTGGAAATCCGAGTGTGACCCCCGAGAAAACTTATTTAAACTTTACTAGAGTAGGTAATACTAACAATATAATCTTAAGTGCATAATGAGTATAAAAAAATATGTATTTGGGAGAAATAAATTAAAACCGTTTGTTTCAATTTGGGACACTAAGAATGTTTCTACAGCCTCTAGTGCAATAACTCAAATAAAATTACCCCTGATTAATTCGGGGGTATATAACTTTACAATAGATTGGGGTGACGGAAAGCAAGATAAAATAACACAGTGGAATCAAGCACAGGTTTTACATAACTATTCTACAGCAGGGAACTATACTGTAACCATCATGGGAGTTTGTAAGGGATGGCAATTTAATAATACTGGTGATAGATTAAAATTAAAATCCGTTTTATCATGGGGTTCACTTTCATTAGGTATAGACCAAAGTTTTTATTTTTATGGATGTGCTAACTTGAATTTAAATGAGGTTACGGATGTTTTAAATTTATCGGGAACAACTTCTTTATCAAGGATTTTTCAAGGATGTACTAGTTTAACTACTATTAATTTTGTTAACAATTGGAATACAGCAAATGTGACAGTTCTTTCGAGGGCTTTTAGTGAATCAAGTTTTAATCAACCGTTAAGTAACTGGAATACTTCAAATGTTACAACTATGGCATCCATGTTTAATGCCAACACCATATTTAATCAAAATATTGGTGCTTGGGATGTTTCAAATGTTATAGACATGAACTCTATGTTTTCTAATGCATTGCAATTCAACAACGGAGGTAGTTCTGACATTAACAATTGGAATACTGGAAAGGTTACAGATTTTACTTCGATGTTTTTTAATATACTTAATTTCAATCAACCAATAGGTAATTGGAATACATCGAATGCGCTTAATATGACAGCTATGTTTCTTAATAATGGTTTGTTTAATCAACCAATTAATAATTGGAATGTTTCAAAGGTTATTAGTATGACTCAAATGTTTGAAAGTACAACAGCTTTTAATCAACCTCTTCACAATTGGATTCCATCTTCTTGTACTGCTATGAATAATATGTTTAGAAATACAACTGTTTTTAATCAAAATATAGGTGCTTGGAATGTTTCTAATATTACAAATATGGCTCAAATGTTTAATAATGCGTCCGTATTCAACAACGGAGGTAGTCCCGATATTAACAATTGGAACACTTCAAAAGTAACAAATATGCTTGGTGTATTTAATAATGCAACAGCATTTAATCAAAATATAGGTTCTTGGAATGTTTCAAAAGTTACTGATATGTCTAGTATGTTTCAAGGCACAACCGCATTTAACAATAGCGGAAGTCCCGATATAAACAATTGGAACACTCCAAGTCTTACAAATATGAACAATATGTTTAATAGCGCAAGGGTTTTTAATCAACCAATTGGGAATTGGAACACTTCAAAAGTTACCAACATGACTCAATTGTTTATGCGAGCAAATAATTTTAACCAACCGTTAAACAATTGGAATACCTCAAATGTATTAGAACTTAGGGCTATGTTTCATAATGCCACTGCATTTAATCAGAATATCGGCTCTTGGGATGTTTCAAAAGTTCGCACAATGACCCAAGTGTTTTTGACCGCAGCTTCGTTCAATAATGGAGGAAGTCCTGATATTAATAATTGGGTTACTGGGGATGTTGTTGCAATGAATCAAGCATTTATACAAGCGTTTTCTTTTAATCAACCGATTGGGAATTGGAATACTTCAAAAGTTACCCATATGGGGCAAATGTTTTCAGAAGCAACTGTATTTAATCAGCCAATTAATTCTTGGGATGTTTCTAGTGTTACAGATATGAACAATATGTTTAATAGCGCAAGAGCATTTAATCAACCTTTAAGTAATTGGAAGACTTCGAATGTTACAGATATGAGGCAAATGTTTAATAATGCACAAGTATTCAACCAAAATATTGGTGCTTGGGATGTTTCAAACGTTATTAATTTTTCAGGTTTCATGCTGGGTAAAACAAATTTAAACTATTCATTTGATAATATTGATGCTATTTATAACGGGTGGAGTTCTAGATCAGTAAAGCCAAATATGACTATAAATTTTGGAACGATAAAATACACCTCAAACGGTGCAGCGGGTAAAGCAATATTACAAGGTTCGCCTAACAATTGGACTATAACAGACGGCGGAATTTAGTAAATAAAAAGAAAACTCAATTTCTGGAGATATAAATTCAAAGGTGTCAAGATTATAAGAAGAATAAATTCCTTGATAGTCTTAGATATTTCAGTCATGAATATTAGTAAATAAACCTCGTTCACTTATTGGATTTAAACCTAGTTTATTTCTAATGAAACTATAGAAGCTACAGATTATATTTTTCTGCTTTCAGAATACTTTTCCACTTTCAAAAGACGAATAGTATTGCTTGTGTATGTATGTCAGTTTATAAGCTTTCGGAATATTCATACAAAACATTCTTCCTTTAAATTAATACTATACTAATCTTATTTAAACAATTAATAGTAATAAATAAATATGAATCAGGTATGAAAAGTAACCGATAGTATTCACTATAGAATCAACTTTATGAAAGGTTGAGATTATCAAAACTTCAATTAAAAAAACATAATTAACCCCAATATAATATGACAACAAATATAAATACCATTTTAGGCTGGTTTAAAACTGGCAAAAAACCAACACAAACTCAATTTTGGGCCTCGTGGCAAAGCTTTTGGCATAAGGACGAAATGATACCACAGAGTAGTATAACTAATCTGGTAAGTACATTGGATGCTAAAGTTGAGAAATCACAGTTTGAAACACATAAAAGCGATAAAATCGCACATGCAGATTTGTTTGAAACTAAAGAAGATAAAGCCCAAAAAGGTCTTGCTGATGGATATGCTCCATTGGATTCTTTTGCAAAATTAACCAGTCAGTATTTAGATATCGTAAATGATTTGGTTTCTGGTGGTTCTAATTCGCTTTTAAGTGCAGAACAGGGCGTGGTTTTGCAAAACCAAATAAAAAGCATAAATATATTATTGGCTTCAGACAACATTAATTTGGACACGCTCCAGAAAATTGTTAATGCTATTGAAGCTGTGCAGGTTTTATTGAGTACTATTTTGGTGAATGATTTGACCACAGGTGGAACTACGAAAGCCTTAACTGCCGAAATGGGTAAAACGTTGAAGGTTTTGATAGACTCTTTAACAACTATTATTTCGGAAAAAGAACCGTTAATAACAGGGGGGGAGACTGGACAATATTATGATTATAATAAAACTTGGCAATCTATTCCTACTGTAGATATTTCAGGTAAGCAGGATATTGTTAACCAAATTGAAGTAGGAACCAGCCAACCTGCGCAAGTATCATGGCAGGGAAAAACTGTGATATTTACGGCTAGTTGCACTATTACTATTCCTGTATCATTGATTGATAGTTATATTTTTAACGGTATAACTTTACCAGGCGTAACTATTAATTGGGTAATTACTACACCTAATATATGGCTTTTTGGCACTCCATCGGCAACAACTGAAAAACAGATTTTCACACTCACAAAAAGAGGTAGTACTAACAGTATTTTATTATTAGGTGTATAATGGGAAGTCTTTTACAACATACAGTATTTGGAAGAAATAAATTTAAACCATTTATTTCTACTTGGAAAACGGATAATATTTCTACTGGCTCAAGTTCAGCTAATCAAATAAAGCTCCCCCTAATAGCTTCGGGAGTATATAATTTTAATGTTGATTGGGGAGATGGTACTAGTAATACAATAACCTCTTGGAATCAAATACAAGTTACACATAGTTACGCCACATCAGGAACTTATACAGTTACAATAACTGGAAAATGTCAAGGATGGCAGTTTAATAATTTAGGGGATAGATTAAAAATACTTTCTATAAAATCATGGGGAACTTTAATTTTTGGAACAACTCAGGGATTTTATTTTTATGGATGCGAAAAACTTGATTTATCAGAGGTTATTGATATACCAAATTTATTAATTACCACTTCTTTTTATAGTTGTTTTAATAGTTGTCTTTCTTTAACAACGATTAATAAAATTAATGATTGGGATATGTCAAGTGCAATTTTCCTTAATGCAATGTTTAATAATACAGTTGTATTTAACCAACCGATTGGAAATTGGAATACTTCAAATGTTACAACTATGGGGGCTATGTTTAGATATTCTAAATTTAATCAAAACATTGGTTCTTGGAATGTATCTAAGGTTAAAGATTTTGGACTTATGTTCGCAAATAACTCTTTTTTTAACAACGGAGGAAGTCCTGATATTAATAATTGGGATACATCGAGTGCAACAACTATAGGTGAGATGTTTTATTATGCCCCTGCATTTAACCAACCGATTGGAAAATGGAATACTTCAAAGGTAACTGTAGTTTCTCAAATGTTTAATAATGCGAGAGAATTTGACCAAGATATTGGAAATTGGGATATGTCAAAGGTTACCAATTTTCAATATATGTTTACAGTTGCAAACAAATTTAATAATGGAGGAAGTTCTAGTATTAATAACTGGAATACATCAAACGCAACTAGTATGTATTCAATGTTTAATGGTGCAAACGCCTTTAATCAACCAATTGGAAAATGGGATGTTTCAAGGGTTGCTAATTTTCAAAATATGTTACAGAGTACATGGGTATTTAATCAACCATTAAATGATTGGAATACATCAAGTGCAATAAACATGGGGGTAATGTTTCAAAACGCAAAAGAATTTAATCAAAACATTGGTTCTTGGAATGTATCGAATGTAACTAACTTTGAGCAAATGTTTAGTAGTGCATTTGCTTTTAACAATGGCGGCAGTCCTGATATAAATAAGTGGGCTCTTAATACAAGCCAAAATGTTTTATTTGCAGTTATGTTTCAAAATGCAAGGTCTTTTAATCAGCCAATCGGGAATTGGAATACTGAGAAAGTAAGGTCTTTACAGCAAACTTTTCAAGGAACACTTGCTTTTAATCAGAATTTAGGAAATTGGAATTTATCAAATTTAGTTAGCTTACAATCAACATTTTCAGGTAATCCTGTTTTTAACAATGGAGGAAGTCCCGATATTAATAATTGGAATGTTTCAGGAGTCACAACATTGTCTGGCACATTTAACGGTGCAATTGCATTTAATCAACCAATTGAAAAATGGAACGTTTCAAGTGTAACTAATTTAGAATTATTTCTTTATAATGCAAAGTCATTCAATCAACCCTTAAATAGTTGGGATACATCAAGTGTAACTAACTTTATGCAAGTGTTTGGAGAAGCATCTGTTTTTAATCAAAATATCGGCAATTGGGATGTTTCCAAAGGAACATCTTTCTTTAGAATGTTTATTAATGCAATTGCATTTAACAACGGCGGAAGTCCTGACATTAATAATTGGGGAACTATTGGAGCAAGTACAGGTGTAAGTTTAACTGGAATGTTTCAAACTGCAAGAGCTTTTAATCAACCAATTGGAAACTGGGACACTTCTAATGTTACCAGTATGCTGCATATATTATTTGGTGCAGTTGTTTTTAATCAAAACATTGGTAATTGGAATGTTTCAAATGTAACTGATTTCACGAATTTTATGGCAGGAAAACAGGTAGGTTCATATAATCCTGAGTATCTTGATGCATTATATAATGGTTGGAGTTCAAGACCTGTACTTCCAAATAAAATTATAGGATTTGATAAACTCAAGCATACAGCTGTAGGAACTACAGGAAAAAATATTTTACTTGGAGCACCGAACAACTGGATAATTAGCGATGGAGGAATTTAGTAAATAAAAAGAAAACTCAATTTCTGGAGATATAAATTCAAAGGTGTCAAGATTATGAGAACATAAATTCTTTGATAGTCTTAGATGTTCCTGTCATGAATATTAGTGAATAAACCTCGTTCACTTATTGGATTTAAACCTCGTTTATTTCTAATGAAACTATAGAAGCTACAGATTATATTTTTCTGCTTTCAGAATACTTTTCCACTTTCAAAAGACGAATAGTATTGCTTGTGTATGTATGTCAGTTTACAAACTTTCGGAATATTAATATAAAACATTCTTCCTTTAAATTAATACTATACTAATCTTATAATACAATTAATAAATAGGAATCAGGTATGAAAAGTAACCGATAGTATTCGCTATAGAACCAACTTTATGAAAGGTTGAGATTATCAAAATCTATAATTTAATTACATCATTAATTCAAATACAATAAAATATGACAACAAATATCAATACCATTCTAGGCTGGTTTAAAACTGGCAAAAAACCAACTCAAGCACAATTTTGGGCTTCATGGCAATCATTTTGGCACAAAGATGAAATGATACCGCAAAGTAGCATAAACAACCTTACAAACGTTCTAAATGCTAAAGTTGAAACTGACCAATTTGAAGCACATAAAACGGATAAGAGCGCACATACTGCTTTGTTTGAAACTAAAGAAGATAAAGCCCAAAAAGGTCTTGCTGATGGATATGCTCCATTGGATTCTTTTGCAAAATTAGCCAGTCAGTATTTAGATATCGTAAATGATTTAGTTTCTGGTGGTTCCACTTCGCTTTTAAGTGCAGAACAGGGCGTGGTTTTGCAAAACCAAATAAAAAGTATAAATATATTATTGGCTTCAGACAACATTAATTTGGATACTCTCCAAAAAATTGCTGATGCTATTAAAGCTGTGCAGGTTTCATTGAGTACTATTTTAGTAAATGATTTAATAACAGGAGGAACCACAAAAGCATTAACTGCCGAAATGGGTAAAACGTTGAAGATAATGATTGATTCTTTGACAACTATTATTTCGGGAAAAGAACCGTTAATAAATGGAGGCTTGGCAGGACAATATTATGATTATAATAAAACTTGGCAACCTATACCTACTACAGATATTTCGGGTAAGCAGGATATTGCTTGCCAAATTGAAGTAGAAACTAGTCAACTTGCGCAAGCTTCATGGCATGGAAAAACAGTAGTATTTACAACCAGTTGTACAATTACTATTCCTGGGGTATTAGTCAATAGTTATGTTTTTAACGGTATTATCTTACCAGGTGTTACTGTTAATTGGGTAATTATTACACCTCATACTTGGCTTTTTGACACTCCATTGGCAACAACCGAAAAACAGATTTTTACTTTGATGAAAAGAGGTAGTACTAACGGTATTTTATTATTAGGTGTATAATGGGAAGTCTTTTACAACATACCGTATTTGGGAGAAATAAATTTAAACCGTTTGTTTCTACTTGGAAAACAGACAATGTTTCTACAGACTCTAGTGCAATAACTCAAATAAAATTGCCATTAATTGCAGCAGGAACATATAATTTTATTGTAGATTGGGGTGATGGTAGTAGTAATATTATCACATCTTACAATCAGTTAGAAGTGACACATAATTACGTTACAGCAGGAACTTATACAATTACAATTTCTGGTACTTGTTATGGTTGGTCTTTTGAGTATGCTGGAGATAAATCAAAGATTTTAAACATCGCAAATTGGGGAATCTTAAGGCTCGGTACTACAGAAGGATCTTATTTTATAGGATGTGATAACTTAGACTTATCTAACACGAATGATACACTTAATACATCTGGTTTGATTTCTATGGTAAATGCATTTGCAAACTGTACCAATTTAACGACTGTTAAGAATATGAATAATTGGGATGTATCAAATGTTATTGACATGGCATATATGTTTTCAGGCTGTAGAAATTTTAATCAACCGGTTGGGAATTGGAACGTTTCAAAAGTTACTAATATGACTGAAATGTTTTTTGGAACAACTTCATTTAATCAGAATATCGAAAATTGGAATGTTTCAAATGTTACAAATATGTCATATATGTTTGCTTGGTCAGTTTCATTTAATCGGCCATTAGATAATTGGGATGTATCAAATGTAACTAATATGTCAAGTCTATTTTATAACATACGAGAGTTCAATCAAAATATTAGTTCTTGGGATGTTTCAAAAGTTACTGATATGTCAAGAATGTTTTATAACGTAAGCACATTCAATCAAGATATTGGAAATTGGAATGTATCAAAAGTTACCAATACTGGAGCAATGTTTCAAGGATGTACAGATTTTAATCAACAAATTGGAAATTGGAATCTATCAAATGCGACCAATATGTCGAGTATGTTTGAAAGTGCATCGACATTTAATCAAAATATTGGAAATTGGAATGTATCAAATGTAACGAATATTTCAAGTATGTTTCGAAACGCATCGGCATTTAATCAAAACATTGGAAATTGGAATGTGTCAAAAGTTACCAATATGTCAAATATGTTTCTATCTGCATCAGTTTTCAATAATAGTAATAGTATTGATATTAGGAATTGGAACACATCCAATGTAACTAATATGTCGAGTATGTTTAACAACGCATCAACATTTAATCAAGACATTGGTTCTTGGAACACATCCAATGTAACTAATATGTCGAGTATGTTTAACAACGCATCAACATTTAATCAAGACATTGGTTCTTGGAACACATCCAATGTAACTACTTTTAATGATTTTATTACATCCTCACTTTCAACCACTAATCTTAATGCCATATATAACGGCTGGAGTTCAAGACCTGTAAAGCCCAAAATAATAATCAGATTCGGTTTAGTAAAATATACGTCTGCGGGAACAGTGGGAAAAACAATTTTACAAAACGCTCCCAATAATTGGATAATAGTAGATGGTGGTATTTAGAATAATCAAAAGTTAAAATAGATTTCAAGAATCGGAAATAAAAAAACATCCGTAATTCAAAACTAAATTTTCATATAGATTGTAAAAACACTCAAAAGCATTAGGAAAACACAAATTCCATAATGATTTTGGGTGTTTTTTACCTTATATCAAACCATGAATAAAAAAAATGTTTCGTTATATAAAACAACCAATTAACTCTACTTACATTCTACTGAAACTACAGAAACTACCCCTTCAATTATTCGTTTTTCACCCTCTTCTACTGTATTTTTACATGCTCTAATAACGAATATTAGAATGCCTAACAGGCAAAACAATTCCCTTTATTTTTAGGTTTTTTTACTGAATAGAGACCTCAACTGCACACCATACTTTCAACAATTACATTAACAATTAAACAATAGACTAATCATGGATTATATACCAAAAGACTTAGGAGAAATTCCTAAAACACCAGACATGAGTAATTTTAAAAATCCTTTGGGACAAGCAAAAGAGGGAAATATTTTTATAGAGAGTTTTAATATTATGCCCTCATCAGTATCTGAAAAAAATGAAAGTCTGACTGAGGCCTTAAAAAAAGAAAGTAGAGACAGTAATATTTAAAAGTCATAATACTTTTTTAAGCTACTCCTACATCACAAAAAAACAAAATCTCTAAAACCATAAAATGCAAGACGAAACTTCCATTCAAAGACTAAAAGAAAAATACGGTACAGTGTTAAAGCTTACCTCAGATGATCAATTAACAACGACCTATTGCAAAAAACCATCATTTACTACTTTTTTAAACTATCAAAATAAATATAAGGGCAATCCCCACGAAGCAATTCTGTTTTTATTTAAAGAGTGTGTCCTGGATAAAGAGAATTATGATGATGAATTTATGCTTTCTGCAGGAAATTCTATTGTAGCCATGATAAAAAAAGACAGTGAATTTGCGATAGATGTAACTCCTCAAAAAGATGAATTCAAAAAATCGGCAGCCCTTATCAGATATGCTTTTCAGGTAGATCCTTATAAACTTTCTATAGATGAGTTTTACAAATTACTAGAAGAAGCTCTTTGGTTGCAAAAACATAACGAAACAAGACAGGAAAATACACTTATAACAGCTTTTGCTAAAACATTTTCAAATTAAAAACAAAAATAAATCATTATGAAATTCAATTTTAATGTAAACGAAATTTTAGATACCAAGGATATTGAATACGCTGGCATTAACTATAACGAATCAGAATCGAAAGATTTTATTATAGATAAAACAGGGGGCGAGTTTAATCTAAGAGTTTTTGCTCCTTTAGTTTTTGAACCCCTGGTAAAAAGCGATCTTAATTTACCAAGTTTGCGAATAGATGCTGTTACTGTAAATTTAAATCGTTCAAAAGTTATCAGGAAAGAAGGAATCGAAGGAAGAGATTCAACTATCAAAGAACATATTACAAATGGTGATTTTAGTATTTCTATCGAAGGATTAATCGCTAATGAAACGGGAGATGAATATCCAAAAGAAAAGCTTTTTTTATTGAAGCAATTTCTAAATGCGCCTTATTCTTTAAGAGTAACACATGCAATTTTAAACCGATTTGGTATTTATGAACTTGTGATAGATTCGTATTCAATTCCTTCTATTTCTGGAACAAAAAATATTCAAAAATTTACTGCCAGCGCCACGTCAGATGAAACCGTAGAACTAATAATTAGAGACAATGCTTAAACTAAATGCGAGAATTAAAGTTTACGAAACAATAAGACTTATTCCAACTCCTAAATATTATGAATTTACTTATGTCAAAAATGTCGATATAAACAGTTCATACAAATCCCTAACAGATACGGCAACCCTTGTAATGCCAAAAAAAGTATATACAGATACTAAAGGTTTCGACCAAAACTTATTTGCAAATGCCAATGGTGAAGAAAAAACAATTCACGACTTTTTTAAACTTGAAAATTATATCGAAATATTATTAGGATATGATGGCAATTATAAACCAGCTTTTAGAGGTTATGTCACAGGAGTTCAATCGGATATAACAACTGCTACTATATCTTGTGAAGACACGATGTATGCTTTTAAAAAAGTAAAAGCGGTAAAAGACGACGATGTTCAAAGTAAGAATGATACGTTAAATATTGTTGCTACAAATCCAACTACAAATGTTGAAAAATTTAATCCTAAAACTTTTTTCGAAAAAAGAATCAAAGAACTAAAATTGCCTTTTAAAGTAAATGCTCTTGACGAAGAATTAGGAAATATAATGGTTAACAGAAACCAAAGTCTGGCGCAGGTTTTTGATATGTTAAAAGACAAAGGGATTTATACTTATTTTAAAACCGAAGAAACGGGTCCTGTACTTACAATTACCAATAATCCGCAGCAACATACTGCTACTGAATTGGGTGGTTTTATCACTCGTAATTTCATTAAAAGTCCATTAGCAGGCACACTTGTGAAAAAGTTAATCAATGAGGGACTTAGCCTTTTAAGTTCTCAGTTGGACAAAGTAGGGAAATCAATTTCCGGAAGTTTTTCAGGAAAAGCACGTTTTAGATTTCGGTATAATATTATTGAAGATAAATTGGTTGTAGTTAATGAATCTACAAAAAACACGCGAACTCGAGTAGAAAAATACTTTAAGAACTCAAACACGCCAATTTATATTGAATTGGGCGATCCAAATGGGCAATTAATAAAAAACCATGTTCTGCATAGTGATTCCGATGATTTACCAAAAGATCCAACAGCTTTTAAAAAAGCAACGACACAAATAGCTTCAGAATTGTATCAATATGCTGCTTTAAGAGCAATGGAATCTAAACCAAGCGGATTTGAAGGTTCTTTTCTCACTTTTGGTGAGCCGTTTGTACGACCTACAGATAAAGTAATTCTTGAAAACGCAAAAGACAAAGAAAAAAATGGAACTTTTCAAGTCGAGAAAGTAGAGCGAAGTTTTGGCGAAAACGGTTACAGACAAAGGATTTATATAGGACGAAGAGTAGAAGCAATCTAAAAAAAACTAAAATGGGAAACATAACAGATCTAATAAAAGATGTCGCTAATAAAAATCAAATTATTGAAACTTTTGCGGCAAAAGTCATCGAAATAAACAAAGAAACAGAATCGCTCCATAATCCGGAAGATGCTTATACCGTAAACATAATGAGGGCCGATGGCGCGATTCTTAAAAATGTACGATTGAAAGCTTCAATCCTGGATGTAGAACAAGGAATTATTACGATTCCTAAAAAAGACAGCTGGGTTTTGGCTACCATTATTGGCGGAGTAGAAACTCGCGCGTTTATTTCGCAGTTTTCGGAGGTCGAACGTACTTTTATTCGCTTTAAAAATGACGAGAATCATTATTTGGAAATTGATATTGATGTAGATAAATTCCAGGTTTTATTTAAAGAAAAAGAAGGTAATGATTCTTCGACAACTTCAGTACCTACATATAAAAATATCGCTCAACTAGAATTTAACGGTAAAGAAGGCTCGAACATTAGTACCACTTTTTACGATGAAAATGGTACAGAAATTTCGAAAAACAGCTTTAATATTAAAGAACAAAATATCAGCATTAATGAAGGAAATACAATTTTCAATTTAAAAGATAAAGAAGTCAAAGTAACCATCAAAGACGGGTTTGAAGCAATAATTTCTGATGTAAAAACTTCATTTAAAAAAGGTGATTTGATTTTTGAAATGGATGATAAATTTAAAATTGATGCTGGGACAAAAAATTTATTAACCGAATTAGAAAGCCTCATTACAGAAGTCTCAAAAATTGTAGTTGTACAAGGAGTTGGTCCGAATGTAGGGAGTCTACTTACAATAAAATCTAATTTACAAAATTTACTAAAAATTTAAAAAAATGGCATTACAAATATCAGCATTACAAGCAGCAATCTTAGAAGCATTAGACAAAAGCACACAAATATCGGTCGATGTAAGCAACGGAGATGATAATGCAAATCAATCAAAAATTGCGAGAGAAAAAACAGCAGAAAAATTAGCAACTGCAATTGACACATTTGTCAAATCAGGAACTGTAAACACCACAGTAACTACGACTGGCTCTGCATCAGCGCAAACCGGAACCGGGACTGGAAAGATTTCATAACAAATTCAAACTAAACTTAAACTGCCTCTTGCGAAATATCGCAAGAGGCAGTTTAATATTTGAAAAGTACAACTTAGTTTCAATTGAAATTCTAAAAAATCACAAAAATATCTAATTCAGTTTCTTTCTCAAAGCCTCTTCCATTTCATAGAATTTACTTTCTAGATCATGAATCTTTTCATAAATATTAATAGGATCTGGCATTTGTTTAGAAGCATACATACTCGCGTACCAAACCTCGAGAATATCCTCGGCATAAATAGAATACATTGGATAATTTCCATCTCTGTTGTCAGACTTCAGGATTAATTTTCCGCTTTCTCTAATTCTGTTCAGGACCCTTTTTACAACCACTCCATCATTCTTACTGATAATAACATAAATTCTTCCATCAAGAATATCATCAAAATTATCGACATATTTGCCAAAGAGATAATCTCCGTCATGTATGGTTGTTGACATCGAATTTCCTTTTATTTCAAAACATCTATAAGTTCCGTTTTTTAGCATTGGCATACTAAATGAAGGAAGGCTTTCCATGTATTCCGGATCAGAATAGCCATCTAAATAACCTGCACGGGCTTTTACTCCCACAAAATTGATGTTTTCTTCTCCGTCTTCGTTTACTGTTATAATCTTTGGTAAATTTAAACCAACTTCATTGTTCGTTTTATTAACAAAAATGGCATCACTTTCTCCAAAGAAATATTCCGGATTCACATTGCAATGTGTAATTATACTTTGTAGTAAATCAAAACCTGGCTTTGTTCTTTTTCTCTGTCCATCAGATTGCAATCTTCCAATAGTGATACTATCTATTGTTGTGCTGGTTACACCTATTAATTTAGCAAATGAGTTATTGTTTAACTTCATCTCATCTATAATACGTTTTATTTTAGTATGTATTTCCATGTTGTAATTGCATTTATTGTTTGTGTAATATGTTTTGCTGTTTGCAAGGTATTCCACTATATGTTGCAAAGCTAAAAAATATATAATAAATAATAGCATTCTGATATAAATTTTTTGTGTAACTTCTAATTTTAAAGGTGATTATGGTGTTTTTATTCTTGTAATACTCTAATGTAGAGAAAAAAAAATAAATCATATTACTGAAATCACTGCTTTTTTTATGGCAATATGTTGGATATTTTAAAACATATGTTGTATATTTGTCAAACAAACAATCCACCATATGATTTTAAAAGAATTTTATAACGAGAAAAAAAGCGCTATCGAAAAAGAGTTCATTTCTAATGCGCCAGCAGTACATCTTTACAGTGATGCTGTTTTTAAAACTACGATTACAGCACCGATAGTAATGTTTAAATACGATACTATTTCTTGGGAGACATCCTCTGAAAAAAATTACAAAGCAGATGTATCATTTTGCCTTTACGTCGTACTGCCAGTTGGAACTATTTCTTCTACAAGCTATGAAGAAGCATTCGAAATTGCACATCGCATAGACAAGGCTATATTATCTACAAGTAATAACAATGCCTTTATAGATACCAATTCAACCTTTAAGATAAAAGAAAAGCAATGTAATAATCAAGAAGTTTACTGGGATAAGAACGATTATTTCATTTGGGAGATAACCTATAAAACTACATTAATAGAAAATATTTTAAAGAAGAAATATATTCTTTTCAATAATGGATTAAGTAATGAAGAATTAGAAGAGCTGGGGTATAACTTAACTACTGGAATAATAGGGATAAACCCAAATCAGGTTAAGGGAGATATTGATTTAAAAACCAGCTCTTAATTTGAACGGTCTATAATTTAACAGGTGATATTCACAAATAATTATATGAGATAAAATTACAATAGGATACAAATCTAAATAATAATTAACCCATACTATTTAAACCTAAAATATGAAGAGAAGCAGAACACTATTAGACAAAAGGAGAGATTTTGTGATCAACTACCTAAATAGAAATCAAGCTAAACAAATGAAAGTTGTTGTGTCTGAACTTTCAGACACTTTGTTCTTAACAGAACGCACCATTTATACTATTATAAATGAAGGACTCGCTACAGAGGCCAGAGCTTAAACCACTGAAACTACTGGCTTTGATAATCTGAAAAATTGGAAAAAGCAATCTTGAGCCTTAAATTTGTACTCGCTAGCAAAAGCAAATTTATCTCTTGGCCAAGAGCAAAATCCAATTAAAAGACCAGTTTTTAAAACCGTCCAAAAAGAGTCATCTTATTTTTTGGATTCTAAATTACAAATACCATTTTAAGATAAATCGTAGATAATTACAAGTTTAGGAACTTGTAGCAGCCATTCTTTTGCCCTTTTTTTAACAAAAACAATTTTTTAAACAATTAACATTTTATATTATGAGTACATTAAACGATGTAGTGATTAACAAACTATCAGGCGGATTAGGAAGAAGAAATCCAGAACAAGACATGGTTTCAGGATTACTTTTTGATGGAGCTTCAACTGCAAAATTAGCATTAGATAAAATAGAGCGTCTGGCTTCCTTAGAAGATGCCGAAGCATTAGGAATTACAGCTGATTATGATGTAAATGGGCAATCCGCTCATTATCAAATCCAACAATTTTTTAGAATGAATCCTTCTGGTGACTTGTACATTATGGGAACAACAGCTACATCTTACGCAAACATTGCAGGAAAAGCATTAGACATGCAAGAAAAAGCCAATGGAAACATTCGCCAAATGGCAATTATCTCTTCTACAGCAACAGGATTCAGAGAAACAGAAGCCGCAATTGCAGCAGCAAAAACACAAACGGAACTTGCTTATACGAATTTTATGCCTTTTGAAGTTATTCTGGAAGGGAAAGGTTTTGATTCTAAATTAGCTACTTCTTTAGTTGAATTAAACGCAGAAAACGTATCTGTAGTTGTAGCTATGGATGTTGAAAAAGCATTTGAACAAAAGTTATTTCAAAAAGGCACTACAACGGCAGATGACAAACTTTATGCTTTAGCTGCTAGCGAAAAATTAGTTGCAGTAGAAGGTTCCTTAAATGTTTATAATGTGAGTACTGCTGATGGCCTTAAAAAAGAAAATGGAGCTGTTCTTGAGTTCATTTTTAAAGATGTATACAAAAATACCGCTGCAGTTGGTTTAGCATTAGGTGCTATCTCTAAAGCAAAAGTATCTGAAAATATTGCTTGGGTTGAAAAGTTTAACCTTACTGGTGAAGGTTTCTCTAAAGCTGGTTTTATTGGTGGACAAGAAATTAAAACTCTTGGAACTTTAAGCGAACTAAACGAAAAAAGATACATTTTCGCAAAAACACATACTGGTTTGCCAGGTGTTTATTTTAACGACAGTCATACTTGTACTCTAGGTACATCAGACTTTGCTTATGTCGAAAACAACCGTACTATTAACAAGGCAACTCGTTTATTGCGTACCGCTTTATTACCAAAATTAGCTTCTCCGGTTTTAGTAGATATTGACGGCAAATTACCACAATCAGTTTCAAAAAACTTTGAAGGATTATGCAGAAGCGCTTTAGAAGGAATGGTTGCCAACCAAGAAGTATCAGCTTTTGATGTTTATGTAGATCCAAAACAAAATATTTTGGCAACTTCAGAATTAAAAGTAAAAGCTGAAATTACTCCAATTGGAACTGCCCGCAAAATTATGGTCGATTTAGGATTTAAAAATCCTTTTGGAATCGACAAAGCATAATTTACTGAATTTAATATAATTCAAAAAAACATAAAAATTCACCAATTATATCGCACTTATTCATTTACTGTAAATGCAAATGAATAAGGTGATAGTTCCAGATCGTTAAAAAGATCATTAAAAAATAAACAAAGCTACATATGAATAAATTACCATTAATTAACGGACAACAACACAGCTGGTCATCTATCGAAGTAAGTATTGCAGGTAACATCGTTACCGGAATTACAGCTGTAAACTATAGCGACTCAGTATCTAAAGAAAACCATTACGGAGCTGGAGATATGCCAGTGCACAGGGGTAGAGGGAAGTATGAGGCAAAAGCTTCGATCACTTTATACAACTACGAGGTAGAAGCTATTTTAGCTGCTTTACCAAAAGGACAAAGATTACAGGATATCAACCCTTTCAGCATCATTGTAAGTTACCTGGACGACAGTAATGAAGTAATTACACACACGGTAAGAAACTGCGAATTTAACTCAAACAGCAGAGGAATTAGTCAAGGAGACACTAAAATCGCGGTTTCTTTTGACTTGATCTGTTCTCACGTTGAGTGGAATTAATCTACATAAATTACTACTACTAAAACCATAATACCCTATTTTCTGTCTATAAAACCGACTAAAAAGAGATAACCATTATCAATTGCGTTATACAAAAAAGGAGTTCAAGGAACATGATTTTTGTCTGCAAACTTATTCTACAAGCTCTTTATTAGTCCGTTTTTAGAAAGGGAATCTTCTTCAAGAGGCCGCTTCGAGAATATTCAACTCCAAAACAATACCTCAGGCAGCCTCTTTTTTTATCATTCAGTCAACGAAATAATTCTCATTTCAATGACTTATAAAAAATCATTACATCAGAATTCAACTCATCAATCATAAAAAATAAAACCTTTTACAATGGAAAAAACAATTTCAAAAACCGCAGATGTCCTTGACGGAAATATTACTCAGGCTCAGTTAAACCAATGGAAATACAAACATAAAAAAGTAGTTAAACTGACCATTGCAGATGACGACGAAATGACTTTGTTTGCCTATTTCAAAAAACCGGATATTGCCATTCGTTCAGCTGTATTGCAAGCTTCAAAAATGGATGAATTTAAAGCCCTTGAAGTATTATTCAAAAACTGTTATCTAGGCGGAGATGCCAAAATTGAACAAGAGGACGATTTACGCCTCAATATTACTACAGCATTTTCAGATCATATCCAGCCGAAACCTGTTAAAGTCGAAATACTATAGCAAATACCTTTTTGCCTACCCATAAAAAAACTATCCTAATGATTATTAAAAACCATACTATAGAGCTAAAAGATACCAGTGCTTCTGAAATGGCCCGGTTCAGGCAAATTATGCTAGGCATTTGGCGTCAGCAAAAAGAAGATGATGAAAATTCGGGTGAATGGGAAAAACTTCTTAAAGATCATTATGCAACAGCCAAAGAACTTGATGCAAAATATGCAAACGATCCTAAAAAACCTGATGAAATTACATTAAAAGGCGATCGTTATATTCTAAATAATGAAAATCATTATCAATATACTTATGCAAGTGCTTTAGAGGAAGTAGTTGTCGTTGCACCAATATCGCCATTAGTTTCTATATTACTTTGGATCAAAAAAAATATAGGCAATAAAGCACAAAAGTTAAAATTAGACTCTTTTCCTAAAAATGCTCCTCTAAATTTTAATGGAACTATTAAAGGATATACAATTAGTTGTAATCGTCATCAGTTTGAAGCTATTGTTGATCTAAAAAATATTGAATTTAAAGTGTCTTTTTCAGTAAAGACTTTCTTTCTTTTAGATATTTTCGATCTTCAAAAAAATTTGGCTCTTAGATTTGAAACTGATAGTTACGAAGGGATGGAATTTTTAGCAGAGTTTATAGGTTATGATTTAAAGAAATTTAAAGAAGTAATTACTCAATATTACCGAACTGCAATAGCCGCAGCAGGAAATGACAAAGACAAATTAGATGTCATTTATGAGGTAATACCGTATTTCATTTTGGCATCCTTAAAAACAAACAAACAACTCTATCAAGATCTTGATATTCTTTTAAATCAAAATATTTTTGATTTAGGAGGACGTGATGAAGATCAAGGAATTATAAACATTCTGAAAGCTCTAAACAAACAGGATGGGAAAAAACTTTATAAATGGTTAGAACAAAGACCTAAAAAGGTTCTACAAATATACGATTCAGGTAAAAGTATAAGAAACGAGTTTTTAAAATTAATTCACCAACTGGCAACAAATTATGGCAACCAAGGCGGTCCTGAAGTTAATAAAGCATATGTGAGTTCTAAGGATTCTTTTATTTTTAAAGACATCTTTTTAAATACTACAAGATTAGAAACAGGTAGAATATATATAGAATCTGTCAATGGATTAACTTGGGATAAGTTTTGGGATGATTTTTTTCCTTTAGATAAAGATATAGGATCTGAGCCTAAAAAATATCTCACAATGCCAATTCGTTATGGGAACCCGATGCATTTGGCTTCGTTAACAACAACAGGACAGAAACCTGGAGAATTCATTGAAAAAACCGAAACCATTTTAATGCTATTACATCTTTCTGAGCAAGAAAACAACAAGCAGTTTTGGGAACTAGTAAGTCTTACTACTTCAATTCTGGGAGTTGCATCTGCTTTAAGAGTAATTGTTGTTGGTGGAAGCCAACTTGCCGTAACCCTGGCTTATATAGAAATTACAAAGGAAGCTGCAGAAATGGCAATGCTTAATGACAAGGCAAAACAAATATTAATACAAAATGATTTAGAATGGTTGGTAGACAATTGGACAAAAATAAGTATTGCCGTTGATATTACCACTTTTGGATTAGAAGGATTAATTAATTTAGTTAAAAAAGGTAGAAAAGGAGCAAAAGTACTTAGAGATGCTGGATACACGGATGAAGCTTTAAAGTTAGAAGAGAAAATTGAGGATGCTGAAAAAATAATAAATGAATTTCAAAGACTAGAAACAAAGCTTGCAAAGATTTCAAGTAAACTTGATGATCTTACTGGAAATTTTCCAAAAGTACAAGAGATTGAAGATGAAATTAGGGTTTTAGACAAGGAATTCGGAATGTTTTTTGATAAAAATGGAAAAGCAATTTTTGATAAGTTTGGTGGTATTGAAAAGGCTAGTTTAAAAATTGAACGTATTCAAGTTCTCAAAGCAAGGCAACAAATTTTGAAAAATGGTGGACAAGCCGGTGACTTAATACTAACACACAACCATTTTGGCAATTCAGCATTGAGCCCATCAGACATACTCATAGCTATTAAATATAATTTTAAAGAACTACGTGCTGTAGGAAGTTCTGGTATCGATTACAGTCTAAAAAGAGTTAATAGCTATCCTTTAGAAAACACTGATACTTATATAAAAATTATGAAAAAAGCAGGGGCTAAAATGCAATCAAAATACCCAACATTGCATCCGACTAGATATATAGATGGCGGAGATAATATAGAAATGGCACAGTTTTATGCTGAAACCTTATTAGAACAGTTTGGAGATTATATAGAATATACTAAATTCACAAAATAAAATAAACAACAATGAACAATTTACCAAAATTAGATTTTTTATATTTTAATCTTGATCGTACAGAAGAAAATTATCTAACAAATACGCAGCTATATTATGACAAATTTGATTGGGATGAAAATCATTTTGATGATTATATCAGGAGATGTTCTTTAGAAGAATTGGTTTATTTAATGATTTATATCTATAAAGATAAATATCCAAGAAGTGTATTTCATTTTGCGATTTCATTAGACTCTAAGCAAGAAAATTTACTTTCTTTTATCAGTAAAAATAAAAGAACAATAAGTGAAAATAAATTTTCCCATTATAAATTCTTAAGAGAAGACGTCATCGCAATGAGTACTGAACATCACGAAGAAGAATATTCAGATGAAGAAAGTATAGAAAAATATTGGCGAGGTGAATCATATATGCAAAATCTTTTTTTAGAATTCAACGAAGAAGTTCCAATTCATATCATCGACAAAGCTTTAGAAGGAAAAGAATATACAAAAGTAGAAAAAGATAATGTATTACTTTACGAAGTAAAAGATAGCCCTATTGCTTCGCTAGAAGTTGCTAAAACCAGTATTAAACTAAATATAAATGAAGACAAAGTAATATTATATGTTTCAATATACTAATTGATTTTAAGTTTTTTATTTATGAATACAAAACAATAAACAATTGTTTAAAAAGACATAACTTATATTTTTATTATAATTACAACTATTGATGTATGAAAACCATAATGAAAATATTAATTTTTATTGGATTTTTTCTTTTTATTGTCAGCTATTTTATTAGTCCATACACTGTCAATGAAGGAGATTTAATAGTCATTGACGGTGATATTGTAGCATTCTTAAAAATGTTGTATGTAATCACTAGTATTCTTTTTGGATGTTTATTTTTTGTCTTTCTTAGAGTTTTTAAAAGTAAAAGTTATCTGGTTTTTTCTTTTATTTTTCTTATCATTAGTTTAATGTTTTTAGGCAAAATGTTTTTATATTTTGATAAATTTCTAGAATGAAGTAATAATGCTTAGAGTGTTGTTTCGAGGCGCTGAATAAAATTAACCAAGACTTATCAAACAAAATGAACTTAACAGAAATTCAAGAATATTTTTCAAATAGCTTAGTACTATTCGCAAACAATGATATGATTAACCAGTATGTTTCAAAAGAAACATCAGATATTCTATACAATATTGGATTACCAAATCATAATACTTTTGGTGGAGACTATGAGTTCCTTGGAAATGTCGAATTATTAGATGAAAAATATTTAAAAATAGGCACTAAAAATACTTACATTAATGAATTATTTGGATTATGCATTGACATCGAAACTCAAAAAATAATTGGAAGGACTCATTATCGAGAAGGGATAAGAACGTATAGTATCAATAAAAATCTAAAAACCTATCTTGAATATATATACTCATACGAACGTTTCAGAAAGGAAGTAAAGATACCTCAAACGCTAGGACAATACCATTTACATCATGAAAAATATGCTCTGGAATTAAAAAACAGATTATTGGCTATAGATAAAGATGACGTTAATACAGATTTTTGGTATAGTTCTATTGGAGAAATGGAATTGGGAGTTATCTAATAATTTTAAATACAAAATTTGGGTTTCAACTATTCTAAGTAATTACAAGATACATTTATAATCTCTATGTGGATTTAATAAATTCACCAAATAAAAAAATATGAACAATTTACCAAAAATAAATTTCTTGTATTTTAATCTAGAGCACACAGAAGATAATTTCTTGAACAATAGGCAATTATATTATGATACTGTGGATTGGGATGAAAGACATTTTGAAGATTATGTTAAGGTATGCTCTTTTGAAGAATTGATTTTTTTAATGATTTATATCTATAAAGATAAATACCCTAGGAGTATATTTGATTCTGCTATTTCTTTAGATTATGAAAGACAAAATTTATTATCCCATACCAATAAAAAGGGAAGAGGTATAAGTGAAAATAAATATATCTTTAATAATTTCTTGAGAAAAGATGTTGCTGGCATGATTTCTCAATTTCATAGCGAAGAATATACAGAAGATGAAATTATCGAGAAATATTGGCGAGGTGAATCTTATATGCAAAATCTTTTTTTAGAATTCAATAAAGAAGTTCCAATTCATATCATCGATAAAGCTTTAGAAGGAAAAGAATATACCAAAACTGAAAAAGATGGCGTACTACTTTATGAAGTAAAAGATAGTCCTATTGCTTCACTAGAAGTTACTAAAAACAGTATAAAATTAAATATCAATGAAGAGAAAGTAATATTATATGTTATGATTTGGTAATTGATTTAAAGTTTGTTGCACTTAATCAGATTTCTAATTCCCTTTACATCATCTAAAAGAACTATGACCAACTTACCAAAACTAGATTTTTTATATTTTAATCTAGAACATACAGAAGAAAATTATCTGAATAGAAAAGAACTATATTACGATAAGGTTGATTGGGATGAAAGACATTTTGAAGATTATGCTAAAACCTGCTCTTTTGAAGAATTGGTATATCTAATGATATATATATATAAAGATAAATATGCTAGAGATAAATTTGAATCTATTATTTCCTTAGATTCAAAAGATCAGGTTTTACAATCTTACACCAATAAAAAAGGAAGAATTATTACAGAAACAAAATATGACTCTTATAATTTTTCCAGAACAGAAGTTATTGGTATGATTTCCCAATATCATAGTGAACAATATTCGGATGAGGAAATTATTGAGAAATATTGGAAGAGTGAATATTATATGCAAAATCTTTTCCTGGAGTTTAATCAAGAGGTTCCAATTCACGTCATCGACAAAGCTTTAGAAGGCAAAGAATATACCAAAACTGAAAAAGATGAGGTATTACTTTATGAAGTAAAAGACAGTCCAATAGCTTCGTTAGAAATTACTAAAAACAGCATAAAATTGAATATAAATGAAGACAAAGTGATATTGTATGTTATGATTTGGTAATTGATTCTTAAAATATTTTCTTTTCATTGCAATCCCGTTTTTCTTAATTAGAAAAACGGGATTTTTTTCTTTAATTTTAATTTTTGTCTATAAAAATAAAACCATTAAAAGTATAATATTCTATACTGAAACTACTGATTTACAATTTGATATTATTTTTATAACACGCTATTTAGGCGTATTTTTACAGTATAATTAAAAGCACTTATTCCATCAAGATTGCAATCACAAAAAAACAACATTTTCAGGATTTACTTAAGCAATTGTTTTAGTCTTAAATAAATTTACAACACCAATAATCTTATCAAATACTACAAACTCTGATTGTCTTCAAACAATTAGAAAGGCTTTTTATGCTTAAAATTTGAAATCTTTAATAAATACAAATATGGATCAAACAACAAAAAAACACATTGATTTACTGCATCCTTCGGTTAGGGAAGAAGTTACTAAAATCATTGAGGAATGCGATATGGCATTAACCAAACGAGCTAAAGTGCGCGTTACACAAAGTCTCAGAACTTTTCAGGAACAAGAAGATCTTTATGCTTTTGGCAGAACGAAACCTGGAAAAAAAGTAACAAATGCCAAAGGAGGTCAATCTATTCACAATTATGGCTTTGCGGTAGACATTTGCCTCATTATAGACGGTAAAACGGCTTCGTGGGATACTGCAAAAGACTGGGATGATGACCGAATCTCGGACTGGCAGGAATGTGTAAAAATTTTCAAGAAATACAACTGGAACTGGGGGGGAGATTGGAAAACCTTTAAAGATCTTCCGCACTTTGATAAAAAAGGATATAGCGACTGGAAAGTACTCAGTAAACTAAAACGTGACAGAAAAAACTATGTAATCTTATACAAATAAACAGATGAAACATTTGAAATTAAAACATCTAATTTTTCTAATTGCTATTTTTTTTGCAATTATCTCATGCACATCAACTAAAACGGCCCAATTCGACCCTTATTCTTATCGAAAAGCGATTGAGATAAAAGATGAAACTTCCAGATTAATGGATAAAGCGATTTCTCCTTATACTAATCAGAAATTAGAAGTTGAAGCTTTATTCCTGAACATCGAAAAATTGACTGAATATGAAAAAATCAAGCCCAATAACGAAATCACATTTGCGATGTGGAAGGCTTTAAATGATAAAGAAAAAAATCTTTTGGCAGGATTCTTCAAACGTTGGGAAACGAAAGGGATTTTATCTCCAGTTTTTATACAGGAGTCTAGAAAACAGGTTTTAGATGCTTTGGATTTACTCATTCAATATGAAATTAAAAAAGACAAAGAATCAAAGGATGCACTTTTATATTTAATTAACAGTAATACCTAAAGTTATGAATAACGATCAATTAATAGAAGAGTTAAAAAGCAAACTAAAAACTATTATAACAAAAAGTTACAAAGACTACAAATCGGAATTAGAGAAAGATTTAAACGCATTTTTAGTGATATCAAAGGAAAAACTAGAACGTTGGATGATTCTTTTCTCTACTGGAGATTTAACCGAAGAAGAATTAGAATGGCTGCTAAAAAGTCAACTGGATTTAATGACATTACAGGCGCTTCAAACTACTGGAATATCAAAAATAAAACTGAATACTCTTAAAAATAATATTATAAAAGTAATTTTTAAAGTGATTATCGATATGATTATTCCAGGCGCATAAAAAGGTTATTTTTTAACTTGTAAAACAATTACGTAATGGGTTTAAGTTATTGATAATTAGGTTTTTGTTGTTGAATTTTAACTTACTGAAACTACTGATTCCCAACCTTTAAAATCTTGGTTAAAGGCAAAGCATAGCGTATTTTTACAGTATCAAATAAGACATCATCTTTTGAGTATGGCGCGCAAATTCAAAAGAAGAAATTAATTAATAAAAGAACAAATAATAACGACATATGAAAGATTTTATCATAGATGAAGACTTGTTAATTACAAATGGAGATTTTGCTATTAAAGATGCAGATCAGCAAAATATAGAGCATCTATTATTAAGCCAGAAAGGGAGTTATAAAGAGTTTCCTATTCTTGGAGTAGGAATAAAAAAATACATGAATAGTCCAGATGCAACATCCAGGCTAAGATTAGAAAACGAAATAGATAAACAATTATCGTATGACAACTTTAATGTAAAAACATTAGATGTTAACGATTTACAAAACATTAAAATCGATGGGAACTATTAAACCACAAGAAAACCAAAACATTTTTGACATCTCTTTGCAAGAATATGGAAGTATAGAAAAAGTATTTGATATTTTAGAAGACAATGAAAAATTTAATATTACAGATGATATTTCTGTTTACGAAGATTTAAAAATAGGCCGTGAAGCCTTTAAAAAGGATATTGTTGAATACTACAATTCCAGAAACTTAAAGCCTGCAACTTCTATTTCAGATGAAGAACAGTATTTACTGGATGACTTCTCCGGAATTGATTATATGATAATTGAAGATGATTTTATCATTTATTAATAAAAAAGTTCTTTGTTTTAATTACCCGAAGCATCAGTTATGAACAATCAAACTGACTGAAATTTCACATTTAAATCTTCTCTTTTAGAATTCTCTAAAAAGAAAGCTACATCTCAGTAGTATTTACAAAAAAAACATAAACAATTTTCTATAAGCATATTACACATGTCTTACAGGCTAAACTATATTAAAAAATTAAAATATGGCACGTACAATTGCTGAAATACAGAACGAAATTCTGATTGAGAAAGGGAAACAAGCCTCCCTAAACGGCTTAACAGAATCAAAAGCTGCGATTTGGAAACTTTGGATCAATATAGTGGCTACAGCTATCTGGATACACGAAAAAATAGTCGAAAAAAATGCCCTTATATCGAGGCCTCATACGTTAAACTGGTATCGAGAACAGGCTTTGAATTTTCATTATGGCGCACCACTAGATCCAGATTCGAGTAACGAAATGTCGCTGATCTGGAAAGATGGCTCTTATCAATTTGACACCACAAATCTAGATGAAAAACAAATTGAAGATTCAAAAATTATAAAGCATTGTGCAGTAAGCGAAATTGATCTAGAAACTGTCCTTAAACGAAATAAAAAAATAGAAGAAATAGAAGAAATTTTCTCTGATTATTTCCACAATAAAGTTGGAGTTGTTTTTATAAAAGTTGCCACTGTAAAAGAGGATAAAATCTCGAGAATCGACGTTCCAAACGAACTTTTTGCTTTTAAAGAATACATCGCAAAAATTAAAGATGCAGGAAATCAAGTGCATATCACTTCTGACCAAGGAGATAACCTGAAATTAAGTTTGAATGTTTACATCGATCCTTTGAGCATTTTTATCAACCCAAAAGATATTGAATATTACCAATCAAAAATTTCAAACAAACCTTTAACACCAGAAGAACAATACGAATTGGATAATTATAAATTCGATTCAAGAAACGGATCATTAATCTTAAATAATAATACGGTGTTTCCAGTTTTAGATGCCATTAAAAATCATTTAAAAAATATTGAGTTTAATGGAGCTTTTGTAAAAACATACCTGGTAGACGCTATTCAGAAAGCACAAGGAGTTAAAATTCCAATACTAAGTAAAGTTGAAACTGCTTGGGCAAAAAATCCTAACGACAAAGTAGATCCTATTTTTAAGGATGCAACCAAGATTGAATATTTTATTCCAAACGCAGGTTATTTTGACATGGATACACTTCAGGTTGAGGTAAACTACATCCCTTACACATTTTACCGAGATAAACAATAGTCTAATATATATACAATGAATAAATACACTGTTTTAAAATGGGAAAAGTTGCTGTTATGGCTTATTCCTCCAATTCTTAGGAAAAAAACTCATGTTGATTGGCTTAATGTTTTGTTGACGCCTCTTCGTACCATTTATGAAGAAACGCTGTATAAAATGCAGCATACAGGACAGGTCATTTATCTGGAAAAAGTACTGAATGAAACTTATAATCCAACTAAAAATTACAATCCTAATTTAAGTATAGAAGAAAAACGATTAGAAGAATTAATTTATATAGACGAATCGGTTAAGCCCACTATACAGTATGTATATCTTCACAAAGAATACTACGAACCGGATGGTACTTTAATGATTCCGCAATTAAAAGTATATACACATGATGAATATAAAAAAAGAAACAATAAACCTGTTTACCTCGCTCATCGTAAGGATTATACCCAAATAAATTATGCCAATTTTAGAGTGTTTATACCCGAAAGTTTAATAGCAAATAATACAATAACAGTTCAGCCAGCCAAAGATCAATCTGTACAAACGGATGCTATTAACGTAGCCAATATGGAATACCACAATCTACTCAATTTTTATAAACTGGCGGGTAAAAGTTACGGGACCTATTCTTATTCAGTAAAAGATTAAACTAAAAGTTGAAATATAAAATAGAGGTATTCTTATCTCAAAAAAAATAGTAAAAATAATAGACATTTAAAAACATAAAAATGAAACAAGTAAATTTTAGTCATTCAGGAGGATTTCCTCTGGAGCAAGAAACTTTAGAAAGACTTCAAACCGCTTACAGACATGAGTTATTCGAAGCCTTAAAAGGACATTTAAGCATCAAGACCAATAAAAACTATATCGTAGCCCCTGCAATGATCGACAAGAAAGGTTGGGCTATTATTCATCAAGAAGAAAAAGATCCTAAAGATGAAACAGGTGCGAAAATACTGGAAGGAATTTTATATCCTATTGAAAAAGGTACTCCAACTGGATTTTTAAAAACTACCAGAACAGGTACAAGTTTAACATACGGAACAGGGGTAGTACAAAATGCCTATTTTGATTATAAAGCCCAATACATTAGTCCGGAAGATTATGCAAATCGTCCTGTACCTTCTCCAATCACTGATGCATTAGCAGTATATTATTATGAATTAAAAGATTTCAAAACCGTAAAAGATCTTCAGGCAATAGAAACTGATATTGATTTAATCAATCAAACCTATCTTCCGCTTGATGGATCAAAGGCAATGAAAGGAGATCTTGATTTGGGCTCTTACAAATTATCAAAATTAGACATAAAAGAAAGCGCTACAGCCAATGTAAGGGTTACAGATTTTAGATTGGGATCAACTTTAGGTAGAGCAATAGTGAATAGTAATACTAATCTTTCTTTAAATTATGGTTCAGATTGGCAGAATACAAATATAGGAGGGAAAGTATATTTAGAGAATTTAAATACATCAGATTCTACTAGTTCTTTGTTGGTATTAGATGATTCAAATCAGGTTATTAAGAACAATACATTAATCAAGTCACTTGTTGATCGTATCGTAAAGTTAGAAGAACAACCTGCAACAACAGTACCTATCGGAATGATTGCTATTTGGGGGAAAACTGCACCATTTCCGAAAGGATGGGAAGAATATGTGCCGTTAAGAGGAAGAATGCCAGTTGGTTTAGATATCACACAAACTGAATTTAATGGTCTAGGATATGCTGCTGGACAAAAACGTAAACAAATTACAGTTAATGAACTTCCAGAACATAGTCATACAATTAAATCTGATAGGAATGAAAATAATGAGGGAGGAGAATACGCTATTGGTGGTGGAACTGTAAATGATAGAACTTCATCTACTGAACCTGCTGGGGCTGGTCATGATTTTTCAATATTGAACCCCTACAGAGTAGTTCATTTCATAGAATATACAGGAACAACTGCAGTAACAAACCCAACAAATTTAGAGGTATCGAACATCGGTAATACAACTGTAACTTTAAGTTGGACAGCATCTACGGATAGCGTAGCTGTAGCTAATTATCTGGTGTCTATAAATGGTGCTTTACCATTCTCAGTAGGGAATGTTCTTTCCTATGATGTTACCGGATTGGCTGCAGGAACATTTTACAGTTTTTATGTTGTAGCACAAGATGCAGCTGGAAAACAATTGGGTGTCAGTAAAACTGTAAGTGCAACCACAACTACAACGGTAATCGTTATAGCTCCGCCAACAGGCTTAAGTTGCTACGTTACAGACTTGCATCTAATGAATCTTAGTTGGAATAGTTCAACAGGTAATGTTAGTTACTACGAGATATTTAAAAGAGAATCTGGTGAAACTTATGGACAAACTGCGTCACATACAAATGCTGGTGACACTACCACTCGTAGTGTTCTTGGTAGAGCAAAAACAACATATTTTTTTAAAGTAAGAGCTATAGATACTGCAGGAAAAAAATCTGACTTTACTCCTGAAGTTTCAGTAACCACAGAAGGAGAATATTCATGTTTTGATGTAGAATCTTTGGTAACAATGGCATCTGGACAAGCAAAGAAATTAAAGAATATTGTAGTTGGAGACAAACTTCAAGGATTTTCTTTCCCGAACGAAATTGATGAGTCTGAAGGAGATTACATGCTATGGAATGGTAAATTAAATGAAGCTGCCAAAGCAGAAGTAACAGTAGTAAGTAAACAAACAAGTGTACAGCCAAATTACTACGAAATCATAACAGCAGATATAGTGATTAAAGTTACTGGGCAACATCCATTATTAGTTTCTCAAGATGGAGAAAATGTTCAATATGTATGTGCGAAAAATTTAATACAAAGTATGCTATTGGTTGATAAAACTGGAAAGACAAAAGCTATCGAATCAATCTTATTTAAAGAAGAGCCTCTAGAAGTTGCATTATTAGATGTTGAGAATGTGGATAATTATGTTATTTCGGGAATTGTTGTTCACAATAGTAAACCAATAGATCCAAAGGATCCAAATGCTCCAGGGAATTAAAGGAGAATAAGAAATAACAATATGTAATAATTTTTTGGGGCTTCATACTTTATGCCCCAAAAGATTATTTGTTAAAAGAATAATTAAACTAAAAAAGATTATACATGAATAAAATTGTGAAATTTATTTTTACAGCTTCAGCATTGCTGTGGCTTTTAATTACAATACTAACAATGATGCCAATAGCAACCTTATTACTACCAACCTTACTTATCTCAAAAAAACATTATACAGAATGGATCCTTTTTTTATTTGCATTGATTTGTTCTTTAGGTGTTTATCCTATATGTTTTATGTATGCCGTTATAAAATGGAATGGTTTTTTAAGCTATTTAAGAAAACTTAGTTTGAGTATCGACATTAGCGGAAATATGGTAGCTGGGGCATTATTAAACGATAACTTTATTATCGCTTCCTCTACAAATAAATTTGGTGTGGTTCAGGAAACCATAAGCGATAATTTAGGAGAAAATGAAAGAGATAATACATTATCAATTTTCGGAAAAAGGTTTACCAACTTATTAGGAGTAATTGATTTTAATCATGCTCAAAAATCTATAGTAGAAGATTAAAAAAAAATAGAAAAACCGATGATGCATAAAATTTCAGAATATTCAAACGAAATAAAACTATTACTTTATGGGATTTTTATTTACCTAGAAATGGATATAGAAATTGTTAAAGTGTTGTTTTACTTAATGGTAATGGATACTTTTTTAGGCATTATCAAAACCATAGTATTAAATAACCCGTTTAGTTTTAAAAAATTAGCTTTAGGATTTGTTTCCAAGTTAGCCGTATTGTTAATACCAACAGCTTTAGCATTAATGAGTAAAGGACTTAATTACAACTTTAAATGGTTTGTAACCATAGTAATGGATTTACTGATTGTTAGTGATGGGATTTCGATAATTAGCAATATTATTGCTATAAAGACAAAAAAAGAAGTAGAAAACTTTGACGCAATGACTTTGATTCTGAAGTCAATAAGAAATCGTTTGATAGAACTCTTTAAAAGAGTTTTGATTACAATCGATCCAAAATATCATATAGAAAAATAAATCGATTAATATCCAATTAAATAAAAGAGATAGTATAGATAACTAAACAACTTCTATACTATCTCTTATTAATTTGATTTATAAAGGAGAAAGAAAGATTAAATTTTCGCATATTATTTACAATCAATGATGCAGATTATGCTGTTTGTATATTTTCAAAATTTCAAAGAATAACATGACCAATGAAATTAAAAACAGTAATTAAAGAGGAGCCTTATTCATTAAGACGGGTATTTAGGATAAAAAAAATAAAGAATATAATAGATTTAAGTAATTCTTTTTATATTGTAAATAAAGAAGTTTCTTCGGGATTATTTGATGCAGAAATTTATAGAGTGACGTTCAGTGCAGAAAGGAATGGGGAACTAAAAAGTTACGATCTGTTCTTGACTAGTAATGAATTGATTTGTGATAAAGAGGTAAATATCTTAGAAGAGTATTTGGGTATAATTCTTTCTGGAGATGGATCGCAATTTGAAATTCTGGATTATCAAACAGATTTTGCCATCCAATTTGATCAGGAAAACAGTTCGTTTGTAGAATCCGATGAGGTAGATAAAGGTTTGGTAATTTTTAGAAAAACAAATTGATAAAGAAATCATGAATAAAAATTGCATTCAGCCTTAAGAAAATGTTTAACAAATTGGTGTTTTATAGAATTGAAATAGTTGTAATACTTTAATGAAATTTCTCTGAAAGTAAAAAAGAGTTTTGATTGCAAGTGAATTCCACAAAAAAATCCTGTAAAGATTATTTACAGGATTTTTTAGTTTTTCTAAAGTTATAATATTTAAATGTGATCTTTTCAGAATTTCTTGGAAACATAATATTTGGTGGTAACATTTTTGAACTATGTTTTTCTTTAAAAATAATCAAGTAGTGTTTTATTCTTTTACCAAACCAGATATACTTTCATCAGCAGACGGATGATCACTACTAAAAATTTTATAATCTGTAATTTCGTGATTTTTGTTTAGTATAAATATAATACCAATTTGGTCTGCTCCACTTATATTACAAATAAGCAATGTTTTATCAGTATTGACTATTTTTCCTAAAACATTTATGCCTTTATCATCATCAGTATATTCTCCAATTGAGTCATGAAACAATTTGTACACATTGCTTGAATGGCTTTTAGAAAATAAGATATTTTCCACATCCTTTTCATCAATAAATGTAGTGTTTGAAGAAGTAAACTCATCTGATTCTAAGTATGATTTTAAATTTACATTGCCACTGACTGGAGTTGTTTTTTTAATAATATATTCGAGTCTATCTGTAGATGACATTTTTTCTTCATTAGGAGGGGTAAACTGATCGACAATTTCAAATTTCCCTTTATCATTAACTTTATAATTAA
>NZ_JSYP01000025.1 GCF_000813005.1 Flavobacterium sp. KMS | reverse complement strand
GCTTTTTTATGCAAAGGATGAGTTTTGTTTTTCACCTGTTCATATTCTTTTATTAAAAAACGATACTTTTCTAAATAGTTTCGCTCTAAAGTGGAATCTTGACTATTATTTCTCATCGTAACAAAATTTATTAAAGTTAAATTTTGTTACCGAAATATCTAACATTTACAATTTCGAGGAACGAGAAATCTCCGCAAGAAGCTCGATAAAGATTGACGATTCTGCGAATGGAGTTACTTGTGGAGATTTCTCGTTCCTCGAAATGAAATATTGTGGACAGAAAATAAAACTTACGAGAACAATCCGCCAACAGGCTTATTATTTATTCCAATTTTAGAATAATCAAAATTCATTTTTTGCTGTAATAAGGAAGCATATACACTTCTAAAATCAATTTCATATTTTAAGTCCCCGTTATCCAAATTAGACAAATCTGGATTGTTCCCTAAAATTGTTCCTTTATTATTCCCTCCTATAATAAACATCGGCGCTGCTGTTCCGTGATCTGTTCCATTTCCGTTGTCTTTTACTCTTCTTCCAAATTCCGAAAACACAACAACCGTAACATTTTGAAGTAATTGTGCCTGTTTTAAATCCTGATAAAAAGCATACAAAGCATCATTCAAATCGGATAATTTTTTCTCATGAATAGCAAGCTGATTATCATGTGTGTCAAATCCACCAAGTGAGGTATAATACACTTTTGAATTTAAATTTCCTTTTATTAATCTACCAATCCATTCTAGATTTTTAGACAATTCTGTTTTAGGATAACTTATTTCCGTTTTAGATTTTGCCAATGCTTTCTGAATTTCATCAGATCCTTCAATAACTGAATTAGCTATTTTTCGAACAAAATCTAATTGCGGATTATTCGACAATGTTACATTCTCTTCTTTATCTGATTTTACCTTAAATCGGTTTGGATCTTTAACTGTGATTGAATTGGGCTCTACTCCTTTCAAAGCCAGATTATCTATTGTGTCAAGATTAATCCCAGCCGTTGCCTGATGTTCTTTACATTGCAAATCCAAATATCGTCCCAACCATCCTTCATTTATATATTTATTAGAATCTGTTGCTGTTTGCCAAATTTCCTGACTACGAAAATGCGACCGAATTGGCTCTGGATAACCTACATTCTGAATTACTGTTAAATCTCCATTTTGCTGCATTTGAGCAAAATCTTTTAAAGAAGGATGAAACGCCATTCCTTTATTTTTTCCTATCACAACATCTTTACCCAAAGCAATTTTTGTTCTCAAATCATAATACAACGGATTATCGTACGGAATAAAAGTATTCAATCCGTCATTCCCTCCATTAAGCTGGACAAATACAACACATTGTTCCCCAATTACCAAATTATTTTGAGAGCCATAAGCATGCAAAAAATCAGGAAGCAAAAGCATTCCACCAGTAAACGTTCCTGTTATCGATATAAAATTCCTTCTGTTCATAACTTTAAACTTCTAGATTAATTGATATTCTGGCAACTTTGTAATGTAATTAAACAGTCGGATTACTGCATAATTGGCATGAGAATCCTTTGGATCAAAATCATATTTAAGTAAATCCTCCATGTCTTTTTGTACCGATTCATCTACTTTAAATAATAACCTGTTAGACAATTCGGTGATAATTGTTTTATTACTCCCACTAGAATCAAAATCAATTTTGACATCAATTTTATCAAATTCTGCCTTCGGCTTCTCACTTTCACCACTCATTGTATTCAGTACTTTTTTCGTAATACTTCTTCCGCTACAAAGTAAATCTGAGGTGTTGTTTCGTTGCAAATAAACTTGAGAAGTCAGCCATGAATTTCCGCCATCCCAACCTTTTACATTCACCTGATTATATAAATCCATTCCTTGCTGTTTCAGAAAAAACATAACCATACCGTCATCGAGATCATCAATATGCAATTCTTCTAGGAGTTGTAAAATATATACTAACGGATCTTTTATTTTGGTTCCAGAAACATCTTTACCATATTCTTCGGTAAAAATTTTAGTTAGCAACGGTTCTATTTCAAACTTCACTTTCCTAAAATAATCGCCATAATAGGTCACTAATTCTTCTGACGGATTATCATAAATAAACCATTTCAGAATTTTTCGGGTAATTAAATACGGAATACTTTTCTGCTCAAAAATTATATCAACTAAATCATCTGCTTTCCAATTTCCCGTTTTTCCAAAATACGTCTTATCGGTATCATCTTCTGCAAAGCGCCTGTAAACTGCACCATCATCTCCATAATTAAGTCCAGCCAAAGCTCTTGCTCCGTTTTTAACATCATTTTCAGAATAGTTTCTAATTCCAATTGTAAACAATTCAAGTAATTCACGACTTAGATTTTCGTTGTATTTCCCTTTTTTATTATCAACATTATCCAAGTACCTCACCATTGCATTCGATTTTATGATTTGCTTAGTGAGTTCTTTGAAGTTCCCGAAAGCATGCTCACGCAAAATCATATTGTGCTGGTAAATCCAATAATTAACTTTTACTTTTTGAGAAGTAGATACGAAGTGATTGTGCCAGAAACAAACCATGTTTTCGCGTAACGGAAATTCATCGTTTCGCATTTTGGCAATCCACCATTTTTTTAATTCAACAGCCGAATAGATTTCTTTTTTAAGAGCCTTCTTTTTAGCTTCTGAGTCAGCTGTTTTTATAGATTCGCGTAGTTCTTTAAGTTCTACAAGTGTTTTGGGATCATCGTCTAAAAAAGCAGGAAGTTGTTTGTCGAATTTTGAATCATAGGAATGCTTTAGAAATTTTTCTAATCCTAGTTTTTCAATCTTATCGGATTCTTTACCTGAAAAACCCAATCGTAACGACCAAACATTGCTTTTTTTCATAACGCAGGAATTTATTTGAGAATAAGACTTTGTTTTTAATTAAAGGTTTAAAAGGGAGGTTCTGAGATTCTTAGTTGCTAAGGCTCTAAGATTAAAAACGCTATTTATAGATTCAATATTGCCCTTGAGAAAATTGAGTATTTACTCTATATTTATTGATACACTCTACAAGTTTGCCTTTCTTCTGGCATGGAGTTATTTCGCAAAGTTTTTTCTCAATCTTGTCTTTCCTGACGATGAAGGACAAGATTAGCGAGCTACTCGTGGAGATCTCTCATTCTTCGAGATGGCAAGTTTGTGCAAAAAAAAGCAGCTATCATAATGATAACTGCTTTCTATTAACTAAGAATAAATCTTTTCTTTTTATTCTATTTTCTATCTTCTAAAAAAAGATTAAGAACCACACATTTCACAATCGTCTGGATCTCCTGCTTGTGCTTTTAGCAACATTGCTTTGTAATCCTCAACGCTTATTGATTCTGTTTCCGGAACCAAAGCTGCTGCTGGTGCATCTTCTTCTTTTTTATCGTTGTTTAATGTAAATTTAATTGCATCTACAGCCGATTTGGTACGTAGGTAATACATTCCTGTTTTTAAACCTGATTGCCAAGCGTAAAAGTGCATTGACGTCAGTTTAGAATAATTCGCATCTTGCATAAACAAGTTTAATGATTGCGATTGATCTATAAAATATCCTCTTTGGCGTGACATATCGATAATATCTTTCATCGACATTTCCCAAACAGTTTTATAAAGATCTTTTAAGTCTTGCGGGATAATATCAATGTTTTGAACTGATCCATTATGACGCATGATTTCTTGCTTCAATGTTTCGTTCCACAATCCAAGTTTTACTAAATCTTCTAGCAAGTGTTTGTTTACAACGATGAATTCACCAGATAATACACGACGAGTGTAAATATTAGATGTGTAAGGCTCGAAAGCTTCATTGTTTCCTAAGATTTGTGAAGTCGAAGCTGTTGGCATCGGAGCAACCAATAATGAGTTACGAACTCCATGTTCCATTACTTCTTTACGTAACGAAGCCCAGTCCCAACGTCCTGATAACTCTTCGTCTTTCATTCCCCACATATTGTATTGAAATTCTCCTTGTGACATTGGAGATCCAGCAAATGTAGAATATGGTCCTTCTTCCTGAGCCATTTCCATAGATGCGGTTACAGCTGCAAAGTATAATGTTTCGAAAATCTCTTGGTTTAATTTCTTAGCCTCATCACTTGTAAACGGCATACGCAACAAGATAAAAGCATCTGCTAATCCTTGCACACCAAGTCCTACCGGACGGTGACGCATATTAGAATTCTCAGCTTCTTTTACTGGATAGTAGTTTCTGTCGATTACTTTGTTTAAGTTACGTGTTACACGTTTTGTAACGTTGTAAAGCGCTTCGTGATCAAATTTTCCGTTCTCGATAAACATTGGCAACGAAATAGAAGCCAGGTTACAAACTGCGATTTCATCTTTAGATGTGAACTCCATAATCTCAGTACACAAGTTTGATGAACGAATTGTTCCTAAGTTCTTGTGGTTAGATTTACGGTTTGCTGCATCTTTGTACAACATATACGGTGTTCCGGTCTCGATTTGTGATTCAAGAATTTTCTCCCATAATTCACGAGCACGGATTGTTTTTCTTCCTTTTCCTCTAAATTCATAGTCAAGGTACATTGTTTCGAATTCTTCTCCGTAAACATCATATAATCCAGGACATTCGTTAGGGCACATTAATGTCCAAGAAGCATCTTCTTGCACACGTCTCATGAATAAATCAGAAGTCCACATGGCGAAGAATAAATCTCTCGCACGCATTTCTTCTTTTCCTGTGTTTTTCTTTAAATCCAAAAATTCAAAGATATCTGCATGCCAGGTCTCGATATAAATCGCAAAACTTCCTTTACGTTTTCCTCCTCCTTGATCTACATAACGTGCTGTATCGTTGAATACTCTCAACATAGGAACAATCCCGTTTGAAGTTCCGTTAGTTCCACGAATGTAAGAACCTGTAGCACGTACATTATGAATAGAAAGTCCGATTCCTCCAGCCGATTGAGAAATTTTTGCCGTTTGTTTCAACGTATCGTAAATTCCATCGATACTATCGTCTTGCATTGCAAGAAGGAAACAAGATGACATTTGAGGTTTTGGAGTTCCTGCATTAAATAATGTAGGCGTTGCATGGGTAAAGAATTTCTTCGACATTAAGTCGTATGTTTCCATTACCGATTTTAAATCATCAAGGTGAATACCTACAGACACACGCATTAACATATGTTGTGGTCTCTCGACAATCTTACCATTTATTTTAAGCAAATACGAACGCTCCAGGGTTTTAAAACCAAAGTAGTCGTAATTAAAATCTCTTGTGTATATGATATGCGAATCTAAAAACTCAGCATTTTCCTGAATTACTTTAAATACTTCATCCGAAAGAAGTGGTGCTTCTTGACCATTTCTTGGATTTACGTAGTTATACATATCCTTCATCGTTTCAGAGAACGATTTTTTAGTATTAGAGTGTAAGTTTGAAATTGCAATACGAGCAGCCAATTGAGCATAATCCGGATGTGCAATCGTCATTGAAGCTGCAGTTTCGGCAGCAAGATTATCTAGTTCCGAAGTCGAAACACCATCATACAATCCCTCGATAACGCGCATAGCTACCTTAACAGGATCTACAAGTTCATTTAACCCGTAACACAATTTTTTGATTCTTTCTGTAATCTTATCAAACATTACGGGCTCTTTGTGGCCATCTCTTTTTACTACATACATAAGCTTACCTTTATAATTATTATTGAAAAAATGAAAGCATAGAGGACGAGCCTCTATACTTAAACATTGCGTGTTTTTATATTAATTTGGAAATTAGTAGATTTCCAATAGTTACCCTCTCCCCAACCTGGTATATAGGCTGAAAATTAGTCAGTGATAGTGTCGAATCTACGATTTGGGGGAAATCAGATTCAACTTTTAAATTGTCTAGTTATAGAAACCTTCGTTTCTTAATTTTTTGTTTTTTGAGCGTCGTGGTAATCGCTAAAATGCTTTGTTGTCTAAAAATCTGCATCGAATGAAATTTTTTGAGCATCACTATCTGTGTTCATCACACCTGATTTTTGATACTCTGCAACACGTTTTTCAAAGAAATTGGTTTTTCCCTGAAGTGAAATCATATCCATAAAGTCAAACGGATTTGCTGAACCGTAAACACGGTCACATCCTAATTCAACAAGTAGTCTATCGGCAACAAATTCTAAATATTGTGTCATTAAGACAGCATTCATACCGATTAAACTTACTGGAAGAGATTCTGTAACAAACTCTCTTTCGATGTTTAAAGCATCAACGATAATTTCTTTAATTCTATCTTTAGGAACTTTGTTAATTAAATGGTGGTTGTGTAAATGCACTGCAAAATCGCAATGAACTCCTTCGTCACGAGAAATTAACTCGTTTGAGAAAGTTAATCCTGGCATTAATCCACGTTTTTTCAACCAATAAATAGAACAAAAAGCTCCTGAAAAGAAGATTCCTTCTACAGCTGCAAAAGCAATTAAACGCTCTGCAAATGAATCTGATTCAATCCATTTTAAAGCCCATTTTGCTTTTTTGGCAATTGCTGGAAAAACATCTAATGCATTAAATAGATCATCTTTCTCTGCTTCGTCTTTTACGTAAGTATCAATTAATAATGAATAAGTTTCACTATGAATGTTTTCCATCATAATTTGGAATCCGTAAAAAAACTTTGCTTCTGCATATTGTACTTCGTTTACAAAATTCTCAGCAAGATTTTCGTTTACGATTCCATCAGATGCAGCAAAGAATGCTAATATATGTTTGATAAAGTATCTTTCGTCGTCAGATAACTTATTATTCCAATCATTTAAGTCTTGGTGCAAATCAATTTCTTCAGCAGTCCAAAAACTAGCTTCCATTTTTTTGTACCATTCCCAGATATCATGATGTTTGATAGGAAAAATTACGAAACGGTTCTTATTTTCTTGTAAAATTGGTTCGACTTGTGACATTATAGTTGTGTTTTATTTTAAATATTTTCAATAGATTTTCATCCATTTCTGTAGACTACAAAGATTGTCATTTGTTGGCTAAAATAAAAGTCAAACTTATTCACAATCGAGTCTAGTTTTTAACAAAGGGACAAAAACAGAATAATTTTCATACAATTACTAACATTCTGAAAATTAGACAGTTAAATCTGTCCAAATTCACGTTAGCAAGCGTAAAATATAGGATTTTTGAAATAAAATGCAAGACTTTTTTATAATTTTTAAAAATCTTTTTTCAGATCATTTGCAATAATTTTTACTGCAATATCAGCATTGTTTCCTTGTAAAAAAAATGGGATGTTTTTAAGAGCGTTTCATGTCTTGTGCAACTTTATCAAGTTCCATATACCAATCTTCTCCAAACTTGCGAATTAACGCTTCTTTTACAAATTTATAGACTGGAACTTCAAGTTCCTGACCTAAAGAACAGGCAGCATCACAAATATCCCATTTGTCATAATTAACTGCTGCAAACTCGGTAAAATCTTTTACTCGGATTGGATATAAATGGCAAGAAACTGGTTTTTTCCAGGTTACGATTCCCTGATTATAGGCTTGCTCGATACCACAAAGCGCAGTTTTACCATCAAAGATTACATAGGCGCAATCTTTATTATCAATTAATGGTGTTTCCAGATCACCATCTGTACCTTTTACCCAAGTTCCTTGCGCTTCGATTGCTGCAATTCCTTCTTTGCGTAAAAACGGCTTAACTTTTGGGTATATTTCTTCTAATATCTTTGTTTCTTCTTCGCTTAGCGGAGCCCCAGCATCACCATCAACACAGCAAGCACCTTTACAAGCTGATAAATTGCAAACAAATTCTTTTTCAAGAATATCTTCCGAAACGATGGTTTTCCCTAATTGAAACATGATAATAAAATACTGAAATTTATAAAGTGCAAAGATAGGCAAAGAAAACAGATGAAATGAGATTAAATTTTTACTGCAGAATGTGTTGAAATTTAACCCCAAAGTTTTTTTTTCGTCAACAAAAGCAACGAAAAATTAAATTTTAGAAGACATATCGAAACCTTTTCAAAACCCTGCCAGCCATTTTCGCTCATGAGTTTACTAATAATCTTTGCGAATCCTTGAAGTAAAAACAAAATTTTGTTATAAAAATCATTATTTTACACAACAACACGTGTTTTTATAACAAAAATACACTATTGCTAATTTCTTATGAAAAAGCCCTAACTTTATTATCTAACTTTGCACATCTTTAAACACTAAATCAAAAAATTATGCTAGAAATTGATTTTAAGGAAATTATCACTGTCGGGATGGTGTTATTTGCAGTAATTGATATTGTGGGTTCTATCCCAATCATTGTTAATTTAAGATCAAAAGTCGGGCATATCGAATCTGAAAAAGCCTCAATAGTAGCTGGTCTTATCATGATTATTTTCCTTTTTATCGGAGAAGGTTTTCTTAAAATAATTGGTATCGATGTTCACTCTTTTGCTGTAGCAGGATCTTTTGTTTTATTCTTCTTAGCCTTAGAGATGATTCTTGGTATACATATATATCGCAACGAAGAAGCAAGCTCTGCATCAATCGTTCCATTAGCATTTCCGTTAATTGCCGGAGCAGGTACAATGACAACTTTATTATCCTTGCGTTCTCAATTTCATACTATAAATATAGTTATCGCAATTATACTGAATATTATCTTGGTATATATCGTTTTAAAATCTTCTTCTAAAATCGAAAAATTACTTGGTGAGAATGGACTTGGCGTAGTTCGTAAGACTTTTGGCGTAGTCCTTTTGGCCATTGCTGTTAAATTATTTGCAGCTAATGTTAAAGGTTTGTTTGTCTAAAATTAATTTTCATAAATTTACCCCCTCAGAAATACTTAAATACCAGAATATTCGTTTTAGGGATCCAAAAAACAACGTTTCAGTATTTATCTATTTCTCTTAATAGTTAGAAATAAATAATTGTCCTATGAAAATTTTTACTTCCATATTAGTGCTTTTAGCATTAGCTTTGATTATTTTCAATATTACTTTGCTTGACTTTCAGAATCCTTTACAAGGAGATAGCATGGTAGCTTTTATTGGAATCGCTGCTTCATTTTGCGCTGTACTAATTCTTTTAATTTTTAGAGTTTCTAAAAAAATAGAAGAAAAGATGAACGATCAACAATAATATGTTTGACGTTTTAATTATTGGCGGAGGGGTATCAAGCATGTCCTGTGCACTTGTTTTAGGATCTGCACAAAATAAACCTTTTGCTATTGACAAAAAAATTGGGGTTTTTACTCACCAAAAAAACTCTTCTCTTCAAGAAGCTCTTTTTAATAATGCTTATGGTATTGCTCCTGGAAAATTAGGTTCTGAATTATTATCTGAAAGTACCGAACATTTAAGCCAAGCGTATCCGCATATTGAGCAAATCCCAAATGAGAAAGTAATAAAAATAGAAGGTGAATATCCTGAATTTTTAATTACTACAAACAGAAGCTCTTATAAAACCAAAATGATAGTTGTAGGGATTGGTTCTGCAAATACTTTTGCTATCGAAGGCTTGATACAATATATCGAACCTCATAAAAAAGCGCTTCCCGAAAAACAACGAATTCAGTTAAAAAACATCGACCATAAAGTTGCTGAAGGTATTTATGTAATTGGTACTCTGGCTGGCTGGAGAAGCCAACTTGCAATTGCTGCAGGAAGTGGAGCTGCCGTTGCAACGGATATCTTAACGGTATGGAATAACGGCGTGCAAACTCATGTACACGACAGTACTCGATAACTTTTAAAACATCAATTTTTTTCATTTTAAACCATTAAGAAATTAAGAAGAATTAAGTTTTAGACACTTTACAAACTTAACCCGTTGGGTGCAATTACTGCGTCTATTCGCTTCGCTCGGGTCGTGAAAAAAATATTTAACGCATAGAAACATAGCTTTTATGTGTAAAAAAGAGAACAAAAAGAAATACATTCCTTTCACATAGCTAGCTATGTGCATTTAAAAACAAGTGAAACGCCTTTTTTGTGCGTACAAGACCTATGTTTCTATGTGTTAAAATTAATTGCACCCAACGGGTTAAACTTAATCTCTTAAATAGTAAAAAAAGAAAAACCATTAGACTAAGCTTAATAAACTTAATGTCTTAATGGTTCAAAAATCTTAATATTTCAACAATTTTAATGCTTTAGCATTAACTTATTTTACAGAAACAATCTCTTTTACTTTTATATGTTTCTCGGTATCAGCTTTCCAGATTTCTCCTTTTAAAGAAACCTCATCTCCTTCTTTTAGTTTCTTATAATTTTCAGGACCGCCCACATTTACAATGCTTATTGTAGCATAGTAAATTTCGTTTTTCTCCGTCTTTACTTTTGCAGTATAACCGTCTTTACCAAACTCGATAGATTCTACTTTTCCTGAAATCGTATTTTTATCTTTCATACATGCACAAGAAATTACAAAAACCATTAAGACCAACAAAAAACTTATTCTTTTTAAATTTTTCATGTTTATTATTTAACTGTGAAGTTCGCTAAGTTAAACTCATTAATTCTATTTTAATTGTATGCAGCTCCCTGCAATAACTTTTAAATTGTCATCGAATTGTTTCCAAACTCTTATATATCTAAAAACACCATCTATAGGATCATTATCATATTTCCCTTTTAGCAAAATAGTAACTCCAACAACTGCTGAATCATCAATTACATTAATAATTTGATCTGAAGCTTCCAGAACATCTATTTTAATTTTACCTGAGCGATAGGTATCTAAATCGAATTCCTTGGTAATCGTTTGCCCATCTGGTAAGTTAAACAATAAATCATCATGTAGAATCTTTTCCAGAGCTAAAACATCTGCATTTTTAATAGCAGCTAAAAGCTCAATTTCGGCATTTACAATAGTCTTTACTTCCATTTTGATAAAATTTAGCGTTATTTCTTCTGATTTAAAACAGCCTTAATCATTGCATCATTTTTAAGAATCACATCGTAATAGTAAATTTCGCCATACAATTGTCGAGCAAATTCAGCTGTAATATAACGACTAATGATTGCTTTATTTTTATCTAATTTTAAATCTAATCCGTTAATAGAAAGATATTTTTGAAACGATTTAAAATAATCATCCGTCGCATGCATTTTGGCGATAAATTCTTTATAATTCAATCCTGTGAATGCTTTTCGGTTTTTATCCAACTGCTCAAAAACAAAATGCCCTACGATACCAGTTTGTAGTAAATAAGCCGAGCCTTCGCTACCATGTTCCATTTCGATAGGTACAAAAACATCTGGCACTATACCTCCACCTCCGTAAACAATTTTACCTTTTGGTGTTTTATATTTTAATGTATCAACAACCTTAATACTGTCTTTACTATATAACTCTCCGTTATTAAAACGGGAATCTGATTCTTTAAAGTAATCTTCGTTTCCGTGGCTATATGGCTTCTGGATAGAACGACCTGTTGGTGTGTAATATCTTGCAACAGTTAATCGTACAGCAGAACCGTCATTAAAATCCATTTCGCGTTGCACCAATCCTTTTCCAAAAGAACGGCGACCAATTATATTTCCTCTATCATTATCCTGTATTGCTCCTGCCAGAATCTCACTTGCCGAAGCACTATTTTCGTTGATTAAAATAGATACTTTTCCGTTTTCAAAACTTCCGGTTCCTGTGGCATAGGTTTTCTCTGTTTGTCCATTTTTATTTTTGGTAAAAACAATCAGTTGTTTGTTTTTCAGGAATTCATCTGCAATCGCAACTGCTTCTTCCATATACCCTCCACCATTATCACGAAGGTCGATAATAAGCGACTCAATTCCATTTTGTTTTAATTTGGTTAAACCCGATTTAAACTCCGCAAAGGTGGTCTCTGCAAAACGATTGATTTTTATATATCCAGTATTTTTATCTAATAACATCGAGACATCAACACTTTTTATCGGAATAACGTCTCTCTTTATTTTGACTTTTAATTTCTTTTGTTCTGATTTTCTATAAACTGTCAGCTCTATCTCTGTTCCTTTTTCTCCTTTTAATTTAGCAAATAGACTATCTGAAGGAAGTTTTCGACCAAACAATTTTGTTTTTCCTACGTATAAAATCCTATCACCGGCTAGAATTCCTGCTTTTGCCGAAGGGCCATTTTCTACTGGTTTTATAATCGCAACGGAATCTCTATACATATAAAAATTTACACCAATGCCTACAAAATCACCTTTCATACTTTCGGCAACTTCTGCTTGTTCGCTTGGCGGGATATAAACAGAATGGGGATCTAGCTTTGATAATATATTATCTACTGTAAGGTTTACAATAGAATCGGTATCTACACTATCTACATACTCATTATTGATGAAATCAATTAATTTGTTGAGTTTGTTCTTAGAGTTGGTTTTAGCCAAAAACTGATCCTGTACCGGAGCGTTTAACATACCTCCAAGGACAGTTCCCAGAGCTAAAGTTACTCCAATAACTATTGGCAAATATTTAGGATTGAATTTCATATGTAGTTAATATTTAATTTATGAGAACAGATTATTGCTATTCTTCATAAGTAACCGTGTATCTTGAAATTACTGTAACTTTATTCTTCTTCTAACACAGGAATATGTTCTACCTCTACGCCTGCTTTTATTAAGAATTGAATACCTGCATCATCACGATATCCGTTTTGGTAAACAACTCTTTTTATCCCCGATTGATGAATTAATTTACTACATTCTTTACATGGAGAAAGCGTTATATACAACGTTGCTCCTTCGCAAGATTGAGTAGATCGCGCTACTTTTAAAATAGCATTTGCCTCGGCATGCAAAACATCCCAGCGCGTTAATCCTTCTTCATCTTCACAACAGTTCTCAAACCCAGATGGTGTACCGTTATAACCATCAGAAATAATCATGCGGTCTTTTACGATAATTGCACCAACTTGCTTGCGCTTGCAATACGACAACAAACTCCATTCTTTAGCTATTCGCAAATAGGCTTTGTCGTATCTATTTAATTTTTTCTTTTCCATTTTTTATCTGCTCCATATTTCGCTCTCAATAACCATCGGGATTACAACACCTATTATAAATGCCGACATCGCCAAAGTCCAGTCACGTTTTGAAAAACGAAAAATAGTCTGTACAATATATGAGATTATTAAAACTACAAAAACCACAATAATTTGAGCTGCCTCAATCCCTAATGCAAATTCTCCTAATGGTAATAATTTTGATGATGGACTACCTCCTAATATTGTTTTAAAATAATTAGAGAATCCTAAACCATGAATTATCCCAAAGAAAAGTGTTATAAAAAACACTAAATTAATACTCTCTGTCTTGGATGATTTTCCTGCTGTAAAAAAATTAAAAAAGGCTGTTATTAAAATAGTTATCGGAATTAAAAATTCGACAATATTTACTTTAATAGTAACGATTCCGTAAACCGAAAGCAACAATGCTAATGTATGCCCAACTGTAAAAATAGTTACAAGAAGCAAAATTCTTTTCCAATCCTTAAATGCATAAGGAATGGTTAAAGCCATTAGAAACATTACGTGGTCGTAAGCATGAATATCTAGAACGTGTTTTAATCCTATTTGAAAATAAATCCAAAAATCTGACATGGGTAATTTAATTTAAAATTGATAAAGGGTGTGTAAACTTACGATTAATTTTGAAAATGGTAGATTGCTATTCTAAAATCATTAAATAAAAATAAGTTAAAATTGTAGTTTCTCCAATTATAAAAATTATGAGAAAATTAAAATTAATAATTTAAAAATAGATTTATCTTTGTGATACAAAAAACCAATTAATTATGTCATTTTCAGATTTATTTGATAGCGAATTTAAACTAAGAAATAAAGGTCATTTTTCGGCTATTGTTCGCGTAGCTCTTGCAGACGGAAAAACAAATCAGGAAGAAAAAGCTTTTTTAGACAAGCTAGCTTCTAGATTAGAAATTTCAGACGAAGAGTATAAAGAGATTCTTGCAGATCCATTGAAGCATCCTATAAATGCGCCTTATTTGTATTCTCAACGTTTAGAGCGTTTATACGATTTGGCTCGTATGGTACACGTAGATCACCACATGGGAGATAGTCAGGAAATCATGTTAAGAAGACTTGGACTAGCACTAGGATTTACTCCAGGAAACGTAAACTACATTATTGCAAAAGCACTTTCATTAGTAGATAAAAAAGTAGATTTAGATACTTTTACTTTCGAAATGCAAAATATGAATAAATAGAAGTATTCAGTATTCAGTTTACTAACTAAGACTAAAAACTGAGACTAATATTAAAAAAGTTTGCAGTCGCAGTATTCAGTTTACAAACTGGTACTAAAAACTGAGACTGAAAACTAAAACTGGTACTAAAAAAACAAAACCCGACTATTTATTAGTCGGGTTTTATTTTTATTACTTCGCTTTAAGCATAAACTCTTCTGCTTTTTCGACCATATTATAGCTTCCGCAAAAGAACGGAACGCGTTGGTGTAATTCGGTTGGGTTAATTTCCATGATTCTATTAAAACCATCAGATGCTTTCCCTCCTGCTTGCTCTGCTACAAACGCCATTGGATTACATTCGTACAATAAACGAAGCTTTCCTTTTGGTGCTTTACTGCTCGTAGGGTATAAATAAATTCCTCCTTTAATCATATTTCGATGAAAATCAGAAACTAAACTTCCAATATATCTTGAAGTATAAGGTCTATCATCTTCTTCATGCTGGCAATATTTAATATAATCTTTTACTCCTTGAGGAAAATGAACATAATTCCCTTCATTTACAGAGTAAATATTTCCATCTTTAGAATATTTCATATTCGGGTGTGACAAATAGAATGTTCCAATTGCAGGATTCAGTGTAAACCCGTTTACACCATGACCTGTTGTGTAAACTAACATAGTCGAAGTTCCATAAATTACATATCCAGCCGCAACTTGATTAACTCCTGGTTGTAAAAAATCTTCGAGTGTAACCGGAGTTCCTATTGGTGTAATTCTTCTATAAACTGAAAAAATAGTTCCTACAGAAACATTTACATCAATATTAGAAGATCCGTCAAGAGGATCCATTAAAACTACATACTTGTTGTTATGACTATTATCACTTCCTTGAACAGTAATAAAATCATCGTTTTCTTCTGAAGCGATTCCGCAAACAATTTCACGATTAATTAAGGTTTGAATAAAAACCTCGTTTGCATACACATCTAGTTTTTGCTGATCTTCTCCTTGTATGTTTTGCTCTCCTGCTGCGCCAACGATGTCGACCAAACCAGCTTTGTTTACTTTATAATTAACGACTTTGGCCGCCAATCGTATAGAGTTGATAATTCGGGAAAGCTCTCCCGACGAATACTGAAATGCTTTTTGGTTCTCAATAATAAACTCTCCTAGTGTTTTATTGCGTTCTTCCATTATACTATATCGTTGTAGATTTTTTTTTGAAGTCACAAATATCGCCTTTTTTGTGAAATTGATTTAAAAATTATTTAGTTAGTTTGTCCGTATTGTATATTTGTTAATCAAAAGTAAAAATTGAGTTCAAAAAAACCATTATTTTAGATATAAATACATTAATAATAAGAATTTATGAATATTAGAAAAGGAAACCCTGATGATATGAAAGCTGTTTTAGGCTTGATTCAGGAACTAGCCATATTCGAGAAAGAACCAGACGCTGTTTTGATTACAGAAAGTGATTTAGTTCGTGATGGCTTTGGAGAAAACCCTCTTTTTCATGTATTTGTAGCCGAGGTAGATGCTGAAATAGTGGGGATTGCTTTGTACTATTACCGATTCTCGACCTGGAAAGGAAAAACAATACATTTAGAAGATTTGATTGTAAAAGATAAAATGCGCGGATCTGGTTTAGGTTTTGCTTTATACTCCGAAATAATGAAGCAGGCCAAAAAGGATAAAGTAAAAAGAGTTGAATGGAATGTACTCGATTGGAATACTCCTGCGGTTAAATTCTATGAAAATTCTGGGGCTAAAATTATCCAAGAATGGCGTGTTGTACAAATGGACGAAGCTGGAATAGATACTTTTTTAGAGAAAAACAAAAATTAAAAGACAATAGATAATATTAAGATATAATAAATAATGAGAGTATTCAAATTTGGTGGTGCCTCAGTGAAAGATGCTGAAGGAATTAAAAACGTTTATGACGTTTTACAAAAAGTAGGTTATGAAGATGTATTGCTTGTGGTTTCGGCCATGGGAAAAACCACAAACGCTCTTGAGGTTGTAATAAAGAATTATTTCGAAAAATCTTCTGAGTTAAGTTCATCTGTTCAAGAAGTAAAAAAATACCATAACCAGATATTATTAGATTTATTCGAAAATGAGAAACATGAAGTTTTTACTGCTGTAAAGGCATTATTTTCGGAGTTAGAATACTTTCTTGCTCATAACAAATCTCCTAATTACAACTTTGTTTATGACCAAATTGTAAGCTTTGGAGAGTTAATTTCGACTACTATCTTAAGTCATTTTATGAATTTTATGGGCATCCAAACACAATGGATTGATGTTCGTAATTTTATAAAAACCAACGCTAATTACAGAGATGCCGAAGTTGATTGGGAATTAACTCAAAAAAATATTGGTAATAATGTTAAGCGAAAAATGCTAAACATTACTCAAGGATTCTTGGGTGCCGATGAAAACAACTTCACTACTACTTTAGGTCGTGAAGGTTCAGATTATACTGCTGCAATTTTTGCTTATTGCTTAAATGCCGAAAGTGTTACCATCTGGAAAGACGTTCCCGGAGTTATGAATGCTGATCCACGTTATTTTGAAAATGCAAGTTTACTTAATCAAATTTCATATCGTGAAGCTATCGAATTAGCCTTTTACGGAGCAACAGTTATTCACCCTAAAACATTACAACCTTTACAGAAAAAAGAGATTCCGTTGTATGTAAAATCATTTATAAACCCATTGCTAAAAGGAACAAGTGTTTCTAAAGGTGTCGATTTAGAACCATATTTGCCTTGTTTTATCGTAAAAAGAAACCAACTTTTGATTTCTCTTTCATCGATAGATTTCTCTTTTATCATGGAGGAAAACATCAGCGAGATTTTTGCTTTATTCCATGAATTTAAAATTAAAGTAAATTTAATTCAAAACTCTGCGATTAGTTTTTCTGTTTGTGTAGAAGATAAATTTGAGAATTTCAATGATTTGAATGCCATCCTTTCTAAAAAGTTCAAAGTTGATTTCAGCGAAAATGTAACTTTATATACAATTCGTCATTTTGATGATAAAGCTGCCGAAACTGTCGAAGAAAACAAAGTAGTTTTACTAAAACAAGTAAGCCGCGAGACTATGCAAATAGTAACAAAGGAATCTAATTAGTTTTTCTATAAAAGTTAATTACAAAATTCAATATAATAAGAAAGGCTCCATTTTTTAAGTGGAGCCTTTCTTTATGGTTTCTGTTTTCTTTTTAAATCTTTTATTATCTGCTTCAATTCTAAAATCTCGACTTCATATTGTTTTATTATTTTTCTATAAACACTAAGTAGCGCAATTTCCGTCAAACGTTCCATAAATTTTTTATCATCAAATACTTTTGGATTTGGGTTTTCGAGAAAATAATTGAACTCTACATCTAACTCATTACAAATCTTATCTATTAACAAAAAGTCTATTTTTTTATTTTTTCCACTTTCAATATCACATAATGCTGTCAGGCTAATCCCTAATCGGTTTGATAATTCAAATTGTGATAACTTTTTAATTTTCCTTAACTCCATAATTTTAGCACCAACCATAGAAATTTTATTTAAGTGTTACTAAATTGTTTTTATAAAAATTAATTGTAATTCGTAAAAAACCATAAAAAATTTCGTTAATAAATGAATTTCTTTGTATTTACTCTCCTTCATTCCTTTTTAGATCTTTAATTATTTTTTTCAACTCTTTTATTCGTGCTTCATATTGTTCTATTATTTTATCTGACAATTGATTGATAATAAAACTTTCATTTAAATTATTACTCTCTTCCTTGTTCAGTCGACTTTCATTCATCATCAATTCGGCTGGGGTTATTTCGAAAAATTTACATATTTTACTAATATGGCTCGCCCAAGAACTACTCTCTCCTCTTTCTATCCTCGCATACGCAGACTGAGATATACACAAACAATCTGCCGCTTGCTCTTGCGACATATTCTTGCTTTTACGTAGCTGTTTTAGCTTATTTCCTACGATTACATTCATAATTTAACTTTTATACCGATTCAAACATAAGAAATATTTTACAACAATATAAATTCAGGGTAGAAATAACCGATTTTCGCATAAGAGTCGTTTGAAATCACGTGTAGATTTGTCATCAAATAAGTTATTACTAATCATTAAACTATGCATTATGAAAAAAATTAGAGAATTCGTTATAAGGCACCACATTTTTACTTTAGTTGCTTTTGTATTTATTTTTTTTAGTTGTACTAAGGATGAAATAGGTCGTGAAAGTAAGATGTCAAATATTGATAAAAACAATGCGACTAATTCTTTTACTGACGAAGATGTGTTTAAAGGGATTATGTTTCTTGAAGGTCCTCTAGCTAATAAATTAGATGATTTTAAAGATTTAAATTTTCGAACATTTATTAATGACAAAGCTCAAATGGATGAAATGTTAGTCCTTCAAAATAAAATTATAGAAACCATTAAGGAATCCAATCCAGAGTTTTTATCAAACTTTAGAGCAAAAATAGGATCAGGCGATTTTTATCAAGTAAAATATGGTATTGTAGATGCTGCTAATAAAATATCAGATGCTGCCTTTGGATTATTAAATGAAAGTAAAAAAGGAGGCACCGAGAATGACATGAATAAATTTATCAGTTTATTCACTTCAAAATATAAAATTAATGAACAATCTACAAAAGAAGAATTGCTTAATGCTATTCAGAGTATGAAATCAGACAAAAACACCAATAAAGTCGTATATCCAGCGCCTTACTATTCCGTTGCTGTTTGGTTATTAGCCGCAGCTGCAGCCGTCATCGTAATTGTCTTGTTTTTGCAAGAAGCACCACTACCACCATCACCTGATTTTTATGAGGATCCTGGTTACATAGATTCTGAGGGATACTTAATTGAAAAATTCCAGTCAGATGTCACTATAGAATTTACTGGTATTTAATTAAATATGGCAAGTTATTATCAAAGTGACTTGCCTATTTTAATAATTCACAACCATGAATAAAACATCGAAACCATCACTGATAGCGTTTTATAGTTCAGTTAGTATTGTTCTTGTAATATTTTTTACTATTCTTTCCATTTATTTTGGAAACAATCCTCTTAATAATAGTTATACTGCTAAATCAAAATTTATTTCTGCATTCCCACAAGGCTGGGCTTTTTTTACAAAAAGTGCAAAAGAACCAGAATTCTATATTTTTGAATGTTTTAATGGTAAAATTGAAATGAAAAATTTAAGAAATTTTTCTAATGATTATTACTATGGCCTTTCAAGACACAATAGAATATTGACTATAGAAGCAAGTACAATTTTAAATAAAATAAAGTCAGATTCAATAACTGGTTACAGATTAACAGCGAAAATAGCAGAAAATATAACTGAAAAAATAAATTTGGACACATTGAAATTTAATAAAATTAGTGTGTTTAAAAAAAATGTTCCCGATTTTAAAGGTAAATATTTATTTGTTAGTAAACATGCATTGCCTTGGTCATTATTAAATCAAAAACCTGATTATCCCTCATCCTTTATTGTATACGCTATAAATATTCACCAAGATGAATAAATTTATCTCTCATTTAGAACAAAAAATCATTTTTGATAATCGATTGATTTTTGTCAGATCTTTGCTAGCTTTTGGGGCTTTACTTACTATATGCTTTAACGATATAGATGAAGTAACAAATATGAATCTATTAATTCATAATGAAACCTCTTTTAAATTAGACGTTTTTCTTCAACATATTAGTCTTTTCAACTTGTTTAGTTCCTCGTTTGCAAAAACAATTTCAATTTCAATTTTATTAATAGTTTTTACTGGTTATTTCCCACAGCTATTTTCTTTATTGCAAACTTGGGTGCATGTTAGCATTTGTAATTCTTTTATTGCAATTGAAGGAGGTGACCAAATAGCATCCAATTTAAGTATGTTACTTATCCCTATTTGTATTTTTGACAATCGAATCAATCAGTGGAGCAATAATAAATTAATTATAACAAAAAGTAGAAAAGCAATAAATGTGTTTTTTAATACTTATTACTTTTTGATATTATTACAGGTGGCTATTATATATTTGCATGCTGGAGTGGGGAAAATATTTAATGATGAATGGAAAGATGGTACTTGTATTTATTATTGGTTTACTAATAATATTTTTGGAGCCCCTCTATGGCTGCAAAAAATATTATCCATTATTACACTTAGTCCATTTACTCCCCTAATAAGTTGGTCTGTAATAATTCTTGAATTAGGATTATTTGCCTGTATTTTAGCTACAGATAAACTGATTAAAAAATTGTTCTTGACTTTAGGTGTTTTTTTTCATTTAAGTATTGTGCTGACCCACGGTTTAATTACGTTTTTCTTTCCTATGACTGCAGCCCTTATTCTTTATCTAGATAATGAAAATAGTATTTATCAATATTTTGAAATGAAAATTAAAGCAATAAATTATGGAAAGAAACAAGAAACCAAGTAAAGAAACCAAAGACAACTGGCATAATGATTCTAACAATTGGATTTGGGGAATTTTTTATTACAACAAAGAAGATAAGAGAATGTTTCCTCCCAAAAGAAATAAGCTAATGGGATGGACAACTAATTTTGCAAATCCTAATTCTGTATTCATATTAATTATTATAATTGCAATACTATGTGTCTTGGGAAAATACATAAAGTAGTTTTCTTAAATTCAATTACATTTGATAGTAAAACTAAAATTCCAGTCGCAACATTTCACAATTATAAATACTACTTTTGACGTTTTGGAGTTAAAGTATTTATGTTTAAAAAATTACTCTTTTGGATTGTAATTCTTTTTTGTTCTGGACTTCATGCCCAGGAAATAAACACGCACTATAAAACCAAAAAAATTGGTGTCTCCAGAGATACTGTTCACCTTGAAAACGTTAGTATCAATTCGAGTTTTTTCAAATTATACGACAACAATAAACAACCTATTGATAGCAGTTTCTACAAAGTAAATTTCCAGAAAGGAACATTACTTTTAAACGAAAAAATGATTTCGAATACTGATTCCCTAACAGTTGAGTATTTAAAACTTCCAGATATTTTAACCAAAGAGTATAAAATTTATGATTCTGACCGAATCGTAAGTAATGGTGTAACCTCTGAATCTCTATATCAAATACAACCTAAAACCAATAAAACTGTAACTCCTTTTGACGGATTAAATACTTCAGGGAGTATTACCCGAGGGATTACCATTGGTAACAACCAAAACACAGTTTTAAACTCTAATCTTGACTTACAGATTACAGGAAAAATATCTGAAAAAGTAAGTCTTCGTGCATCATTACAAGACAATAATATTCCGTTGCAAGATGGTGGTTACTCCCAAAAACTAGATCAATTCGATAATATATTTATTGAGCTTTTTAGTAATGATTGGGCATTACGCGCGGGAGATATTTTTCTTGAAAATAAAAAAACACAGTTCCTAAATTTCGACAAAAAGGTTCAAGGTCTTGCCGTTAATTTTAATTTTGGTGATGAAGATAGCAAAACCAATGTATTTGCTTCTGCCGCATTGGTAAGAGGGCAATATGCAAAAAGTAACATTACTGGGCAGGAAGGAAATCAAGGTCCTTATAAATTAACAGGTCAGAATGGTGAGTTATACATATTGGTAATTTCGGGTTCTGAGCGGGTATATGTAAATGGTGTTTTATTAAAACGAGGTGAAAACAAAGATTATACTATCGATTATAATGCTGGCGAAATCACTTTTACATCTCTTTTTACCATTACCTCGGAGATGCGTATAAGTGTTGAGTACCAATATACAAATCAAAATTATACTCGATTTGTAACGTATGCCGGAGTTACTCATGAAAATAAAAAATGGAGTTTTGGAGGGTATCTATACTCTGAAAATGACTTAAAAAACCAACCGTTACAACAAAATCTAACCAAAGAACAGGTAGAAATATTAAGTAATGCGGGAGATGATACAAATGCCATGATTGCTCCTTCGGCTTACGTTGATTCTTATTCGGACAATAAAATTCTTTACCGAAAAATAATGATAAACGGAACGGAAGTTTATGAATTCTCCAACGATCCAAAAGAAGAATTATACAATGTAAGATTCAATTTAATTGGTGCAAAGTCTGCCAATTACATTCTTAGAAACGTAAATACAATTGATCGAATTTATGAATATGTTGCTCCTATAAATGGTATTCCGCAAGGAAATTATGCTCCAATTATTAAACTCGTTGCTCCAATAAAACTGCAAGTAGCTACTTTTTTGGGTAAATATAATCCAACCGAAAAAACAAGTTTTGATTTTGAAGTTGGTGTTAGTAACAATGATGCTAATTTATTTTCGAGCATACAAGATGGAAACAATAAAGGAATTGCATCCAAAATAAATGCTAAGCAACGTTTATTTACCAGAAGTTGGAATCTGGATGCATTTGTAAATTATCAATTTATTCAGGACAATTTTAAATCGGTAGAACGCCTTTATAACATCGAGTTTGATAGGGATTGGAATCTTCCTGCAAATCGATTTGGGAATCAGAGTTTATTAATTTCGGGATTAAATTTTGATTTATTTCCTCAAAAAAAGACCTCAGATATAGGATTACTAACCTATCAATTTGAAAACTTAGATTTTACCGAAAATTATTCTGGAAGCCGACATACCGTTAATGGTCTTTTTAAAGTAAAAAACTGGCTGATTCAAAACCAAGGTAGTTTACTAAATAGTAACAGCACAATATCGACTTCTAAGTTTTTAAGAAACCAAACTCAAGCCCGTTATCATTTTAATAAAAACTGGGTTGGTGGTACAGTACAGCTTGAAGATAATCAAGAAAAGAATAAAGAAACCAATCAGTTTTCGGCTTTAAGCCAAAGATTTAATGAATATGGTTTATTTATAGGTCGTGGTGATAGTACCAAGGTTTTTGTAGAATTAGGCTTTTTAAAACGAAGCAATGATAGTTTACAAAACGGACTATTACAACGTGTAAACAACTCACAGACTTATTATTTAAGATCTAAATTAATCCAGACTACCAAAAGTGATTTATCTGTATATGCGAGCTATAGAGTATTGAATTTTGAAGATGTGACTAAAAAAAGAGAACCATCACTAAATTCCAGAATTCTTTATAATGATCGTTTTTTCAATCAATTTATCCAAACTACTACTGCCTACGAAACCAGTTCGGGAACAATGCCGCAACAAGATTATACCTATGTAGAAGTTCCTGCAGGACAAGGAGTTTACACCTGGAACGATTACAACAATAATGGAATTCAGGAATTACAGGAATTTGAGGTAGCTGCATTTATTGATCAGGCAAAATACATTCGTATCTTTTTACCTAACCGGATTTATATTAAAACAAATCAAAATAAGTTTTCTCAATCGGTAACATTAAACCCAAACCAATGGTTAAATGAAACTGGAATAAAAAAGGTTATATCTTATTTTTATAACCAGACCTCGTTTATATTAGATAGAAAAGTAAAAAGTGATGGTGATCGTTTTGAACTTAATCCTTTTAATTCTTCAGATGAAAATGTGCTGGGGCTAAATTCCAGTTTCAGAAACAGTTTATTTTATAATCGTGGTAAACAAAAACATTCTACAACTTATACCTATTTACAAAACAAAAGCAGAAACTTACTTACAATAGGATCGCAACAGGCTAAAAATAGTTCGCATCAATTACAATATTCTCATTTGTATGATAAAAGTTGGTTATTCGGATTTTTTACCAAAACCATACAAACTGATCTTATCTCTGAAAGTTTCCCAGAAAAAAACTATAAGCTAACAGGTTATCAACTTGCTCCAAAAATTAGTTATTTGTTTTCTAAAAGTACAAGTTTAGATTTCTTCTATGAAATTCAGAACAAAGACAATCAAATTGGAGAGGAAGAAACGTTAGAACAAAGCCGATTAGGAACATCTTTTTCTTATGCTGGTGATAAAAAAATCACATTAAATGGTGAGTTTTCATTTTATAAGAATAAATTTACAGGCAATGAATTTTCATCTGTAGGTTTTCAAATGTTAGAAGGTTTACAAACAGGACAAAATTTGGTATGGAGATTGCTATTGCAAAAAAACATCACTCAGTTTTTGGATGTTAATGTAAACTATCAAGGAAGAAAAGGCGAAACCGGACCAACTATCCATACAGGAAATGTTCAGCTAAGAGCTTATTTTTGATACATTTTCGAAAACATTACAATAAATTGATTAATTTTATTATAAAATTTAACACTTAAAAAACATGAAAAAATTATTATTACTTTGTTTTATGTTAGTTTTCTCAAGTAATTTTTACGCACAAGAAACTGCTGTAAAGACGACTAAAACCAAAGCTAAATCAGAAGCAACTAAAGAAAAAAAGACTGCTACTAAAAAGGCTACCGACACAAAAACTGCTACAGAGAAAAAAGCAACTAAAGAAAAAACATCAGCAACTAAAAGTGTAGAAGATAAAGCTACAAAAACTAAAAGCGATGCTAAGGCAAAAACCACTAAAGCAGAAGAGTCAACTACAAAAAAAGCTGCCAAAGTAAAAACTGATGCTAAGACTGCAACTGATGATGCTACTAAAAAAGTAACTAAAGCTAAAGCAGATACAAAAACTGCTACTGAAAAAGTAGATAAAGCTAAAGCAGATACTAAAGCAACAACTAAAAGCACTGCTAAAACTGCTACAAAAACAGTTAAAGAAACTAATGAAAAAGCACCTAAAGTAGCAGATAAAGTTACCGGAGAATATAATGGCAAAAAAGTATATACGGGACCTAGAGGTGGTAAATACTACATTAATTCTAACGGAAACAAAACTTATATTCAAGACTAATCAATTTTTCCTGATACAATTAAAAAGGCTAGACTTCTTATAGCGTCTAGCCTTTTTGCTTTTACTAAAATAATAACTTAATATTTTAGTAATCATTTATAAATAAGGAAAAGACTTACTGTTTGTAACTTTCGCAGGGTTAACTTAACATAACCCAATTCTATATGAATTTAGATTCAACTAATAAAACTATTTTAATTGCTCCATTAAATTGGGGTTTAGGTCACGCCACAAGATGCATCCCGATAATTAAAGCATTACAGGAAAACAATTACATCCCAATAATTGCCTCTGATGGTATTGCTTTAGAGCTATTACGAAAAGAATTCCCATATATCCAAACACTCGAATTACCTTCTTACCAAATAGAATATGCCAAGAATGGCAAAAACTTTAAGTGGAAATTAATCAAAAATTGTCCTAAAATGATTGAAGCCATTTTGGACGAAAAAAAAATGGTAAAATCCTGGATTAAAAAATATGGTATCGACGGGATTATTTCTGATAATCGTTTGGGTGTTTACAGTGATAAGATACCATCGGTTTTTATTACGCATCAATTAAATGTAATGACTGGAAACACGACTTGGTTTACCAGCAAATGTCATCAATATTTTATAAAGAAATATACTGAATGTTGGGTTCCCGACATAAAAAAGAATCCTAATTTAACTGGAGAATTAGGCCATTTAAAAACAAAAAAAATCAAGTTAAGATACATAGGTCCTATGAGCCGAATGCGCAAGAAGGAAACGCCTAAAGTATATGATTTAATGGTTATCTTATCTGGACCAGAACCTCAACGTGGTTACCTCGAAGAGAAATTAAAACAAGAAGTTATTCGCTACGACGGAAAAGTAGTTTTTGTGAAAGGCATTGTCGAAAAAGACCAAAAAAAGGAAATCATCGATAATGTTACGTATTACAATTTCATGAATACACGCCAGCTAGAACAAACTTTTAACGAAAGTGAACAAATTTTATGTCGCTCAGGCTATACAACCGTAATGGATTTGGTAAAACTAGAAAAGAAAGCTTTTTTTATACCAACTCCTGGTCAATATGAGCAATTATATCTTGCTGAGAAACTACAGGAAGAAGGCCTTGTTCCTTACGCATTACAAGATGATTTTAAGATTGAGGATATTGCGAAAATTAAAGAATACAAAGGATTACCTCAATATAAAAAGAAAGCAAAATGGAGTTCATTATTTTCTGTTTTCGAAAAATAATAAACTCCATCCTATATGTTTTTTATGTTTTAGAAATTAAATTGAGCTTGTAATCTCAGTAAATTTCCTTGTTGGCGATTAATTGGTAATGCGCTATCTTCAAAAGTTCTATCGGCAATAACATATTCGGCAGTAAACTCTAATGCTTTTAGGGGCTGCCACTCTATTCCAATTTCATAATCTCTAACTACATAACTTCTGGCATCTTTTTCATATTTTTTTCCTCCGTCATAATATTGAAATTTTGCAAAAGGATATAATAGTTGTTTTCCTAAATCTAACTTATAATTTAATAAAACATAACCTCCATTTATATTTGTAACATCGACACTATTAGTAGTCTTGTCATAACGAGGTCCTTTACCTATGTTATACTCCGTTTGTATCCCAAAAGGTCTAGGGTATAATACAAAAGTTGCTCCTACTCGCTGATCTTTTACATATTGTTTGTTATCTATAGCAACTCCAGTTGAAATTTCGTTGGTAAATGCCCATTTCCCTGAATAAGCCTGGATTCCTGGTTCAATAATCTGGCTTCCTATTACGAAAGGATAAGTTACTCTCGCTACAACATTTAAGTCTCTGTTGCTATCTAACTTATTTGCGATTTGCCCGTTGTAAACTCCAAAAGCAAAAACACCATAATCGCCAGAACCTTTGTAACCATCTTTAACTAACATTTCGAAACGTTCTCTTATTTTGCTAGGTGCCCAATAAAAAAACACTCCTAAGTCACGTTCATTTAATATAGCACTATTCATCGCATCATTTCTATCCAAAGCAAGTCGAACAGAACTAGATTGCATGTTCTCAAAACCATAAGGAATTTTACTTTGTCCTACACGAACACGGTATTCTCTTTTTGGATCAAATGAGAAATCAAAAAATATGTCTCTAATTTGAACAAAATTATTGATTCCTGTACTTGGTGAACTTGCAAAATCGGGTTGGAAATAAAAATATATATTTGGGTGTATTTGACCAGAAAATACTAATCGTGCACGTCTTATAAAAAACCCATTATTAGATTTTGCATCTGGTTCTGTAGATGTTGTTCCCCAAGATCTATCACACTGTTCGCATGAAACTTTATCATTGGTAGAAAACAAACCATTATATCTTATCTGAACATAACCTCGTAATGAGATTTTATCATACCAATGATCTTTTTCTTCTTTTTGAAGAATAGGTTCAATCTTTGGTGCTGTTATTATTGCAGTTTCTTTTGCCTTATTAATAGAGTCTAAAATACGAACTACCTCTTTCTTTATCTCATCTTTGTTTACCTCTTGTGCATGCGTTAAGCCCGCCGCTAAAGATAAAGCTACCACTAAAAATTTTCTCATCTTATTTTTTTAAACTCCTCGTTCAGAGTGCAAAAATCACCCATCAAAGTTAACATAACGTTACCAAGATGTTATTATTATGAAAATTTAATATTAAGGGAGAATCGACAACTTTAAATCGAGGTTAAATCATGAGAATTTTATGCTGATCTGAGATGCTCTAATTACAATTACTTAACTTCAAGATTAGTGCTTTTATGGGCTTTTTCGAGAGTAAATGAAAACTCAGAACCTATCCCAAACTCACTCTCAACATATACTTTTTCTTTATGGGCTTCGATAATATGTTTTACAATAGCAAGTCCTAAACCAGAACCACCTTCTGATCTGGCTCCACTTTTATCTACTCTATAAAAACGTTCAAAAAGTCTTGGTATATTTTGTTTCTCTACTCCTTCTCCATTATCACTAATACGAATAAGTACTTTTTTCTTTGTAAGATTCACAACTCCTACCTCTGTAGTTCCACCTTGCTTACCATATTTAATTGAATTCACAATCAAATTCTCTAGTATCTGTTGAATTCTGTCTTTATCTCCTTTCACCAAAATCGGCTGAAGAATTTTCTTTTCATAAGTTAACTTAATCTTCTTTTTATCAGCTTTCATTTCTAATAAATCAAAAACATTCTGAATAAGTTCGACAATATCAAAATCGGTGATTATCAAGTTTAAATCGCCTGTTTCTAATTTAGTGATCATGTCTAAATCTTCGACAATATAAATTAATCTTTCTACTCCTTTTTCGGCACGTTTAAGATATTTTTTTCTGATGGTTTTGTCTTCCATTGCTCCATCTAATAAAGTCGAAATATATCCCTGAACTGTAAACAAAGGTGTTTTAAGTTCGTGCGAAACATTACCTAGAAATTCTCGACGGTATTCTTCACGAATCTCGAGCATTTCGATTTCTAACTTTTTATCGGTTGCAAATTTTTTGACTTCACGCGAAAGCGTTTCCATATCCGTAGTGATCGGCTGGTTGATAAGTGTACTGGATTCCAATAACGAAACCTCATCGTAGATTTTCTTTACTCTGCGATAAATAAAACGTTCTACTCGGTATTGTAAAACCATAAACGAGAACGCATATACCGACACAAGAAAGACAAGACTAAATGGTAATAAATGTTCTGTTCTATTTTTGAAGAATAATAAAACTAGAATTACTACAAATCCTGTAGCAAAGAGACTTATATATAGTGCTGACTTTACAGCAAACTTATAGGTTTTTTTAAAACTTATTTTCATTTAGTTCATGGATAGCTTCTACAAAGATAATTCTGATTTCTTTGCATTATGCTTTTGGTTGGTAATCTTTATTTTAAACCTCGAATTTGTAACCTACTCCTTTGATGGTTTTAAATAAATCTTCTCCAATTTTTTCTCTTAATTTTCGAATGTGTACATCAATCGTTCTTCCGCCTACAACTACTTCATTACCCCAAACTTTATCAAGTATTTCATCACGTTTAAATACTTTTCCTGGTTTTGAAGCCAATAAATAGAATAATTCAAATTCTTTTCTAGGCAAAGCGATTTCTATATTATCTTTTACGATTTTATATTCTTCACGATTAATTTCGATTCCACCTACGTTTAATGTATCACTACTAACTTCTTGTTCTTTTAAACGTCTCAATAATGCTTTTACCTTACTTACTAGTAATTTTGGTTTAATAGGCTTAGTGATATAATCATCCGCTCCAGCGTCAAAACCAGCTACTTGTGAGTAATCTTCACTTCTTGCAGTTAGGAATGTAATGATAACGTTATTTAGTTCTGGTATTTTTCGGATGTGTTCACAAGCTTCCATACCATCCATTTCAGCCATCATAACATCCATTATTATAAGATCTGGCAATTCCTTTTGTGCTTTTGCAATTGCATCTTTTCCGTTTGAGGCTGTAATTATTTGATACCCTTCTTGAGATAGGTTATATCCAACAATTTCTAAAATATCCGGTTCATCATCTACTAGTAAAATCTTAGTTTGTGTTTTTTTCATAAAATAGCAAAAAATTGGGTTATCTCATTGATACTTATACGATATAATATTCAATGATTGTAGTTGCGAGTGTAAAGGTAATAATAAATCAACTGTTAAAAAGTAGTGTTAACCGTAATTTAATCTCATAACAATTTCATAATATATTAGAGACAAAACAATAACAAGCAGCTAACACGAACTTTACAAAGCCGTCTTTTATTTGCAAAAAAATAAACAAACAACAAACGAAAATGAAATTCAACTTAAAATTTCTATTTATTACATTATTTATTTGTGCTGTTTCTATGGCTCAGACCAAAGGTACAATTTCTGGGGTTTTAACAGACAAACAAACTAATAATGAAGCACTACCATTTGCAAATGTCCTTATTAAAGGAACAAACAACAGTGCAAATACCGACATCGATGGTAAATATTCGATAAACATAGCTCCTGGTAGCTATACTGTAATTTATAGTTTCTTGGGGTATGAAACTATAGAAGCTCTAGTAATTGTTAAAGCAAATGAAACTACAACTATCAACCAGGCATTATCATCTGGGAGTTACACTCTAAAAGATGTTGTTGTAAAAGCTTCATCTGTAAACAGAGAAAAAGAAACTGCTTTATTATTAGATCAAAAAAATGCAGTTGTTATTAAACAAAGTATTGGTGCTCAGGAAATGTCACGAAAAGGGGTTAGTGACGTAGAAGATGGACTTACTAAAGTTACAGGAATTACAAAAGTAGATGGCCGTGGATTATTTATTAGAGGTTTGGAAGATCGTTACAATAATTTATTGGTTAATGATTTACAAACTCCATCAAACAGCCCTTTCAAAAAAATTATTCCATTAGATTTATTTCCAACTGATATAGTAGGAGTTTTAAATATTTACAAAACATTCAATCCAAATATCTCTGGTGATTTTGCAGGTGCAACAATTAATATTGAAACCACTCAGCCAAAAAACATCACAAAATTAAATATTGGATTTGGCTATACTACAAACAACAATCTAAAGAAGTTCTTACTTTCTGATGATGCAAATTCAACTAAAGGAACTTTTGGACTTCTTGGTAATGAAAGAGCACTTCCGTCAGCTTTTGGTTCTGTACCAAGCGGAACAAAGTTATCTCCTGATCAATACCATAGTGCCTACGGAGATAAAAACTGGGATGTTGATCAAACTGCAAGCCCTTTAAATTCAAGTATTGGTTTTTTACATTCACAAAAATTTAATCTTGAAAAAGAAAAAAGCATAAGTTACATCATGTCATTTAACTTTGATAATAAATACATTTTTAGAGAGGGAGTTGACAGAACTTTCAATCTTGGACAAGGTAATTACGACAATAACTTATACAACACACAATACGCTTACCAAACTACTTTTTCTGGTTTAGCAGGTTTAAAATACAAAACAAACAGATTAAACTTAAACTTCAATACGCTTTTTATCCAAGCCACAGAAAGTAAAATTCAAGATCAAGTAGGATACACCAACAGTTTAGCCAATATTACAAACAACCTTATCAGATTAAATCAATTTGAAGAGTCTAAGTATTGGAATACTCAATTATTTGGAGATTACAAATTAACCGAAGATGGAAAACAAACCATTAAAGCTGGAGGTTCATATGTAAAAACTGGTTTTCAACAACCTGACAGAAAATTTATCACTGGTCTAAAAGTTAATGATACTGACATCAATATGTCTTATGGTGGAAATAATTTAAATCGCCAGTATTTAGATGTAAACGGAAACTTTTACTTCTCTGCTCTTGCAGAATACAGCATTAAATTTGGAAACAAAGAAAGATTAAACAACTTAACTGTAGGATATAACAATTTCATAAATGACATGGAATCTAGTTACCGTTTCTTTTCTGGAAGAAGAAATATCGAAAAAAATTACACTGCAGATTTAGGAACAATTAGTAAAGAAATCAATCAGGATATCGATAATGGAATCGTTTATGTTCAGGAAGAATCTAATGGAGATTATAAAGTAAAACTAAATCAATTTGTTAACGCTGGTTACTTTAATTTGTTTTGGACTTTTGGAGAAAAATGGGATTTAAATGCAGGATTAAGAGCCGAAAACTCAACTCGTGAAATTAAATACAGAGAACAAGGAGATCCTTTTGGAAGCCCATACCGTAAGAAAACTGATGATAAGTTAGATTTCCTTCCTTCATTAAACACTAAATATGCTTTAACTGAAAAAAGTAATTTACGTGGTTCATTAAGTAAAACTATAACAAGACCAGTTGCAATGGAATTACTTCCAATAAATTACATTAACGCGGATGCAACTTCTGAAAGCGGGAATTCAAATTTATTAAACAGTAACAATTACAATGTAGATTTTAAGTACGAATTATTTCCTAACAACAAAGAATTATTTGCTATTGGCGCATTTGGAAAATTAATCGAAAACCCTATTGAAAGAGTTTTTAAACCAACAGCTAATAGTGGTGGTCAAATAACAACATTCAAAAACTCTGAGCAAGCTGTAATTTACGGTGCCGAAATCGAAATGATTTTGCAATTAAGCAGAGTTAGCGAATCTCTTTCGAACTTTACTTTCGGATTCAACACTTCTATAATGAGTACCGATGTGAAAATTGACTTAACAAAACAAGGTAACGAGTTAGAAAACAGCACAAATCGTAAACTTCAAGGAGCTTCAAACTGGATTATCAATACCGATTTGAAATATGACTTTACATTAAATACCGCTTGGAAAAACTCAATGACATTAGTTTATAACGTTTACGGCGACAGAATCTTTGCAGTTGGTTCATCAGGAATGGATCATATCTATGAAAAATCATTCAGTAAATTAGATTTTGTTTGGACAAGCACACTATCAAAAAACATTGAATTAAAATTTAGTGCCGAAAATTTAATAAACCCATATTATAGAAAAGAATTAGGAAAAAACAGCACAATAGATATTACCGAAGATTCATTAGTTCTTCGTGAATACAAAAAAGGAGTTGGCTTCTCAGTTAATATAGGATATACATTTTAATCAAAATAAGAAAAGAGCTTTACAGCTCTTTTCTTATTTTAAGTACGTAACATAAAATTTACATCTAGCTAATTGTTATATAATACTTTAGTAACATTTAGCTAACTAGGTTTGAAAAGCACGATAGTACTTTTGAATCAACAAAATAACACAAAAAAAATAATTCTAAAAAACCATTAAAATGAAAAAATTAGTCTTAAGTCTTTCTTTATTAAGCTTGATTTTCGCAAGTTGTTCTTCTAGCGATGATGATGTTGCAACACCTCCAGCAGCTGGTTCAGGAGAAATAACAGCAGAAAATGTTACTGCTTCTAAAACTTTTGTAAAAGGAACATATACCCTAAGTGGTACAGTAAGAATAAAAAGCGGTATAACTTTAACTTTCGAAGCTGGATCAGTAATTACTGCCGATGTTTCTAATGGTTCAGATGCCTTGTTAGTAGAAAAAGGTGGTATTTTAAATATTGCTGGTACAGCTGCAGAACCAGTTGTCTTTACAGAGAAATCTAAGACTGCAGGTTCATGGGGAGGAATTATTATGTTTGGTGATGCTCCGATTGTTTCAGGAAAAACTGCTGACGGAACACCAATTACTACTGCAACTTCAGAAGATGGAACAAATATTGTTTATGGTGGTTCAAACCCAACTCATAGCAGTGGTTCATTAAAATATGTACGTGTAGAATATGCTGGTAAAAAAATCCTTGACGGAAACTCAGAAATGAATGGATTCTCATTCTACGCTGTAGGTTCGGGAACAGTTCTAGAAAACTTAGTAGCTTACAAAGGAGCTGATGATGGTTTTGAATTTTACGGTGGAACTGTAAGTGCTAAAAACTTAATTTCATACGGAAATACAGATGATTCTTTTGACTGGCAAGATGGATGGCAAGGGCAAGCAAACACTAACTGGTACGCATATCAAACTGGTGCAGGAAATTTCGGAATGGAAATCGAATCAAAAAGTGTTAACAACTCATTCTTCCCTAAAGTTTCTAACATTACTTTAAGAAGAGCTCCAGGAACAGTAACTGAAGCTGGAAATCCAACAGAAATTGATGCAATTCAATTCAAAAAAGATGGAAATGGTGAATATACAAATGTTGTAATTTCTGGATATACTTCAACAGGAGCTGTTGCTGTTAGAATTCAAGAAGCGGCTACAAACACAAATCAAGTTGCTGGTGGTAAAATCAAAATGCTAAACGTAAAAGTTGCTGATGCTACAACTCCTCTTACAGGAACAGGTGCAGCTGGATTTACAGTAGCGTTCCCTGCAGGAAACTTTACAACAAGTACAACAGCAACTGGAGCTGCTTTAACTCCTGGTGCTTGGGCAATTGTTGATGGTGTAAACTTATTAGAGAAGCTATAATCACTTCACACATAAAATGTTAAAAACATCCTAAATTTATAGGATGTTTTTTTTTGGCGTAGTTTTTGAAAACTTTTTTGTATATTTACTAATACTAAATTTAAGTGATGGCAAAAAACTACTTTTATATTACATTCTTATTGGCTTTTTTCTTTACTGTAAGTGTCTCGGCACAAGACAGTAAACAACTGCCAAAACCGCAAGACGGCACTGTTATAGAGGGCTTAAGTTTGTACCCAAACCCTGTGAGTAACGGTAAAGTATACATTTCGTCTAAAAATGATTTAGAAAAAGAGATAACCATTTTTGACGTACTGGGGAAAAAAGTCCTACAGACACAAATAAGTTCTAAAGAGCTTAATGTTTCTAATCTTTCGCCAGGTGTTTATATCATAAAAATAAACGAAGAGAACGCAACTGCAACTAGAAAGCTAATTGTCAGGTAATTTTTAAAAATAAAAACATAAAAAAGCTCCAAAGTAATATTGGAGCTTTTTCTTTTAAATAAATTACCTTTGCAAAAAAAAAGATCTTGATTACAACAACCGATATATTTACGATTTCCAATCAAAAGCAATTTGAAAAAATAGCGTTGAAAGTGTTTCGCTTTCAATACGAAAACAACGTAGTATATCGAACATTCTGTGATTATCTTAAAACAGATCCACAAAAAGTAAAGTCCCTTACTCAAATTCCTTTCTTGCCAATTCAGTTTTTTAAGAGCCATAATGTGGTCTCAAATTCTAATCCTGCACAGGTTACTTTTACCAGTAGCGGTACAACAGGAATGATTACTAGCAAGCATATTGTAACCGATGTTTCTTTGTACGAGGAAAGCTATCGCAAAGGATTTTCAGAATTTTATGGCAACATCGAAGATTATGCTGTACTAGCACTTTTACCTTCTTATCTAGAACGCGAAGGATCTTCTTTAATATACATGGTCGAAGATTTAATTAAATTATCAAACCATCCAGAAAGTGGGTTTTATTTACACAACCACGAAGAACTTACCCAAAAACTAATCGAATTAGACCAATCAGGACAAAATACTATCTTAATTGGTGTAACATATGCTTTATTAGATTTAATCGAAAAAAACACCTTTAAACTACAAAACACCATCATAATGGAAACTGGTGGAATGAAAGGCAAACGCAAAGAAATGATTCGCGAAGAATTACACAAAGAATTATGTGAAGGCTTTGGTGTATCTGCAATACATTCTGAGTATGGTATGACCGAATTATTATCGCAAGCTTATTCTTTAGGCGAAGGAATTTTTGAATGTCCATCGTGGATACAAGTGCTTATTCGTGATACCGAAGATGCTTTAACTTACGTAAAAGAAGGAAAAACTGGTGGTATAAACGTAATCGACTTAGCCAATATTAATTCCTGCTCCTTTATCGCTACGCAAGATTTGGGCAAAAAATATCCCAACAACTCTTTCGAGGTATTGGGACGTTTTGATAACTCTGATATTAGAGGTTGTAATTTGATGGTTTTGTAAAAAAGTTGATTTGTTTATTTGTTAAATCGGTTAACCGAAACTTACGATTAAACAAATTACCTGCTAAACAATTAAACCACTCTTATCACAAAATAATTTTTCTTTCCGCTTTGCAATAATACAAACTGATTGTTTATTAAATCTTTATTAGAAAGAACAAATTCCTCTGTTATTTTTTCTCTGTTAACCGAAATAGAATTAGCAGTTAGAGCACGTCTAGCTTCACCATTCGACTTAAAAAATCCTGTTTTCTCATTCAGAACATTTATAATCTCTAATCCGTTTTCAAGGTCGGCTTTAGCAATTTCTGCTTGAGGCACACCGTCAAAAACATCTAAGAAAGTCGCTTCATCTAATTGCTTTAAATCATCTGAAGTTGAATTTCCGAATAAGATACCCGAAGCTTTAATTGCATTTTCTAAATCCGCAGCAGAATGTACCATTACAGTAATTTCTTCAGCCAATCTTTTTTGCAAAATACGCAAATGTGGTGTTTCTCTATGTTCTATTGTCAATGATTCAATTTCTTCTTTTGACAAGAAAGTGAAAATTTTGATATATTTTTCAGCATCAACATCCGAAGTGTTTAACCAATATTGGTAAAACTTGTACGGAGAGGTTCTTGCTGCATCCAGCCAGATATTTCCGCCTTCAGATTTTCCGAATTTTGTTCCGTCAGCTTTTGTAATTAACGGACAAGTTAAAGCATACGCTTTTCCACTTTCCATTCTTCTTACCAATTCTGTTCCCGTGGTGATATTCCCCCATTGGTCACTTCCTCCCATTTGCAGGGTACATTGTTTGTTCTTATACAAATGCAAAAAGTCATATCCTTGAACTAACTGATAAGTAAACTCTGTAAACGACATTCCTTCGGAAGCTTCTGAAGACAATCTTTTCTTTACAGAATCTTTTGCCATCATATAGTTTACCGTAATATGTTTACCTACATCACGAATAAAATCAAGGAATGAGAATTCTTTCATCCAATCGTAGTTGTTCACCAATTCAGCAGCATTAGCCGCATCTGAAGTAAAGTCTAAAAATCGAGACAATTGCCCTTTTATAGCTTCCTGATTATGACGTAACGTTGTTTCGTCAAGTAAATTTCTTTCATTCGATTTTCCCGATGGATCACCAATCATACCTGTTGCCCCACCAACTAACGCCAATGGTTTGTGTCCTGATAACTGAAAATGCTTCAATAACATCACTCCAACCAAGTGCCCTATATGCAATGAATCCGCAGTTGGATCAATTCCCACATATGCCACTCTCATTTGTTCCATCAAATGTTCTTCAGTACCTGGCATAACGTCGTGAAGCATTCCTCTCCAAGTTACTTCTTCAATAAAATTTTTCATTTCTTTTAAAATAATTTTTACAAATATAATTAATTCTGTTAGGAGTAAATACTATAAAACACTCCTGTTACAAAAGATTTTCATTTCTGTCCTGCAAAATATTAACCATTAAATTCAAACTATAAAAACTATCTTCATCTATACCCAGCTAAACAGTTCATGCTTTAACCTTTAATATGCAGCAAAAGCAACATATAATGGCTACATTCGCAAAAAAACTAACAAATTACCATGAAAAAACCATTACTGATTACTATTTTATTTTTATTCTTTTTTACTTTTTCTTATGCGCAAATATCTTTTGAAAAAGGATATTATATTTTAAACGATGGAAGTCGCATAGAATGTTTCATAAGAAACATAGACTGGAAAAACAACCCAACAGATTTTAAATACAAAACACAACTTAGTGACAACGACTTTAAAACCGAAACCATTGCAAACGTTCAAGAGTTCGGGATCGACAATGAAACCACATTTAAAAAATTTAAAATTAAAATAGATCGTACAAGCGACGAACCTAATAAGTTATTAGCTGACAGAAACCCTGTTTTTAAAGAAGAAGTAATTTTTTTAAAAGTTCTTATAAAAGGCGATGCTACTTTGTATAGTTACACCGATCAAAACCTTAATAGATATTTTTACGAAACAAAAACGATTCCTGTGGAGCAACTTGTTTATACAAAATATTATCAGATTGATTCTAACGGCTCCCCAACAATACTAGCCGAAAATAATGAATATAAACAACAACTGTTTCAAAATGTAAAGGCCGAAAACACAACCGAAAAAGAAATTATAAAACTTAATTACAATAAATCAGATCTTACTAAGTATTTCATAAAATACAATAACATCAAACCTAATTTAGCTAAAGAAGAAAGAAAAGTAAACAAAGGAATTTTTCTAGTTAAAATAACGCCTAGCGCAAGCATTGCATCATTATCTACTGAAAATGATTACTTTCTTCGCGATAACGTACAACTAGATAATAAAATTAACTTCAAGTTTGGTGTCGAGGCAGAGTACATCCTTCCATACAACAAAAACAAATGGAGTATTTTTATAAATCCTGCTTATCAAACATACCAAGATGATAAAACATATAATGTTCCTAGTGGATTTATAATAAGCCCGGAAACCCCTAACAATGCAAAAGTAAAATACACTTCTATACAAATCCCTATCGGAATAAGACATTATATGTTTTTAAATCAAAGCTCTAAAATTTTTATAAACGTAGCTTATGCATTTGATGCAGGAAGCAAAACAAACATCACTTACACAGATGTTACAAATAAAACTACAAGAGAATATGAAAGTGGTTCTGGAAGTAATTTTGCTTTCGGCCTTGGTTATAACTTTAAAAATAAATTTAGCTTCGAAGCAAGATTAAATACCAAAAAAGAATTAATGCGCGATTATCTAACTTATTCTGCAAAATATAGCTCAATAGATTTTGTTTTAGGATACACAATTTTCTAATAAACAAAACATTTGATCCTATAAACAAATAAGGCATATTGAAAAGATACTTTTTAATATGCCTTATTTATTATCTGTACCCTGAATCGTACGAAATTTGTATGTAGATAAATCGAAAGTATTATCTTTACAAAATGGTTTTAGTAACAGGAGGAACAGGTTTAGTTGGCGCACATTTATTGCTTCATTTAATTGAAAATGGAGACAACGTTCGGGCAATTTACCGAAACGCAAATAAAATAGAAAAAACAAAATCAGTTTTTGATTTATATAAAAAATCACATTTATTCGAATCAATACAATGGATAGAAGCTGATATCCTCGATGTTCCCTCATTAGAAATTGCTTTTGCAGATATTGAGTATGTATATCATTGTGCAGCCTTAATCTCTTTTGACCCAAAGGACGAAGACTTAGTACGAAAAACCAATATCGAAGGCACTGCAAACATTGTAAATTTTTGTATCGCAAAGCAAATAAAAAAATTATGTTTTGTAAGTTCAATAGCTGCTCTTGGAGACCTTGCAGCCCATGAAACTATTATAACCGAAGAAACGGAATGGAATCCTGAAAAACCACATAGCGATTATGCAATATCTAAATATGGTGCCGAAATGGAAGTTTGGCGTAGTTGGCAAGAAGGCCTTGATGTTGTTATTATAAATCCTGGGGTAATTATGGGTCCTATCCCAAAATCTAAAAGTGATGAACAAGGAAGCGCAGAACTTTATACAAAAGTAGCCAATGGGCTTTCATTCTACACGCTGGGAAGTACCGGATTTGTTGCTGTAGATGATGTTGTTAGAATCGCCGTAACATTAATGAAAAGCGAGATAAAAAATGAGCGATTTACTTTAATTGCAGATAATATCGTTTTTCGAGATGTTTTAAATACTATTGCTGATGCATTAAAAGTAAAAAGACCTACAATTCATGCAAGTCCTTTACTTATGAAAATTATATGGAGAATCGATTGGTTTCTATCTACATTTTTCCTGAAGAAAAGACAGATTACAAAAGCGACTACAAAGTCGTCTTACACAAAAGATTTATATTCGAATGAAAAAATAAAAACCACTTTAAAAACTGACTTCATAAATATCCATCAATATATTAAAGAGGTTTCTACTTTATAAAAAGTTAATTACTCTGTTTCATTTCTATTTTAGGCGAAACCGGCTTTACTTTTATCAATTCTTCTTTAGGTTTTTTAATAGTGTCTTTTTTAACAGCTTTGCCGTTTTTTTCAAGCAACTTCTTTTTCTTTTCTTCAATTTTGATTAAAGAATCTACCTTCTTTTTATTTTTTTCTATACGCGCACTAATCTCATCAAACATGTCTTTGTAATCATTATAATTTGCAGCGTAATACATATTACTCTTTACAAATTGCAAACTATCTACTTTATATTTTTTCAATATAAATCTGGTAGGATTAGTATCGCTAGAATCAAGAGACATTGGATTCTGGTATTTTATTGCTTCTAATAATGATAAGTCATACATAATATCTATCATCTTATCTCTTTCAACAAGTCGTTCTGGCTTTGGAACCAGTTCTTTCTTGCATCCTACAGCAAACATTAATACCGAAATAATTATGACTATTTTTTTCATATCTTATCTATCAAATAATAATCTTTTTCCAGCGTGAACGTTTTTCACTTTAAATGCATTGTAAACCAATTGACCATTTACAAAAGTGTGAGTAATTCTTGATTTAAATGTATATCCCTCAAATGGAGACCACTTACATTTTGCCAAAATATTATCTGTATTTACACTCCAAGGCAAACCAGGATTTACAATTACCAAATCGGCATAATAACCTTCTCTAATAAAACCTCTTTTTTCAATCTTAAAAATTTTAGCAGGATTGTGACACATTTTTTCAATGATTTTCTCAACGCTAATTTTTCCTTGATGATGCGCTTCAAACATAGCTACAACGGCATGCTGAACCAAAGGACCTCCAGAAGGAGCTTTTAAATAGGATTGTTTCTTTTCTTCTTTAGTATGTGGCGCATGATCTGTAGCAATTACATCTATTCGTCCATCTAGCAATGCTTCCCAAAGAGCTTTTCGGTCATCGGCAGTTTTTACAGCAGGATTCCATTTTATAAAATTACCCTTAGTTTTATAGTCTTCATCTGTAAACCATAAATGATGCACACAAACCTCGGCAGTAATTTTCTTTTCTTCTAAAGGGATTTTGTTTGTAAACAATTCCATTTCTTTAGCAGTCGAAAGATGAAAAATATGCAAACGAGCTCCAGTTTTCTTCGCCAAAGCAATAGCCTTAGATGAAGAAATATAACACGCTTCGGCACTACGAATTAAATGATGTACCGTTACAGGAACATCTTCACCATACTCTGCCTTATATTTTTCTAAATTATTCTGAATTGTTGTTTCATCCTCACAATGTACTGCAATAAGCATTGGTGTACTAGAGAATATTTTTTCGAGTGTAGCTTCATTATCTACTAACATATTTCCCGTTGAAGAACCTAGAAATATCTTAATTCCTGCTACATTTTTTGGATTTGTTTTTAAAACTTCTTCCAAGTTATCATTCGTAGCTCCCATCATAAACGAATAATTCGCATATGATTTCTTTGCAGCTATCTGGTATTTTTCTTCTAATATTTCCTGAGTTACTGCATTAGGAACCGTGTTAGGCTGCTCGATAAACGAAGTGATCCCTCCAGCAACAGCTGCCTTAGACTCTGATTCGATATCTCCCTTATGTGTTAAACCTGGTTCTCTAAAATGTACCTGATCATCTATAGCTCCCGGCATTAAGTAACTTCCTTCGGCATCAATAACAACACAATTAGAAGACTTTAGACTTATACTATCTGAGATCTCTACAATTATATCATTTTCGATTAGCAAATCGCCTTCAAAAATTGACCCTTCGTTTACAATTTTAGCATTTTTTATTAAAATCCTATTCATCCTTAATATTGGTTTATAATGAATTGACTAATTTTTTTAGTCGAAGTGAGATAACTCCAAAAATTGCCTCTTTTATAATAGCATTACTCATTTTAGAAACTCCTTTTGTTCTATCAGTAAAAATAATAGGAACCTCGGTAATTTCAAATTTCTTGCAATACGTTCTATATTTCATTTCAATCTGAAAAGCATAACCAACAAATTTTATTCTGTTAAGATTAATAGCCTCCAAGACTTCTCTTTTATAACATACAAATCCAGCTGTGGCATCATGTATTTTCATACCTGTTATGAATTTTACATACACCGAAGCAAAATATGACATCAATACACGGCTTAATGGCCAGTTTACAACATTTACCCCTGTTACATATCTAGATCCAATAGCCAAATCTGCTCCACCAAAATGGCAAGCATCAAAAAGTTTTTCGAGATCATTTGGGTTATGCGAAAAATCGGCATCCATTTCGAATATATAATTATACTTTCGATCCAGAGCCCATTTAAAACCATGAACATAAGCAGTTCCTAAGCCTGCTTTTTTGGCTCTGTTTTCTAAAAACAATTTCCCTTCAAACTCCTCTTGAAGCATGACAACTTTATCTGCAGTACGATCTGGAGAGTTATCATCGACAATAAGAAGGTGAAAAGATTTATGTTGAGAAAGCACAGCTCTTATAATGCTTTCAATGTTTTCAATTTCGTTGTAAGTGGGAATTATGACAATACAATCATTCATTTTTCTGAGTAATTTCAACGCAAAAGTAAACTTTTTATAGCATTTCATTCATAATAAAGTTATAATAAAAGTATTGATATAAAAAATTACTAATTTTGCATCGCTATGATTGAACAACTTCATCCAAGAATTACTGAAAACAAAGACTGGGCAACACTTTTGTTTGTGTTATGCTTTGCGGTTATTGCTATAACAAAGTCTATCTATGAGAGCCGTTTTGGAGACTTTACAAAATTGATTTTCTCTGATAAATATGCAAAAATATATAGAGATAGCAGCCACATAAAAAGCGGTTTTACAATTGCCTTATTTTTTTTACAAATTATTTCTTTTGCATTCTTTATACAACTTACCTTAAGTAGTTTTGGACATGCATCAAAAACTGATTGGACTCTTTATATCCAAATTGTAACCTTGCTGGGATTTTTTATTTTATCAAAGTATTTAATAGAAAAGATTGTTGCTACTTCTTTTAATATTGAAGAATTTATCGAGCACTTTAACTTACAAAAAGTAACTTATAGAGCTTATATCGGTATTTTAATCCTTCCAGTTAATGCAATTTTGTTCTATTATGACGATATTTCAAAAAATGTACCGCTAACAATACTAGCTATTTCACTATGTATTAGCCTGTTCTCTTATTTTATTTCAATTAAAAACTATCAAAACGTAATATTGAGTAAGTTATTTTATTTTATTTTATATCTTTGCACTCTTGAAATAGCCCCTTATTATTTTATGTATTATTGGTTTACCAAAGGGAGTGCTTAGAAAATATTACAACTTATGAAAGTGAAAACAATTTTGGTGTCACAGCCTGAACCTAAAGTGGAAAACTCCCCTTATTTTGAGCTCCAACAGAAACACAAAATAAAAATTGATTTCAGACCTTTCATTCACGTGGAAGGAGTTAACGCTAAAGAGATTCGACTTCAAAAAATCGATCTTAATCATTACACTGCAATCATTTTAACAAGCAGAAACGCTGTTGATCATTTTTTTAGAGTAGCAGAAGAAATGCGTTATAAAGTTCCTGAAGGATTAAAATATTTTTGTCAATCGGAAGCCGTTGCTTTTTACCTACAAAAATACGTAGTGTACAGAAAACGTAAAATTTATGTTGGTGCTAAAGATTTTGCAGATTTATCTCCATTAATCAAAAAGTACAAAGACGAAAAATTCTTACTACCTGCTTCTGATCAATTAAACGCTGATGCTCCTATTACTTTAAACAACTTAAAAGTTGATTGGACTCAAGCAATTTTTTACAAAACAGTAATGAGTGATTTATCTGACTTAGCAGATGTTTATTATGACATTTTAGCTTTTTTCAGCCCAACGGGAATAAAATCATTATTTAAAAACTTTCCTGACTTCAAACAAAACGAAACTAGGATAGCTGTTTTTGGAAGCACAACTCAAAAAGAGGCTTTAGATTATGGTTTAAGAATAGATATTCTTGCTCCAACTCCTGAAACTCCATCAATGACAATGGCATTAGAAAAATATATTGCTGAAGCAAATAAAGGAAAATAATCCTTTTATCTAAATAAATAAAAAAGCTGCGAATTTCGCGGCTTTTTTTTATGCCCAAATCCCAACTTCAAGTAATACAAAACCTTACATCACTTATAGATTTGAAATTTTTGTTTTATCTCAACTTCCACCCCAATTCATCTTTGTCAAAGTTTTAAACTTTGACAAAGATTTCGATTTCAGAACTTAATTAAAGTTTTATCATTAAATTTGATTTCTATTTTAAACCAAAACACTAAAATTAGTTTCAAATCACAACACATGAAAATCAACTCACTCGTTATAGAAATAGATGGTATCGATAAAGAAATTTTACGCCACTTAATGGAGGATGCACGAAAACCAATATTACAGATTGCTAATAAAATCGGAATTTCGGGTGCAGCAATTCACCAGCGATTACGCAAACTAGAGCAATCGGGAGTGATATCAGGTTCAAAATTCACCGTTAACAATAAAGTTCTAGGATATAATACAATGGCGTTTGTAGGCGTATATCTTGATAAAGCTGCGCGAAATCCAGAAGCTGTAAGAGAATTAAAAAAAATACCCGAAGTTTTAGAATGTCACTATACAACAGGAAACTGGTCGATATTAATTAAAATAATATGTCGTGACAACGAACATTTAATGCAGTTACTAAACACCAAAATCCAGGCAATTGAAGGCGTATCCAGAACAGAAACCTTCATCTCGTTAGACCAACAAATCGACAGACAAATTCAGCTATAATTACCTGAATATATCATCTATAAAAAAAGGAGAGATTAAATCTCTCCTTCTATATTATCTTCTTTTTTTGCCTTCTTCTTTTCAAATGTCAAGACCAATGCTGGTAAGACTAATAAATTTGCAAACATTGCAAATAGCAACGTACAAGATATTAATCCTCCTAACGCAATTGTTCCGCTAAAACTAGACAATGTAAAAGTCGCGAATCCGAAAATTAATACAATCGAAGTGTAAAACGTACTAATTCCTGTTTCCCTTAAAGCACTAAATACTGATTTCTTGATCTTCCCGTTACTTTGCAATAAATCATGACGGTATTTTGCCATAAACTGAATCGCATTATCTACCGAAATACCAAAAGCAATACTAAATACCAATATTGTTGATGGCTTAAGCGGAATACCAAAATACCCCATTAATCCTGATGTAATACAAAGTGGTAAAATATTAGTAATTACTGATGCCATTACCATTTTTCCTGATCTAAACAAATAAGTCATAAGTGCTGCAATTACTAAAATCGCAAAAATTAAAGACTCTATAAGATTATCTACCAAATATGAAGTTCCTTTTTGGAACACTAAAGCTTTCCCTGTTAAGGTAACCTCATAACGTTCTTTTGGAAAAATCTCTTCTATTTTCTTTTTCAACTTCCCTTCTACTCGAGCCATTTCCTGAGTTCCAATATCTTTCATAAAAGTTGTGATTCGAGCGTATTGTCCAGTCGAATCTACATAACTTTTCATCAAATTATCTTTACTGTTTTTCGTAGCATTTTTAGCATACGACAAAATAAATGTTTGCTCTTGCGAAGTTGGCAACTCATAATATTCTGGGTTACCATTATAAAATGCCTGTTTAGAGTATTTAACTAAATTTACTATCGAAACTGGTTTTGATAATTCTGGAATCGTAGCAATTGTTTCTTGCAACTCATCCATTTTTTTCATGGTCGATAATTTCATAACACCTTTTTTATGCTTGGTGTTAATCATAATCTCCAACGGCATCACACCGTTGAACTCTTTTTCATAAAAAAGAATATCCTTAAAAAACGATGCGCTTTTTGGCATTTCACCAATTAAACTACCCGAAACTTTAATTTGAGAAACTCCTATCACACTAAAAAGAAGTGCTAAACCGTAGATTGTATAAATTACTTTTCGTTTATTTTTTACAACATTCTCAACCCAATCCAGTAAAGACGAAATGTAATTTTTACTTAAGTGATACAAATGTTTTTCTTTTGGCAAAGGCATAAAACTATACACAATTGGTACTATTACAAGTGTAAGCAAGTAAACCGATATAACATTGATAGAAGTCACTAATCCGAACTCAAATAGCAAGTCGTTACCCGTAATCATAAACGTTGCAAAACCTACAGCAGTTGTTAAGTTCGTCATTAAAGTCGAAACTCCAATTTTAGAAATAATACGTTGTAAAGCTTTTGCCTGATTGTTATGAATCTTTATTTCCTGCTGGTATTTATTGATTAGGAAAATACAATTTGTTATTCCGATTACGATAATCAATGGCGGAATTACAGCAGTTAAAATTGTGATTTTGTAATGAAACAATCCTAATGTCCCAAACGACCACATTACCCCAATTAACAAAATACAGATTGATATAAACGTAGCTCTGAAAGAACGGAAAAACAAAAAGAAAATCAATGAAGTAATAAGCAATGCTGCACCAATGAAAAGCCCAATTTCACCTTTCATATTCTCCGCATTAATTGTTCGGATATATGGCATTCCCGAAACGCGAAGATCTATTCCTGTAGTTTTTTCAAACTTCTCGATTCTAGGAACCAATTCTTCCAGAATAAATGTTTTTCGAGCTGCAGTATTTACTATTTTCTTATTCAGATAAACAGCTGAACGAATACTCCCTGATTGCTTATTAAACAATAAACCTTCGTAAAAAGGCAAATTATTAAAAAGGTCAAATTTTATTTTTTTAAGATATTCCGGATTTACTGCTTGATTTTGATCTATAAAAGGAACAAGTACAAATTTTTCTGCAACAGTATCTTTTTCCAGCTTCTTTAAATCATTTAGCGAAACAACTAAATCCACCGCTTTAGAACCCTTTAACCCTGTCATTAACTCATTCCAGGCAGCATAATTTTTTGGCGTAAAAAAAGTTTCGTCTTTAAATCCGATAACGATAAGATTTCCCTCTTCACCAAATTTATTTAAAAAGTCTTGATATTGCTGGTTTACAATATGTTTTTTAGGAAGTAAATTGGCTTCCGTATAAGTCATTCCAAGATTTCTCCATTGCAAGCCAAGAAAAACAGTTATGGCTGCAATAATCCCTAAAATCAGGATTCTATTTTTAAGTATAATTCTGGCAATAGATTCCCAGAAACCTACATTTGATTTCTTTTTCATAAAAGTATTAAAAATGGATGCAAATGTAGTGAAAAACACAGGAAAGGATAAAATTTGAGTACACTTTTATACTATTATTTCTATAAATTATAGTCATTTTTTTACAATAAGTTAATTGAAATTGATGCGATTTCTTAGCTACCTTTTCTCATATTTGTATTATTTTTGAGAAAATAATTACATTATTTAAAATATAGGATGAAGAACTACAAAAACGCATTGTTTTATATAGGGGTAACCGGAGGTTTTACAGCTTTAATTTACTGGATCATTACTAAAGGTAAATACTTAGAGGCAAATAAAACAATAGAAGTTGTAGGTACAGGAAAAGGTTCTTGGCAAGATTTTATTTCTTCGATGCAATCTAATTTTCAAGACCCACTAGCCATATTATTAGCCCAAATTATAACAATTATTTTTGTCGCCCGTTTTTTTGGGTGGATTTTCAAACGTATTGGGCAACCATCTGTAATAGGCGAAATTATTGCCGGTATTGCTCTTGGACCATCCTTATTAGGCTTGTATTTTCCTGAATTTGCAATGGCCTTATTTCCTGTCGAATCCTTAGGGAACTTAAAATTTTTAAGTCAGATTGGTTTAATACTTTTCATGTTTGTTATTGGGATGGAACTCGACTTAAACGCATTAAAAAACAAGGCAAATGAAGCCGTTGTAATAAGTCACGCCAGTATCGTAATTCCTTTTGCATTAGGTATTGGGCTCGCTTATTTTGTTTACAACCAATTTGCTCCCGAAGGTGTAAAATTCCTATCCTTTAGTTTATTTATGGGAATAGCTATGAGTATTACTGCCTTTCCTGTTTTAGCAAGAATCGTTCAGGAACGAGGTATTCATAAAACCAAATTAGGCACAATCGTTATCACTTGTGCTGCTGCCGATGATATTACTGCCTGGTGTTTACTTGCTGTAGTAATTGCTATTGTAAAAGCTGGAAGTTTTGTTAGCTCGATATACATCATTTCCCTAGCTGTTATTTATGTTTTGGCAATGTTATATATTGTAAAACCATTCTTAAAAAGAATAGGGGATTTATACGGAGCAAAATCGAATATAGACAAACCTGTCGTGGCAATTTTTGTACTTACTCTTATTGTATCTTCATACGCAACCGAAGTTATTGGTATTCATGCCCTTTTTGGTGCATTTATGACTGGAGCAATCATGCCTGATGTTCCTAAATTCCGAACCATGTTTATCGAGAAAGTCGAAGATGTATCCGTAATTTTATTACTACCTCTTTTCTTCGTTTTTACTGGTTTAAAAACCGAAATCGGGCTTATAAACGATCCTTATTTATGGACTGTAACCGGAATGATTATATTAGTTGCAGTTGTTGGGAAATTTTTTGGGAGCGCACTTGCAGCTAAATTCGTAGGACAAAGCTGGAAAGACAGCTTAACCATTGGAGCCCTAATGAACACAAGGGGATTAATGGAATTGGTCGTGTTAAATATAGGATTAGAGCTCAAAGTACTAACTCCCGAAGTATTTACAATGATGGTTATCATGGCATTGGTAACTACTTTTATGACTGGACCCGCACTGGATTTAATCGATTTTGTGTTTAAAACCAAAGAAACCCCAGTTCTCGAAGAACCATCAATTAGCAATAAATACCGAATCTTAATTTCGTTTGGAAATAACGAAAGAGGAAAATCTCTTTTGCGATTGGCACATAGCATGGTCAAGAAACAGCAGGATAACTCCCAAGTTACAGCAATGCACTTATCTTTAAGCGACGAGATGCATGCTTTTAATATCGAAGATAAAGAGAAAGATAGTTTTATCCCGCTTGTCGAAGAATCAAAAATTCTTAAACAAGAAATCACCACTATTTTTAAAGCAACTATAGACATTGAAAGTGACATTGCCGACATTGCCAATCAAGGCAATTATGACCTGTTACTGGTTGGTCTAGGACAATCTATTTTTGAAGGAACATTGTTAGGGAAAGTAATTGGTTTTACAACCCGAATCATTAACCCAGATAGACTTATAGATAAATTTATTGGGAAAGAAGGATTGTTTCAGAATTCTCCTTTTGACGAAAGAACCCGATTGATTGTTTCGAAAACTAAAATGCCTTTAGGAATCTTAATCGACAAAGAATTACAAAATGTAAATCAAGTATTTATACCAATCTTTAGTGTCGAAGATACGTTCTTGATAGACTATGCTCAGAAGCTAATTTTCAATAACAATTCACACATCATGATTCTGGATGTAAACGGAAACATAGAGTCTAATTTTGTAATTAAGAGTGCTATTAGTACCTTAGAGCAAAAATTCCCTAAGAACATATCTATGATGAGCGACCGCATCATCAAAAAGGAATTTCTAGATAAACAAGATCTAATGATTATTAGTCTTGAAAGCTGGAAAGCATTAGTCGACTCCAGAAGCACTTGGTTAAGTAACGTGCCTTCTGTATTAATTATTAAACCCTAAAAAATGAATTGGATTTTACTTATAATAGCTGGTCTATTTGAAGTAGGTTTTGCCTCTTGTCTTGGCAAAGCCAAAGAAACATCTGGAATGGTATCTACCTACTGGATGATTGGATTTTTTGTATGCCTTACCATAAGTATGGTTTTATTATTTAAAGCAACTCAGGTTTTACCTATAGGAACGGCTTATGCTGTCTGGACAGGAATTGGAGCTGTGGGAACTGTTTTGGTTGGAATTTTTATCTTTAAAGAACCAGCTACATTTTGGAGAATATTTTTCTTATCAACATTAATAGCTTCGATTATTGGGTTAAAATTTGTTTCTAGCCATTAATAACATGCAAACAAGCAATACTATAACTAATTCTCTACTAGCAATAATTCTTTTGCTAGTAGTTTTAATTGGTTATATCGTTTATCAGTTAATTCAATCCAGAAAAGCAAAAGAGATAGCCGAAAAGAATTTTTATTTACTTGAGATGAAAGTAAATGATTTGCAATTGGAAACATTAGAATCTAAACTGAATCCACATCTTTTCAAGAACATTCTTAATTCGATTCAATCACATGCGTATCAAACATATTTTGCTCTGGATAAACTAGCAAATGTGTTAGATTATATTCTTTACGAAAGCAAAAAAAAGCTAGTAACACCAAAAGAAGAAATCGAGTTTGCACTGAATCTTATCGAAATCAATAAAATAAAGATCAGTCCACTTTTTGAATTAAAAGTAAAAACTATTATTGGCGAAGACGAAAAATTGTACGACCAACCTTTACTCGCGCCGTTAATTTCTATCGATTTAATCGAAAACGCATTTAAACACGCCGACATACAAAATGCCGATGCTTTTATTTCAGTAATATTCGAATTTAAGGATAACCATTTCTCTCTGACCGTTTCTAATAAAATATCAGATAAAAAAGTATTAAAAAAAGAACGAAGCGGTATCGGGAACACTACATTGGAACAACGATTAAAAATTATCTACAAAAATCAATTCAAACTTGATAAATTTGTAGAGAACGATATTTACATTGCTCATTTAAAAATTAATCTACTTGAATACAAAACTCAAATGCTTACTACTGGATGATGAGTTACCTGGTTTAACTTATCTAAAGATGCTTTGTGAGCAAATTCCAGCATTAGAGATTGTAAAAACTTTTAATAATCCCGAAAAATTACTAGCCGAAATTCCTAATCTCGATTTCGATTTATTAATCTCGGATATCGAAATGCCAGGAATTGACGGATTGAGTCTTGCCAGTTTACTAGAGAATAAATTAATTATTTTTTGTACCGCTTACAAAGATTATGCAGCCGAAGCTTTTAATATTGATGCAGTAGATTATATTACAAAGCCCGTAAAAATAGAACGTTTGCAAAAAGCAATTTCCAAAGCGCTTGAGCAATTCAATAAACCTGAGGCTACAAAAAAATTCATGCACTTAAATACCGACAAAGGCAAAACCTTGTTGTATTTTAACCAAATTCAATACATAAAAACAGCCACAACAGATAGTCGGGACAAAACGGTGCTACTTACAGATGGTAGTTTGCTTACGTTAAAAAACATTAATTTTGATACCCTTTTAAAGCAATTACCTGATGCCCATTTTTGTCGGGTTAATAAAAAGGAAATCATAGCTATGAATGCCATACAATTCTTTAATCACAACGAAATTGTACTGCTTCATCAGAGAAAAAATGGGGAGAATATTACTCTTTCTTTAAGCGAAACGTACCGATCTGACTTTTTACTTAAAGTAAAAATATAAGTTATTACAAAGTTTTTCCGTCTTATTACATCTAACAGGAATTAGCTCTAGATTTTCTTTTTTCCTTAAAAGTCACTTCTCATATTTGCACAATAAATCAAAATGACGTGATATGAAAAACATCAAAAACTCATTATTTTATCTCATAATTATTGGCGGATTTTCGACTTTAATCTATTTGGTAATCTCAAAAGGAAAAGCATTAGAAATAGGAAGAGATATCGTTGTAAAAAAAACAGAAAGTAGCCATTGGAATGACTTCATTTCGGCAATGATCGAAAATCTACAACATCCGCTTGCTATTTTGCTTGCCCAGATTATTACAATTATTTTGGTAGCACGTTTCTTTGGGTGGGTTTTTAGAAAAATTGGTCAACCATCGGTAATTGGAGAAATGGTTGCTGGTATTGTTTTAGGACCATCCCTTATCGGAATGTATTTCCCTGAATTTTCAGCCACTTTATTCCCAAAAGAATCCTTAGGAAACCTACAATTTTTAAGTCAGATTGGTTTAATACTTTTCATGTTCGTAATTGGTATGGAACTAGATTTAAAAGTACTTAAAAACAAAGCACATGAATCTGTTGTAATTAGTCATGCAAGTATTGTAATTCCATTTGCATTAGGACTAACATTGGCTTATTTCATTTATCATACTTTTGCCCCAGTAGGAGTTGAATTTTCTTCTTTCGGTCTCTTTATGGGTATTGCCATGAGTATTACGGCATTTCCCGTTTTAGCTCGAATTGTTCAGGAACGAGGCTTGCAAAAAACCAAACTTGGTACCATTGCCATAACTTGTGCTGCTGCCGATGATATTACTGCCTGGTGTATTCTTGCCGTAGTAATTGCTATTGTAAAAGCAGGTTCATTTACTAGTTCATTATATGTAATAGGATTAGCTATTTTGTATGTAATTGTGATGCTAAAAATAGTTCGACCGTTTTTAAAACGTGTAGGTGATTTAAATTCAACTCGTGAAAGTTTAAACAAACCAGTAGTTGCCATTTTCTTTTTAACGCTTTTATTTTCTTCTTACGCTTCAGAGCTAATTGGAATCCATGCTTTATTTGGTGCATTTTTAGCAGGAGCAATCATGCCAGAAAACAATAAATTCCGTAACATTTTCATCGAAAAAGTTGAAGATGTATCTGTAATACTTTTACTTCCTTTATTCTTTGTTTTCACAGGATTACGTACTCAGATAGGCTTATTAAATGATCCTTATTTATGGAAGGTTACAGGAGTAATTATTGCTGTGGCTGTAGTTGGTAAATTCTTCGGAAGTGCTCTTGCAGCTAAATTTGTGGGACAAAACTGGAAAGATAGTTTAGCCATCGGTGCCTTAATGAATACTCGTGGTTTAATGGAGCTGGTAGTGCTAAACATAGGATATGATTTAGGCGTTTTATCTACCGAAATTTTTACCATGATGGTAATTATGGCATTGGTTACTACATTTATGACTGGACCAGCTTTAGACTTTATCAATTTTATCTTTAAAGATAAAAAGACGACTATTCCAGAAGAAATAGGAAACAAAAGCAAATACAAAATTTTATTTTCATTTGATACTCCCGAAAAAGGAAAAACATTATTACGAATTGCAAATAGCCTGACTAAAAAACAACCTGATAATACTATTGTAACAGCAATGCATTTATCGTTAAGCTCTGAGTTACACTCGTTTGAAGTAAAAGATTATGAAAGAGAAATGCTTTTACCCGTTATTTCAGAATCTGAGGTTTTAAACCAAAACATGATTAGTCTTTTTAAAGTATCTAATGATATTGATGCAGATATAACTGAAACGGCAAACCAAGGCGAATACGATTTATTATTAGTTAGTTTAGGACAATCTATTTTCGACGGAACGTTGCTAGGTAAAATCCTTGGTTTCACAACCAGAATCGTAAATCCAGACCGTTTAATTGATAAATTCACAGGAAAGGAAGGATTGTTTGAAAATTCTCCTTTTGATGAAAGAACAAGACACGTTATCGCTAAAAGCAAAATGCCAGTCGGAATTTTTATCGACAAAGAATTAGAAGAAATAAATCAGGTTTTCATGCCTATTTTTAGCAAAGAAGATGCATTCCTTATCGAATATGCTAAAAAATTAATTAACAACAATGGTTCCCAAATTACGATTCTGGATGCGAGCGGAGAATTAAAAAGCACCCGGGATATGCAGGAATCTATTCGATCTATTGAACAAATTGCCCCAAATCATATCATGCTAATGTCTGATAGAACTATTAAAAAAGAGTTTTTAGAGAATCAAGATTTAATGATTATTAGTTTAGACAGCTGGAAAAAACTAATCGAATCTCAAAGCACATGGCTTAATAATACGCCATCGGTTTTAATTCTTAAACCTTAATAGTTTTAAAGGTCATGAAAGGGAACAGAAGTCAATTCTGTTCCCTTTGTTTTTTCTATGCATTAGGTAAAATTCTTGCTGTGTATCTTCATCAGGGTTTCTATAAAATCCATCTACACTTACAAAAGCTTCTTTAGCTTGATAATGAAGTACTTACACGCTTCTATTTTTACCTGTAACCCATAATACTACTGTACCACCAGGAGCCAGACCAACAGTAATTTTTTTATAAGTTATATGAGACCATATCCCTGCTCTATCCTTATCCATATAACCTTCCTTAAACAATGTCGGTATCTTGTTTTGAGTAGCTTGATCTATTGAAGTTTCTATTTTCCAGAATTTTTTTCAGCATAACTTATCCAGACAAGTGATAATAAGGTTGGCATAGTATTTCCTCCCGACATAGCATTCCCATCATAACTCCATCCGCTTTGATTAAGTCCTGTACTTACAAATGCGGCAATCATCTTTTTATCATTACTTAAATACCCTTTATGTATATCAATTGGATAATGAAAAGGAGCTGTTACAGTAAC
>NZ_JSYP01000024.1 GCF_000813005.1 Flavobacterium sp. KMS | reverse complement strand
TATTGCGGCGGGGCTCACCTCTTCCCATCCCGAACAGAGTAGTTAAGCCCGCCTGCGCAGATGGTACTGCAGTTATGTGGGAGAGTATGTCGTCGCCTTTCTTTAGAATCCTCATCATTTATTTGATGAGGATTTTTTTTTGTGCGTTACTTTTTTGGATTTTGTGAAAAAGTTATTTCGCAAAGTTTCGCAAAGCTATTTATTAAACTTTGCGAAACTTTGCGTAATCCTTTGCGCTCTTTGCGTTAAATTTTATTTTTAACTACTTCGAGTGATAATGTGATCTAAATTGATTTATATGCTAAGTTTTCTTTTGAACTCTCCAGCTTTATAATTTTACTATTAGAAACAATATTATTCTCCATGAGTAAACGTGCAGTTAAATAACAAATCGTAGACTCAGCACCTTGATTTAGATTTACATTTTCTTTTTCTAAACCATCATAACAACCGCCAGTAATTGGATCGTACATAATTTGGTTTAAATGATTCTGACCTAAGAACCAATTAAAGGCTATTTTCATGGATTTTTTGTAAAATGGATCCTTAAAAATTTTATAGAATAGGTCTAATGTCTGTATAGTATAAGAAACATCTATAGGTTGCTCGCCATATTGGTAGGGTATCGATCCTTTATGATGCCATCCATTATTAGAAATGACTTTGAATTCTCCATTTATAAACATTTTAGGCAATAAAAAATCAAAAGATTCAATTGCAATCTTCTTATATAGTAACCTATCCGTTGCTAAGTAAGCATATAGCATCGATTCAGACAATATACTATTGGCATAAGTAAGATAATTTTCAAACCAGTTCCAATTTTTGATTGCATGATCATTATAATTCTTAGAAAGTCTAGCAGCTAGTTTATCTATTATTTCGATAATGCGTGGTGTAGGTTCAACGGAGTTGTATAGAAACAATCCTTTGGTTATAAAACCAATTGATCTAGGCGAAGTAACAGTTTCTGTCCAATCTAATGCTTTTAAAATACATTTAGATGCTTTGTTTAGCGTAGAAGGAGGTATAAGTGTCGATTTTAATGAAATTAGCATTCCTAAAGCCCAAATTGCTCTTGCATTTGAATCTTCTAGATTTACAGTATCATTTTTAGGATCTACATTATTAAATTCATCTACATAATTTATAAAATTACCTTCAGGTTGTTGGCATCTTTCAATAAAATTAAGATAGGTATTGATATAATAAATATCATTGATATCTTCTTTAAGTTGGTAATGTAAACACATAGAAATTAATGCTCTCGCATTATCATCGAGTGTATAACCAGAAGTAATATCAGGCTCAGAGATTTTACTAAATTGTATCATTCCTAGCGATGTAGTCATATTTTTTTGATGATCCATTTTTATTGCTGGATACGTAAATTTGACTTCCATCGGCTCTTTTATAATCTTCTGGTAGGTAATCATATGCTTGATTGCTACATTTTCCCAGGAAGTTTTTCTGGTTTTTTCGAATGCATTTAAAGCCATAGATTCCCGTAAACTAGAATCAGAAAGAAGTTTTATAGTCGCATTTGTAAATTGTTCCGCGTTTTGAATGTCTACCAAAATACCGGTATCAGGAGAGAGTACTTCTATAGTATGAGGTATCTTAGTTGCTACAATAGGACAAGAACAGCTCATAGCATACGAAAAAGTACCACTTACAGCCTGATTTGGGTCTTTTGATGTAAAAAGATAGATATCGGTTGCTTTTAAATAATTTAAAAGTTCCTTAACTTCTAAATATTGATTAACAAAAAGGACGTTGTTTTTTAAGTTCAAATCATCTACAATAGATTCTAAATGATTGCGGTATTCATCTACATTATTAATAATATTATTGGGATGAGTTTTCCCAAGAATCAGATACAATACAGTAGGGAATTGTTCTACAATTTTCGGAAGTGCTTTTAATCCTGTCTCAATATTTTTACCTTCACCTAATAATCCAAAAGTGGAAAGTATTATTCTATCTTCAAAATTAAATTTTTGCTTTGCTTTTGATGTATTTTCATATTCTACGATATGTGTACCATGATGAACACAAACAATATTTTCTTTATTTATTCCATAATCTTCAACGAGAATTTTTTTAGATTGATTTGTCATTACAAAAAACGAATCAGAATATGATGCTAATAATTTAACAAAGCTTCTTAATTCTTCGTTTGGATTTGGAATAACGCTATGAAAAGTAAAAGTTATAGTCTTTTTACTTGCATTTAAGAAGTCGATTAAGAAATTACCATATTCTCCGCCAAACAATCCAAATTCATGCTGAATATGGATTAATTTTACAGCATCGTCTTTGTTTATTTCAAGCGCTACCTTCTTATATTCATCTCTATTTTTAGTATTTAAAACATATCCCGATTTAGTATTTGGATTTATTTTATCGGTCAATTCACATATTTCACAGGAAATACTTTTCCCATATACTTTATTTATCGCATTAATACTGTCTTCTGTATAGGTAGCAATACCACATTGCGTTGGCGGAAATGTAGAAAGGAATATTATTTTCGATTTAGTGTCTCTCGTTTTCATGGGCGTTAATTTTTAGTTCTTGTAATAAATCATTTTATGTTTATTATTCTACTATAACTTTATTATCGACAACATGTACTAGATGTATTATGGAACTTATAAGTTATTCTATTCTAGTTTTATATCTAGTAACCGTTTTGTAACAAATCTTGAATTTATAAAATTAGTATTGTAGAATTACATAGATTAACTCAATCGATTATTTGATTGACTCATTTATGTTTATTCGTTAAAATGGAAGATTTGGTTGAAATTTAAAGTTTAAAACCGCAAAATAGATAAAATTGCTTTTATCAAATGTAAGGATAAATAGCTAGTAAAAATGAATTAAAAACAATGTAATTTACTTGTTTTTAGATAATTATGAATTGTTTAAAATACTAGATTTAAAAAAGGCATAATTTATTTTTTTAAGTATTTATAAGGTTAATGTTTAATTGAGGTAATAATTTTTGTATTTGAGTTAATTCAATTCTTTAAGAAAAGAGAAATTTGTAATAACTAGAAGGTCATCATGATCTTATTTACTAACTAAAAATATATCATTATGCTACGTTGGACAGTCATTTTTATAATTCTTGCAATTATTGCCGGAATTTTTGGTTTTGGTGGTATTGCTGCTGGAGCCGCAAGTATAGCCAAAGTGCTATTCTTTATCTTCATTGTATTGTTTGTAATTTCATTGGTTACAGGAAGAAGAAAAGTATAAATTAAAAGAAGGTAAAATATTGTATTTATCTCTTTAAAAATTTTATTAATTATGAAAATAGAATATGCAAAACACGAAACGGATTATATTAAAGAGTATCAAGAAAAAGGATATACATCTAACTATCTTTTCGAAAAAGGGTATTTGATTGATACAGAAACAAAATACTCCTATAAACCAGAGGAGATATTTATTGTAGCACAACATCGATATGAAGGTATGAGTAATCCCGATGATATGTCTATTTTGTACATAATTGAAACTGCAGACTCAGTAAAAGGAACATTTTTACTGGGCTATGGTCCCACTAGTGATTTAGATGCCTCTGAATTTTTTAAGGATATTCCGGAGATTAATTGTTCAGATAAAGAAAGTATAAATAATCCATAACTGTTTTTTTATTGATTGGGGGATCAATAAAATTATTTTGCTTAAAAAGTCTTGTCATTATAATGATAAGACTTTTTTTTGTGCTTTGTGTTGATATATAGTTAATTATGAAACTTAATATCAAAATTCTATAACAATATTCTTGTTTATAATGCGAAATTTGAAAGTATCAAGAAAGAATTAAAACAGATTTAGAGCATCTGTTTTTTTAGAACATTCAAAAGAATTAAGAATTATTTTAAAAAATTATTAAAAATGAAAAATATATATCTAAAAGCCGGAAAAGCACAAGATGTTTTTAATGAATTAAAAGAAAGTCTTAAAGGTACTTTGACCTTGAATAATGAAGAATACAATTTAGCACTAGAATCAGATTTTGTAAAAGGTAATATCGAAGGAATAACATTTCAGGAAGGGATGGCGTACATGCAATTTGATCTTGTTTTTTCTGATGATGTAATGTTGAGTATGGAATCTTTTAAGACATCCCCGATTTTATTTGCTTATTGTTCCGAAGGTGCTCTTAAGCATAGTTTTGGAGAGAACGGAGATAAAAAGAGTCTTAAGAAATATAATTCAGGAGTACTAAAAAGTTCCTCTAGTATTAATAGTATTTTATACTTTGAAAAAAATATTCCGATTAAATTTTCTATAATAGGAGTTGGTATTAGTGTATCTACTAATGGACATAATGATGATTTAATAAATAAGCTAAAAAATACATTTTTAAATAAGAAAGAAAATTACTTAGATATTAGATTCCAGAATTTTAAGATTGCCGAAAAAATTGAAGAGTTTAATGCTATAACACAAACAGGAATTGTTCGGAGTTTGCTAAAAAAAGGAATTTTGCAAATTATTTTGGCAATGGAAATCGAACAGCATACTGATAGCTTTACTAAGATATCACAAGCTATAACTTGTCTTACATTAAAACAAATTGATGAAATTAAAAGGATTTCAAATTTCATTATAAATTTTCCTGCAGAGGAATTTACTATTAAGTTTTTAACTCAAAAAACAGGATTATCACCAAATAAATTGCAAGAAGGATTTAAGCTCGTGCATAATCGAACTGTGAATGATTTTATAACTTTTATGAGAATAGAAAAAGCAGAAAATTTAATTAGAACATCAGACTTAAATATCTCTGAAATTGTATATTCTATAGGTTTTACAAGCAGAAGTTATTTCTCTAAAATATTCAAACAAAAATACAACTGTAGTCCTAAAGAATATAAATACAACCAGAACTCGATAGCTAAAACAGCCTAATATATTTATTGGTTTATTAAGGAAAGAAGCAGCTTTTATAAAGCTGTTTTTTTTGTTTATTCTTTTTCGTATTTACTAATAAAGTAGATCATCAATAAATTAAGAAATAAAGAAATACTATTTGTTATCATTATCGGATAATCTTTTTTAAGAAAACCATAAACGACCCATAAAAAAATACCCAGCGTTAGCGTACTAAACATCGTTAAAGAAACATTTTTTACTTTTTTAGATTTCCACACTTTTATAATTTGCGGAATAACAGCAATAGTTACGCATATTCCTGCTACAAGCCCTATGATATTAGTAGTTTCCATAACATTGTTTTAGGAATTTAATTATCTATTAAACTTATAAAAGTTTAAATCAGGATGTTGAGAATCGTTTAGAGATGCCATAATAGAATTCATTGCCATGACACTAAAAGTAATGCCGTTACCACCAAATCCTAAAACATAATGCTCGTTTTTTTTAGGATTGGGTTTGCCAAAATAGGGTAGAGCATCCTGAGTTTCTCCAAATGTACCAGCCCAGGAATAATCAAGTTTATAATTTATATCAGGAAAACATTTCTCGAATTGTTTTAAAAGATAGGTTTCTTTTCGGTGTAATAATTTATCTCGTTTTTCGGCATTATGAAATTCTTCATCGCCACCGCCCATAATAATTCTATTATCGGCAGTTCCTCGAAAATATAAATAAGGTTCAGATGTGTTCCAATAAATAGCATTTTTAAAAGGATTAGGAATTTCTATAAAGCTTTCTGATGTTAATGCATAAGTACTTTTTAAATCTACAACTTTTTCAGTAAGGGTTTCAGTACTTTCATAACCAGTACAATGTATAATATCTTCGGTTGTAATTGTAAAATCATTTTCAGTTAAAGCGACTATTTTTCCTTTTAGATATTTAAATTCAGTAATATTAGTGCGGTCATAGATTAGCATTCCTTTTTGTTTACAATATTTCAGAAGGTCATGTGCCAGTTTATACGGATCCATTATTGCTCCAGATTCTGATTCTATGGCAGCAAAAGCATTTAAACCTTGCTTCTTTAAATCAATTTCTTCAAGCCACTTTACTTTAAAACCATTCTCTTTTCGTGCTTTAAACTCTCTTTGTAAAAACGGAACATCTTTTTTTAATGAACAAAAATAAATACTCTTTTTAAACTCAAATTGACAATCACTTTTTATTGTATCGATAATTTTTTTGAGGTCAAAGATTGCTTTTTCGCAATTCTTATAACTCGAAACGGCACATTCGAAGCCTCTTTTTTCTATTAATTCATGCAAAGAAATATCAATTTCATATTGTAATAGCGCTGTGCTTGCGGCCGTACTACCGTTACAGATATCTCGTTTGTCTACAAGAACTACTTTCTTACCTTCGGAGATTAGTTTATAAGCTATTAAAGCTCCGGTAATTCCTCCGCCAATAATTAAAACAGGCGTAGTAATGTCTGCATCCAACGATGGATAACTTGCGTCCATAGCATTTTTTATAGGCCAAAAAGTTTCGGTTGAACGTAGTTTCATAATTGTATCTTTTCGATAATCATTTGATTACTGTTTTTAGAACAAGTAATTAGATTAGAAGTTAAAGTAGAAGTATTTTTATATATTATTTTTTTGTGTTTTCTTTTGTAGCTTCTTCTTTTTTCTCGTTCTCCTTTTCTTTTTCTTTTTCTTTCTCTTTTTTCTCCTTCTCTAGTTTTTCATGTTCTTCCTTTGCTTTTTTATCGGCTTCTTCTTGTTCCTTTTCTTTCTCTTTTTCCTGTTTTTTGTAATATCCTCTAAACAAGAAATTACTTTTGGCAGCTTCCATGTTCTGACTAAACCCTTGTGTACCATTTTCTAGATTGGTAATTGTTTTGGTTAGTGTATTTGCAAGTTTAGGATCAGTCATTAATCTAGATAAAGCACCGTTCCCATTATTCATATTATGGGTAAAAATGGCAAGTTCTTCGGATATTACACCTGCATTGTCCACACTTTTCTTTACACTTTTCATGATATCATCCATTTCTATGGCATCTATAGAAGCAATTTTGCCATTATTAGCAATGATTCTATTAGATTTGTTTCCCGGAGATATGGTAAGAACTTTGTCACCCATCAATCCTTCAGAGCCAATACTAGCTCTGGCATCAGTCTTTATAAATTGCTTGACTTCTTCTTTTATAACCAGTTTTACAACTACCGAAGAATCGTTTATCAATTGTATTTCTTCGACAGTACCAATGTTAATTCCTGAGAAACGTACATTGTTTCCGACTTGTAAACCACTTACGGTTTTAAAAGTTGATGTTATATGAAATGTTGAACCAAATAGATTTTGTTGTTTTCCGATAAAGTAAATAGTTACCATAAAAAGGATTAAGCCTATTGTTACAAACATTCCTAGTTTCCATTTATATCCAGATTCCTTATTCATAATTTCGTTTTATTAAATGTTTATATAAAGAATGATCTTACCCATTCGTCTTCACTTTTTTCTAATTCTTCGTATTTCCCTTCAGCATGTATTACACCATCTTTTAAAATCATAACTCTATCTGCAGTTAGTTTGGCACAAGACATATCATGGGTAATAATTATCGAGGTAGTTTTACGTTTTTTCTTAATTTCTAATATTAATTCACTTATTTCTTTAGATGTAATTGTATCCAATCCCGTGGTAGGTTCGTCATACAAAATAATTTCAGGTTTTAGTATTAATGTACGAGCAAGACCAATTCGTTTTCGCATACCGCCGGATAATTCCGAAGGCATTTTATCTACAGCATCGGCTAGACCAACACTTTCGAGAACATCCATAACTTCAGTTTCTATTTCCTGAGGGGATAATTCCTTGTTATGTCTTTTTAATGTAAATTCTAAATTCTCTCTTACCGACATCGAATCATATAAAGCCCCACTTTGAAAAAGAAATCCAATTTTGACTCTTATCTTATTGAGTTCACTTTTTCCTAATCCAATTATTTCTTCGCCTAAAACACTTATATTTCCTTTCTCAGGAATTACCAATCCTACAATACATTTTATAGTTATAGATTTTCCTTCGCCAGACCTTCCTAATATCACTAAGTCTTCGCCTTTATTTACAGTAAGATTTACTCCTTTTAAAACATCGTTATCGCCAAAAGATTTATGCAAATCTTTAATCTCGATTACAGGAGTTTTTTTATTGGGAGCAACTGTTTGTACTATATTTTCTTGTTCAGATTTCATATTAAAAGAATAAATCAGTGATTTGTACTGCGAGCATATCTATGATAAAAATGGTAAGCGATGCTGTAACTACTGCTGAGTTTGCAGCTTTACCAACACTTTCGGTACCATTTGCGGCATTAAAACCTTTGTAACAGCCAATCATTCCTATAAAAAAACCAAAGAAAAAAGTTTTTATAGTGGCTGGAAAAATGTCTATAAAGTCTAGGGATTCAAAAACCTGCGACATATAGCGATAAGCATTTACATCGCTGTGAATTGTAATTCCTGCATAGCCGCCCAAAATTCCTATTGCATCGGCAAAAATTACCAATATAGGAACCATTAAAGTTGTGGCTAAAATGCGGGTTACAACCAAGTATTTAAACGGATTTATGGCTGCTACTTCCATAGCATCTATTTGCTCGGTGACTTTCATCGAACCTAGTTCGGCACCAATTCCGGATGAAATTTTTCCTGCGCAAATTAATGCCGTAATTACTGGAGCAATTTCTCGAATTAATGACAATGCAACCATACCTGGTAACCAAGATTCTGCGCCAAAAGTGGCCAATGTAGGTCTTGTTTGCAATGTAAGCACTAATCCCATTATAAAGCCTGTTATCGCTACCAACGGAAGAGATTTATAGCCAATAAGATAACATTGCCTAAAGAATTCTTTGGTTTCGTATGGAGGAATAAAAACCTCCTTGAAAAACTTTTTGGTAAAAAGTGTTACATCACCAATATCTGTAAAAGTGTCTTTTAAGTAGAAAAGTGGCATAGTATATTTTTAGTTGTTGAAAAATCATTTTATAATCGTAATGCGTATTAAAAAAATGGAAAAATTCTTAGTCTGTAAAAAAATACTTAACTAAAGGTAATTTATATTTTCTTGAAAAACACTATGATTTTACAAATCAGGGTGTTTTAAAATATTGATTTGTAAAATGTTATGTTTGTTGTTGTAATGATAAAGGTCAGTATTTCACATACAATTTTCATTATATAACTTTAAATAAAGATTATATAATTCGCATCGATTAAGGAATATTGATGCAAATAGATATAATAAGAGAGAAGAAATGATATAATAAATTGTTAAACCTATGATTTATTGGCTTTCGCCAAAGAAGAAATATAAGTTTTGATACACTACGCTTAAATGTACTTACATAACTTATATATTGACTTTTCTTAAACCATATAAGTGATTTAAGAAAGTAGAATATTATTACACTATAAAGGAAAAATAAGTTTTATTGGAGTAAGCTTAAATGTACTTACATGACTTATATGTTTCGTTTTTCTTAAATTATATAAGTGATTTAAGAGAGTAGAAGTTTTAAAGTGTCTTATTTAAAGGAACATATCTATTTTTTGTTTAGAACAATAATCTAAAACCAAAAACAGGAAGTTCACCTTGCATAAAATCCAAATCTTCAGATCTTATAAAACCCAATCGTTCATACATTTTCCAAGCAGTTTGCATTGCTTTGGTCGAATGGATAATTAGCTGATGTTGTTTCTTGTTTTTAGCTTTCAGGATGCAATCATTTATTAATAGTTTACCAATTCCTTGATCTCTTGTCATAGAATCTACTGCTAATAATCGGAAACCAGAGGTGTTTTTTTCTTTGGTAGCAATTCCGCCAGAACCATAATATTGCATATCGCCAAAATAAACTACGCCACCAACTATTTTGTTATCAGAAGAAACAGCAACCAAAAGTTCTGTTTCGGAATTAGTAGTTAAATCACCAATATTGGCAAGCATCTTATAATAATTGGGTTGCTCAGATTCTTTAGGGAAACCTTCTAATTGCGAATAAACCAGAACCATCAATTTTCCGATTTCCTCAAATTCATTTGCATTAGCATTTCGGATGGTATATTCTTGGTTATTCATAATCTAATATGGTTTGTTAATATTGAAGAAGTAAATATATAGTTTTTAATTCTTTGTCAATGTACGCGGATTAAAACTAATTTTTTTAAATTAATGAGTGAATTCGTGAATGTTTTAGACTGAAGAAATGAACCGCAAAGGGCGCAATGGTTTACGCAGAGGTCGCAATCCTGAAATGTCGGAATGGGATAGAATTCTTCTATCTAACTCTTTGCGAAAGGAACGCGGATAATACTGATTTACTAAAAGTAAAGACGCAGATAAAAACAGATTTCTCCCTTTCCGTCCTGAAGCTTCAGAATCGATATCACCATTGTTAAAAAAATCCGTTTTTATCCGCGTTTTCGCCATAGCGAATCCGTTAAATCCGCGTTCCTTTCTAGACAATTTATATTAGTAACTATAAGATATACACATTTTCTTGAATTTTTTTTAACTAACTATTATATCATGTTTAAAAAGCAATCCTTTTACTTCTTTTAAGGTAAAAATAGCTTTTTTGAGTTTTACTCTAGATGGGTCGATGGTATAATTATAACTAGTTTTAAAGTCAGTTTTGTTTGCAATAGCTTTATCAAATTCGGCACGATATAAGTCGCAATTATCAAAAATTACATTTGTGATATCGCTCGCCATAAAATCGACAGCAACCAAACTGCAATCGGTAAAGGAAGTTCCTTTTATCTTTAAAGTATAAAACTTAGAAAAATCGAGAACACAATTATTAAAATTTACTTCAAAGATGAGTTTGTCACACATGGCAAAATTCACATCCTTGATTTCACAATCATTAAAAGTAGCGGTTCTAAAAGCGACATAGTTTATTTTGGCTTCGCTAAAGATGCAATTATTAAAAACACAATCGATAAAAGTTACGGCTAGAAAAGTACAGGCAGAAAAGTTACAATTGGTAAAAGTACAAGATTCAAAATCCTTGAAATTTGCATCATCTCTGTTGTAAGTGATGTCTTTATATTCAATATCAAGGAAATAGTCAGTCATGTTAATTAGTGATGGAAAAAGGTAAAAGTGAAATGTGAAAAATGAAAAGGTGATACAAATAAACGAAAATATTTATTGTAGAATTCAAGATTTGGTTTTTAAATTTTTTGCTGTAATTCCAAAATAATTTTCCATTCATTTAGTTTAGAATCGAATGATTTTCCAGCATTTGCAGGACTGGTTGACGGAAGCGTAATAAGTTTGTAATCGTTACTTACTTTAATATACTTTTTAAAAAATGCTGCTGCTTTTTGTCCATTAAACAAGATAGTTTTAATGTCAGGATGTTGTTTCAAGAAAGTATCAAAATCATTTGTTATTTCATTCTTAATGGCGCTATCAAGACTTCCAACTCTGTCACAGTATTTTAAAACATCCCATAATGCGATGTTATTTTTTATTAAGATTTCTTTTTTAGCTTCATAAACATCAGTAAAATCTTCATTGAATACGGTGAATAATATTTTCCAGAAGTTATTTTGTTTATGTCCATAGTATTGCCCTAATTCCAAAGATTTTATTCCAGGCATAGTTCCCAGAATTAAAACAGAGGCATTTGGTGACGATATGGGATCAAAAGAATAACTTTCCATTATTTAGTTTATTTACTATTTTGAGAAATCACAATTAAAACAATGGCTATTAACGCAAGGAAAAGCCCGAGATAATTCAGCTTAGTTTGTTTTTCTTTAAAGACTAAAATACCAGTAAGACTTCCTATAATGATTACACCCATATTCATTCCCGCAAAAACAGTCGACGGATTTTCGGCAAATTCCTTATGCGCTTTTAAGTAAAAAAGAATATTACCAAAATTAAGGATACCAATTAATCCACCAAATAAGATATTCCTCGGAGTTAGTTTTACTTTCTTAATAAGCGTTTGATACAGAACAACTACAACCATTATCACCATCGAGATTGCAAAAATGGCAAACAACGAAGTAGTGTAGGGAAGGTCGGTGTGCGTTGCTATTTGTTTAAAAAGAATATCAATTACTCCAAAACCTAATAATACAATTGCAGGATAAAACCATTTATTAGTGGTCTTGTCTGCGGGTTTATTCAGGATAAGTAATAGGGCAGGAAAGCCAATTAAAAGCGCTGTGATTTTAAGAATATTAAATTCTTCTTTAAACAATAACCAAGCTGCAAGTATGGGGATAAATAGCGAAAGGCGTTGTGCAGCATCGGTTTTTACAATCCCCATATGTTTTATAGACAGTGCCAAAAAGAGAAATATAGAAGGTAATAAAACCCCAATCACAATGTAAAGATTCCATGGAGCAGCAGCAGTAATTGCAGTAATATCTGGGCTAAATGATATATAACAAAGCGCCAATGCAAAGATGTAATTGTAAGCGACAATTTGGGTATTATTAGTATAGTATTTTCGTGCTATCTTAAATAAAACACCAACACTTACACTGCATACAATACTTAAAATTAGAAATAACATATATTTTTTCTGGTTTATTTTCGACGAAATTATTCGCTACCAAATTTACTTCTATTTTAATTAAAAAAAGCCTTCAAAAACGTAGGTTTTAGAAGGCTTTATATTTACCTGAAAATCAGGTTTATTTAATGAAATCCATTTCGAGATGATCGATTCCGGCATCTACAAAATAATTATCAGTTTCTTTAAAACCATTTTTTATATAAAATTGTTTCGCAACAACCTGAGCGTGCAAGTATATCTTTTCTTCCAATTTTACATCATCCAGAATTTTAAGCAATAATGCTTCACCAATACCTTTTCCTCTATAGTTTTTCAGTACGGCAATACGTTCTATTTTAGTTCCTTTTTCTGTTTTTCTATATCTCGCTGCACCAGCAGGCAACTCATTATACGTAGCTAAGTAATGAACAGATTCGTTATCGTCCATCGATTCGCGTTCTACCGATACATGCTGCTCCTCTACAAAAACTTGTCTTCGTATAAAGAACGCAAGATCTATTTGATCATGGTTATCGATTTGTTCAGTCTTAATTATATTGGTCAAAGTTGCGTTTGATTTATTCTCCATTTTAATTGATTTATGCTGTCAAAAAATAATTTATATGTAAATATACGTAGTTGACTACATATATTCAAAATCAATAAGAAAATTTTAAGTTTTATTAATACAACAAGCAATAATTTTTTCTGTAAAACAATATTAAATAAATAGAAGATTCTATTTTCCAGGAGCAGAACAAGAGTTAGTTAATATCAACTTGAGTCCCGCTGTACACTATATCTTTTCATGGCTAAAGGAGCCATAAAAAGGATGCCGTTTCCATCGGGGCTAGGAGGGAAGATTAGTAATTCTATCACCTTTTTTAAGCTTGTTTTTCAATAGGATTTCTATTCCTGCAAGGTTTTTTTCAACCTTGTAGGTATAATTTTTACAATCTATAAGATTTCGTATTATTATCTTAACAGTCCCGAAGCTTCGGGATAAACCTGTTAGGTATCTTATTAATTATCATACCTACAAGGTCAAAAAAAGACCTTGCAGGAGATTTATATAAATTAAGCATAAATTATTTTTGAGATAAAGTTCCCAATAATTTTTCTAAGTTATCAATAGACATTGTAAAGCCTTCTTTAAAGCCCATTTCAATCATTCTTTCCAAACGTTCCAGAGATTCATTTACAATAGTAATGCTCACTTTTGTTATGCCGTTTTGTTCGCTAAAATTGTAATCCCAATCAGAACCGGGTATTTCTTTATTTTCATTTTCGTCGGCAAAAGTATTGTACATTTTAAAATTGGTCTTTGGAGTAATCGAAGTAAATTCCTGAACAGACCAGCGTTCCAATCCTTCGGGACTTACCATGGCATAAAATCTTCGTCCGCCAACTTCAAAATTCATGTGTTTTGTTTTAGCTGACCATGGTTTAGGAGCAACCCATTGATCCAGAAGTTCTGGTTTGGTAAAAGCGTCCCAAACTAACGGAAGTTCCGCATTAAATTCTCGGTTTATGAATACCGTTTTTATGGATTTGTCAACGGTAAAATCAAATTGTAAATTTTTCATTTTTTCTGATTTTTAAGTGTTAATAATACTTCGTCGAGTTGATTAAATTTAGTTTCCCAGATTTCTCTAAATTGGGTTAACCATTTATCAATCTCTTTCATTTTTTCAATTTCGAGTGAATAATAAATTTCTCTGCCTTGTTGTTCCTGTTTTACAAGTTCGCATTCAGTAAGTATCCGCAGGTGTTTAGAAACAGATTGTCGGCTAGTGTCAAAGTTCTCCGCAATGGTGTTGGGTGTCATTGCTTGTATGGCAAGTAAGGCAATTATAGATCGCCTTGTTGGGTCGGCTACAGCCTGAAATATATCTCGTCTCATATTACTTAAAGTTTAAAATAAGAAACCAATCAGTTGCAAATTTACGTGCAACTATTCGGTTTCGCAAATTTTTTAAGGATTTTTTTTAAGAGCTGATAATCTGATCAATATGAATTTCTGTCTCAATTCTGGACACTATATCTTTTCCTTTCTAAAGAAGGGGGTAAAGTATGTCCTGTTGAGCATATCTATAAAGCGAAATATAGTTTTGTAATACAAATATTATTTTTAAAGAATAATTGTTTATGATATCGTATAATTAATCTTATATTTATTTTTAAAATATAAACGGATATGTCAAACTTAAAGATATTTGGAAATCATAGTCCAGTAGTAGGAGTAAAGGAATATTACTCCATAAATGAATTGTTTGGAGATTCAGTTCCTAAACAAAATTTTCTACCAGAATATCAAGTTGCATCCAATGATCAAGTAAAATGGTCAGTTTGGATATTTGAACGAGGTTATTGGCGAAAAACAAAAGAAAATAATAAAACAGGAATAACAGTAGATTATATTTTTTACCAAAAGAGTCTTGCTCGTGAAGCAATAAAAATATCGGTTGAAGTTAATGGGGAAAAAGCTATTTTTGATATAAAGCCGCTAAAAGCATCACAAGCCAAAATAGTACATGTCGATTTGTTAGATGTTAATTTAAGTAAACCAACAAAACCATTTGCTTATGGTGATTGGATTGTTGCTCGAGTACATTGCGTCGGAATGGATAGATTCTCTCTAGCAGTTACTTTATGGGAAGATGATGGAGATAAAACCAAACAAAACACTACTAACGTAAGAATACAAGAAAAAAAAGGAATTGTTTTAAATGGTAAAGCCGATGTTTCGTTTCAGCTAAAACCTAGCTTTGCATGGCTTGCTAATGCAAAGTTGGCAGAAGGAGATACTAGCGAGGGCGAATATCATGAGTATTATGTAACAGCAGAATTTTTAGAAAGAAAATCAAAAAGAGTACCTAGTTTAAACACTAACGTACCTAATCCTGATTATAAAACAGAAGTAGTCATAAAACAAACACCCGCAGAGAAAAAAGGCCCATCTAAAAAAGAAGTAAAAGGAGTTAATAAATCTGATAATAAAGTTTATGATTATCATGAAACAAAAGTAGTTATAAAACCTACATTAGAATTTAATCCCGTTTGGGAAAAAATTAATAGTTTGATGAAGGTTAATACGGATAATAATTGGTGGAAGAAGAAGGAGGACAAAGATGTTTGTGTTTGTAAGGAACTTGACTTAATTTGGGGAGCGCATCCTAACGTGAGTTGTGAATTTAGAAAAAAAGTAATTGAGATAAGTAAGAGACAAAATTTTGATCCAAATCACCTAATGGCTGTAATGTGGGCTGAGACTTCCCATACTTTTTCACCATCAAAAGTAGAACTAAGGTCAACAGGAGAATTAAAAAAAGATGGTAATTCTAAAGTAGATTATAGAGGATTAACAAAGGAAGAGATTCTAAAATTGGATGAAAGTTTCTCGGGTGCTGTTGGTCTTATTCAATTCACACCTGCTGCTATCAATGGTTTGAATACAAATTATGGTTATTCATTGACCAAAAGAAAATTAGCTTTAATGACACAATTAGAGCAATTTTTTTATGTAGAAAAATATATTGCGCATTGGAAAAAAGTAAATAAAATTACAAATAAATTGACTTTGGCTGACTTATATTTATTAGTTTTTGCGCCATCAAAAATGAATGGGAGTGATGATAGTACTACTCTTTATAAAGAAGGGACAGAGTTCTATAATGCTAATGCGTCGATAGATACAGATTCAAAAAATGGGATTACTAAAAAAGAACTTGCAGTAAGAGCGTATGATTCTTTTAAAGAAGGAAGTAAAATTGAGAATAAAGAAACCAAATTCATATGTGAAAGGATAAATTCTGTTGAAAGTATTACTGATTCTGGTTTTTATATTTACAGAAATGGCGATATCAAATACATAAATAGCACAGAAGAAATTTCATATTATGTTCAAGTAAAAGAAGGTAGTATTAATTTCAAAAAAATAGAAACCCTTTCTAAAAATATTTATGGATTGGTTAAATTTCCTGCTTTAGGAGATGGTTTCGGAAGATATGGGGGAGAAGATGTTGGAGGAAAATCTAAAATTGAAGATGTAGGAAAAGGAGATCATTATCTTTTACCCCAAACTGCTGCTGCATTATTCGGAGTTATATCTGACGCTATTGATAAGAAATGGCAAATAGATTTTGGAGATATGTCATCTGAAAATGGAAGCGACCCAACGAGTAATCCTTCAAATGCAAAATCTCATCATAGCGGACATGGTCATAAAGGAAAACAATCAGGCTTGAATATAGATTTTAGATATCTTAATAAAAACGGAAAAAGTTTTAGAGGCAATACCAGTTCAATAATATTCGATGATAATAAAAACGAAGAATTATTTAAAATTGGCTTTAAATATGGCTTTGATAAAAATTATGCGACAGATAAAAATTATGTTGGTGTAAATCCTAAAGTTGGTAAACATTATGATCATGGCCACTTTGGGACTTTATCCATAGATTATGAGATAGTTGATGAAATAAACGCTAAAATTATAAATTAAATGTTTAAGAAAAATAATATTACAAAATTGTCTTGCTATTTATTGTCTTTATTACTGTGCTCATGTGGTGATAAATATGAAGCCAAAAAAAAGGATAAAAGTAATTCATCTATTGATACAACTGATAATAAGAAATCAATATTAAAAATAGATAAAGAAGATAATTATGGTTTGTTGGTTTTGAAAAATAGCTACAATAAAAAGAATTTAATAAAAATTTACAATAGGGATAATTCAATCTGGAAGTCTTTTAAATTTGATGATTTTTTTTCTGATATCGAAATAATGCCTTACGCGATTAAACCTGAAAACAATCTTTTAGTTTTTAAGACTCTAAAAAAAGAAAAAGGTTTTTACGAAATAGTTGTAAACGAAAGCGATGAAAATTTGATAAAATTTATAAAAATATCTGATTCTAATTTTGAATACCAAACCTTAGCTGAGCATATTTTAACTGTCGTATTTGTAAACTTTGATGATAAAACAAATCCACTTTATGAAGAACCAAACATTCGATCAAAACAATTGCTTTTCAATAAAGACGAAGATTATTATCCTATTAAAATTAAAGATGATTGGTTAATGATAGAAGATAGTAATAATAAAAATTATTGGATAAGATGGAGAGATTCAAAAGGGAAATTAATTATTGAATTGTTATATGATGCTTAAAAAAATATAAGACGAATGAAAAATTATAAAAATCTAAATTGAATGAAAAAAATTGTAACGTTATTTTTACTTGTAAATTGTATTAATTGCTATTCTCAAAATTTAATTAAAAATAGTTTGGAGGGAATGTATTTCGCTGATGTTCATATTGAAAATTATGAGACAAATAGGGCTATAAATGTTACTTACTATCTATATTTTAGTAAAAATTATGTAACATTAAATTTTTCTAATAATGAATTTGCATTATGTGAAGGAAAATATTTTTATAAGGAGAAAAATAGTATTCTTTATCTAATCCGTGATGAAAATGATGGGCGCCCGTGTCCAGCTATGAAAGATAAAAATGATGAAATTGATTTTTCTAAAGGCTCAGAAATTATATCTATAAAAAAAATAAAGAATAAGTACTACATAAGAAGTAAACGCTTTTATGATAAAGATTGGCAATTATTACAGCAAAAATAAAATAATGAATGTATAGTGTATAATTTCAAATGATCTAAAGATGGAAAAATTATTTAGGCTTATATTATTAATTAGTACATTTTCTAGTTGCCAAGAAGTTAAAAGTAAAATTGACTTTTCAGAAGTTAGTAATCATGTTTTTTTTGAGGTTAAAAAAATAAATTCAATAAATAGTATTTACGAACCTTGTGATGCTTCTAATAAAAAATATAGTATTAAGGATTCTTTATTGGTTTATACTACAGCTCAAGATGGCGATTTTAGATATAGAATTTTAGGTATCAAAAAGAATAGCAATGATTATGAACTACAAATAAAAAACACTGACCCTACTCAGAAAGTTTCAATACTGAATATTAGCAAAATTGATGATAAATATTATTCAATAAATGGAAAAGTTTTTATTGATAGTATTTTTATAAACACAATTCCTCATATAAAACAGCCGTGTAAGGAATGTGACAACTGTGATGATGTTAAAAAGCAAGTAAATAGTAATGAAGTAACGCTAAATGGCAACTGGAAAATTGATTGCAAAAATGGGAATTCAAGTATTAATATAAAAGATAAAACTGCTTTTTTAGAAGTTATGTTCAATCAAATTTATATAGATATGATTGAAATAAAAAGATATGATTCGGATAATGGTATCGCTTACAAATTAAAAGAAATACCAGAAGATAAAGGGAATTTTGGAGTTAATTTAAATTGGAAGGAATATGTTAATGATAAGTCTATTGCTTATGTAAAAATAATAGATGATAATACACTATATTTTTATTGGTATGGGTTCTATAATAAAAAAACGCAAAAAAGAGAATTTACAGAATGTAGCTTTCAACAGGAAAACAGAAAAAATCAGCAAGAAATAATTTTAAAAAAGTGCAATGAATAGAATACAAATGAGAAAAGTCTAGGATAATATGAGAAATTTTAAAACTTTGATGATTGTATTTCTAATTATTGTATTCAATAGTTGTGATAATAAAGTGCAAAAAATGAAAACATCTGAAGCATTGGAGCCTAAGATAATTGATAGTTTGATATTATTAAAAGATACAATAGTTTTTTCTAATAGTTCAGAAGGAGAAAAATTATCATTATTTAAAAATCAAAGAACTAATGATTCAATTATTAAATCTACAATTTATGGCGAGACGGGAAAAATAGATTATACCTTTATTTTTAATAAAGAATTATTTAATGCAAATCGAGTAACTTCTAATTATGAAGAACCAATTTATATAAATTCAAATCCTAAAATAAATAAAATAACAGATGAAAATTTAAAGACTTCCCTTTTAACAAAAGAAGAATTGACAAATATTTTCATGGAAGATATTAAGTTTTTTAGAAGTCAAAAATTGCATACATCTAAATCGAGTAATTTAAAAGCTGATTGTTCTCAAATTATTATAGATTTAATTAAGGGTTCAAACTTTAAAAATCCTTTCAAGGATAATTTGAAAATTGCGATTAAAAATAATAATGAGGTTAATATGAAACTACGTTTGTTTGATGCAAACGATAAGTCTGAAAGTACCATTGGCTGGATTGTTTTTGATGCCGAAAACATGAGGCTTTTGGATATTACAAATGATATTAAGAATCCTATAAAATTAACTTTTGAGCATAAGTTATGGAATAAAATTATCGAATGTTTTTTTGATAATGATAGTAGTTATTATTTTGATTAAACCTTGCTACAATGTTATAATAAAGCCGCTTTGTTAGAGCGGCTAAAAATTAAAGTTTACTGCAACGACTGCAAAGAGGCTTTCCGCCAGTTCCAGATTTAAGATTCTCTTTCTCAATGTTGTTCCCTTCTGTACAACTACTGTTGTTGTGATGGACATCTTGTTTTACACTGTAAAACGGATCTACTTTTGCCATAATAATTTATTTTTATAATTAATATCTCGAAAGTTAGCCCTGCATTTTTTGATTCTATTACTGAAAACCATAATGCACTTTCTTTAATTGTAATAATCAATAGAGACAAAAGTGAAAGTATATTCTTTTTATGATGAGGAAAGCCCATCGATTACGCGGGTTTTTCCTATATTTGCCGTTCTTAAACTACGACCTTAAGAACTAAATAAATTGCCCTTGTATTATGTGTGCGGTATCGGAAACGACCGTAAACGCTGTCGTAGGCGTTAGAAACACTAAAATGCAAGGGTTTTTATATTCTTAAATTACGACATTATGAGTACAAACAACCTTTCAGAAGAAGCCAAAACAAGGCTTATGAATTTCTTTAGCAATACAATCGATCCAAAAGGTATGGCTAAGGTATTAAGGCAAGCAAATTATCTTCTTGCTTTAGGAGCCATGAGGGAACAAACCCTTCAAAACGAAATAATAAACCTAGAAAATAGCTTTTATTGGCTCAATGAATTAGCCGAAATTCTAAATCCATATTTGGATGTAGAGTAAGTTTCTGATTATATCTTTAAACCTCGATTTTTAAAAAAGTCGAGATTTTTTGTTTGACTCTTTTCTCTGCATGATGCACATTCTATTTATGGATGCTGTGCGAAGTCGAAACCTCACAAGAAACTCGACAATCAAGAAAAGCTTTGTGTTAGTTTCTTGTAGAGACCCTTCCTCCGTCAGGGTGACAAGATTGGGTAGAAACAAAAATTATTTATATACAAGTTTGCACATAAAAGAACCACAAACTTGTCCTTTGCTAGCGCGCAATATCATTAAGGTTAAGGAAATGTTCGTAATGCTTTGCTGAATAAATCTCTCGCAAAGACGCGAAGAAATCATATCTAAACTTAGTGACTTGGCGTCTTTGCGAGAAAAATTATAGTTTAAAAACTTAATGACATTGCGCTCGCGCCAGCATGGAGAAAATCAAATTCTTTAATACTCATAATTTACTATTATATAATTACAATTTCTTCTTTTTTGAACCAGCCAAATTCTATTGCGCTTTTTGAAACTATTTCAGGATTGTCGGTGTAAGCTACGATTGCTAAACTTTCTTTTGCTCTACTACAAGCTACATAGAAAAGTCTTCTTGTTCTATCATTAGCGGTTTCTTTTCCCTCTTCTATATTTTTTCTATCCGTTGGACTTAGATCTTTAGAACCAAATAATTTATCATAACTAAACAAGAAACCTTTCGATTCTTCATCATCTAAAATAACCATTACTCTCTCATATTCTAATCCTTTTACACCTTGATGAGTTCCAAATTTAGAATCTTCAGATATATAATCATTATAATGTTTTATTTGAGAAAAAGAATTAGCTAAAGCAAGATCCCATGCGTCAATTACATCATCACTAACTTCGTCTTCAACTTCAATATTTTCTAATTTATTGGCCTCGAATAAATCAGATTTTGTTCTTTTAGCAATTGTAAGTAAGCTATCAGGTAAGGGGAATAATTCCGTTTTATATACATTTTTAATTACATCAATTAGAAGAGGATCTGCATTATCATCCCACAAAACCAATAAATCTAATAAGGCCATATTTGCTTTTCTTATATTTTCTATTTGTTGTGCATTTTTAAGAATTTCATTTTTATTTAGATAGGCGGAATATTTTTTGACGATTCGAGCTATAGCAAATTTATCCCCTACTTCATTTGCATTAACTATAGGTAAAATTATTTTTGTGAAGAAATTAGCTCCTGCTAATGTTCCATCGAGTACTCCTGTTGATAATCTATCTTCTTTGTATAAGGGTTCGAAAAATTCTAAAAATCCCATTCTTCTTGCAGCCATATGATGTTCAAGAATCAGTGTTTTTATATTTGCATTATTTATGTCATTATTCCATAAAAAATCACCCGTGATTTCAGACATTCTTTGAGATACATTAACTTCAGTTTTTTGTTTATCTAGACCTCTCTTACAAATAAAAAGCCTCACGAAGCCTTCTTCCTTTTCATTTCTCGGTTCTTGTTTTTGTTTATCAACGGATTGTCTAATACTATTAATTAATGAAATTATTCTTTTATTAGATCGATGGTTCATTTTTTTTACTGGTTTAATCCAATCTTTCGGCAATTCTAGTTCAAGGTTTTCTTTTCCATCGACATATATTCTTTGCATAGTATCACCAAATAAGCCTAATGAGAAAGATTCCTTTTTATTTTTTTGTAGTTCAAAAAATGCATTTATAAGATCTTTTTTAGTATCCTGACTCTCATCAACTAAAACTATTGGAAATTTACAAACTAATAAATCCTGCATTAATGGTTTATTCTGTATAAAATTAGCAGCAATACTTATAACTTCGGAATGATTTAATGAATCTTTAGAAATATTATCTCCATTAGGATTATATGTAAATTGTTGAATATTATTTAAATTATCAAGTCTTTTGTTTTTTGACTCGATTTTCCTTGTTCTATCTATTGATGTTTTATTTAATAAATTTTTACTTTTGCTTTGTTCTTCTTCTAACTTATAAATTTCATTAGCTAAATTATTTTTCAACCATAATTTTATATCATGATTAAAGTTCTTAATTAATTCCCACGCATAACTATGAATTGTAGTTACAGCAAAAATTGGGTCATATTTTAATCTGTGAATTATTTCGTCACAAGCCGCGTTTGTATATGTGATAATTGCTACCTTTTTTCTGTTTAATCTCAATTGTTTTCCATATTCAGTTTTAAAATCGGTTAAGACTTTTACAAGAGATCTTGTTTTACCTGATCCCGCACCAGCAAAGAGAAAAAAGCTTTTAGGATTTTCAAGTTTCAAACAGTTATATATCTCTGTATCTACATGATCATCAGTGTCATGATTAGATTTTTCTGCGCTCATTTTTTTTATTTTATACTGTTAAACCATCTTTTTTACCTACTAATTTGGTTTCAAGCCAATCTAATCCTTGTTTTATATATTCTGGGGTTATTAAGTCGTTTGGTTCTTGAAAATATAAAAGTTCTAAAGCAAATTCTGCTTTTTTTGCTCCTTTTTCAGTAATTACCTCATACATTTTTTTAGCAGAGACATTAATATCTTCTATTTTTGATGCATCAATCATTTTTGCTAAAAGTCCAGTCGCTTTTGATATTTTTTCAAAAATTAATTTATTTTCCATTACTAATGAATCTTCAAAAGTATATGGATATACTTCAACATCCATTTTTCCATTATTAATTTGTAGTGGAATTTGGTATGCGACTTTAATTGGATAAATCGTATGTTCCTTTTCTGTAGAACTCAATTTAAATAAATCATCAAGTTCAGTTTTTATAGGAAACCATTTTTTTAAAGTATCATTACCTGTTTTATATTTTTTTGCTTTTTCAGGTAGAGTTTTTGCATTATTTCTAGATGGATCGACAGAATCCAAGTCAGTAATTATTAGAGTTAGTATTCCTAAATTTTCAATAAGAGGTTTTAAAGTATGAGCATGGCTACCTCCTATTTCTAGTATAGATATATAGCATGATGTTAGATTTTTATGATTTTTATTTATGAAATGAGGAACTAGCATTCTTTCAACTGGTCCTTCCACAAGAATTACGGCATCAGCAAAGAATAAATCACTATGATTAGCTTTTAAATATCTAATAGCAAATTTGGTTGAGTCATCAGTTGTCCCAAAAGTCTCTGATAAATTTACTACTTCAGATAAATTTATTGATCCACTATTTCCTTTGATTCTTTTGAAATATCGTAATGAAGTAAAATTTATTTCATGAGCAATGTGATTTGAGTGAGTACTAATTAATAATTGGGTTTTAAAATTACCAATTTTCAAGTCTTTATGATTTCTAAGTACTTTATATGCCTCTTTTATAAAAACTTGCTGAACCTGTGCATGTAAATGTGCTTCTGGTTCTTCAATTAAAACCAAATGTAATGGTTCAAATTCTCCACTATTAACTACTGTACCAGTGTTATGATTCTTTCCCACTTGCATCCACTCATCTCGAAATCTAATTAATTTAAAAATCATAGATATTAAATTCTGATAACCTAAACCATTATATTTTTCAGGAAGAGTAAGATTTGGATTTTCAGTACATAAATTATATTGAACTGCAGAATCGTGATTTAAAGTGTCCACAGTATTAAATTTACTTGATAAATTAATTGTCGGATTACCAAATCCGGGATAATTAAGCATTTGCAATTCATCTAAAGAAGGTTTGAAACTCTCTTGTAAATTATCTTCAAAAAGCTGTTTAGCTTGTTGTATTGCATTTAAAGCTTTCAGATCGTCTGTTGTTGGATTTTCAGAAGGGTTTAAATGCCTATCATAGTATTCTCTTAATTGGCTTGATAAATTTTTAATGCTAGAGGTATCGTCTGCATCAACATTTATGTCTGAAAAACCTCTTTGAGCATTTATAATATCAACTTTTATAAGTCCGCTTACTATATCCGTTTCTGTAGGTATATTATCTTTAAGAAGTTCTTGAGTTGAATCTTTTAATTCTGAATTCAATAAATAAGTTTTTATAGAAAATAATTTATTTAAATTGCCTTTTTTATCTAAAAAATCCCATAGATCATTTGGCCATAGCTTAAAATCATTTTCCTCATCACCAGTAATTGATTTTGAATTAGAATAAGAGAACATGAATTCTTCATATACTTGCTCAATATAATTTGGTTCAAACCGCAACCTAACTCCTAAAAAGCCACCATCCCAATCAAGGGTAGGTATTAGATTAATAACATGATGAATCTCATTTTGTTCTACATGAAACCAAATGTCTAATGATGGTAAATTATCGATCCATTTTTCTATTGTGAAATCTAATTTTGATAATTCAGGTTCACTAATCCATAAATTACCAATTGCATTTATTTCTAACCAATTTGTTAATGTAAAATCTCTACTGGAAAATTTCTTTTTCTTTAAAAATCTAATTAATGCATCCATTGCAGTTGTCTTACCGCTATTGTTTGGTCCCACTAAAATTGTCTCTTCTTTAGAAAAATCAATTCTACACTTTTTTAATTTTCTAAAATTTTGGATATCGACGCAATCTATGTTCATGGTTGAGGTTTTTTTGTAAGTAAATCGAAATAAAACAAATATTTAATTAAACCTTTTGCGTTTATTTTAGTGTATTGTTTTATTTGATAAATGTAAAAATTATTTAATCAATAATAATACGGAATACCATAATGGGAATTTTATTTTAAATTATTTTTTTATTGAAAAAGCTCTTAAAATAAATTAATTTTTCAGTGCGGTTGTCTCGTTCCAAAATAAGTTTACAACTAATTTCCTAGCCCTGATAGAAGGGAAAATCCTTTTTTATTGTTTTTCACAATAAAAAAGATTGGAATGATAGCAGGAATAGCTCCAGAAAATTTAAAAAAAAGCATAACCACAAAGTGTGTCATTTCGTAGGAGCTCCGAGCGATAGCGAATAGACGAAGTAAATCTTCGTGAGTAGCTCCGCATAGAAAATCGTCAATCTTTGTAGAGTTACTCGCGAAGATTTCTCGTTCCTCGAAATGAAAAAAAATGAGAATAGAAACTTTGCGGCTCCGCGTCTTTGATTCTTTTATTATTTCGGTTTTATAAGCCTTCGACTACGCTGGGGATGACAATAGGGGATGACAAAAATGAGAATAAAAACTTTGTGAATCTCCGCGCTATTTTGCGAATCTCTGCGAAACTTTTAAGCACAAAAAAAAGGACGATACTTTATGAGGCATCGTCCTTTAGGGCAATTTTTAATGTGCATTTTTAAATCCTTTTAGACTCTTAAATGCGGGAATTAATAATTGCGTACAGTTCTTTGGGTAATCTAATAAAAAAGAAAGCTAAACGGTAGTTATTCGTTTACAGTATCACCTTCTTTAATTTCTTCGCTGGCAAGTTTTATCAGTTTATCATTGGCATTTAAATCGCCAAAGATTTCGATTTTATCATCGATTTCTCTTCCTTTTTTCACGTTGATTCTTGTTGCTTTATGGTTTACTACTTTTATAACATAAACACCTTCGGCAGAACTTACAACGGCAGTTTTCGGAGCTACAAATGTGCTGTCTTTTGCATTTAGCGGAAGCAAAACTTCGGCTACCATTCCTGGTAATAAATCTCCGCTTGTATTGTTCACGTCCATTTCTACACGTTCTGAGCGCAGTTTTAAATCTAACGCTCCCGACATACGTTGGATTTTAGCTTTAAATGTATCAGGCGATGATTTTACATTAAAACTCATTTCGTCGCCTTGTTTTAAATATCCTGTATAAAGTTCAGGGATAGAAACGGCAAGACGTAATTTTGTTTGTTCCTGGATTGTCAATAACGGCAAATCCGATCCTTTACCAGATGGACCAACATAAGCGCCTAAATTGACATTTCTTGCGGTAACAATTCCGTTAAAAGGGGCACGAATTTCCAGATAACCTTTCATAATAGCCACTTCTTTATGCGAAGCCACGGCTGCTTGGTATTGTGCATAATCAGAATTCTTTTTTCCGTTTGCCATTTCCAAGTCGTTTTTAGAGATTGTCCCTTCGACTTTACTAGTTTCATAAAGACGATTGTACGTGCTTTTGCTTGTATTGTAAATCGCTTCCATCGATTTTAATCTCGATTCGGCAGCTGCAAGTTGTGAACTAATTTCGGGTGCTTCTAGTACGATTAAAAGTTGTCCTTTGGTTACTTTCGAGCCAATATCTACTTTAAGTAATTTTACAAAGCTGCTCACTTTTGCATATAAATCTACTTGTTGGAAACCAGATAATTCTGCTGGCATTCTTAGCTCGGTGGTTAACTTCTCTTTTTGCAAAAGAAATGTTTCAGTTTTCGGCTCGATTTCGGCAACAGCTTCTTCTTTCTTGCCCGAATTACAGCTGCTTAATAAACTTATTGCTACTAGAAACAGCATTATTGATTGTAATATTTTATTTTTCATTTTTTGGATTTAATGAGGATATATAATGAATACTTTCTTCGTCTTCTGGATCTAAAGAAACAGATTGTGTTGTTGCCTTTTCTTGCGCCCACGCAAAAATCAGTGGTAAAATTAGTAGTACTGTAAAGGTCGAAAAGAATAATCCGCCGATAACCGCACGCCCTAATGGTGATACCTGATCGCCACCTTCACCGTGACCAATTGCCATTGGTAACATTCCTGCAATCATCGCCACAGAGGTCATGATAATAGGACGAAGACGCAATGCAGCAGCTTCACGTGCCGACTCTAATGCGTTGCCATTGTGTTTGCGTAATTGTTCGGCATTGGTAACCAATAAAACGGCATTGGCGATAGAAACCCCAACTGACATAATGATTCCCATATACGATTGTAAGTTTAATGTAGAGCCTGTAATTGTAAGCATTAATAAAGCTCCTAAAACTACTGCAGGAACTGTTGTTAGGATTACTAACGATACCTTGAAAGATTGGAAATTTGCCGCCAACATTAAAAATATCACGAAAATTGCAACCAATAAACCTACTTGTAAACTGCTTAGTGTTTCTACTAATACTTTGCTCATACCAATTGGGCTTATGAATAATCCGCGTGGTAATTCGCCCAATGAATTTATTGTTGCATCTACATCTTTTACTGCCGTACCCAAATCGGTTTGGCTAATGTTGGCTGTAACAGTAATGTATGGCATGGCTCCAAGATTGTCATTTTCTCCACTCACAAATCCCGGTGTAATTTTGGCAACATCGCTTAAAACAGGACGAAGCGAATTTTTTAATACTGGAATTTCGCCAATATCGGTTTTGCTTTTCATGTTGTTTAGCGGCACTTGTACCTGAACGCTATAGGATAATCCAGCTTTTTCGTCGACCCATGTATTTTTCTCCGTATATCTTGACGATGAGGTTGAAGCTACCAGAGAACGTGAGATATCATTCATATCAACGCCTAATTCGGCAGCACGAGTTCTGTCAATATCAATATTCATTGCTGGATAATGTATGGGTTGCCCAATTTGTACATCTCGGAAATAGGATATTCTCTTTAGTTTCTCGACTATTTGGTTAGCATAAAGCTCATTTCGTTTTTTGTCTTTTCCGGCAATTCGTACCTCGATAGGAGTAGGAGAACCTTGGCTCAATACTTTATCAGTAAGTTCGATTGGTTCAAAAGAGACTTTTACATCTGGAAGGATTTTTTTAAGCCTGTTTCTAAACTCATCTTTAAACTCATCCATGTCGGCATGATAGTCTTTTAAACTTACCTGAAAAACCGCTTCATGTGAACCTGCCATGAATAAATAAATTGGGTTTATAGAAAACAACGATGGGTGTTGCCCAACATATACAGATGAAATTCCGATATGTTCCTTGCCAACCATTTTGTTTAATTCTTTCAGTACTAAAATTGCTTTTTCTTCGGTACGTTCTAAACGAGTTCCGTCGGGAGCACGCATTCTTAGTTGGAACTGGCTTGAGTTTACTTTAGGGAAAACATCTTTCCCAATAAACGTAATCAGTAATATTGCTAAGAAAGTGATTCCGAAAAGATAAGCTAGAGTTACCCCTTTTTTATGCGGAAACAAACGGTCTAATGTTTTCATAAATCGGATTCTGAATTTCTCAAAATGACTTATTTTTCCATCATTATTAAAATCGTCTCTTTCGACCATTGCTTTTTTCTGAGTAATCAAATCTTTCTCTGACTCAGGCGTTAATCCGCAATCATTAAATTCAGCTTCATCATCGGTAATGCCCGGTGCGTGTGCATGAACAGGATGTGCTTTCATTAACCAGTTTGCCATAACTGGTACAAAAGTTTGTGATAGTAAAAACGAAATAACCATCGAGAATCCAATTGCTAATGCAAGTGGCAAAAACAAGGCTCCCGGAATTCCGACCATGGTAAATGCGGGTGCAAATACAGCAAGAATACAAAGAAGAATCAATAATTTAGGCAACGCAATTTCCTGACAGGCATCCCAAATGGCGAGTGCCTTGGGTTTTCCCATATCGAGATGCTGGTGAATATTTTCGATGGTAACCGTACTTTCATCTACCAGAATTCCTATGGCAAGAGCCAATCCGCTTAATGACATTAAGTTGATGGTTTGTCCGAATAATTTCAGGAATAAAACCCCCGAAATAATCGAAATAGGAATTGTCAAGATTACGATTAAAGCCGCACGTTTGTCACCAAGGAAAAGTAAAACCATTAATCCGGTTAATACAGCTCCGATGATTCCTTCGGTAATTAAACTTTTAACCGAATTGATTACATAAACCGATTGGTCAAACTCGTATGATAATTTTACATCTTCGGGAAGTGTACTTTGTATTTTAGGTAATTCTGATTTTAATTTCTGAACCACATCCCAAGTCGAAGCATCTCCCGCTTTGGCAATACTAATATAAACCGAACGTTTTCCGTTTACCAAGGCATAACCAGCAGTAATATCGGCACCATCTTTTACAGTTGCAACATCGCCTAATTTTAAGTTTTGAACGCTTCCTTTAAACAACGGAATGTTCTCAAAATCTTTAACTTCTTTAATCGTATTATTGGTTGGCGTAATATAGTTTTTATCGCCCATACGCACGTTTCCTGATGGAGCCGTTTGGTTGTTTACACGTATAGCTTCAACAATCTGGTCGGGTGTCATATTATGCGAACGCAACAAATCGGGATCAACATTTACCTCGATTGTTCTTGGGCTTCCGCCAAAGGGTGCCGGAGATAATAAACCGGGAATAGAAGTGAAGGAGGCACGAACATAGACATTGGCTAAATCCTGCAACTCATTATTTGAACGTATTTTACTGCTTAATACCAATTGCCCAATAGGCAAAGACGAAGCATCAAAACGAATGATAAATGGTGGTTGCGTTCCTGGAGGAAATGCAGCCTGAATTCTATTAGATAACGAACTCAATTCGGCAGCAGCCTGAGCCATATTTGTATTTTCGTAATAGGTTAATTTCATAATCATTAACCCTTGAATATTCTTAGTTTCTACCGATTTTACGCCATTGGCAAAAGGTAGAATATTGACATAATTTTTGGCAAAATAAGCTTCCATCTGGTCGGGTGTGTAACCACCAAAGGGATGTGCGATATAAATAACTGGCAAATTCATTTTCGGAAGAATATCTACCTTGATATCCTTAATAGCACCAATTCCGAAGAAGAATAAACCTGCAACCATAACCAGTATGGAAATGGGTTTGCGAAGTGCAAAACGTATTAAATTCATTAGGATCTATAATTAAAATTCATTTATAAATAAGTCAAAATTACCTGTGGCAGCAGCCTTGAGTAAGAAAGATTGCCAAACATTATTATTGACAATATCACGGTCTATTTCGGCACGGTTTAGCGTATAAAGTGTTTGGGTAATATCGGTTAATGTCGTTAATCCGTTTTTGTATAAAGTCGATTTCTGTAAGTACGCCTGAGCAGCAGCCTTAACCTGAATAGGTGCTTCGACATAATTATCCATCGTGATTTTAATTTTTGCGTCGGCAAGATTTAATTGTGCTTTAAGCTCGGTATCAATCTGGTTGTATTCATCTTGTAAACCTTGCGAAATAAATTTTTGAGCACTTACTTGTTTGCTTGTTCTAAACGGCGTTGTAAGATTCCAGGTAATTCCAACTCCTACCAGATAATTGGTTCTGTCGGGACTAATACCATCAATATAATTTCGGTTAAAAGAAGTTTGATCTGTAACATAATCGGAGTTAAATCCTGATGCTCTGGTTTGCAAAACACCAAACATACTCATCGTTGGGTAATAGCTTCTTTTGTATAATTTAACTTGTTGATTGCTGTAATCAATTTTGCTTTTGTAGTATTGAAGTACAGGATGCAAACTATCATTAGATTCTGTAGGTTGTATCATTTCTTTCGGAATCTGACTCACAAATAAAGTATCTGGAATAAAATCCTGAGTAGGAACTCCCATTAAAATAACCAGTTTGCTATTTTGTTCTTTTACAAAATCCTTAGCCTGATTTAAAGCAATTTTAGCACGAGAAACTTCGGCTGTAGCCAATGTAGAATCTACTCCGGCAAGTAATCCGTTTTTTACTCTTGCCACGGCAGTGTTCTTAAAAACTACGGCACGTGTTAAGTTCTTTTGCTGAGATATTAATAAACGTTGGCTTGCCAGCAAATTAAGATATGCCGCAGAGATTTTAATTTCTTGCTGAAATTTTTCTTGTTGCAAATCATTTTCACGACTTTGAACTTCGACTTTAGCAAGATTGATTTTTTGTTTGATTTTTCCGAAAGTAAAAAAATCCCAATTCATGTTAACCAGATATAATGCTCCAAACGAAGCGTTCCAGTTTTGTTCTGGCAATGCAGGACCAGAAGAGGCAGTTCCTAAACCATTAAAACCATATAAGGCACCATTCTGCCCATTTATGGTTCCATAATCTTGTTGTGCAGATAGGTTTAAATTGGGTAAATAATCCCGATTTGCTTGCTTTAGCGTTTCTTTGGAGGCATTAGCATAATTGCTTTTTGCTTTGACACTACCATAATTTTCAAGACCTGTTTTAATAGCATCTTTTAATGATAATGTTTGGGCAAAGCTTGCCGAAACGGAAAACAATAAAAATAATAAGGCAATTTTTTTGAAATACATAAAACTCTAAATAAGAAATTATGAAACAAAAATATTTTACTTGTGCCGAAATAACAGTTCTTAAATGATGTAATGCGATAATAAATGACGAATTGAATTGGTCATTTATTGATCTTAAAAACTAAAAAAATGTGGTTAATTTGTAAACTATTTAAGTATTAAAAATGAATAAGAAGTTTAACAAGATATTGGACAACAAATGGTGGCAAGAAATTGCTGTTATAGCCTTTTCGTTTACAATCTACACGTTAAAAAATGATTGGATGTTATTTAGTTCTTTGGCATCTATATCCATGGGCGTTTTTTTTTACTTGGTTTTATACATGCATGCCCAGTTTAACCGTTTTTTTATTCTTCCTATTTTATTTAAAGATCAAAGACCATTAACATACATATTCCTCACACTTCTTGGAGTATTGCTGTTTTCGATAGTTTTATATGAAATAACGACATTGGATATGTTTAATAAATGTCGTTTGTACCAAAATTCACATCAACGAAGTTATGCCTATCAGCTGGCAAGTGTATTAGGAACATTGGTATGTATTCTGAGTCCGATAATTGTTTTTAAATTCTATAGAATCCATAAAAAACAAACAGACGAAACATTGTTGTTTAATCAAATGCAGCTAAATGCTCTTAAAGGACAATTAAACCCTCATTTTTTATTCAATACGTTTAATACGTTGTACGGAATTAGTCTTGAATTCCCAGATCGTACACCCGATTTAATCATGAAAGTGTCGCAATTAATGCGTTATCAGCTTGAGAGTAATAACAAACAATGTGTATCGCTAGAGGAGGAACTTTCGTTTATTAATAGTTACATCCAGTTAGAAAAGGAAAGAGTGGGGTATCGTTGTGATATTACTTATGACTGCAAGATTGATAATGAGAATGCTTATAAAGTTTCGCCAATGTTATTGATTGCTTTTATAGAAAATGCTTTTAAACACGGAGCTTGTGCAATAGAGAACTGTTTTGTTCGTATTTTTATCACGGTCGAAAATGGGTTGTTGCATCTTCATGTGATAAATTCGATTCCAACTAAAAAAACAAATGTTATTTCGACCAAAATAGGGTTGAAGAACACTATCGAACGTTTGAATTTAATTTATGGTAAAGAATATAAATTAGATATTCAGGATGATAATAATACGTATATCGTAGATTTGAAATTGCAACTCAAGAAGTTTGTATAAAATGAAAGAGCCAAAAAAATGTATTATTGTTGATGATGAGCCTGCAGCACATTATGTTTTGGTGAATTATATTAAGCAAAATCCACAATTAGATTTAGTTTTTCAATGTTATAATGGCATTGAAGCCATGAATTATCTTAGGGAGAATAAAGTCGATTTAATGTTTCTTGACATTAATATGCCTGAAATAACTGGCATAGAATTATTAAAGATTATTCCAACGCCGCCTAAAACTATCCTGACAACTGCTTACTCAGAATTTGCTCTGGAAAGTTATGATTATGGAGTTATCGATTATTTATTAAAACCCATATATTTCCCGAGATTTTTAAAAGCAATTGACCGTTTCTTTTCTATCGAAAATGTTCAGAATAAACCTGCTGAAATTATTGCTAATACAGTTTCTGTAAAAGTAGATGGTCATTTTATCGAACTAGAATTAGAGAGTTTATTATTTGCACAAAGTTTTGGTAATTACGTAAAATTACATACTACAAAAAGAACCTATCTGGCATCTATTACAACCAGCGAATTCGAAAAGGGCCTTCCTGAATTGGGCTTTATGCGCATTCATAAATCATATATCGTTGCTCTGGATAAAATAGAAGCTACTGATAAAGATTTTGTTGTAATAAAAAAGGAACGATTGCCTATAGGAATTACTTATAAAAGAGAATTACTAGATAGGTTGAAGAATAAAAATATTCTTTAAATACCAATGCTTATAAAAGTTTAATTAGACGCTTACACAAATTTAAAATTGTTACAAAAAGTTAACCATGTAAGTGATGTAAGTTCAGTTAAGTTTTAAGTTGACTAATCACACTTATATTTACTTTCATCACTTACATGGTTTAAATAGTTTTAAGTTGGCGACTTGGTGTTTTTGCGAGAAAAACTATACTCTTTCGTAATCACCTTTCCAATTGGTAATAGATTTTTTGATAGAATTTCCCGAAAGATTTTCATCCAACGCTTTTTCGATTAACAAATTAAGTTCATTATCTGGACTAAATCGTAATGCAAATATTTGTTCATCGGTTAATTGGTCTTCGATAAGTTCCAATCTTTTTCCAGTTATTGACAAATACCGATATCGAAGTTCTAGTTTTACGATTCGGTTTTGTAACGTTAATGCATAATGCTGACGTAGCATAAATCCTAATCCTAATAAAATAACAAATATCAGACTTATAAAAATCCAGATAATTGTGTCATCGGTTGTGAAGGAAAAATAGATGCTAAAAACAAGTAATATTAATAATACGGGATAATAAACAAAATGATGAGGTTTATAATAACGAATGTGATTGTTGTAGGATTGTGTTTCCATTTGAGTTAGTTTTTTTAAAGGTAATCAAAACTGTAATTTATCAAATGTAATTTATCAATACGTTAAGAGTTTAAATAAAAAAGAAAACCTTCAAAATATGTATATTGAAGGTTAGTTTTAAAAAATGTATACTGTTTATTTTAAGATTACAACTTCTTCTGGTACGACAAATAACATGGTGCATCCGTTTTTAGAAAATGCCGAATGTGTACTTCCTGGTGGCATATACAAATAATCGCCACTATTTAATTGGTCTGCGCCAAAGCGTATTTCGCCTTCTAAGACATATATTTCTTCGCCAGCAGGATGACTATGATTAGGGTAGGAGGCACCTGCATCAAATTTTAATAAAAAAGTCGGAGGTATTTGTGTAGCGTCATCAAAGCGAAGGATTTTTACATAAACACCATCTGTATTTATACCTTCTTCTACTAATGGTTTCCAATTGGTTTCGTTGCTTTTTGTGATTTGCTTTTTCATTTTGTGTATAGTTTAAATTAGTGCTAGTTTTTGTTTTTAAGAAGTATTTCGTCAATACTCCAACGGTATTGTGGCATTGTAGCCAAAAGAAATGCGGCTGCAGAAAATGCCAAGACCGAATAATCTAATGGATCTTTAATGCCAAAAGAATAAGCCATTGCGAGAGCAAATAATAATGTAAGGATTGCTGCTCCAGTTGCTGCTAATCGGGTTTTGTAGCCTGTTAATAGCAGTAATGCAAATAGGGTTTCTAAGATGGTGCTTAGTGTTGCAATAAGTGGAATACTGTTTTTGGGAGCAAAAGAATTTACTTTCTCAGTATAGGCAATAAAGTTTTGCCATCCCGAAGAGTATTCTCCCCATAAACCTAAACGGCTGGAAACTGCCGATAAAAAGCCAATTGCTAGCGCAATACGTAATAGTAAAGTTGCTGTGTCCTGATGTTTTTTCATTTACTTTTTTTATTAGTAATTATTATCAGGACAAAGGTGCGATATGGTTATTCGCTAAAGAATAGAGAATATTAGAAAAAGCATGTACTTATTAGATCATGACTTTTTCTTTATATGATTTAGGAGCAATTTTGGTGTGTTTTTTGAAAAAATTAGAGAAGTAAAAAGGATCGTTGAAGCCTAACATATAGGCAACTTCTTTTACCGATAATTTCTCGTAGGTAAAAAGTCGTTTTGCTTCGGATATGATTAGCCCAAAAATTACATTCTGTGCTGTTTTGTTAGTATGAAGTTTCGAGAGTTCATTTAGCTTAGATTCTGTAGTACCAAGTAAAGTGGCAATTTCGTTTACTGATAAGTTTTTCTCGAAGTTTTTAAGTATTGTTTCCAGAAAGGTAAGAAATAAAGCATCGGGTTTATAAATTTCGTCACCACGATTTATTTTAGAACGATTTATTTCTATCAAAATCAACTCAATTCGGCTGTGTGTAGAAATTAGATATTGATAGGGAGTTTCGGCTAATTCGTTTTCTATTAATTGCAATTCTTGTAATATGGTTTCACTATTATCTACAGGAATAACTTCGTTCATTGCAAAGTGGCAAAACAAACCATTATGAAAAATTAATTCGATGTCATTATCATTTTTACAGAAGTAATCATAAGTAAATTCAAGAACAATTCCTTTGGCATTATGAATGTTTTTAAAATAATGAATTTGTCCTGAGGTAATGGTAAGAACGGTATTTTCTGTTAACTCAAATTCATTTTCATCTACAGAAATAGTCACCGAACCCGAAATACAAAAGATTAAAACATATTTTAAAACTCGTCTCGGTTTCTCTAAACCAATAGTATTGTCAAATTTTTTTATATCAATCATTTAGCTTCTTATAATTTTCATTCTAACCAAAAGTAAGAATAAATGGTTTGTGTTATATGGCTAAATAGTAATTTATTAAAACCATGAACTTTTAATAAAAGAAACCATGTAAGTTATGTAAGTTCATTTAAGAGAAGTATTTAAAGCTTATATTTTCTTAAATGACTTAAATGGTTTTGAGTTATACAATTTAATAAGTGGTTTTGCTTTGGCGATTAATATTTCCATTTATTTTTAGATTGTGCGCTATCGGCAATAAGTTCGTTTAGGCGCTTTATTCTTGTAGTTTCTTGTTTTGCACTCATAACCCAGTTTTTTGAAACTTTTTTATAAGAAGGTGCAAGTGCCTGAAAGAAATTCCAAGCTTTTTCATTGGTTTTAAAAATTTCCTCAAATTCATCAGAAAAGTGAACTTCTTCGATTTCGTGCGTATAAATTCTGGATTTATCTTCTTTTCGTAATTTAAAACTAGCAATTCCTGCGGGTTGCATTAATCCTTGCTCGGTTAAATCTTCGACCTTTTTAATATTTATAGCACTCCAAATACTTGTAGCTTTTCTGGGTGTAAAACGTATGGAATAACTATCGGCATCAACAGATCTGCGAACGCCATCAATCCAGCCAAAGCAAAGTGCTTCATCTACAGATTGTGACCATGTCATGCTAGGTTTATTGCTGTTTACTTTATAAAAACCAACCAATAATTCAGTTTCGAGTAGGTGATTTTGAGTTAACCATTTTCTAAACTCAGATTGATCTTCGAAAAACATTGGATTCATTTAATTTTCTTCTATTAGTTTTTTTATTTCTACCAAAATCGGATTCCAACCTTCTCCATTATTTAAAGCCTCGCAATATCTTCTTTGTCCATCTGCCACAGTTGAGTAATCGCCTTGAGAAACATTCAAAATTGTTTTTCCGTTATTATCCGCCAATTCATAGGTTACATTTAGATAATTTTCTGGAATATCGGGAATAGTAGAATTTGGGTCAAATGTAGAATAAATAAGTTTTTTATTAGGCTCGATGCTTACAATATGCCCTTTTACAAAAACTAAGTCCTGACCTTCGTAATTGGCTTGCCAAAGAAGTTCGCTTCCTATTTCCCAATCAGACAAAGCTTCGCAACCAAACATATAAACTTTTGTTTTCTCAGGATTTGTCAATGCATCCCATACTTTATGAGCAGGAGCATTTATCTCGATACTATTGTTAACTGTTAATTGATTTGCCATGATTATTTTATTTTAACTTGTTGGGTGTATAAAAAAATCAACACATAGTGACATAAATTTATAACTTAAGATGAATCCTAGAAGACATCTTTGTCATGTTATTTAAGCTATGTTACTATGTGTTAACAGAAACTCTATTCTAACAGGTTAATTATTTACTTAAGTAAAATAAAGAACTGTTATTTATTCAACAGCTTTTGCAGCTTCCAGAATTAGTTCTAATACTCCTTTTGGATGTGAAGCCAATGAAGCATGACTTGCGTCTAAATGAATTATTTTTTTAGGATTCATTCTGTTTGCCATTTCTATTTGAGTTGCAGGAGGAATCATATGATCGTTATTGGATACCTGATACCAACTTGGTTTAGTTTTCCAGGCTGGTTCTCCAGATTCTGCTCCAAAACAACTACCATGAATAGGTTTTTGTGCCAAAGCCATAGTCAGGGTATCTTTTTCATTTAAATCCTGACAGAAACTTTTATGGTATTCATCATATTTAATCCATAAAAAACCTTTGCTATCAGGATATATACTTGCTCCGCCCGCTGGTTGTTCTCTGCGTCCGAATATACCACCCAAACTTTCGCCTTTATCTGGTGCAAATGCCGCAATATAAACCAAACCTACTACTTTGTCATGATGTCCTGCGCCGCTTATTACAGAACCTCCATAAGAATGTCCTACTAATAATACTTTGCCATCCTGTGCATCTATTAAATCCTTTGTTTTTTGGATATCATCATCTAGTGATGTTAAAGGATTTTGTACGCTTCGCACTTTGTATCCTTCTTTATGCAAAGCAGGAATAATATGTTGCCAATGTGAGCCATCGCCCCATGCTCCATGAACCAATACAATGTTTAAATCTTTTGTTGCCATGATAATAATTTTTAGTTAAATCAATTTTTTTAATGCATAGGTTTTATCTCATTGGGACTTTATTTTAATCACCTATTTGATGTGTATGTGTAGTATTTTTTTGTAATGTATGCAATAGGAATCCCGATGCAAAAAATCAATATTAGGATTGATAATAGTAGCGGAAAATCTAAACTTTTGGCAGGTAGTATTGGAAAAACAATTGGCAGAACAACTAGGTTCATTATAATCCAAACAAAAATTCCATATAGTACTCCTGAGATTATAGTATTGTTTTTTAAAAACGAAACGTGTGGATAAATTTTAAAATAGAATAAAGCAAATATGGTCGCAATTATAAAATGAAATGCGAGTCCGTAAAATGCCATTTTTGTGTCGCCCGAGTAGGCATCTTGTTTAAAAACACCACTAGCAATAGATTGTAAAATTTTAAGAGCAGTAGTTTTTTGTAAAATAACGGCATAAATAAGAATAGGGGTTATAATATCCAATGTGCCAGCAACTAAACCTGATAATAAAATTGTTCCAACTTTTGATTTCATGTAGATGATTGTTTATGTTTAGTGCTTAAAATTAATTGGTAAACTTACTGTCTTGTTACTTCCTGACAAATAGTATTTAATTGTTTTATATGTCTTTGTATATGAATAAGAGAAAAATTAATCCATTCATAAATTGTGAATTTCCCAAATGTTGGAATTTCAGAATTGAGACATGTTAAAGTTAAATCATAAGTGTCGGATACATGCAATAATTCTTCTTCTATTTTTTGCAGAGATAAAGTTAGCGAATTTTTATTGTATTTTTTATCCAATGGTATTATGAATTCTGGAGCTTGCATTTTTATGGTGAAGTTTAGAAAAAGAGCTGCTATATCTTTTACTTTTTCGTCGGGTTCACGAGTTGTTTTTTCTGTTGGACCACTGCACATTTCAGGATAACCAGAACTCGCCAGGATGAGGTGTTGTAGTACTTGCCCTGCTGTCCAGCTTCCTTCATAAGGAACGGTGTTTAGCTCCGTTTCTGAAAGTGAAGAAAGTATTTTGTAGAGCTGCTCAAATGTTTCAGTGATTTTTTTTTGGAGTAATGTTTTCATTTTATTGATTAATTAAAGGTTGTGTTTATTATCTATTTACAGATGATGTTATCCACCATACATTACCAAAAGGGTCGGTTACACCACAGGTTCTGCCATAATCCTGATTACTTAATTCCATAAGTGTTGTGGCGCCATTAGCTAGAGCTTTTTTATAGGTTTCATCGGCATTGTCTACATAAACAAATAAGTTCGCTGGTTGAGGTTTCCATTGCTCTGTTGCATCGGTAAACATTATTGTGCTTCCGTCAATTGTTATTTCTGAGTGTCTTATTGTTTCTCCATCTTCATGTAGTTTATGCATACTTGTTATTAGTTGTGCATCAAAAACATTTTTTGTAAAGTCTATAAATTTTAAAGCTCCCTTTAGCATTAAATAAGGCATTACAGCTTGATGTGTTGTTGGGATTTCCATCTTTCTATAATTTTAAGTTTAATAATAGAATAAAATTACACTTTTTAATGTTTTTAAGGTATTAAAAATCAGTTATTTGTGAGTTTGTTTTATCACGGAAGTACCTCGCAATGATACCCATACGAATTAAGTAGTTCGATTATTTTTTTATTTGAAATCTTCAGATCATGAATACGCAAAATTTTATCACAATCTTCTAAGTCAAAGTTTATATTGCCATTAGGGAAATGCTCAAGAAGTTTTGCAACAATCATTTGGGATTGCTCTACTTCTTGAACATTTGTTTTGAAAACTTCTATCATGGGTTTTCTGATTTTAAACTATAACGTATTGATTGTTAGTTTATTTTTGATGTATATATTAAAATATTAGTCTGGTTTTAATTCTATCTAATTCTTTGCGAAAGGAACGCGGATTAAACAGATTCGCTATCGCGAAAACACAGATTAAACGGATTTTCCATTTATTATTTTTAAAAATCCGTTTTTAATCTGCGTTTTTACTTTTGTAAATCCGTATCATCCGTATTCCTTTATAGACAATTTAAGTTAGTATAGATTTATGGATTTAAATTGACGCTTTGTAATTCAATAATTTATGATAGCTGATGTATGAGATTACTAATATCGCTAGAAAAATTAATGGGAAGAATGTTAGAAAGCCAATTCCATCGACAGCACAATGACTAATTGAAGCAAATATGAAGTCGAATGCAAAACCTGCATAAGCCCATTCTTTAACACGATTAGGAATTGTAGGGATTACTAATAATAATACGCCAACGATTTTAAATACTACCAATGCGTTTCCGAAGTATTCGGGATAACCTAAATGTCTGATTCCTTCTTTTGCTACTTCAGTTTGAGAAGTAAAGGCTGGCATAACTCCTTCGAATAGGAAAATGATAATGGTTGTTATCCAGAAAATAATTTTTGTTGATTTCATTTTGTTAGTTTTTTAAGTGGTTATTAATTACTTATACAAACTTACAGTTGTTCTTTTTTTGATTAAATACGCATTTACGACTAATTTAGGGGCGTATGCGACAATCGCTTTTTTATACTATTAAGGTTATTTAACCATTAAGATATTAAGGAAAGTTAAGTTTTTTGTGTTACTGATTAGGAGGATTACGATGAATGGAACGCGGATTAAACGGATTTTTTTTACCATTAAGAGATTAAGGAAAGTTAAGTTTAATGCCACAGATTAAAAGGATTAGAAGGATTTTTTTATCTTTTCACAGACATTTACTCTCATTTTTGTCACCCTGACGTAGGAAGGGTCTCCGCTAGTAGCTCGACATAGATTATGGAGTTTCTGGTGGAGATGCTGCTGTTCCTCAGAAAGACAATATTATGAGAATTAGATTGTCAAAAACTTAGCAGTCTTTGCGTATCCCGAAGCGTCGGGATTGTGTTTTTTGCGGTTAATTTTCTTAATCACTTAATGGTTTAAAATTTTTATTCACTTTTTAAAATGTAATTTTTTATAATAAACAAGTCTTCAAAGCCAAGTTTAGTGTAGATGCCTTTTCTCATTACGGATGCTTGTAGTAATGCATATTCGGCTTTTAAATCTATCGAAAGATTAAGAGCATATTTCATGATTTCTTCGGCGAAGCCTTTTCTTCTCATTTCTGGAATTACGCCCACGCCATGGATTCCGACGTTATTTTCGGTTTGGAATAACATAAAAGTGCCTATTGGCTGGTTTTGGTAAGTAACTAAATGAAATTGTACTTCGTTGTAATTATGAATTAGTATCTCTTTGCTAATCACATAACCAAATGCATTTGGATATAAATCAGACCAGATTTTAGCATCTTCGCTATTCCAAATACGTTTAAATTCTAGTATGTTTTGTAGTTCAAATGGTTTGTCTAGTTTTAATGCCATTGCTACTTGTTCGGTTTTCTTTATCAAACCTTTAGCTTCCAAGATTTCATTAGAATTTGTTCCGTAAATATCCCAATACGGAATAACCAAATTAGGATTGGATTGTAATGTTTCAATTGCTTTTTCGGCACTATCTGATGTAAGGTCTTGATTAAACCACAATTTGTTTGGCCAACCTGAGTTTTCTATTTTGCAATATTCGTAAGTATCTTTTTTATGGTTCGATTGAAAAGGTGTTCCTACTGTTTTCCATAAACGAGTAAGATTACTAATATTGTCTGCGATTAAGTCTGCGTTTTTTTTCATTTCGATACTATTTATAGCGGAATATAGAACAAAGATATGTTTAGGATTTTACTTGAACCTTTACATATGTTGATTTAGCTATTTTTGTCTAAACTTTTTCTTATTCGGCTTAACTGTGTTGGCGTGATTCCTAAATGTGATGCGATATGGAGTAGGGGAATTCGATGCGAAATATCAGGATGTTTGGCAAGAAGGTCAAGGTATCTTTCGGTTGCATTTTCCATAACCAATGCGATCTCTCTTTGTTCTTTTTCGATTACCCAATTTTTTTCGAGATAAGCAATATAATAGTTTTTTAAATCATCATTTTGATTAATTAGCTCTCTGTACTTCTTATAGTTTATGGCGATAAGAATACAATCTTCTAATGCTTCGATTGTAAAATTCGATGGTGTTTGTTGCAATAATGAAACTTTTGAACCTGCAAAATAGCCTTCAAGAAAGATGTTTTTGTTATAGATATTTCCTTCTTTATCGGTGATATAGGCTCTTAATGCTCCTTTGCATATAAAATGGATTTCTCGGGCAATCTGTCCATTTCTCAAAAGGATTTCTCCTTTTTTTAGGAGTTGGAATTCAATAATATCTTCAACTAATTTCCAAGAAGCATCTGTAATAGGAGCATAGCTTAGGAATTTCAATTTTAAATCGTTGCTGTATTTATCTTTATTGAATGTCATGAGTTTCTATTATCCTATCAAAAGTATTTAATTACGGGGAAAGTGTTATGAATATTTTGGTTATCTCAATCTTGCGTGACCTTTGTCAAAGTTAAAAAAACTTTGACAAAGGTTTCATGCTGTGAGAAGTAAGGAGACTTTGAACAGTCAATTAGTATTTCGCTTTTTTTGCTTTCAGTTTTCTCCATTGTGCGATTGAAATAATATCACCAGAAACGACTTCATTTAAATAGATATCATCGCAGTTTTTCTTATTTACATAAAAAAGATAATAGGTTTCCCAACGCAATTCACCATTATAACCAGTAGCGACTTCAAAATAAGCTTTGTTTTTAATGATCTTTTCATCAGTCATGTAGGAGACTCCTTTTGTATGGTTTGAAATGGAGTCTATATATTTTTGTTGTAATTGAACTTCTTTTAATTTCGAAATTGTTTGTATTGCTAAATCTTCGGTTCCGCAATTAGAAATCTTTTTATTTTGGGAAATACAGTTTATAAAAATTAAGCAAAAAAGCAAGTTGTAAATGAGTTTCATATTGGTTATGGTTTATTAAAACTGATCGTATTGATAACTACAAAAGTATATTTTATATGTGATTTAATATGTTTTTGTTTTCTATATATTTTGCTTTTTAGCCCTGATGAGAACCTACCGTATGGGCACAAATATTACAAATGAATTTTAAACACGAATTTCACGAATTGACACGAATTAGTTTGTGGAATTAATTTCACAAACTAAGTTAACCATTAAAATTTGTGTCAATTCGTGAAATTCGTGTTCACTTTTTGTTCTTATACATCGTAGGATGGGAACGACATTTTTTATGGGAATTCCGATACTTACAATGCGCAACAGGATTGGCTTCATAAAAAAACGCTGTAAAACCTAAGTCTTGCAGCGTTTTAAAAGTGTTTTCTGAAAATAGTATACCAACTTATTCGTAGTATGTATAGTCTATTTTGATAACTTCCTTTTTATTGTCTTTTGAAAAACTGTAAGTACTTACCAAATTTTGGTCATTTAACTGAAAAGTTCCCCATAATTTAAAAATATCATTTTGTTCTTCTCGTTCTGCACTAGAGTAATATTTTTCGAATGTTTTTTCTCCTTTTTTCTCTATCTTAGATTTTGTGAATTGAAGTACATCACCATTTTGAAATGAAGTATATTTATGAATAAATGGAAAAACATTAGCTTGACTACTGCAATTTATTGACCAGCGAACGTTGTTGATAGAATACGAAACACAATTGTCTTCAATTTTTTCTTCTACAAGAGTGTTCATGTATGAGTATTTGTCATCTATCATTAAGGTATATGATTTTACCAATAGCTTTCCATTTTCAAGCCAAACGATTCTTGTTTCATTTGCATCCCCAACATTTCCAGTAAAAATCATTTTATTATCATCGTAATTGATAGATAATGTTACTTCATCCCCTTTTTTTATTTGTACAAGCATTCCGTCTTTATAAACATAGTCTTTTTTGCTTTTAGCACCTCCATCTCTGTCATAATATGATATTGCTGTAGGGAGTCCTTTTTCATCTAAATAAATGCTTTTTAAGAGTGTTTTGGTTCCGCCTTTTTTAAACAAATAAGATTCTATAGTTTTTATTTTTGCGTTTGATTGTTGATATACCGGAATATCTTCTAATTGAACTTCAGTTATTGGTAAAGCATAACTACTTAATAAAGCATTCATTACTTCTCTGGATTTTGATGTAATTTTATTTTTTTTCTGTAATGTAGCGACTTCTTTTTTATAATTTTTAGTATTAATGACATAGGAAGATTCTTTTTTTACCCCCATTTGCTCTGCGACAAATTCGGTAGCCATTTTTGTACCTTCTTTTACCTGTACATCGTCTTTTATCTTTCCGCTCCAATAGGCAAATGCTTGATAGGATTGACCTTCACCGCTAATATCCAGTGTTTGCTTGTTTTCGAAAACTACATAAGTATATTTATTAATAGTTATTACTTCCAGATTTTCTTTTCCAAAATTTTCTATCAATTCTGTTTTTTCAGTTCTTTCCGCGAAAGTATAAGTAACTTCACTTTGACCTGAGTATTTATCTACATCAACTAATAATACATATCGTTTTCCTTGTGATATACGTAATGTATCAATTACTATTTCTTCTGTAACATACATATCTTCGACTGCTATGTCTGATGTTACTACTGCTGTTTTGGGTTTAGATTTCTTTTTAGTTTTTTTCTTCTGGGAAATTCCCTGGAATGATAATGTAAGAATAAGTACAATACTTAATAAATGTTTCATTTTGTTTTAGTTAGGGTAATTAGTTTTTTAAATTGACTTAAATGTGGGTTAATAAGTCTGGTAAATGTAATTGTTTTCGTAATAAATGTAATTGTCTTTCTATGAAATTTTATTTTTAGCCCTGATGGTAACGACATCCTTTTGTGGCGGTGTTCGCCATAAAAGATATAGTGTACAGCAGGAAATTGCTCCTCCTTCTACTCCGCTCAGGATGACATTTTAAGTAATAAAAAAACGCTGCAAAACCTAAGTCTTGCAGCGTTCCTGCCTCAAATTAATAATAAAACCTTATTATTTCCATCCTCCGCCAAGTGCGCGATATAATTCGGTATTGGCAGTTAATTGTTCGCGTTTAATATTGGCTAGTTCCAACTCGCTTTGTAATATATTAGCTTGTGCTGTAATTACTTCGAGGTAGTCTGCCATTCCGTTTTTAAACAACATATTCGAGTTAGTTATCGCTTGTTGCAACGTTTTTACGCGTTCTTTAAGAAAGAATTGTTGTCTTTCTAGTTTTTCTATTTTTACTAATGCGTCTGATACTTCGCTAACGGCAACCAATACTGATTGTCTGAAATTTAATACTGCTTTTTCTCTTTCGACTTTGGCAATATTGTATTGTGTTCTAATCTTTTTATTGTTTAACAATGGTTGTGTTAATCCACCAATTGCTGTTCCAAATAAGGAAGCTGGAATATTAAACCAATTGCTTGTTTCGAACGAATTTAAACCTCCGTTTGCTGTGATTTTAAGCGATGGATATAGGTTAGCTTTTGTAATTCCTACGCTTGCATTTGCTTTTACTAAGGCCAATTCGGCACTTTTTACATCGGGTCTTTGTCTTACTAATGATGACGGAATTCCTGCTGTTAAATTCTCTTTTATCGCAATTGAATTTAGCGTGATTGTTCGCTCTTTAGAACTAGGGAATGAACCTGTTAATACACTTAATGCATTTTCCTGAATTGCTATATTTTGTTCCAATAAAGGAATCAATTGTGCCGCAATTAGTTTTTGTGCTTCTGATTGCTGAATGGCTAATGATGTTACTTGCCCAGCATCGTATTTTAACTTGATGATGAAGGTTGTACTGTCATTTAATTTCAGGTTTTTTCTAGCAATTTCTAACTGTGAATCTAGCATTAAAAGGTTGTAATATCCTTTGGAAACATTAGAAACTATTGTCGTTTGTAATGCTTTCTTCACTTCTTCGGATTGAAGATATCCTGCATAAGCACTTTTTTTCTGATTGCGGATTTTTCCCCAGATATCTGCTTCCCAAGATAGTCCGATCCCTGCCGAATAATCTTCGATATGGTTTGTTTGCAAGGCCTGACTTAAGTTATGACCTGTAAAACTATTTTCGGATGGACGATTGGTACTTGCATTTACAAGTAGATTTAGCTCCGGAATATTTCCCCATTTTGCCTGCGTTAATTGATATTGTGCAATTTCAATGTTCTTGGTTGCAATTTGCAAATCGTTATTTTTTGTAATAGCACTGTCTATCAGTTTTACGATGTCTTTCTCTGTAAAGAAATTTTTCCATTCCAAATTGGCAATACTAGTGGTATCGCTTGAAGCGGATGCATTCCTGAAATTATCAGGAAATGCATCTTTTGGAACTTCGATATCCTTCGAGACTTTACAGGATATGAATGTTGTGATTAAAAGGACCGCCACAACAGTTTTGGTTATATAATTTTTCATTTTATATGGTATCATTAATTTTTTTGACATTTATCTTCTGGCGCTTCAAGTACTTTAGAAACTTTCCAGGATATTAATGCGAAGACAACAAATACTGTTATCAGAACTGATGTTATATAATTTTCCATTTTTTATTTTTCTTCGTTATGAATTACGGCTAATGATTTTCCAGAAACCTTTTCTTGTAAATGTTGGAATACGATAAATAAAACCGGGATGATTAATACCCCAAGAATTACTCCTGAAATCATTCCGCCGGCTGCACCAATACTAATAGAGTGATTACCCTTGGCAGATGGTCCTGTGGCGCTCATCATCGGGATTAACCCTACAACAAATGCTAGTGATGTCATGATAATTGGACGTAATCTTAGTTTGGCAGCTTCTATAGATGCTGCTACTAATGATTTCCCTGATTTTCGTCGCTGTGAGGCAAACTCGACAATAAGAATTGCATTTTTGGCTAGTAGTCCTATAAGCATGACCAGGGCAACTTGTACATAAATGTTATTTTCGATTCCTGTTAATCCGATTGCTACAAATACTCCAAATATTCCAACTGGGATTGATAATATTACTGCCAATGGCAAAATGTAACTTTCATATTGTGCTGCAAGTAGGAAGTAAATGAACACAAGACATAATAGGAAAATCGTTGTTGATTGTCCTCCTGAAGAAATTTCTTCGCGGGTTTGTCCTGAGAATTCATAACTATATCCTGCTGGCAATTGTTGGGCTGCAACTTCTTCGATTGCTTTAATCGCATCTCCAGAACTAAATCCTGGTTTTGGGATTGCATTAATCGAAATCGAGTTAAATAAATTGTATCTCGAAGCCGTTTCGGAACCATAAATACGGGTTAGTTTTACTAAGGTATTTATAGGAACCATTCCGCCATTTTTGTTTTTTACAAATACATTATTAATTGATGATGGCTCGGCTCTGTCGGCAATATCTGCTTGTACAACGACTCTGTAATATTTTCCAAATCGGTTAAAATCTGAGGCTTGTGCGCTACCAAAATAAGCTTGCATGGTTTGTAGAATGTCTTTTACATTTACTCCCAATTGGTCTGCTTTTTCATCATTAATATCCAATTGTAATTGCGGATAATCGGCTTTAAAGGTTGTAAATGCTACTGCAATTTCCGGACGTTTCATCAACTCGCCAATAAAGGTTTGTGAGATTCCGCTAAATTTATCTAGTTTACCACCTGTTTTATCTTGCAACACCATATCTAACGCTTCTACGTTACTGAAACCAGGAACAGTAGGGAAGCTGAATACGAAGAAACTACCTGCTGAAATAGCACCTAATTTTCCTTGTACATCTGCCATGATTTGGTCAATATTCTTGATTGCTCCACGTTCTTCATTTGGTTTAAGCAATACGAAAATAACTGCCGATGATGGACTTGTTGAGTTCGTTAACAGGTTAAAACCTGAAATTGCTGTTACAAATCGAGATGCGTCTAATCCTCTTAAAGTATTCTCTGCATCGGTCATTACTTTCTGAGTTCCGTCTAATGATGTTCCAGATGGTGTGTTTACCGCAATGGCAATAAATCCTTGATCTTCTGTAGGGATAAATCCTGCAGGAGTAGTTTTTACCATTAAGATAGTCGCTGCTGTTATTACTGCTAAACCTCCTAAACTAACCCATTTGTTACGGATTAAGAATCTTAAGCTACCTACATAACGGTTGGTTAAGGAATTGAAACTCTTGTTGAATCCTGTAAAGAATTTTTCTTTAAAACTTTTTTTGGTTTCTGGATTATTTCCGTTTGCAGCATGATTGTCTTTTAAGAATAAGGCTGCCAGGGCAGGGCTTAAAGTTAATGCGTTTACTGCCGAGATTACAATTGCAATTGCCATTGTAAAGGCAAACTGACGATAGAAAACTCCTGTTGAACCTTCCATGAATCCTACTGGTAAGAATACGGCTGCCATCACTAAAGTAATAGAGATAATTGCTCCAGTTATTTCGTGCATCGCTTCGTTTGTAGCCACTTTTGGCGATAAATGTTTGTGTTCCATTTTGGCATGCACCGCCTCGACGACGACAATCGCATCATCGACGACAATACCAATCGCAAGGATTAATGCAAACAGTGTTAACAGGTTTATCGAAAAGCCGAATAGCTGCATGAAAAAGAACGTACCCAAAATAGCTACTGGAACTGCAATTGCTGGAATTAATGTTGATCTAAAATCTTGCAAGAAGATAAATACCACAATAAATACTAGTATAAATGCTTCTACCAAAGTATGTTTTACCTGATCTATAGATTGATCTAATGAAACTTTTGTGCTATAAAAAACATTTTGTTTTATTCCTGCAGGAAAGTTTTTAGCTGATTTTTCCATTAGCTTGTTAATAGCTACCTGAATTTCATTAGAGTTTGAACCTGCTAATTGTATAATACCAATTACAACTCCCTTTTTACCATTTAAACGAGTTAAACTGTTGTATGAGTATGCTCCAAGTTCTATTCTTGCTACATCTTTTAAGCGAAGTATAGATCCATCGGCATTAGCACGTACTGCAATGTTTTCATATTCTTCGGGTTTGGTAAGTTTTCCTTTGTATTTAATTACGTATTCGAAAACTTCTTTACTTCGTTCTCCAAATTTTCCTGGCGCTGCCTCTAAACTTTTGTCTTGAATAGCTTTCATTACCTCATTTGGGGTAACCTGATAAGTTGCCATTTGTGTTGGGTTTAACCATACACGCATAGAATAATCTCTTACACCACCAAAAATACTTGCTGAACCTACTCCTGGAATACGTTTGATTTCTGGGATAATATTGATTTGGGCATAATTGGCAACAAATGTTTGGTCATATTTAGCTTCGTCTTCAGTATATAAACCGATACCCATAATGAAACTATTTTGTTGCTTGGCGGTTGTTACACCTTGCTGTACCACCTCTGTAGGTAACTGGCTTGTTGCTTGTGCAACTCTGTTTTGTACGTTTACGGCTGCCTGATCTGCATCTGTACCCAACTTAAAGAAAACTGTAATGGCTAGCGTACCGTCATTACTGGCTGTTGAGCTCATGTAAGTCATGTTCTCAACACCATTTATAGACTCTTCTAGTGATGGCGCTACGGAACGCAAAACGGTTTCTGCACTCGCTCCTGGATATACTGCCGTTACCAAAACCGATGGTGGCGCAATATCGGGAAACTGTTGTAGGGGTAATTTTGTAAGCCCAAGTACACCCAATATCACCAATAAAATGGAGATAACAGTTGCCAGTACAGGTCTTTGTATGAATATTTTGAACATTTTCGTTTAATTATTTTTTGTTAATTATTTGGGCAACTTTAGTTGGTGTTGATTTCTCAGGCTGGATTACTTGTCCTTCCTGTAGTTTGTCGATACCACTTAATACGATTTGGTCACCAGATTTTACACCATCTTTAATAAGATAATCAGTTCCTGTTTTACCAATAATCGTGATAGGCATTTTGTTAACCTTGTTTCCTTTGTTTAGCGTATAAACAAAAACTTTATCCTGCATTTCTATAGTAGCAGATTGCGGAACTAAGATGGCATCGTCATGCTGAATCCCTAAACGTATTTTTCCTGTGTTTCCTGAACGTAATGTTCCGTTTGCATTAGGGAAAGTTGCTCTAAGTGTAATTGCACCTGTGTTTTTATCGAATTGTCCATCGACCATATCGATTTTTCCTAATTGGGTGTAAGCATTTCCATCAGCTAATATTAAAGAAACAGGAGGTAAGTTTTTAATCTTATCACCAATTGTATTTCCAGAATATTGAGATTTAAAGTTGATGAAATCTGTTTCTCCTAATGAGAAATAAGCATATACTTGATGTACATCTGAAAGTTTGGTTAATGGTTCTACATCTGTAGCAGAAACTAAACTTCCTTGTTTTTTAGGCAATCTACCTATGTAACCACTTACAGGCGCAGTGATTGTGGTATAGCTTAAATTAATTCTTGCCGATTCTACCATTGCTTTTGCTTGTTCAATATTAGAAGCTGCAATTCTGTGTGATGCTTTTGCAGTTTTTAATTGATAATCAGATACTACTTTGTTTTGTACAAGTGGTGTTAGTTTATCAATTTCTAATTGTGAATTGATTAATGCCGCTTCGGCTCCGTGAAGGTTTGCCAGTGCATTGTTAAGTTGCTCACGGAAAGGACGTTCGTTTATTTTAAATAAAGATTGTCCTTTAGAAACATAAGCACCTTCATCTACAAAAACTCGGTCTAGATTACCACTTACTTGTGGGCGGATTTCTACATCAATTGTTCCTTGTATCGAAGCAGGATATTCAGAATCTGTGGTTGCTTCGGTATTTTTAATTGCAAGCACTGGTAATAATGGGGCTGCAGGAGCTGGTGCTTGAGCCTTATCTGCACATCCTATTACAACTAAGGCAATTAGGATACTGGTTAAGATTACTTTTTTCATTTTAGTTTTAATTTTAATTTGTTGGACATTTTGGTAATTTGAATTCTGATTGGGTTTTGTATTATTTTGATTCACATTTAATTGTATTAAATTTTCTAACGTTGTTAAGTAAAATGGTGTAAAAATCCATATAAGTATTCCTTCCAGTTATAATATGCTATAATTGGTATTAAATTATTTATCACTGTTAAGTGAAGTGGCAAAAAACTTCAATTTCTCCTTCGATTCCGTTCAGATCGATAATAGATTGAAATTGTGGAATTAAATTACTGTATTAAATTTTCTAACGTTGTTAAGTGGAATTGTAAAAAAAACTTTTGATTTTTCTTTGATTCAACTTTGGATGACAATGGAGTAATTAAGTTTGGTTCAAAATTACTACATTAAATTATTTATCAGCGTTAAGTGAGCATTAAATTTTTTTTAACGTATTGATTTTATGATACCGCCTATGGCATCTTTTAAAATTTGTGTATTGATTGTTTCTAAAACTTCACTTTTGTTAATGATATTGATTGAAATTAAACCGTGAATAACAGAAAAGAAAGTAAAATACTTTTGTTTTATTACTTCTTCAGTTGGTTTGCTATCTTTCATTACTTCGGCAATAACAGCAACAAATAGTTTATAAGGTGCTTCAGAAGCCGAACATCGCTCATTACAGCAAGTCATTTGTACACCAAACATTAACTGATACATTTCGGTATCGGTAAATGCAAAATCCCAATATGCCATCCACATTGCTTCAAGCTGTTCTTCAGGATTATCGTATTTGTTTTTGGCTTTTTCTAGTTCAATAGTTAATTTTACAAAACCTCTACCTGTTAGTTCTTGTAATATTGCTTCTTTATTAGAAAAGTATTCATAAATGATTGGAGCAGTATATTCAATCTTATCAGCGATTTTTCGCATACTAAGACCTTGCCATCCCTCATCTTTTACAATAGTACAGGCAGCATCCAGAATGTTCTTTCTGGTTTCTTCTTTTTGTCTTAAAATTCGATCTTTGCTTGCCATTTTTATAGAGTATTAAATTGTTTAACACCGTTAGGCAAATGTATGGCAATTTTCGGGATTACAAAATAAATCTTTCATAGTTTTTTCTTATTGCTTGATAAGGAATTTTTAATTGAGGTTTTGTTTTGAGGAAAATGTGAGGAAAATGGGGAATTATTTCGTGAAATTTAGAAAAGACTCACAAATAAAAAAGCACAGAGATTCGCAAAGTTTTTTAACCGCAAAGGGCGCAAGGAGGTTGCGCAAAGTTCGCGAAGCATAAAAATCTGTTTTTATCCGCGTCTTTCTTTTAGGAAATTCGTTTTATCCGCGTCTCATTATAGGCAATCTTTGGCGAGCTACTCGTGGAGATCCTTCCTCTGTCAGGAAGACAAGTTTGTGGATGAAAATCTTTGCGAATCTCTGTGCTTTTTTATTTGTGAGTCTTTGTGAAACTTTGCGAAATAACTCTGCTTTAAGAAATAATCTTTTCGTTTACACTTTCGTAAAAGGGAGTAGGGATTCCGTGTTTCTTGCAGTTTTCGATAACGTAATCTACTAAGAATTGTTTCTCGGTTTGATTGTTGTTTTCAAAATCTAATTGCAACGATGATTTAGACTCAAATGGAAATTTAGTTAATAAATCTTTTGAGGTTTCAATATCTTCTTGCGTTAAGCTGATATTGTTTTTGCTGGCAAGCGACTGAATTTCAATCATCATACCTTCCAAAGTATGCATTAGGTTTTTATCTTCGAGAAGTTGACCAAAAGAAACATTGTAAGCAGAAGTTATTCCAGCAACTGGTGCTACAAATAGGTATTTCTTCCAAAGTATCTGATTGATGTTATCAACATAAGTAATATCTAATCCTCCAGCAGTTAATAAATCAATAAACCATTTGTTTTCTTTTTCTCCACCAACGAAAATCTTTCCTGGACCACCAACGTGCTGAACATGACCAGGACTTTTTACATTGGAAGCAACATAAATACAACCTTCCATTATTTCTCCAAGTTCAGGTAAAGTTTCGCGAATAATTTCTCTGGCATTTACAACATTTTGTAAAGTGATTATAATTGTATCATTACTTATACAATCTTTATAAGTTGCCAATATCTCGTTTACAGAATATGATTTGCTGGTGATTATCAATACATCTAAGATTCCGATTTCTGCTGGATTATCGGATACTAAATCGGGGAATATAGTATCTTTTGTGCCTTTAGATTCAAATGTTAAGCCCTCATTTTGTATAGCATTTTTGGTTTCGCCTCTGCAAATGAATATAATTTTAGTATTTGTGTCTTTATATTTTTTTGCCAATGGAGCGCCAACAAATCCGCCGATTCCACCAATGCCAAGAATTCCTATTTTTATTGTATCTGATTTCATCTTTTAGTATTTTGGGTTTTAAATTAGTGATACAAAGTAAATAGGTTCGTATTCATTAATTGATGTAAAAATATAGGTTATATTTGTATAATTTAAGGATTATGAAAGACACTTTTTTTATATACAAAGATTTCGAAATTTACTCTGTCGAAGAATTAACTTGGAAGAAAGAAGTACATAGGCATAATTTCTTTGAGCTTTTATATATAGAATATGGTACAGGAAACCATATCTTAAATTCGATTCATCATAATTATAAAGAGCATGATATTTATTTGCTTACGCCAAAGGACTATCATTCTTTTAAAACACTAGAACCAACAAAGTTTCATTGTTTGCGTTTCTTGCCGAATTTTTTTTCGAATAAAAAAGAAATTGAAGAAATAGAAAAGCTATTCTATTATCATAATCAATTGAATGGAAATTTGATTTTCCTTGAGGATGATAAAGCATTTTGCGAATTGGTTATTTTGAAAATATTAGATGAAGTTGCCAAACCAAAAGGGCATAATGAAGTTATAATCAAGAGTTTGATGATGTCGCTTATTCATATAATAAGGAGGAATGCGAGTATAAACGAAAGTAATTTAAATATCCAAACCACCGAGGTTTTAAAGATAGATACTATTTTAAGTTACATTCGTTCGAATATTGCTAATCCGCATTTGCTAAAGAAAAAAGAAATGGCAAATCATTTTAATGTTTCTATAAATTATATTGGCGAATATTTTAAAAATCATTTGAATATTACTTTAAGAGATTATATCGAACAAACGAAACTGAAGGTTGTAACAGAAAAACTAAGCAAAAGCAATCTGACTTTCTCTGAGATTAGTAATGATTTTGGGTTTATAGACAGTAGTCATTTTAATAAATTCATCATGCGTAGTACCGGAATTTCTCCATCTGAATTCAGGAAGAGATTTTAAGGTTTTTAGGCACAGAGGAACAAAGGTGCAGAGGAACAAAGGGTAAAGGGACGCGGATGACACGGATTTCCTAAAGGAAAGACGCGGATAAAAACGGATTTTTTAGTTTTATTATTTTTAAAAATCTGTTTTTATCCGCGTTTTCGCCTAAGCGAATCTGTTTAATCCGCGTCCCATTTTTAGACAATCTTCACAACTTAAAACGAGATAAAAAAAAACACCTTTAAACATTAAGCTTAAAGGTGTTTTAAAATTTTATTTATTCTGATTAAGATTCTGTGTTACTAAGATCTTTTTTGCGATATACTAAGTAAAATACTTGTGGTAATACGGTTAAAGATAATATCATACAGGTTATTAATCCTCCTACAATCATAATTGCCAATGGTTTTTGTACTTCAGATCCCATTCCTGTAGACAATGCTGCAGGTAATAATCCCAGAGCTCCCATAAGTGCAATCATTACAATTGGACGAATTCGGGCGTAAATACCATTTGAGATAGCATCTTTTAAGTGCATCTTGGCTTTCATATTTTCTTTTATTATCCCGATGAGGACAATACTATCAATTGCGCTGACCCCAAAGAGTATAATAAAACCTATTCCCGCCGATATTCCAAATACGGTTCCTGTAATCCATAATGATAGGAAACCACCAATAAAGGCATATGGCATTGCACTAATCGCAACCATTGTATCTTTGAAATTTCCAAAATTGAAATACAACAGACATAAGATCAATACTAATACAACTGGAACAATCATAGCCAATTGTTTAGAAGCTCTTTCTTTGCTTTCAAATTCTCCTGCCCATTTCATTATATTTTCTTTAGGTAGTTTTACTTCTGCAGCAACTTTTTTCTGTGCTTCATCGATTGTGCTTCCTAAATCTCGTCCTTCGATACTAAAACCTATAGCAATATAACGGCTGTTTCCTTCACGATAAATAAATGTTGGACCAGTTTTATACTCGACAGTTGCGATTTCTTTTAAAGGAATTTTTTTACCATTCATGGTTGGAATAAGGATGTCTTCAATCTTCTCTTTGGAGTCACGATATTCTTTTTCGAATCGTAATGTAATATCAAATATCTTTTCATCATCATAAAACTTGGTTGCTGCTTGTCCACCAATTGTCATTCGGATTACAGCTTGCGCATCGGCAGTTGTAATGGCATAACGCGCCATTTTTTCATCATCAAGTTGAATTCTTAATTCTGGTAATCCAATGTTTTTATACACATTGATGTCTTCAATTCCTTTTACGTCTTTGATAGATTTGGCAACTTTTGCAGCCATTTCTTCGAGTTGAAAAAGATCATTTCCGAAAATCTTTATAACAAGCGGACTTTTTACACCTGCAACATATTCTTCGACATTATCCTGAATCGGTTGGCTGAAACCAAAACCTATTCCGGGATATACATCTAGTTCTTTCTTAATCTCGGCGATTAACTCTTCTTTACTAATTTTACGTTTCCATTCATCCTGATGCAATAACTCAATATGTAATTCGATATTAAAGAATCCCGTTGGGTCGGTACCATCATTTGGTCGTCCTGTTTGGGTCAGTACAAATTTTACTTCTTCAAATTTCCTTATTTTAGCTTTCATCTCTTTGGTAAGCCTCACAGATTCATCTAGATTGATACTATTTGGCAAAGTTGCTCTTACGTATATTGCTCCTTCGTTTAGCTTAGGAATAAATTCTGAACCATAAAATGCAAATTTCGCACAACATACGGCAAGTAAAATTAAGAAACCGTATAATGTTGCTTTACGATTGCGTGTGCTCCATTTAAATAATTTAAATAGGTTTTCTCTAAAGAAACGCGAAATCATATTCTCTTTCTCAACGATGTTCTTGGTCAACATTACTTTACACATTGCTGGTACATAAGTAAGTGACAAAATTAATGACCCTAATAGCGCATAACTTAATGTAAAGGCTAGGGGAGAGAACATTTTTCCTTCCACTTTAGTGAAAGAGAAAATAGGCAATAACGCAACAATTAAAATAATTAAAGCAAAGAATATATAAGTAGCTACACTACCTACACTTTTCTTGATAAGCCCCATTTTACTCATATTATTAAAGCGTTCCATTCCCACTTTATGCGCTTTCTTTTCGAGCGAGACAAATACTTGCTCAACAATAACTAACGTTCCTTCTAGCAGAAGTCCAAAATCCAGAGCTCCCATAGATATTAAGTTGGCAGGTAATCCCTGAATTCGTAGCATTATAATGGCAAACAAGAACGAAAGCGGAATCACTGATGCCACAATTAATGAGGTACGCCAGTTGTAAAGGAAAATAAATACAATTAGAGATACCAATAAAATCCCTTCTACAAGGTTTTTTGTAACTGTTTTAACTGTTGTATCTACCAATTTGGTACGATCTATAAACGGAATAATTTTTACATTGTCAGGAAGTACTCTTTCATTAAGTTCGGTTAAACGATCTTTAAGTCTTTTTATAACCTCACCAGGATTTTCTCCACGAAGCATAATTACAATACCTTCCACAACATCATCATCTCCATCTAAACCTACTTGGCCCAGTCTAGGTTTGGCAGATATTGAAACTTCCGCTACGTGTTTTACTAATATTGGCGACGATCCTTTGGTTTCGATAAGGATATTCCCAATATCTTCTACTTTATTAATAAGACCAACTCCTCGTACTACATAAGCCTGATCGCCACGTTGTATAACATCACCACCTACGTTTACGTTACTTTTAGAAACGGCTTCATAAACATCTAATGCTGATAAGTTATAATTTTCTAGTTGGGTAGGGTTAATTTTTATTTCAAAAATCTTTTCTTCTCCACCAAAACTTACCACATCGGCAACACCTGGAACAGATATCAATTCTCTTTCGATTACCCAATCCTGAATGGCTTTTATTTCCTTAATAGGTAAATCACTTTTTATAATATATCTAAAAATTTCTCCTGTTGCACCGGATGGTGGTTCAATTTCTACATCGGCTCCTTCTGGTAAATCTAATCCGTTAAGGCGATTTGATGCATATTGTTGGGCGTAAAAATCCTCAACATCATCATCAAATAATACGGTAACTACCGATAATCCAAAAAGCGAAATAGAGCGTACTTCGGCTTTTTTAGGTATCGTGTTCATTTGTTTAGAAATAGGAAGTGTGATGAATTTCTCAACTTCTTCGGCACTTCTTCCTGGCCATTGTGTAATTATTCTTACCCGAGTATTGGTTACATCAGGAAAAGCTTCTATGGGGGTATGGATATAGCTTACTATACCAGCGACTAGTAGTACTGCTGTCAGGAAAAAAACTATAAGGGAGTTTTTTAGCGAGAAAGCAACTAAGCCTTGTACAAATTTTTTCATGTCTTGTATTGTGTTTATCCGTTTTTATGCGGGATACTTAGTTTTTTAATCTTTCGTGAATTAACAGGTGGTTTTTAGTAATAACCATTTCACCTTCTTTAACTCCTTTATCAAAATAAATCCAGTTGTTGTTTTTTATAGTAGGATTAATTTCTCTGGTTTCGATGGTACAGTCATCTTTATAGATCAAGATATAATCACGATTATTATCAAAAATGGCTGCTTTTGCAGGAACTGCTACTAGCATTTCGCCACCTAAGCTTTTATCGATAATGATATCTGCTGTCATTCCGGGTTTCAATTTTAAGTTTTTGTTTTCCATAACAATTCTTGCTTTTAGCACATGTTCATCGGCATCAAAAACTTTAGCAAGCATGGTAATTTTTCCTTTAAAAATTTCGCCAGGATATGCAGGTGTAGTTACATCTACAAGCATATTTTCGGTTACATTTTTTAAGTTACTGGTATAAACGTTTACCAATACCCAAATTTCTTTTAAGTCAGAAATAGTAAAAAGCGGCTCGCTACCTTCAGTTATTTGCATTCCAGGACTAATGTTTTTAGCGACTACATATCCTTCTGTAGGTGCTTTTATCTGAAAAACTGCTCTTTCGCTACTAGCGCTAAACATGGCAAGATTTGCTTTTACGTTTTCAAGTGATGATTTTAAAACATCTAATTCACTCTGCGCTTGCATTAAATCTTTTTGCGACGCAATACCATCATCAAACATTGATTTTGTAGCTTGTAACTGGCGGTGAGCAACAGCTATTTGCGATTGCAAGGATTTACTTTCGGATTGCATACCGTTAAGTTCTGTACTTTTTATCTCGGCAAGTACTTGTCCTTTTTTCACATAATCCCCCAACGAAAATATAGTTTTTGTTATAATTCCTTCTACAAGGCTATTAAACTGCACTACATGATCGTTGTTATAGGTTATGTTTCCAGTAAGATTTATGGATTCACTAACAGCTCGTTTTTGTACAGGCTCGATAGTAATTTTTTCTTTTAGGTCTTTGTCAATACAAAACTTTTCCTCTTTTGTATCTTTAATTTCTTCTTTTTTGCCACACCCGTAAACGAGCATTAATCCAAGTATAGGGAGTAAAATAAGTTTCTTCATTGTTATTATTTTTAAATAATTTGGGATTTAATTAATTTCCTGACCCGCTATATAGCGTAGTTCTTCAAGGTTTTTATTAAGGTCTTTTTTAGAGTTTAGTAGTATCGATTTGTTATCTAAATAAGCATCTACAAAATCAAGATACTCAAGCATACTTGTATTACGTTGCATGAAGTTTTTGCGATAGCTTTCTAAAAGTTTTTCTAAATCTCCTTCATAAGCTGCATCTACACTATCATATAGTTTTTTGGTAACTATTAAATCTTCATAAGCTTGTAATACTTCCGATTGTACACTTATTGTTTTCTCTTCGGCAAGTAATTTACCTTGGTCGATAGCTATTTTTGCAGCCTTTATATTTCCTTGGTTTCTATTAAAAAAAGGAAGATCCAGAGAGAATCCAACACCAACAAAATCATTCATTAAACTGGCGCCACGGTCATAGCTCACCCCAAGAGTAACATCTGGTGTGCGCATTGCTTTTTCGTATTTGTACTTATTAGTATTATATTCATTTCCTAGTTTAAGTACTTTCATGTCTGGTCGGTTTTCTACAGCCGAAGCCATAAGATTACCTAAGTTTATATTGTCGATGTTTTTATTATCAGGAAGAAAACCATCTTCGGTAAGTTTGATATAACTTGTTGCAGGAAGATTCATCAGGACTTTAAGTTCTTTTTGCAATGAGTTATTTTCTTTTTTAAGATCACTGATTTCTTTTAAGAATTGTAGTTCAGTAGCTTTTAACCTTATGTATTCGCCCTTGCCAATATTTCCCTGAGCAACTTGATTACTATATGCTTTAAGCAAAGTTTGCATCGAAGAAAGTTGTTTTTGGTAAACGGCTTCTTGGGCTTGTACAAATTGTAATTCGGTAAGATTACCTCTAAACTCAATTTTTAGATTGCGTAAAAAAGTTTTAAAGTATTCTTTGGCGATATCTACGCTCACTTTTTCCATGGCAATTAGCTTTTTTCGCTTTCCAGCCGTTTGAATAAGTTGTTCCAGTTCGGCAGTTACTTGCGATGTAGTTCCAAAATTGCCCCATAAAGGTGGTAATTGTTGCGCTGTAGCATTGTTCCAAAGATTTATCTCGCCAATAGTAAGAGTAGGGTTAGGCCACAATTTTGCCTGAATAACTTGAGCATCGGCAACGTCAATATTCAGCTTTTCGGAAATAAGAGAAATATTCTTGTCCAGAAACAAAGCCTCGGCCTGCGTTCGGGAAAGAACAATTGTATCGTTTATTGCAGCAGTTTGTGCCACACCTTTGTATGATACAATAACGAGTAGGGTTAAAATTATACGTTTCAAATTAAGTTATTTTAAGATGATGCAAAGCTACTTGCGCCATATTAAATGATAATTTGATGTATGTTAAAAGAGGATTAGAGCAACATTAGAAAACGATTAGAGTGGCGGGAATAGTAATGTTACCGTTGTGCCTTCGCCTTTTTTTGAAGTAATCGTAAAATGAATATTATTCTGCTTAAAGATAATATTAGCCAAAGAAAGTCCTACGCCGCTACCTTTTATATCATTTACATTCTTACCTCTGTAAAAGGTTTGTTTGATAAATTTTAGGTCGTCTTCGCTAATGCCTGTTCCGTGGTCTTCGATTATGATTTTTAGCTGATTCTCTTGTTGCAAAAGACTTATTTTTATAGGATTCCCTTTTGAATATTTTACAGCATTCTCGATAATATTATATAAGGCAATCTTAATTTCGTTACTATTTCCTCTTATCGAAAGTAGTTTGTCATTAACAATCTCTATTGCAATTTGTATTTGAGCATCTTTTAATTGATAAACATCTGGCAATTGGTCGTTAATATCCCATACAAGTTCATCAACTCTGAAAATTTCATTAAGCTCTGTATTATCTCTTAATCCCGAAAGCATCATAAGCGTGTTGAGCGTATCTTCTATTTGATAAACATTCTCTAATACTTTTTCGGACATTTCTTTATATTCGGCACTAGTTCTTTCTTTTTGAGCAAATACTTCCAGATTTCCAGATATAGCTGTTAATGGCGTTTTAAATTCATGAGAAACATAATTGATGAAGTTTTTCTGAATTACAAAAGTATCCGATAATCGCTTGAACAAGTTATTATAGGTTTCTATGAGCTCTTGTATTTCGTCTTTAGTATCAGGAGAAATAATTTGTCTGTCTAGTGATGAAGCTTCGATTTCGTTTACCTGATTTACAATGTTTTTTATAGGACTGTAAGCAAGATTTGATAGTTTACGGCTAACCAGATATATTATTACAAGTCCGATAATTAAAACCAAAATCATGATGATAAGCAATCGGTTTGTAATGGTCTTGAATTCGACATCATTTTTCTTTACAAAAACAACAAAATCTCCTTGATTGTCATGGTAATAACTTCCGAAATAAAAATGATGATTTGATTTAAAACTTAGCTTTCTATTTTTTCGGATATAATCAAGTCGCTCTTTATTTATATTCTTATCATTTCCTTTATCGCCGTATACAATTTGATTTTCTTTGTTATAAACACGAGTAACTATTTCGAGTGAATTTTCTCTGAATTGCTGTCCGATGATTAAATGTTGATTTTCGGGTAACTCATCTTTTTCTAAGTAGAAAATCCCTGTAAGCAAGCACGTTTTTTGAAGTTCATTATACATTATCTTTTCAGAATAGCTGTAAAAAGAAAAGTACGTTATAATCGAAGCAATTATAAATACAATGCTAAACGTAAATGATGATATTAATGTAAATCGGTTGCGTATTTTCATGACTATTCTTTAATCATATATCCTGTTCCTTTTATGGTATGGATAAATTTATGGTTTTGTTCAATTTTGTTTCTTAAGTAAGAAATATAAACATCGACTACGTTGGTGTTATTATCATAATTAATTCCCCAGACAGCATTTAATATTTGGGTTCTGGACATTACTTTATTTCTGTTTTCTAATAAAAATAATAACAGTTTGTATTCTCTTGGGGATAAATCTATAGGTATGTTGTTCTCGGTAACTTTATGTTCTTCGGGGTTTATGGTTAAACTCCCGCAGGTATATAGTGTTTCGACTTTATCATAGTTAAATTTGGTTCTTCGCGTAAGCGCATTAACTCTCGATATTAATTCCTGAAAATGAAAAGGTTTCACGAGGTAGTCATCGGCACCAGAATCTAATGCATTTACTTTATCATCGGTATTACTAAGTGCACTGAGCATTAATATGGGTGTATGAATTTTTTTAAAACGCATCAATTTAGTTAGTTGAATACCATCGATGCCTGGAAGCATAATATCCATCAGGATAATATCCCAAGTATTGTCTTGTATCAAGTCACGGGCAATCTCGCCAGTTTCGGCAAGGTGCACTGTAAAATTGTTTTCTTCCAAACCTTTTACAATAAATTCGCTTATGCGTTTATCATCCTCAATGAGTAAAACATTCATATAATAGTTGTTTCTTGTATTTATTCTAATTGCAAAGATTGTGTAAGATGGGACGCGGATGACGCGGATTTACTAACGTAAAGACGCTGATAAAGACGGATTCTTTTTCTTTCTATCAATTTTAAAATCCGTTTTTTTCCGTGTTTTCGCCTTGGCGAATCCGCGTCATCCGCGTCCCATTTTAGACAACGTTCATCATAAATCGATTTAAAAATGAATATCAAAAATAACACTTAATTACGGGAATCTACTATTAAAACAGAAGGGATAAGGTTTTTTAATATTTTGTTATGAAACAGAAATCTGAAATAATTAATATCAATTCGTAAATTAGCGGCGATATAAATACATTCGGATGACAGTACTTACATTTACCCTGATTATGCTTTTTGGTGCTTTTTTAGCAGGTTTCATAGGTTCATTATCAGGTTTAGGAGGTGGAATAATCATTATACCATTATTAACAGTCATTCTCGGAGTCGATATACATTACGCAATTGGAGCGGCTCTTGTATCGGTAATTGCAACTTCATCAGGCTCAGCCGCAGCCTATGTAAGAGAAGGAATTACCAATATGCGTTTGGGAATTTTCCTCGAGATTGCAACTACTATTGGAGCTGTTGGTGGCGCACTACTTTCTACAATTGCACCAACATCTTTTATCGCTGTTTTGTTCGGACTTACATTAATCTTTTCGGCTATTAATTCACTACGAAAAAAAGAAGAACATATTGTTTTAGAGTCAAGTCCATTGGCTAAAAAGTTACGTTTACAAGGAACTTACCCCACTCATGATGGAGAGGTTGTAAGCTACGGAACAAAAAATGTTGTTGGCGGATTTAGTATGATGGGAATTGCAGGTATGATGTCGGGATTGTTAGGAATTGGTTCTGGTGCCTTTAAGGTAATTGCAATGGATAATATCATGCGAATTCCGTTTAAGGTTTCTACCACAACTAGTAATTTTATGATGGGAGTTACAGCAATGGCGAGTTCTGTAATTTATATCCAAAAAGGATATATAGAACCAGGAATCTGTATGCCAGTTGTTATTGGTGTATTATTTGGAGCTATGGCTGGAGCCAAAGTATTAGTAAAAACAAATCCTAAAAAGCTTCGTATCTTTTTTGCTTGTCTGATTTTTGTACTTGCAGTAAATATGATTTATAATGGACTTAACGGAAAAATCTAAGATTATGACACACGAAAAATTTGGAGAAAAAGATTTTCAGACCATTATAGGTAATTTATTGCGTTACGGAGTATGGATTTCGTTATCGGTTGCTTTTATTGGTGGAGTTGTTTATTTGATGCATCACGGTAATGATATCGAAGATTATTCGGTATTTAAAGAAAACGACAGAAACATCTTCGAGGTAATCTCTGCAATCTACAACGGAGTTATTCAGGGTAATGGAGAATCGATAATATTTTTTGGTGTAATATTGCTTTTTCTTACTCCTGTATTGCGTGTATTATTATCGTTATTTTCTTTTTTATTAGAGAAAGACTATCTGTATGTAGTAATCACTTTAATCGTAATCTTTATAATTCTGGTAAGTGTTTCTTTAGGTTTCTCTCATTGACGGTTGAGGTGGAATAAAATAATCTACGATATTTCAAGATTTGATTCGACTAAAGGTTCTGTAGTTTTAAGTTGTTTTTCATTAATCTCAGTTTCAATAAGTAATGGTTCTACACTTGAATAATCTTTAATTATTTTTATAGCAATTAGTGCAAGAGGTATTCCAATAATATTTAAAACTACACTTGCGATAGTGCTATTAATTAAGTCATCTATACTATTAGTTGGGTATTTAGAAATTATTCGTCCTAATATGTTGCTAATTATCCAAAGTGTCCACCATGGAGTTAGCATATTAGTTTTGAGTTTATCATCAATATTCAGCCCTTTTTCTGTTAAGTAAGATTCTGTTTCTTCATATAGTTCTCTCATTATTTGTACAGGTCTGTAAAGAGAAATAATTGGAACAAACCAACTTCCTGCAGCCCAACCTTCAGAATGGGATAAAAATTCAGTTTTTAAGTGAAGATTGTAATAAGCACGTCTAAACCATTGGATAAAAGTTACTGCAGAAATAATATAAACAATCAAATAAAGGATTGCAATAGTTTGTTCGGTAGTGTCATTTGCAATTGCTTCATCTGTGGTTATAACACCTCCATTTACAGCAGTTTGCAGTAAATTATATTGAAAATATTTAGAAATTAACGCTACCAATTCAATTGCCATAACAATCCATATTAATAGCATTGCATTTTTGGCTCTTTGTCCGTTAGGTCTTAATTCTTCCATTGTTTTGTTTTAGCTTTTATTTACTTTTTTAGGCGAAGCGAATATATTCTATTTTGTACTATAATTACTAATTAAATTCATTGTTATTCTAAATTTATATTTTGAAATAGCTTGATTTTAGATAATCTTTTCATTCCGATGAAAGAGACCCGAGCGGTAGCGAACAGACGTAGTAAATCTCCGTAAGAAACCCCATAATTTTTGTAGAGCTACTTGATGAGACCCTTCCTTCGTCAGGGTGACAAGATTGTGGCTATTTTGTGAGTAATTGATAACACATTACAAACATTGCCTACGGTTTCAACCGTTGGAGCGCAATGTATTATCGCAATTGGCATCACACGGTTAAAACTGTGGGTTATGGTCAAAATAGGATAGAATTTATGAAATGAATAATGTCCTTTATTTTGTGCTGCTACTCATGCCTTTGTGTTGATTTTTGATAAATTAGATTTCTTTGTTAGTAATATTTATCCCATCGGAGTACAAATCTCGATTAAGAATCCATCAATATCTCTTACATAAGCAACTGTTTGTCCCCAAGGTTTTTGTTTTGCTTCTTGCAAAATGGTTGCACCAGCTTCTTTAGATTTAGCAAGTACTTCATTTACATTATCGGTTATAAAGCCTAATTCGGTAGCAAAAGGTTTATTGGTTAAATCACTTTCGATAAAACCGTCTTTTAAATTAGAATTTGCTAGTTCTTTGGATGCAAATGAAATCGTAGTTTCTCCTGTGCTAAGTTCTCCGTAATCATTTTCGGGAGTTATGAATTTTCTAGTAAAACCAAATGCATTTTCATAAAACGAAATTGATTTACTTACATCGTTAACATATAATATTGTGTAGCCGAATTTTACCATGTGGTGTTAAGTTTTAATAATGTATTAGATGTAATTTTATTTAACACATAGAAACATAGATTTTATGTATGAAAAAGAGCTCAAAAAAGAAATACATTTCTCTCACATATTTATCTATGTGCATTTTAAATGAGTGAAACGCCTTTTTTTTAGAGGAGAAAAACTATGTTTCTATGTGTTAAAATTAATTATACTCAAAAGGTTTATAATAGTTGTTTCTGAAATTGATGCCTATATTTCTAAATTAAAAAAAGCTTGGCGAAATAGAAGTAAGGCATTTTCTATTGAACGAAAATACAAATAAAAATATGCTTCTATCTCGCCAAACTTAAAATTATTTATAGATTATTTTGCGACTTTACTCGTCCATTCTGTTCCGCTAATATCAGTAAGAGTTAAAGTGTAATTAGTGCCTTTTAGTAATTGGTAATTCTTTAAATCAATATTCAGAATTGCTTTTGCGCCAAGCGGAATTATTAAACTGTGTTTGCCTGGTTTTACTTTTGTAACATATATATTGGCTATATCTTTTTTAGGGAATTTAGCCAAATCAGCGCCTTTTAAATCGAAAATAATTTCTCCTTGTTCATTCTTTAACTGAATTCCAATTAAAAACGAACCGTAAACATCAACACCTTCTGTACGGTATATCTGGAATTGTAAGGCTTCATTTTTTATAGTTGCATCGCTAATTTCTACTTTTGGTTTTACCGATTTGTTATGTAGTTTTCCAAATACTCCACCATGAAAATATTGGTTGGTATACAACGTAAGCGAGAATATAAGTAAGGAAATAACAAGAACTACTGGTTTAAGATTAGCAATAGGAAGACTACCTGAACCAAGCCATGAAAACCATTTTGTTTTGGTAAATGCGTAGTTTTTGTTCATAAAATAATTGTCTAGGGAATAAGAACCACTTCCGCTTAAAAATAGCGTAAAACCACAAGCAATTCCTAATACTCCGATTTGCCATTCGTCTAGACAAGTGGTACCAATCCAACCTGAACCTAACAAAATTCCCATGGCTAAACTAAAGACTCCGATACTCATTAATCGGGTAAAGAAGCCTAGCATTATCAATAATCCTACAATGGCTTCGATAATGGTAAAACTAACCATAGACCACCAAAGCGCTTCGGGATTTGTAACTAAGTATTCGATTATAGGTTTTATTCCTAAAGCATTGGGAAGGAAATGATTGAATTTTTCGCCAATATATCCTGCTTCATCTTGAATTAATTTGTTCTCTAAAATTAATCTTCGCCAGAAAGCCGAAAAGTACGTCCAGCCAATAACAAGCCTAATAGAAAGCGTAAAAAGACCAGCCAAGTTGTATGACTGATTCGAATGAATATTTTTCATAAGTGTATATTTTAATTTAAAAAAACGATTGTATATAAAATGCGACTGTTCTGGATTATGCCAAATCGGATTTTAATCGTTTATATAAAATATACAAAGGGGGAGTGTTTACAGCGGCTACATTTACATAAATATCTTTTTTATGTAATGCTGTTGCTAATATGATTTGATTTCGAGAAACAGAAACGGGTAAAACAGGAATTTGTTTGTGGAGTTTCTCAACGCTATTTTCTGACTGATTAACGTTTGATTCTTCTACTTCGCAATAAGAAACTGCTGTTTGGGTAGTTTGGTTCTTATTAAGCGTTTGGAAGTACTCTATATCAAAAGCAGCAAATAAAGAACTTTTTACCGAACATGGAGTAAGCGCAAACACCACAGCAAGTAGTATCACGACAAGTCGCATGTTTTTAGGATAGGTTCTTTTGTTTTTCATATTTTTCAAAGATATGCTTTTGTTTTGCTTTAGCGTGGGGAGTATGGAAAAATTTAGATGTTAATGACAAACTACTGGGTTGAATTGAAAAAAGAATCTATTTTATAATTGCATTTCATGAAAAAGTAAATATCCTTTTTTAAAATCTATAAAATAGATTGATGTTAGGTTGTTAGGAGATGAAAAAGCGATCAAACCTATTTTTGGTTTAAACCAAGAAGGAGCATCATCTGGTAAATAAATTTGGGAGGTGTGAACTTTTAAATTATTTATTTTGATGAATTCATCTAGCCATTCGGGAGATGCATATAGTTCCAGATACATTTCATATTCTCGTGTAAAATGTGCAGATTGCCAATATTGTCCGTTAGTAATTTTTATATCCTTTTCGGGTTCACGAAAAGACCATAATTCATATACTTCATTTGGGTCATCGGAATTCTTCTCTGTACAAGAAGTAAACAGAAATGAGAATAGAATAATTGCGATATAAAATGCATGACTTATTTTCATGGGCTAGTTTAGATGATTGTTTTATTAAATCACTTTAAAATTTCTTTTTGATTAATTGAATGACTTACAATTTGTGAATGCATTTTTCAGTTCTAATTCCTTTCTAAACTCTGTCGGTAATAATAACTTTGTTTTGCAAAAATCCTTAACCTCATATAATTCTGTCTCAGGATTTAATATAATAGCTTTTGGAGAATCATAATCAGAATTATAATACCATACATTAGCATGCTCATCAACATATAAACACCAATAATGATAAGCACTAAAGGTTTCATTTAAATCTTGTTGAAATAATATTTTATTATGAATATCAGTTATTGCAAATATTATAGATTCATCTTTAAATTGCTTTAAAACTATTTTTTTAGTTTTAAGATCTCTTTGAAAAACAGAATATATTCCTGGCTTATTAATGAATCCGGATTTAATCCGTTGTCTTTTTGGTTCAGATTCATTACACGATGCTAAGAGTAAAAACATTAGAAATAATATACTTTTTTTCATTCTTGAATTATAAATTATGAGATTGTCTCAATATATTTTCAACCATTTCTTTTGCTTTTTCAAATGTTATTCCGTTTTCTTGGTCGATGGTTAGCGGATGATTTTCTTCGATACATTTAATCTCAGGAATAAATCCAAGTTCTTGCTCTATAGCGATTGTTTTTAAGCTTAACGTTTCTCCGTAATTAGGAACCATGGTTTGTAGCCAACCAAAATAAGGTTCTTGTTTGGTTCGGTTTTCGTCTTCCCACAAATTTATTCTGATTTCAAAATTCTCTGCGCTTATAGATGTCCAAATATCAAAAGCAAAATCTTCATGATGATCAATAATCGGAATTGTTAGTCTGCCACGATGAAAAAAGTATTTATCATCGATAACGCATAAACTTTCTTCGAGTTGAATTCTTTCTTCTCTTTCTTCTGGTGGAACAGAGAAATAATATTCAGGATAATCGGAACCAAAACAAAGCGGAAGGTCGTTATAAATAACATCACAACAATCACATTTATAGGCTGTTTTGTTTGTTTCGGGGTTTAAAAAGGGTATTAATTTCAATTTGTATGCTATTAGGTTTTATTATTTTTAAAGAATATTAGCGTTTTTCAATTGATAAAGGTTTTGGCTTTGTTTGATAATAACTAAAAATCTCTTTTATTTCATTTTTAGTTAAAATTTTACAATCAACTTTGGCTATAGCTTCTTGCTCATCCATCATTGAACGCATTAAAATTAGTTGAAAAACTTCTGTTTTTTTATTTAGTGTAATTTCATTTCCTTCTTTTGAAATAAATTTTTCATAAGCGCTCAGCATTTCTAACCAAATATTAATTTCGTTATCTGGATTTCTATCCCGTTTAAAATTTGTTATGGTTTCTTCTAAACTTATAGGCAACACATCAGCAAGGGAAGATTGTATCTTTGTTATTTTTTCAATCTGTTCTTCAGTTAATTCATTATGAACTATTGGGCCTAGTTGTATTTTACTAGGATCAATTTCCTGGACTTCATTTTCTTTTTTGGGTTTACAAGAATAAAATATACTTGCAATTATTATTAGTGTTAATGCTAGAAGAATAAGTTTAGAATTCATATCGGATTTTACTATTTATATTTGTATTTAGTTTTATAACAGTCTGAATACTTTTAATCAATCCAATTGCAGCTTTTCCTGTCTCCATCTGAAAATTTTGTTCTTCACCGTAAATATCTACAATTCGGAATATTGATAATTCAGGTTTATTTATTTGTCCTTTAAAATCTCCAAAAATTATATCGTCAATATCATCAAAACTAATTAGTTTCAAATTTTCATTCTCTTTTTCTAAAATGCGACGAGTTGTAATAATTGTTTTTGCTTTTGAGGTTTCAATTTCAAAAATAGGTAATTCATTATCCTCAAATAAAAAAGTATCATTTTTTAAATCAGTTGAAACCTTAGAATAAAGCCATTCCTCTGGATTCATTACAGATCGATTTATTGCTGTTATAGTTCGTTGTCTTATGGAGCTATCTTCTTTCATTTAAATAAATTTCATGCAAAAGTTGTTATATGATTTAGGACTTAGCGAAGATATTAATTAAAAAGATAGGAGAGTTTATTCAAAATGCAGAATTTATTCAAAATTGGATATGAAATTTGTAGTATAATACAACATCGATATTACTTAATATTTAGCATTTAGCATTAAATTTATAAAACCAAAAACATTTTAAATAGTTGTTATGAAGAAAAATTACGCTTGTTCGTTTATTCACTTCTGTATTATTAATTTATAATCTTTAAAAAAATGCTAAAAATCATTCTATTTTCATTGTTGAGCGTTATAACTCTTAAAGCTCAAAATACTGTAAAAGATACTGTAACTGTGAAAAATGATACGGTTCAGAATTTGAAATTCAATTACAAACAACTGATTATTCCTGGTGTTTTAATTGGTTATGGGATTATTGGTCTTGAAAGTGATCAGTTAAAAGGTTTCAACTCTCAAATTCATGATGAAGTAAAAGAGGATATTGATACCAGAATAACAGTTGATGACTTTTCGCAATATGCTCCGGCAGTTTCTGTTTATGCTTTGAATGGGTTAGGGGTTCAAGGAAAGAATAATTTAAAAGACAGGACTATAATCTTAGGGACATCTTATGTTATTATGACAGCGACTGTATTAGCTTTAAAATCTATTACCAAGATTGAAAGACCAGACGGGAGTTCGAATAACTCATTTCCTTCGGGACATACTGCAACTGCTTTTGCGGGAGCCGAATTTTTATATCAGGAATATAAGGATAAATCGATATGGTATGGTATTGCGGGTTATGCTGTTGCAACTGGAACAGGAATATTTAGAATGGTAAACGATAGACACTGGCTTACTGATGTTGCTGCTGGTGCAGGAATAGGTATCTTGAGTACAAAAATAGCGTACTGGGTAAGTCCTTATGTAACTAAGAAAATTTTTGGTGAAAGAGAAAAAGGAGTTACTTCGGTGATTACTCCTTTTTATAATGGCAAACAAATAGGGTTTGGGTTTGCTATGGGGTTTTAGAACATATAGATTTGTTTAAAACCATGTAAGTAATTTAAGGAAATATAAGCTTTGTAAAAACTTTATTTAAATGGACTTAGATAACTTATATGATTAGCTTTTTGCTCTAATTTTAGGAGTTTATTGCTTCTCTTAAAAAATTAATGCAAAAATAGCGCGGCTCTATTTTTGCATTTTTCTCAATCTACTGGTTTTCTGGTCTATTATGAGGTTAAATTTGTTTCCGTTTTTTTCTAAATCAGATTTAAGATCATCCTAAATAAGATTGTAATTAATGTTACAAGCATACTGATTGTGATTATGAAATATGGGAATTATCTAACAAAAATATCTAGTTGTATTCTTCTAAAATTGTAAAAATGTAACCCTAAGTAATTATATATATAACCAATTAATATTTCCGCCTTCATGTGCCGTTATTCTGTTGAAGAATGACTTAGGTGTAAAGCCAGTTATAGATTTAAAATCTTTGATAAGATGCGATTGGTCAAAGAAATCAAGCTGATAAGTCATATCCGAAAAATTATTTTTTGTACGCATATTCATTTGTTGGTGCATTGCCTGACGAAACCTAATAATCTTGCGGAGTTCGGATGGGGTTTTACCAATATGTATTTCAAAATGTTTGCATAATGTTTTACGACTTATTTTATATTTATCGGCAAGATCTTTAATCGTATAATTCCCTTCAGTATTTTGCATATCTTTAAGAATTGACCCTAAAAATGGATGACTAAATCCTTTGAATTTACTAATGAAATACTGCTCTAACTTTTTTATTTTATCTTCTGCTAAAACGGTATTCATAATATCCGACATCGAAGCACTAAAATCACTAAACGGATTAAAGTACGAGAAGGATTTTCCGTTATAAAAGTTGAGGTTTTTTTCTAAAAAAGCATTTAATCCTAATGGCTTAAAACTAATCGTGATTTCGTGAATATAACCTGGAATGCTTATTTCAATTGGTTTTGTATATCCGCATATAAGCGTGGCTAGTAACGGATTATTGATGTTTTTATCAACGGTTAGTTTGTTCTTTTCGAATATAAACTCTGGATATTGATTAATAGAAACAATAGAGTTTACGTAAGGAAAAGTATAATAGCGAACGTTTTCTGTATCTGGAGCTTTTTTTAGAATATAAAAATAATCGATATAATTTTGCAATAATTTACTTTGAGGAATGAAAAGTTTCAGATCCATAATTGCAATGAAATAATAGTTGTTAATAAATCGATTTAGCTTTCAAATATAATCAAAAAACCTATGTTATATAAAGCATAAAAAATATAAGCCTCATTTTATTGAGGCTTATAGTAAGAATAGTAAAAAAATACTCTGATTTTCTTTAGTCGGTAATAACGGTAAGTCCATTTTTAATGATAGATACCTTTATGCTATTGGTTTTAAGATTATATGATTCTCCATCTATTTGCGCATCTAGAGATGTTGCTGTAGGAACTTCTATCGTTAAATCTTGTATTAATGTATGTTGGGCTTTTTTAAATTTTTCGACAGTGTTACGTAATACATGGTAACCAAGTGTCATTTTTTCAAGAAACGATAATTTAGGTACTACTATCATATCCAGCCAGCCGTCGTTAAGACTTGCCTTTGGCGTTAAGCTCATATTATATCCCATTTCGTTAGAGTTTGAAATGAATAATAAAAACGGATTTGCAATTATCTCTTTATTATCAAAAGACAGTTTTGTTTCTTGAGTTTTAAATTCAAGACTAGATGATAATGCTGCTTTTACATAAGCGATAAGCGTACGTTTGCCTGAGTTCTCATATTTTTTTATAATCATTGCATCGATTCCGATTCCTGTATTACTAAAAAAATACTGATTGTTTATTTTACCAACATCTATAGTAGAAATAGTTCCTTTACGGATGATTTCGATTGCTTTTTCAAATTTTCTTGGAATATTTAGATTGGATGCCAAACCATTTCCTGAACCCACAGGGATAATTCCTAATTTTATAGAAGTACCAATAAGGCAAGAAGCAACTTCATTTATAGTACCATCACCACCACAAGCTACGATATAGTCTGGATTATTAGCTACAGCAGCTTTCGTTAATTCGATAGCATGTTTTTTGTGGTTTGTGTAATCAATTTCGATTTTAAATTCAGAACTAGGGAAAGAATCTTTTAAAAAATCTCCTGTAATATTGTGTTTACCATTGCCTGAAATTGGGTTAACTATAAAGTGAATATATGTCATTATTTATTTTAATTTTTTTGTAAAAAATATAGTGCGCAATCTAGTGTTTTTATGAATAAAATGGCTTAAAGTTTCTAATCAAATTCTGAATTATAATTTTAAAATTTATAACTGTAACCAAATCGTACAACTTGTGTTTCATAGTAATCACGACTGTTATAGCTAAAGCCATCGCCTTGAATCTCTTTCTTGATTACAAGGGTATTTAAAATATCTGTTGCATTAAGAAAAATTTCGCCTTTTCCTTTCTGAACAGTTTTTTTAACTCCTAAATCTATCGAGAAACGAGAATTTATTTTTCCTTGCGGAATTATATCAGGGGCCAAATATACGGCAGATAATTGACCACTGGTAGATTTATTTAACTGAAAAGTATTGTTCCATTTTATATTTCCAGAAAAAATCTGTTGTCTTTTTCCAAAATAGGTTGTTGGCACAGGATATAAATTGGTAACAGTAAATGCTTCTATATCATTTTGATATCCGTTTCCGTTTAAATTAAAAGAATACCAAGAGTTAATTTCTTTAGCGTATACTACTTCTATACCTGTAGATGAGCTTCTGTTTGCATTCTGGAAAACATTATATATAAGATTACTATCTGGCGCTGTGGTTGCTATGCGGCTTATAGTACCGTTTACAAACCGATGGTAAAGCGATGCAAATAAATAACCTTTATTAATGTTCGTTTTGTAACCAAGTTCAAATGTGCTAGTAAACTGTGGCTTTAAGGCAGGATTCCCGACTTTTATAATTTCGGCATCATCATATTTAGGAAAAATTCTAATATCTACTTCATTCGGTCTATCGACTCTACGATTATAAAAAGCCGTTATTTTATTCTTGTCATTTATTTTATAACCAAATCGAAGGCTAGGGAAGGGCTGTGTATAATCGTAACCATCACTTTTGTATGTAGGATGGTTGGGATTTACATCATATTGTAACTTAACATATTCGACACGTAAACCAGCTTCGGCTTCGATTTTATTATTTTCGAATATATAGTTTCCGTACAATGCCGGGATAATTTCTTTGTAGGTTGCCCAACCACCAGCATTTGGATCCAAAGGAGAATTTATACCAGGAAAAAATTGCATATTGGTAGGGATTTCTCTGTTTCGGAATTTTAATCCAGTTTCAAAACGACCGTATTTTAAAGGCTGAACATAATCGACATTTATATCTATTACTTTTTCATCAGATAGTAGTTTAAAGGAATCTTTTCCTGTAAAGGTAGGCATAATATTATCAAAGAAATACTTCTCGTCTTCTCTGTGATAGGTGTAATTAATTCCTGCGTTTAATTTATGACCAGCTTCTTTAAATTTATGTTGGTAGGATGCCGAAACCATTGCTGTTGTTTTTAATTCATCTTCTAGAAATTGCCATAATCGTAAACGTTCCGAATAGTCTTGATTAAAAAAGGGTTCATCGCCATTATCAATAATCTTTTCGCTCCCAAACATACCTGAGAATGCAAATGTATTTTGCTCATTATAATTCCAATCAAGTCCTGTTTTAATAGTTGTAAAATGGGTATTGCGATTTCTCTTTGTTTGCTGGTTTATAATAGTACCATCATCATAAGTTCGGGTAACAAACTCATTTTTATTGAGTGTTTCGGTATATAAATAATCGGCTTGTAAGTAGGCGTTTATTTTATTCTTGCGGTAATTTAGCGAAAGCGAAGGATTAATTTTTGGCGTAACCTGGTATTGTGGTCGTATGGTTGGCAAATTAGCTTTACGTTCCCATAAAGAACCATATCCAGATGCAATACCTATTTTTCCGTTAAAACCTTCTTGTTTATTCTTTTTGTAAATAATATTAATAATTCCTGCATTACCATTGGCATCAAATTTAGCCGAAGGATTATTTATGATTTCTATTTTCTCTATTGCCGATGCAGGAATATTGTCCAATCCCGATTGGTTACCAAAACCAGTCAACGCAGTTTGTTTCCCATCTATAAGAACCATTACTTTATCATTGCCTCTCAATTGTACTTTTCCGTCTTGTACAGTAACGCCGGGAAGACTTTGCATAGATTGTAAAACCGAACCACCACTTTGGGTAATATTATCGGCTACCGAGAAAACTTTTTTATCCATTTTAGCCGATACTTCATCCGTTTTAGATGCTTTTACAACCACTTCATTTAATGTGTTTATATCTTCTTCAAGCTTTATATTGGATAAATCAAGAAATTCAGATAATGTACCTACATATAAGGATTGATTTTTTGTTTTATATCCTAAGAAACTAATTTCTAAGATATAATTCCCAGAGTTAATATTCGATAATGTAAAATGACCTTCTTCGTTACTAACTGTTCCTGCAATAAATGACTGATTCTTGGATGATTTTAAAACAATGTTTACATAAGGAATTGTAGACTTTAAAGTCTTATCCTTTATTATTCCAGATATGGTAACCGTTTTGGTTTGTGCTGTTGTCTTTGTAGCTATAAATAGAGCCAAAGCAAGCAACAAAATTATTTTTGCTTTCATTTTATATGGTATTCAATGATTTGTTTTGCCGAAAAAATAGGCAAATAGATTCCTTTGCTAGTTATAGATGATTACTCCATATAGCATTTGTAAATTCTGTTTTTAAAAATGTGTTTCAGTTAAAAATGTATCAGGACTAGGGAGATTCTGATACGTTCTCTAGACGAAAGATGTAGGTTATTCGTCGATTTCTTTTACGAAATTTCCTTTATGGTCAAATCGTATATCTTTTTTATAGATTTCTACATCATAAAAAACTTTGCCGTTTGCGTCTGTAACTTTAGAGACTTCTTTTACTTTTTTGCGACGGTAATTAACTTTAACGTATGGCAAAACACTATTAGGCAAATCGTCTTTCGTTATTTTTATTTCGGTTTCGATGAGGTTTCCAGAAGGATCTAATAAAGCAAATTGTTCTTGTTTTTCATAAATAAATGAGGCTTCGTAATTATCCTTTTCTTTTTCCCATTTTATATTTGTTGCATCTGGAAATTTTATTAAAACAGTCGATTTTACAATTCCAGGAACATCTTTTGGGTCTAAATCTTGAGCCTGTGCCATTGCAAAAGCCGAAGTTAGTATTGCAAAAAGTGTTAGTATTGAGGTTTTCATATTTTTTTATTTTTTGATTGATGAATATTTATGCCAAAATTACTCTTGGAATCTGTAGGAAGTTTGAATTTTTAGAATTTAACGGTAAAACGATGCAAATTATTTTCGAATGCGTAGTCTATTTTCCAATGACTTATTTCAGTTATTTTCTTTATAATCGCCATTCCTAGTCCGTTGCCTTGTGATGAAGGGTTTGATTTAGAAAAACGATTGAATAATTTATCTACAACCAATGGTGTTTCCTGACCAGTATTTAAAAACGTAATAGAATCGCCAGTAATTATAATGCTAATTTTTCCGTTTTTAATATTGTGTCTAATAGCATTAAGAAACAAATTATTAATAAGTACTTCTGTTAGCGATGGATTTCCTTCTATTTTTAGTTTTTCGGTATATTCGATAACTATGTTGAGGTTTTTGGCCTTTGCTTGTTCTGTAAAGAAATCGAGATGTTTTTTTAAATACTCATTTATAACAATAGGTTGCTTGTCGAGATAATTTTCGTTTTCAATTTTAGATAATAACAAAAGATTTTTATTAAGCCTATTAAGTCTGGAAACATCTTTGTTTAGAGAACTTAAAACCTCCGATTGTTCTTGGGTTATATCAAGCTGAAAAAGGGTATCAATTTTTGTCTGAAAAAGTGCCAATGGGGTTTGTAACTCATGTGCAGCATTCTCGACAAATTCTCTCTGATTGTTATAAATATCAGTATTTTTTTCGATAAGACGATTAAGACTTTTATTAAGACGGTCAAATTCTTCTACATCAGTATCCATAAAACGAGGGGTCTTGTTTTTGTCTATTTCAAATCCCTGAATTTGGTCTAGCGTATCGTAAAACGGTTTCCAAAGTTTTCGGGACGAAATTTTGGTAATGATTAATATCCCTAAAAGCAAAATGACAATTACAACGAGAAATAGCATAGCAATACTTGTTACCAAATCTTCAGTCTCTATTAGGTTAATTCTTCCTATGTAAGTGTATGGTTGCCCTTTTATTATAATTGGAGCATTAAGTTCTCTGTAAGGTTCATTTTCGTTTTCTAGTTCATCAAAATAAACTTTATTAAAAATGGTGTCTTTGGCAGCAATATGAGATGGGGTAATTTGAACGTTTCGATTGTATTTATTCCACAAAGCGATGTCTTTGTTATCAAATTTTGACAACTCATTTTTTAAGAATTCATCCTTATGTAAAGTGAGTGTTTCATCGGTTTCCTCCAGGTACAATCGCTCGGTAATGTAGTAAAAAACAGGAACTGATATTAACAGTATAAAAACTGAAAATATCAAAAAACTGGTCGTTGTTTTATTTAAAAGTTTCTTATTCATTATCCCATTTATATCCTAAACCATACACCGTTTTTATATAATCGCCACTTCCTGCATTGTTTAGTTTCTTTTTTAAGTTTTTTATATGCGCGTAAACAAAATCATGATTGTCGAGCATATCCGCCATATCTCCGGAAAGATGTTCGGCTATAGCACCTTTAGATAATACCTTGGTTTCATTACCAATTAAAAACAGTAATAAGTCTATTTCTTTTTTTGTGATATCTAGTCTGGTATTGTTTACTGTGACAGTTTTAGAAAGAATATCAATGACAATTTCATTAAAGATAACATTATTATTTCCTTTAAAGTTTTTACGTCTAATAAGCGCTTGAATTCGTACTAGTAATTCAGATAAATGAAATGGTTTAGTCAAATAATCATCGGCACCAAGGTTAAAACCTTCAATTCGGGTATCTAGTGTTTCTTTGGCAGAAATAATAATAACGCCTTCGGTTTTATTTCTTTTTTTTAATTCTTTTAAGATGTCAAAACCATCTCCATCAGGAAGCATCAAGTCTAATAATACACAATCGTAATCATAAGCATTGATTTTATCAAGAGCATCTTTGTATGTTCCAGATGTCTCACAATGAATACCATTGGGCTTAAAATAGCTTTTTATACTTGCAGCTATTTCTAATTCGTCTTCTATTATTAAAATTTTCATACTGCAATTTACTAATTCAATTTTGAATGAAATCTGAATTTATAAATTTGCTTGGTTTTTAATAAAGAAAATATGTTTCGTTTTTTATTAATATTCCTTAACATCGGCTATTAAAAATGATTTGCCAGAAGGAATAACTTTTATATCTCTTTTATAACTTGTTTTAAAAGTAAGGTCTTTAATTATGGTTTCAAAAACAAAGCCTTTGTCTTTTATTACATATAATAATTTGCAGCTAGATACTTTTATTTTCCCATAATCTTGTGTTGGAACAAGAAAACCATTCATGCCAACGTATTTGGTGTCAAATTTACTTTTCCATTTCTTTTTAAAAGACTCCTCTGTTAGTCCATTATCATACTCAATATTTATGGCATCGCTTTTATACTGAGCATAGGTTTTGGTAGTCATATCACTCATTTCATAAGTGTCTTTATTAAAATTGGTTTCAATAGTTTTGATCAGCCATTTTTTTGCATTTTCTTGATTCTGATTTTCTAATTTTTGCTTAGCTGTATTATTTATTGTAGCATTAGATGGAGATATTAATCCTTTATTAGATTGTGCATTTCCATTTTGAATTATTACCAATGTTGATACTAAAATGAAGGTAAATTTTAGAGCATTAAATTTCTGCATTGCGTTTTTTTAATTTTTAAATAATTTGTACTGTCTTTTATTAAAACAGCCGTTTTGCTATTGTTTACTTTATGTGATTCTGTTTAGATAATCTAAAAAACTAGATTTCTCTTTTTCTTCCGTAAATATTGACTTGACACGCCAGATTTTTGGTCAAAAAACCGAAGTTATAAATTAATAAGACTTTTTGGGATAAATTAAAGAATTAAATTTTTATTTTTTTAGATAGAAAATACTAACTATTTAAAACGCAAATTTTTAGTTTTTTGGAGATTTTAGGCAAATTATGTTCCATTTTAGAAAATGAAACATACTTATTTGAGAAAAATAGGCTGATTAAAAAAGTAAGATTAATTTTAGGATTGTAATTATTTTATTGCCCCTAACGGAATTACATTTTAATAATCAAAATCAAAAATTATGAAACATTTCAGTCTATTATTTGTTGTTTTTTTAGTGTCGATGGGAGTGAAAGCCCAAGATGCAAATTCTTTTTCCCTTAACCTATACGGAGGATATACTTTTTCTGATAAAGTATCGTATTATAATTCCTCTGGTGAAGTAGGTGATGGATTTGAATATGGTGCTGGTTTTGAGTATTTTATTACAAAGAACGCTTCTGTCGAATTAAAATATTTAAGACAGCAGGTTGATTTACCTATATACATATTAGGAAATCAAATTAATGCAGGTGATGATAAATCAACTTTTAATTTTATTCTTGGTGAAGGAACTTATTATTTTGATACAGGTTCATCTAATGTTTCCCCTTATTTAGGAGGTGGTCTTGGAGTTGCAATTGTCCAAATACCAAGAAATGGTAGCGATACTAATTTTGCATGGGATGTTAAAGCTGGTGTAAAACTAAGAACAAGTTCATTACTATCAATAAACCTAAATGCCTATTTGCAATCTGTGAGCACTGCGGTAGGAAATAGCTATTATTGGACATATTATTATGGTCCGGTAGCTGTAACCGATTATGTAGCTTCGTATCAGTTTGGATTAGGAGCTGTATTTAGCTTCAATTTTAAATAAGAACAGAATCTTTTACAAGATAAATTAAAAGCATCCATGATTGGGTGCTTTTTTCATTTAGAACGATTTACCATTAAGGAATTTAACCGCAGAGTTCACAAAGGATTACGCAAAGGTCGCAAAGCGCAAAGTAAAAAAATCCTTTTAATCTGTGGCAAAATTTTAACCGCAGAGTTCGCAAAGGATTACGCAAAGTTTCTTAGTGCCTTAGAACCTTAGTTTCTTAGAACCTTATAAAGAATGAGCCTTATAAAGAAAGAACCTTTAAAATTAATTGCACTTTACTATCTTTGGCTATCATAATTATTTATATCTAAAAACGGTTTTGAAAAATACTCTTTTGTTTCTTTTTCTTGTTATTGTATGCTTTCCTGCTTATGCTGAAAACAGAGCCGATTCGGTATTTGTAAAACTGAATTTAGCATTAAAGAACAAGCAGAAATATGTTGAGTTAAAGGAAGAGCGTATTGCTAATTTCAAAAAGATAAAATCGACTGATTTAACCGATTATCAGGAGTATAATTACAACAAGAGTTTATATAAGGAATACCAAAAATTTGATTCAGATTCGGCTATTTTTTATGTAAAAAAGAATCTGAAGATAGCCAATGAACTTCATAAAAAAGATTTAGAAGAAACGGCTCAATTACAATTAGCAAATCTATATTCTTCGTCGGGGAGATACCGCGAGTCCGAAGAAATTTTAAAAGGCATAAACAAAAAGCAATTATCCCCACAATTACTTCCGGATTACTATGAAGGATATCGTGAGTTTTTCTCGCATTATTCGACCAATAGTTATAATCCGATGTATGTAGAACAGGTTATAAAGTATCGTGATTCATTATTGGCAATACTAAATCCGCAATCGCTGAAATACAAGATCAATCTAGCCGAAAAGAATATTTCTGAAGGAAGAATTGATAGTACAGAAAAAGATTTGATAAAATTATTGAAAGAAACAAATGATGACAATCCGCAATATGCTATGATTGCTTATCTTTTGGGAAGCATCAATAAAAAGAAAGAGAATCTGGAATTAAAGAAAATATATTACGCTATCTCTGCCACTGCGGATTTAAAAAACTCTATAAAAGACAATGCTTCTATCCAGGAATTGGCATTGGTTTATTATGAATTAGGAGATGTAGATACTGCTTATAAATTAACAAGATCGGCTATCGAAGATGCTATTTTTTGTAATGTACAATTCCGTACGCTACAAATGTCCGAAGTATATTCGATTATCAATACTGCCTATTTAGAGAAAGAAGCCAAAAGCAAAAGTCAATTGCAATTGTACCTTTTATTTATAAGCATACTTTCTGTTTTTCTTGTTGTAGCTGTAATTTATGTTTACAAGCAGATGAAAAGAGTTTCGAGAATTAAAGAAGAACTTTCGAAAACAAGCGAAGAACTGGTAAAGCTAAACGCTGATATTAGTAACACAAATAATCAGTTGCAAGAAAGAAACGCTCAATTATCAGAATCTAATCATATTAAAGAAGAGTACATCGCGCATTTTTTTAGTCTTTGTTCTACTTACATCAATAAATTAGAAAATTACCGTATTACCCTAAACAAGAAGGCTACCGCCAAACAGTTTGATGAGTTATATAAAATTTTAAAATCAACCACCTTGGTAGATAATGAACTCGAAGAGTTGTACAAGAACTTTGATACCATCTTCTTAAATCTATATCCCACTTTTGTAAAAGATTTTAATTCTTTGCTTATAAAAGAAGAACAAATCGTACTTAAGCAGGGCGAATTATTAAATACCGAACTACGAATTTTTGCATTAATACGTCTTGGTATTAGTGATAGTGTAAAAATCGCAGCTTTTCTTCGTTACTCATTAAGCACCATTTACAATTATCGTACAAGGGCGAGAAATAAGGCTGCAGTTTCTCGTAATGATTTTGAAGAAATGGTTATTAAAATTGGCTTAATTGTAGCCAAAACGCAATAATTTATTTTAAATCTACTACTTTTTTTGTGCTATAAAATTGATTAACTATTTGTTAATTAGTTTTTTATGTTTTTAATTCACTACTTTTCTATAATAAGACTTCTTATGTAAACTATAACGTTTTAGTTTTACAATATTAATTATAGGAATCTTAGTTTAAGATTAGCTAGAATTTAAGTTTAGTCTTTATATTAAAATAAATAAGTAGTTATGTTTAGAAACATTAAAGCAGTTGTTGTTTTGCTTTTATTGGGTTCATTCGGAATGAATGCACAAAATAAAGTGCCAGTTTATCTAGATGATAAAAAGCCAATTCAGGAACGTGTAGAGGATGCACTTGCAAGAATGACATTAGAAGAAAAAATAGCAATGGTTCATGCGCAATCAAAATTTAGTTCGCCTGGAGTACCACGTTTAGGAATTCCTGATTTCTGGATGACCGATGGTCCTCATGGTATTCGCCCAGAAGTTTTATGGGATGAATGGGATCAGGCAGGATGGACAAATGATTCTTGTATTGCATTTCCTGCGCTTACTGCTCTTGCAGCAACCTGGAACAAAGAAATGTCTGCATTATACGGAAAATCTATAGGGGAGGAAGCTCGTTACCGTAATAAAAATATTTTATTAGGGCCTGGAGTAAATATTTACAGATCACCACTTAACGGACGTAATTTTGAATACATGGGCGAAGATCCGTTTTTGGCTTCAAAAATGGTTGTGCCTTACATTAAAGGTGTTCAGGAAAACGGAGTTGCAGCTTGTGTAAAACATTTTGCATTAAATAATCAGGAAACAAATCGTCATACAGTAAATGTAAATGTAGATGATCGTGCTTTGTACGAAATCTATTTACCGGCATTTAAAGCTGCAGTTCAAGAAGGAGATGCCTGGACAATTATGGGTTCTTACAATAAATACAAAGGACAACCTAACTGCCACAATGAGTTTTTGTTAAACGATATTCTTAGAGGAGAATGGGGTTTTAAAGGTGCTGTTGTTGCCGATTGGGGAGGCGTTAGTAATACCGAACAAGCAATTACAAATGGTCTGGACATGGAATTCGGAACATGGACAAATGGTTTATCTGCAGGAACAAGTAATGCATATGATAACTATTATTTAGCAAAACCATATCTGAATTTAATAAAATCAGGAAAAGTAGGAACGAAAGAATTAGATCAAAAAATACGCAACATACTTCGATTGGCATTCCTTACAACAATGGACAGAAACAAACCTTATGGTTCGTTTGGAACGGAAGAGCATGGTCTTGCAGGTCGTAAAATTGCCGAAGAAGGAATTGTTTTATTGCAAAACAAAAATAATATATTGCCAATTAATCTTAACAAAACTAAGAAAATTGCAGTTATTGGAGAAAATGCAATTAAGATGATGACAGTAGGAGGTGGTAGTTCATCTTTGAAAGCAAAATATGAAATTTCGCCATTAGATGGTTTAAAGAAAAGAATCGGATCTCAAGCTGAAATTATCTATGCTCGTGGATATGTAGGAGATGCAGAAAGTAGTTATAACGGAGTTGCATCTGGGCAAGATTTATCAGAAAAACGTTCGGCAGAACAATTATTAGCAGAAGCTATAGATGTTGCTAAAAAAGCTGACATTGTATTGTTTATTGGTGGATTAAACAAAAGTAATCATCAAGATGCTGAAGGTGTAGATCGTTTGTCATTAGACCTTCCGTACAATCAGGATAAAATTGTAACTGAATTGCTTAAAGCAAATAAAAACCTTGTATTTGTAAATATTTCTGGAAATGCAGTAGCAATGCCGTGGGTAAACGAAGTACCAGGAATTGTACAAGGATGGTTTTTAGGTTCAGAAACTGGTAATGCTTTGGCATCAATTTTAGTTGGGGATACTAATCCATCAGGAAAATTACCATTTACTTTCCCAGTAAAATTAAAAGATAATGGAGCACACGCTTTAGGAGAATTTCCTGGAGGTCCAGAAGTTACTTATAACGAAAGTATATTTGTAGGATACCGTTGGGCAGATAAGCAAAAAGTAAAACCATTGTTCAGCTTCGGACACGGATTAAGCTACACTACTTTTCAATACGGAAATGTTACCGCTAGCGCGAAAGAAATAACGGCTGCAGATAAAATTACATTTACTGTAAAAGTGAAAAATACAGGAACCAAAGACGGTTCAGAAACAGTTCAGTTATACATAAGTGATTTAAAATCTTCTTTACCACGTCCTATCAAAGAATTGAAAGGATTTGAAAAAGTAAGCTTAAAAGCTGGAGAAGAAAAAACAGTTTCGATTACAGTAGATAAAGCTGCTTTAAGCTTTTTCGACCCTGTTAAACATGACTGGGTTGCAGAACCTGGTGATTTTGAGGCATTAATTGGAGCTTCTTCTACAGACATTAAAACGAAAGTGAAATTTAAATTAAAATAGTTCACTAAAGATGCTTTTGGAGCTTAATAATTAGGGCTTCAATGGTTGGTTAGTTAGTTTGCATGATCCCGACTACTTTTTGTAATCGGGATTTTTTTGTGCCTTAAATTAAGTAATTCTGTTGCATATTGTAAAATGCAACAGAATTCGCAGGTTTAAATAGGATAGGTTAAAAAGTAAAATTAATTTTAAGGTTTGAGAGTTTAATTATAAAACGTAACTTGTAAGAAATTTTTTAATTTAATTAAGTTAGTCACATAATTTTTTTAATAATTGATGTTTCGAGAATATTTATTAATTACAAAGTATATAATTTTGCTTTGTATTAAATTCCAAAACTTATGAAAAACTTTACTATTACACTTTTTATAATTTGCTTATTTATAGCATGCAAAAAAGAGGAAAAAAAAGAGGATAAGGCAAAAGAAACAGTTGCTGTTGCCGATGATAATACCATCATAGCAGCAGCTGAAGCAGCCTATTTATATGGATTACCATTAGTAATAATGGATATTACCCGAAGACAATTAACTAATACTGAGGTGCCAAATAATGTAGTAGCACCCATGAACCAGTTTAGTCATAAATCGGTGTTTCCTGATGCAACCCTTAAAAATGGTTTATATCCTAATGCCGACACCTATTATTCATCGGCTTGGCTAGATTTGGGTAAAGGGCCTGTGGTGCTTTCTGTTCCAGATACATATGGTAGATATTACCAACTTTCTATGGAGGATGCTTATACAAATGTATTCTCCTCTGTGGGCAAAAGAACAACAGGAATAACTGCGGCAAATTTTTTAATAACAGGACCAAAATCTAATGAGCCTGTTCCTATAGGAATGGAAGAGATTAAATCACCAACCAATATAGTTCGTATTATTAGCAGAATCCAGATGAATAGTTATGTCGATGGACTAAAGGTTTACAAACTACAACGCTTATACAAACTTATACCTTTAAGCAGTTGGGGAGCAGATTATATTGCACCAATGGGAAAAATCGATTCATCGGTACCAAAAGGTACACCAACAGAAATTGTTTCGAAAATACCTATCGGAGAGTTTTTTAATTATGTAAACCAGTTAATGGCAAACAATCCGCCAAAAGAAGCAGATGCCGAAACAATAAAATTGCTTGCAACGATAGGAATTAAACCAGGAACAAAATTCAATTTAAGTTCCTTTAATAGTTCCGTACAAGCTGCTTTAAGAGGACTTCCTGAGAAAATATTAGGAGAGTTAGATAAAGACATTAAATCGCCACCAAAGCTTGAAAATGGATGGAGTCCAATAGATACAAAAATAGGAGTATTTGGAACCGACTATAAACGCAGAGCCGAGATTGCATACTCAGGATTAGAAATTAATCTTCCGCAAGATTTAATTTACTCATTTTGTATAAATGACGAAGATGGTGAAAAACTTAATGGCGCTAATAAATATACAATTCACTTTAATAAAGATCAGGTTCCATTGGCAAATGTTTTCTGGTCATTAACAGCCTATGATTCTAAAGGATTATTCGCGGCAGGCAATCCGATGAATCGTTTTACGATAGGTAATCGTGATAAGTTAATTAGAAACGCAGATGGTTCAATAGATATCTATTTTCAGAGATCATATCCAGGGAAAATTAGAGAAAGTAATTGGTTGCCAGTATCATCAGGAGATTTTAATATCGTATTGCGAGTATATTCTCCAAATGAACAAATGCTAAAAGGCAAATGGGAAATACCAGCAATTAAAAAAATAGTTCCAATTGTACCAGCAACAGATGTAGTAGCAACAGTCGAATAATTAGTTTTAGGAACAAAATGATATTTGTAGATGAATATACTCTTTAGAAAGAAAAAATACTTCACTAAAGCGACAATAATATTGTTGGTTATATTCATGCAAAATAGTACGATTGCACAAAACGAAAAAGCAACTTGCGAACCTAAAACATTCTTTGACCTATTCAAAAAGAAAGATACACTAAAGGATCAAAAACCTGCTAAAAACAGTTTTTTTCTCGTTATTCCTGTAATTGGTTCGCAACCAGCTACAGGATTTATGTTTGGGGGAGTTGCCCAATATACATTTAAAGGAAAAGAACTTGAAGATAAGTATTCGATTATAAATTTGGGAGTAACGTACACTACAAAAAAGCAATTACTTATTAATGCAAAGAATAGTGTTTTATTAAAAGGCAATAAAATATACCTAAACGGAGATTATAGATTGTATGTTTTTTCTCAGCCAAATTACGGATTAGGAACCTCAATTATTCCGGGTAATAATCAAGATGCAGATTTTGATATTGATGCGTTGGCTCAGCCTATGGATTATAATTATTTTAAATTCCATCAGACGATGTCCTGGGAAGTAAAAAAGAATTTTTATGTAGGTGCAGGAATCGATATTGATTGGTATGCTTCGATAAAAGATTACAACCTCGATGTTGCCAACGGGCAATATACCTATCATTACAATTATAGTCAGGAAAATGGATTTAATGATTTAGAATATTTTGTAAATGGTTTTAGTCTAAATCTCGTGTATGATTCCAGAGATAATCAGGTAAATGCAACGCATGGAATATTTGCAAATTTTAATTATCGAATAAATCCGGATTTATTCAATAATCAGCGAAATAGTAATGTATTATATACAGAATACAGACAATTTATTCCGCTAAGTAAAACAAACGAACGTTATATCTTGGCATTTTGGGCATATGGGCAGTTTGTAACCAGCGGAAAAGTTCCTTACCTAAATTTACCCGCAATAGGATGGGATCAGCGTAGTAGGAGCGGAGAAGGGTATACACAAGGATTATTTAGAGGATCTAACTTAGTATATTTATCTACAGAGTTTAGATTTCCTATTACTTGCAACCAAATGTTTAGTGGTACTGTGTTTACAAATTTTACTACAGCGAGTAATTCAGATACCAAGGAAAAGCTTTTTCAATACGTACAACCAGCTGTGGGTATCGGTTTACGCATATTAATTGATAAAGCCACCCGCACAAACCTCATAGTCGATTATGCTTGGGGACGAAGCTCAAAAGGATTCTATCTTAATGCAGGAGAAACTTTTTAATTGATTAGTTGACAATTGATAATTAACAAATGATAATTGATAGTTAACAATTGATAATTTAGAATTGCTCAGAAACTTATAGCCCACGGTTTCAACCGTGTGATACGGATTGAGATAATATATTGCGCTCCAACGGTTGAAACCGTTGGTAATGTTTATAACACATGTTATTGGCTTGCTATTTCGCTTGCGCTCGCGCTAGCTTTGGAAACCTTAGTACCTCAGAACCTCAGAACCTTTGTGCCTTAAGAGAGAAACCTTAGTACCTCAGAACCTTTGCACCTCTGCACCTTAAAAGAAACCTACTTTATCTTCACAGGAATCGGACCGCCACTAGAAACATAACCACCGCCAACTTTATCAATATTTACATCGACCTTATTGTTTACATTAACGTTTAAACTTGGAGCACAGGATTTAATATTTACATCAATAGTACCATTTGCATTTACAGGAACTAAACCATAATTTTTTGTAGCTAGTACATTAAGATTATCATTTTTCTCAACAGCATATGCTTTAGGTATAATGTCTACATTTTGTAATGTTAAGATAGTCAGACATACTGCAATTACGGTTAATATGAATTTAGTATAAAAATCTGTTTTCATAATTTTAGGGTTTAATTATTTAGAGATACTAATATATTCTATTTTTTTAGAGTAAAAGTAACCTTTGTCCCTTTGCACCTTAAAAAAAACCTTTGCACTTTTAATAATCTTTTAACTCAGAAAGAGTTTGTAGCTTTGCAGGAACTTATAAAACCAATGTAATTCATGTACACAAAACTACTTGAGCTTGTAGCAGAGATTATTGCTATCGATAATTCAGATGTTATATTGGTCGAAAATTTCTTTGAGCCAGTAAGTTGTAGTAAAGGAGAAATTTTAGAAAATGAGAGTAAGGTAGCTCGGTATTTATATTTTATCAACTCGGGTTTTATTAGAGTTTTTTATAACCAGAATGGCAATCAAGTTACAACACATATTAATTGTCCTTCGGGATTTATTACTTCTTTTAATAGTTTTGCAACAGGAACTCCTGCTGTAGATAATATCGAATGTATAACTGCGTGCGAAGTACTACGAATTACAAAAAAGGATTTTGATGTATTATGCAATAAAAGCCAAAAGTGGGCAGATTTTGCTAGAATCATTTACGAAAAATCTTTAATTTATAATGAGCAAAGAACCAATGACATTGTTGCTTTATCAGCAGAACAGCGTTATCTAAAAATAGTAAAAGATAATCCTGCTATGATCCAAAATGTTCCACTACAATATATAGCGTCGTTTATAGGAATTAAACCAGAGAGTTTAAGCCGAATTAGGAAACAGATAATTTCCTAACATACGTTAAGTAGATTGCTTTGGTTATTACTGAATTTTGTATCAGATAATAATTAAAGAAATGAAAACACTAAAAAACAAAACCGCACTTATTACCGGAGCTTCATCTGGTATTGGCGAAGCATTTGCTTATGAATTAGCAAAGCAAGGAGTAAATCTTATCATAACAGCCAGATCAGAAGATAAACTACAAATTCTAGCTCATAAAATTTCAAAAGAACATAACGTGCAAGTGACTGTATTTACTGGTGATCTTTTGCAAAAAGACACTCCGCAGAAATTGTATAATCAAATAAAACAAGCTGGATTGTCGGTAGATTTATTGGTAAATAATGCAGGATTTGGTAAATGGGTAAATTTTCTTGACGAAAGTATGGAAGATTATGACGAAATGATTGAAATTAATATTAATGCTCTTGTAAAATTATGCCATCTCGTATTACCAGATATGCTGAAAAAAGGGGATTGCGGAATCATAAATGTGGCTTCAACAGGGGCACTACAACCATGTCCTTATGTTGCAACATATTGTGCAAGTAAATCATTTGTATTGGATTTCTCAGAGGCATTATATGGCGAATATTCTAAAAGAGGAGTAACGATTACAGCACTTTGCCCAGGGAATACTACTACAGGATTTCAATCAGTCGCAAAAGCAAATACTAAAGGAATGGCTGCAGATACTCCAGAAACAGTTGCCAAACAAGGAATCTCGGCATTATTAAAAAACAAAAGCTTTAAAATAGTTGGTACTACAAACTATTTACAATCATTTTTGCCAAGATTATTACCTAGAAAAGCAGTGATTAATATTGTTAGCAAAATGATGAATGCTAAAGTAAATGGATAAATTCTAAAGCTAATATCAAATTGTTTTTCACCGCAAATTGTGCCAATTTTCACGAATCAGTTCGTGATAATTGGTGCAATTTGTGTTTGATTTTATTCATATTATAAAATATAAAGAACAATTTAGTTTACACAATTAATTACATTTTGTATTTCACCAAAATCATTTAGATTGAATGCCATTTTTTTCTTCGAGTGCTTTTTTCTCAGCGGCTCTTTTGGCAGCTTTACCTTTTCCTATTGGAAATGCAGCTGTTAAATAAAGAGAACGATTGTATTGGTTAGGTCCATCTCCTTTCATTACAGGAACCAAACCATAATAATATTGCATCCCAACATTTATACCATTTCCTGCAGTTATACGATATCCTAAACCAAGGGCGACACCAGCATCTATGACACGTACCTGATCTTTAATATCGTTTTTGTAGATTACGTTATCACCGTCAATTTTGTTTCTAAATCTATCAAAAGCTTTACTTAGTAGCCCAAATTGAGGGCCAGCTTTGACATAAATATTGTTGTCAAATTTATATTTAATTAAAATCGGGACATTAAAATAACGAATTTCTCTATCCACATATCCACCTTCAAAAGTATTATCTAAGGTTTCGTTTTCTAAAGAATACACTGGTATACCATGAGCTCCCATTGGAGATTTTACAATAACTCCAGTATTTACCATCCAGTTTAGACTTTTTTTCAAATGGATATCAAAATAAAAACCAAGGTTAAACCCGATGTTCGAACCAGTGGTTTCCTGATTAGAAATGGTTGATAAATTAACACCACCTTCCAGACCAAACTCAAGAAAAGGAGAGTTTAGTTTGTCTCCAAACACCATAGAAATTAAAACTTGAGAATAAGAGGTAGATACGAAAAAGAATGTAATAAGCAATAGAATACTTTTTTTCATAAAATCTTTGTTGAAGTTTAAAATAGTACTGAGCATCACCTGATTAACGAAGATACAAAATAAACTATTTCTCACACAGAATTATTTCTTTAACATTTCATATAAATCACTAAATAAAATTAATTATGACATCCTTAACGTACTTTAGTTAACAAAATTCTTTAATTTAACAAAAGTTAAAAAATAAGATTACTATGGAAAACTCAAGACTCAAATCCTTTATACCTCTTTTTTACCTTGTTTGGTCGGATGATCTTTTAACCCAAAAAGAGTTCGTTACGTTGCAAGAATTTATTCGCTCACAAAACTGGCTTACCAAAGAAGAGAGAGAAGAATTGCTTTCTAAAATAGATATTTCGGTACCACCATCAAGAGAACAACTTACTAGTTGGAAACTAGAAATAGAGAAAAGTATTCAGGATAAACAGTCTGTTAAATCCATATACGATATTGTTGTTGCCCTTTCGGGAGATGATAAAAATCTTAAAGAGCTAGAACCTGTTTTTACAAAATTAGAAAATGATCTTGGAGTTTTTGGACAGGAAGCCATTGGTACTTTCAAAAAAACAGCAACTTCTCTGACTTCAAATTATAAAACAGAAAGCAGTTTTGATTCTACAAAACTAACAGAGATTCTGGATGGAGAACAAGCGGCAATTATAAAAAGAGTAAAAACGGTTATTAGTAAACCTGAATTTGCTTATGAAACTTCTACAGATATTAATGTGTATCGTGCAAAAGTATATGAATGGTGTAAAATCCTTGCCAAAGAAAATTTTGGTAATATGGCTTATCCAAAGCAATATGGCGGAGGAGAAAATATAGCTGATTATTTTGCTATTATGGAAACCCTGAGTTATCACGATTTAAGCTTGGTAATAAAATTTGGTGTACAATTCGGGCTTTGGGGAATGAGCTTACAATCATTGGGAACAGAAAAACATTATAGTAAATATTTAAAAGATATAGGTTCGCTTAAATTACCCGGTTGTTTTGCCATGACCGAAACACATCATGGTTCGAATGTAAAAGGGCTTGAAACTACAGCTACTTACAATCACGACGATCAAACATTTACAATTCATACGCCGAACAAAAACGCACAAAAAGAATATATTGGTAATGCAGCTGTACACGGACAAATGGCAACTGTATTTGCAAAACTAATCATCAATGAAGTTGATTATGGTGTAAACGCATTTGTAGTGCCTTTAAGAGACACAAACGGTACAAATATAAAAGGTGTTACAATTGGAGATTGTGGACATAAAATGGGATTGAATGGGGTGGATAACGGAACAATAAGTTTTGATAATGTGGTTATCCCAAAAGAGAATATGCTGGATAGATTTGCTTCGGTAAATGAGAAAGGCGAATTCGAAAGCCCGATTCCGAGTGATAACCGTCGTTTTTTTACCATGCTTGGAACATTAGTTGGCGGACGTATCGGAATTCCGCGTTCGGCATTGGCTGCAGCCAAATCTGGACTGGCAATAACAATTAGATATAGTGATCAACGCCGACAGTTTGGACCAGAAGGAGGTTCGGAAGTTCCGATTTTAAATTATCGTATGCATCAACGCCGTTTGATTCCGCAACTGGCAAAAACCTATGCAGTACATTTTGCTTTGCAATACCTTACGAATCGATTCCTGAATAAGAAAGAATCCGAAATGCAGGAAATTGAAGCACTTGCAGCAGGAATGAAATCATACTCAACTTGGAGCACAAGAGATATTTTGCAAGAATGTCGTGAAGCTTGTGGAGGAAAAGGATATTTATCTGAAAATAGAATCGATGCCTTAAAAAATGATACAGAAATTTACACCACTTTTGAAGGTGATAATACGGTATTAATGCAATTGGTAGCAAAAAATCGCTTATCTGAATTCAGAAAATCATTTGGCGAAATGGGAGCACTGGGAATCGTAAATTATGTTTTTGAAAATGCAAAAACGGCTATTTCTGAAAAAAATCCAATTGCCACCAGAAAAATAGAAGATGCTCATTTGCTTGACAATGAATTTCATTTATTAGCTTTTCAGCATAGAGAAAAAACGACTTTAGCATCTGCTGCAAAGCGAATAAAAAAACTTATCGACAGCGGACTCGAGCCTTATGATGCGTTTAATGTGGTGCAACATCAAATGATAGATGTCGCTCAGGCATATTTGGAACGAATCGTTTTGGAGCAGTTTCAAATTGCTATTGAAACAGTTAAAGATACAAATGTTAAAGAGATTCTATCGAAATTATGCCATTTGTATGCACTAGCTCAAATCGAAAAAAATAAAGGTTGGTATCTTGAAGATGGATATATGGAAGCGGTAAAAACAAAAGCAATCCGTAAAATGGTTAACCAGCTTTGTTGGGATATAAGACCTGATGCTGTTGCTTTAGTAAATGCATTTGATATTCCCGAAAGTTGTCTTGCTGCGCCAATATTGGGGTAATTATTAATGATCAGTTGTTGATTATTAATTTATATAGCTGTGTATAATTGCACACAGATTAACCACAATTTTGTCACCTTGAGCGGAGTCGAAGGGTCAACGCAAGGAATTAGACAATCTTGTCACCCTGAGGAACGAAGGGTCTCCGCAAGAAACTAACACAATTTTGTCACCCTGAGCGGAGTCGAAGGGCGCATAATCTGATGCTATTTCGAAATGACAAGTTTGTGTTGAACGGTAAGAAAAAAACAAACCATTAAGAGATTAAGAACTTAACTTTTCTTAATCTCTTAATGGTTTAAATAAATCGTATCAAAATTTATGTTTAGTAAAACTGTTAAACAGGGATGAATTGTTTTGGATCATAAAAAAACTGTTCTTTCTTTATGAGTTCTCCTTCCCAGTTTTGATGCGTCATTTCTTCGATTTCCGTAGAAGTTCCATCTTTCCACTCAAATTTGAAATACCATTGAATGACTACAAAATCACCATTGATAAAAACAGGACGAATACATTTAGAAACTAATGATTTTACTCTCAAAAGTACATTTTTCTCATTGGCAACAAGAAAATCTCTACCAACACGAGGTTCCGCTTGGTTTTCTTGCATAGATGCATCTTCGGTATAAAATCTTTCGATCGCTTTATCATGCTCGTTGGCTTCTACCATCGAGATAAATTGCTCTACAGTTTCTAATTTAGGCATGTTCTTTCAACTTCTTTATTATTTCCATATAACGATTTTCAAAAACAGTTTGTTCAACAGGAACTACAACTGCTTGGAATAAACGCATTAAATCATCAGCATGATTTGCTACTTTTTTTGTTTGAAAACTGTAATGAATAAATTTAATCCAAAGAACAGCTTTTAGTTCCGTTTCGTCTTCGTTCCACATTTTCATTTCTACCAATAATACGTTATCAGTATATTGAATTAATTGCGAATCTATAACAACAGTTTCCATTGTAAATGCTGGTCTCATGTAGCTTATTTGGTTAGATGCAACCACCCAACTTAAAGCTGATGTTTTCATGAGTTTAAAGATATCTAATCCATAATGCTCAGCGATTTGGTCTTCACGGGCATTAATAAAATATTCTAGATATTTTGAGTTGTTTAAATGATTGAATGGGTCACAATCCTGAAATCTGATTTTTCTTTTTGTCTTTAATACTTTTTCCATTTTCTTTTAAAATTACACTGCATACCAATTGGTATATAGGGAGTTAAAATTTTTTACTTTTTAATAGTTTCTATTATTATGTTATCAATACAATCCATTGCATTGTTTATGTAGGTTTCGTCATTATGGGTAAACGATAAAAGCGAACTTCCCTCGATTAGAGATAAAATTATTTGAGCATATTTTTTTACATCAATATTTGGAGTGATTTCATTCGACTCAATTCCTTCGTTTAGAATATCAGTTAATCCATAAATAAACTTTTGAGATAGTTTTTCGGCAGCTTTAAATAATAACGGATTAACAAATTTTGTATCAATTCCAACTCTTAGCATAGGGCAGCCACCTCTGTCTTTTACCAGATCATAATAACTACGATGATAATTGGTTATTGTGTACAATTTATTAATACTGCCTTCTGTGGTAGCAATTAGTTTAAATAATGGTATTATAGCTACACTTACATTAAGTTGGAAAGCCTTTAGAGCCAAATCTTCTTTATTTGCAAAATTACAATAAATTGCTCCTTTTGTCAGTCCAGTTGCATTAGTAATATCTGATAAACTCGTACCAATATATCCCTGTTTGTTAAAAATAGGAGCAACTCTGTCTAGTATAAATTCCGAAGTATTCATGGGGCTGATTGATTTTCGAATAAATTACGGAACAAAAATAATAAATAAATACCAATCGGTATGTGGAGAATTAATTTTTTTAATAAAAGTTTTAGAAATATTATTTTAGGTGCTGTTTACTAGCAATTATTGCCTACAAAGGAACACGGATGATACTGATTTGTTAAAGCAAAGGCGCGGATAAAAAAAGATTTTTAAAATCTTTGCGGTTAGAGTTTTCCCACAGATTATAAAGATTAAATAGATTTCCTGCATCGTCTATAATGGAACACGGATGACACAGATTTGCCAAAGCAAAGACGCGGATAAAAACGGATTTTTTAAATCTTTACGGACTTAATGGTTAGACTTTTTACTACAGATTTAAACTTTGCGACCTTTGCGTAAACCTTTGTGACCTTTGCGGTTAAATTTTTGCTACAGTTTTTCACCATTAAGAAATAAAGAAAAATTAAGCTTAACTCTTAATGATACTTAATGTCTTAATGGTTAAATCTTCTCCCACAGTTTGCAAATTTTACGGTTAATATTTTAATCTAAATTTTACTAACCAACATACCCAATGTTTGTATAGATTGTCGTAGTTCATTACTCCACGGTAACCCAAAACTTAATCGCATGCAGTTACAAAATTGATCCTGAAAAGTAAAAATTCTTCCTGGTGCAATGCTAATATTATGTTTCATGGCTATTTGATAAAACACGGCAGTATCGATTTTTTTATCTAATTCTAGCCAAAGAAAAAATCCTCCTTGTGGCTGACTCACTTTGGTTCCTGCTGGGAAAGATTCCAAAATGGTATTGATGTAATTAATACTGTTGTGATGCAAAATTTGGCGTATTTTTCGAAGATGATTTTCATACCTTCCATTTTTGAGGAAATCAGCAACTACTTCGTGTGTAATAGTGGTAGCAGATACGGTATGATAAAGCTTGGTACGTAATATTTCTTTTTTAAACTTTCCAGGCGAAACCCATCCTACACGATAACCAGGAGCAAGAGATTTAGATACAGAGTTGCAACAAAGTACGATTCCGCTTTCGTCATAAGTTTTACAATTGGTTGGTCTGCTAGTTCCAAAATACATATCACCATAAATATCATCCTCAATAAGCGGTACATTATAATGCTCCATTAATCGAACCACTTCTTTTTTATGCTCCACAGGCATCATGCTTCCTGATGGATTACTAAAGTTACTCATTAATAAACAAAGGGTAATTTTTTTGGTTGCAAGTGCTTTTTTCAGAGCGTCAAGTTCTATTCCTGTCGTCATATTAGTAGGCAATTCCATTATGTATAAACCCAATGATTTTGCTAGTTGTAAGATTCCAAAATAAACAGGACTTTCTGTAATAATAGTATCGCCAGGTTTAGTCAATGTCATTAAACAATGCGATATAGCTCCTATGCAACCAGATGTTGTAATTACATCATCTTCGGTTAATGTGCCTCCCCAGGTAAATGACCATCTGGCAATTTCTTTCCTTAGATTAAGATTTCCCTGTAATTCATCATAGCAAGTGCCACTATTAGGCGACTGTCGCATGGCTTGAATCATTCCTTTATTTAATTTAGTAATAGGAAGAAGCTCATTAGATGGAAATCCTAAAGAAAGCATAGTTACATTTTTATCCATCATACTGCCATAAACAAGGTCTATTAAATCTTCCCGTTCGATATTGGCACAACTTATTATCGGGCTACTTGGTGTAGGTTCAGCAATTACTCTTGCCGAAATGTTGCTTACATAATAGCCAGATTGTGGTCTGGATTCTATAAGAGAACGGCTTTCCATTTCGTAATATGCCTTGCTTACTGTACTCATGCTGTATCCAGTTTCGGCACATACCTCTCGTATTGATGGAAGTTTATCGCCAACATTAAAAAGACCTGCTTTTATCTGTTTCTCAATACGATCGGCAAATTGTAAATATAAATAGTTGGTATTTTTCATTTTAAAAATGATAACTGTTGCGCTGCAATTTAACAAAACTGTATCTGTATTGCTATTTTATTTTCTAGAAATTTGCTGTATTACAAAATGTAAATAAAAGTTCCCATGAAAAGCACAAAATATTACTTGGCAGCCATTACGGCATATACAATCTGGGGTTTTTTTAGTCTGGTATTAAAACCAATACATTCTTATGCTTCTTTAGACATTTTGTTCTACCGTGTTTTTAGTTGTAGTATATTATTGTTGCTGATAACCTTTCTTTTTAAACGAAAAAGAGTAAAAGATGCCATCGAAACTTTTAAAGCATTGCCACTCTCAAAAAAGCGTAAAACCATTTTATTAAATATTGGCGGAAGTATATTTTTAACAGCCAACTGGTTTACATTTATTTATGTAATGAATCATGTGAGCGTTAAGGCAACATCACTTGCTTACTTAGTTTGCCCAATCTTAACCACATTGTTGGCTTATTTTATTTTGCATGAAAAACTTTCTAAAACGCAATGGATATCAGTAGGATTAAGCGTAACAGGCTGTTTGCTTTTATCGTATGCTAATATAATGGATATGGTTTTTAGTATCGTAATAGGTCTGACTTATGCGAGTTATTTAGTTAGCCAAAGAGTAAATATTGGATTTGATAAATTTATTGTGCTTACTTTTCATATCACTTTATCGGCATTGTTTTTATTGCCATTTTTCCCTGCATATAGTGGACCAATTCCAACGGAGTTTAACTTTTATCTATGTATCGAAATAATTGCTTTGGGCTTCACTATTTTCCCATTATTACTAAACTTATTTGCACTTACAGGTCTTAACTCATCTACAGTAGGAATGTTACTAAATATTAATCCTATGATTGCTTTTGGGTTGGCGACTTTTGTATATCATGAGCAAAGCGGACCGTTGCAAATTTTATCATACGGAATCATTTTTATCTCGGTACTTGTTTTTAATTCACATCATCTTTTTAAAAATAAACAAAAAGAGATTCCAATGACAAAGTGCAGTTAATTTATAAAACGATTAATTTCATTTTAGATAGTAATTTGTCGATACTCCAATTATAAACAGGAATTGAAGCTAATAGCAAAGAAGCTGCACTTGCTGTAAATACCGAATAATTAAATGGCGCTCTGTATCCAGCAAAAATAAGCATGCTTAAAGCAAAAGATAACGTTAATGCAAAGCTACCATAAGCAGATAATTTGGTCTTAAAACCAATAATTAGTAGCACACCAAATAAAACCTCTGCCAGCGTTGCAATGATTCCCATTACGTTGGCAATATCATGATTGAGATAAGGCATTAAAGAGTTGGTATAATCTACAAAATTAGCCCAATTTCCCCAACCAACATTTGGTTCTCCCGGAGCGCCAAGCATTCCTAAACGATCCATTACAGGTAATATAAAACCAATTCCTAAAGCCAGTCTTAAGAATATTTGAGCAATTTGTTGTGTGTTTTTCATTTGTTTTATTTTTCAATAATCATTGTTATTCCTTGTCCGCCAGCTGCGCAAATAGATATAAAGCCTCTTCCAGAACCTTTTTCGTTAAGTAGTTTTGCCATTACACCAATTATTCTTCCGCCAGTAGCGGCAAAAGGATGTGCTGCAGCAAGACTACTTCCTTTTACATTAAGTTTATTTCTGTCGATTGCACCAAGAGATTTCTTTAATCCTATTTCTTTGCTGAGTTCAGGGCTTTCCCAAATTTTTAATGATGCTAAAACTTGTGCTGCAAATGCTTCGTGAATTTCATAATAATCAAAATCTTGTAACGTTAATCCAGCTTTATCGAGCATTCTGTTTGCTGCAAACAAAGGAGCTAATAAAAGATTCTGTTGGTTTTTTACATATTCTATGGCGGCAACTTCAGCAAAAGTAATATAGGCGAGGATAGGAAGTCCTTGTTCTTTCGCCCATTCTTCACTTGCCAAAAGTATGCAAGACGCTCCATCGGTAAGAGGAGTAGAGTTACCAGCAGTAAGTGTTCCATTTACTTTATCAAATGCAGGAGGAAGCTTTGCTAGTTTTTCTATAGTACTATCTCTTCTTAAATTATTGTCTTTATTAAGTCCTTGAAAAGGAGTAATCATATCATCAAAAAAACCTTCGTCATAAGCCTTTGCCATATTCAAATGACTTTCTAGCGCTAGATTGTCTTGGTCTTCTCTTGAAATTTTATAGTATTTGGCTGTAATTTCTGTATGGCCGCCCATAGAAAGTCCCGTTTGAGATTCTTCGTTTCTAGGAACTAAAGGAGTAAAATCTTTTGGACGAAGTTTAAAAAACTGTTTTATTTTGCCTCCCAATGATTTCTCTTTTCGCGCATCAAGCAATATCTTTCTCAAATTTTCGCTTACCGCCATGGGTATATCACTTATAGAGTCAACTCCACCAGCTATTCCAGATTCAATTTGCCCGAGTGCTATTTTATTGGCTATATAAATGGCACTTTCTATTCCTGTATCGCAGGCTTGTTGCAAATCGCAAGCAGGAGTAGCAGGATCAAGAGCCGTTTTCATTACACATTCTCTTATAAGATTACTGTCGTATGTATGTTTGATAACTGCACCACCAGCAACTTCACCAAGTAGTTTTCCTTGTAGCTTGTGTTTCTCTATTAATCCGTTAAGAGCAGCAATCATCATATCTTGATTTCCTACTTTTGCGTAAGCAGTATTTGCTCTTGCAAAAGGAATTCTGTTGTATCCTACAATGGCAACTTTTCTTATTTTATCACTATTATTCATATTTAGAATTTTATTTAAATGAAAAGATCAAAGTTGAAGTTTTACTTTAGAAGAATAAATTTAATGAATTAGATTCAAATGCATTGACTTATCTATAAAATAATAAGTCTCCAGCTTTGATTTAAAACTGAAGACTTATTTATATGATTTTTAGCTAAATTGGTTTTACATACAATTTCCATCGGGAGTACAAGACTGACCGTCGATTATATCCAATTTTGTAGCAGGATTATCTTTTCTCCATTCTGTGAATGATTTTTCTAATGTTTGTAAAAATGTTTCAGGAGCTTGTGCGCCATTAATAGCATATTTACGATTAAAGATAAAAAACGGAACTCCATTTATCCCAAGTTCTTGTGCTTCCTGAACATCACCTTTTACTTTATCGGCATATTGATTATCTGTTAAAGATAGTTTTACATCTTCGGTAGTTAAACCAATATCTTTTCCTAATTCTTCTAAAACTTTTGGATCTCCAAAGTTTTTTCCTTCTGTGAAATAAGCATAAAACAAACGTTCTTCGGCTTGATCACCAAGTCTCTTTGTTTTTGCCAGTTGAATCATTCGGTGTGCGTTGAAAGAGTTTGCAACAACAGCATTATCAAAGTTATATTCTAATCCTGCGTTTTTTGCAGTTTGAACAACTCCTTGGTGCATTCTTACTGAATCTTCGTAGCTAATTCCTTTTCTGTTAGCAAGATATTCGTAAACATTTTCTTTTTTATCAAAATGCTCTGGAATGTTTGGGTCAAGCTGAAAACTTTTCCAAACAATTTCGATGTTTTTATTATCTGTAAATTTGTTAAGAGCCGTTTCATAATTTCGTTTTCCAATGTAGCAAAACGGACACATGATGTCGCTCCAAACTTCTACTTTCATTTTAGGTGTTCCTATTATTTCCATTGTGTTTTATTTTAATATTTTGTTTAACCGCAAAGAGCGCAATGATTTACGCAATCCCGAAGCGTCGGGAGCAAAGATTTACAATCAGTGTCAAAAAAGTTTAACCATTAAGGCATTAAGTTTCATTAAGGATTAAACTTAATTTTTCTTTATTTCTTAATGGTGAAAAATATTTATTATCAGTATCAAAAAACGTTTTACCATTAAGGTATTAAGTTTCATTAAGGATTGAGCTTAATTTTTCTTTATTTCTTAATGGTGAAAAATATTTATTATCAGTGTCAAAAAAGTTTAACCATTAAGGCATTAAGTTTCATTAAGGATTAAGCTTAGTTTTTCTTTATTTCTTAATGGTGAAAAATATTTATTATCAGTGTCAAAAAAGTTTTACCATTAAGGCATTAAGTTTCATTAAGGATTGAGCTTAATTTTTCTTTATTCCTTAATGGTAAAATCTGTTTTTATCCGCGTCTTTGCTTTGGCAAATCCGTGTTATCCGCGTTCCATATATAGACAATACAGAAAATCCATTTAATCTTTATAATCTGTGGCAAAAAGTTTAACCATTAAGGCATTAAGTTTCATTAAGGTTTTAGCTTAATTTTTCTTAATAACTTAATGGTGAAAAATCCTTTAATCTATGGTTAAATAAATGTTTTATTCTCAGTTTCTCAGTGCCTTAGAACCTTTGTTTCTCAGAACCTTAAAAAAATTATTCAATAACCAATTGACCTAGAGCTTCTTTGCTAAAGCCTTTTAGTTCTTCGGTTTTTCCTGCTTTAATTTTAGCAACCCAATTTGGGTCAGAAAGTAATGGTCTTCCAACCGCTACTAGGTCAAAATCTCCTCTGTCCATACGTCTTGTTAATTCATCCAAAGATGTTGGTTGAGAACTTTCGCCTGCAAATGCACCAAAGAAATCACTAGAAAGACCTACAGAACCTACAGTAATTGTTGGGATACCTGTTATTTTTTTTGCCCATCCAGCAAAGTTTAGGTCGCTACCTTCAAATTCTGGTTCCCAAAAACGACGTTGTGAACAGTGTAAAATATCTACACCAGCATCAACTAGAGGAGCAAGCCAAGCTTCCATTTCTAGTGCGTTTTTAGCCAATTTATAAGTGTAATCAGCAGGTTTAAATTGTGAAAGTCTGATGATAATTGCAAAATCTTCACCTACTTGTTTTCTAACTTCTTTAATTACTTCTACAGCAAAACGAGTACGTTCTGCAAGAGTTTTTCCACCGTAAGCATCGGTTCTGTGGTTTGTTGCATCCCAGAAAAATTGATCGATAAGGTAATCATGAGCACCGTGTATTTCGACACAGTCAAAACCTAATCTCTTTGCATCTGCGGCAGCTTGACCATAAGCAAGAATTGTATCTTCGATATCTTTTGTAGTCATGGTGTTACCATTGCTAAAACCTGGACGGTTTAATCCAGATGGCCCTTCAAAAGGAACAGGAGGAACCCAACCTGAATGGTGGTTATCCATAATACCCATGTGCCAAATTTGTGGTCCCATTTTTCCGCCAACAGTATGAACACCATCAATTACTTTTTTCCATCCTGCAAGTGCTTCATCACCATGAAAGTGAGGAACATTTGCATCATTAGATGATGAAGGTCTGTTTATAACAGTTCCTTCAGATAAAATTAAACCTACTTCACCTTCGGCTCTTTTTTGGTAATAGTTTGCTACATCATCTGTAGGGATTCCGTTAGGAGAAAATGAACGCGTCATAGGCGCCATTACGATTCTATTTTTAAGATCTAGCGTTTTTAGTTTAAAAGGCGTAAATAGACTATTTGTACTCATATCAATGTTTTTTTATAAATTAAATTCAATTATTTTACTTAGTTCTGCAAATGTTTTTTGATTGCGTTTGTAGTATGTCCATTGTCCAACACGTGTAGATTCTATAAATCCTGCGCGCTGAAGAATAGATAAATATTCGGAAACAGTCGATTGCGTAAGTCCAGCTTTGGCTTGTATTTGTCCCACACATACGCCATGCTCAAAACCATAAGGTTCTTGACCAGGAAAGTTTAGTTCGGGGTCTTTTAGCCATTCCAACATTTGTAGTCTGGACTTATTAGATAATGCTTTAAAAATTTCGATATGTTCCATGGTGCAAATGTATCGACTTTTTCCGATATGCCAATATCAGATAAAATATTTAGCAAATATTTAAGAGAAGAAAGAGTAAGGGAAACTGATTGTAAGTCAGTGTTATAATGAGATATTCTAGGCTTTTTGGGAGTTTTATAGAGGCTTTAAAACGCCAACGTGGTAATGAATTTTCTTAAGAAAATTTATATTTTTCTTAATTGAACAGGAGATAATCTTGTTTTTTTCTGTGAAGAAATATTAATGCTATCTTTGGTTTTCGGCATAAGTCATTATTCAAACTTGAGATTGTTGCAAAAAAAATAACCATATAAGAGATATAAGTTCAGTTAAGTCTAACGTTGATGGTCATGCTTATATTGACTTATATCGCTTATATGTTTAAAATAATTTCTGTAGTTCTAATTCTTCAATGATTTGTTTTTTCATTGTAGTGTTGATATAATCTTTTGCTTCGGCATAAGAAATTTTATACTTACGCTCAATTTCCTGTAGATGCGATGGGAAAGAAGCTAATAGTTTATCGTAGTATATATCCAATTCGTTCTCGTCTGGCATTTCAAATTTCAGTCGTATCTGAAACCTTCTCAATAAAGCCGTATCTATGATATTATAATGGTTTGTTGCACAAATAAGCAAGCTATCATCTGGGAAATAATCAATCAACTGAATAATTGTGTTTACCAAACGACGCATTTCGCCCACATCTTTATCATCGCTTTCACGACTTTTTCCTATTTGGTCAAATTCATCTAGGAATAAAACAGCCTTTTCACGAATGGCTTTATCAAATATTGCTTTTATATTTTTGGAAGTTTCTCCAATTCGCGCATTGATTAATGTGCTCAGATTTATGATGACAATATTTTTGTTTAAAGCCGTTGCAATTGCTTTGGCAGTGGTTGTTTTTCCGCAACCAGTATGCCCGTGCAGGAATATTTTATTATCTACTTTAAGATTATATTTTTTTAATTCATCAAGATAGCGATGTTCTTTTATTATTTGTTCTAAAGCGGTTTTGTTTTCTTCGCTAAAAAGCAAATCATTCAAGGCAATTTTCTCGGTATCGTTTACGGTAAGTTCGTATAGATTCATCTTAATTATTTATTTGATGCAAAATTAAGTCTTATTCTGCAATATTCTCATTCCAGATTTCTTTTCCTAAAAATCGATTTCCGAAGATAGATGTTCCAACTCTAACTATATTAGAACCTTCGGCTATAGCCAATTCAAGATCTTGAGACATTCCCATAGAAAGTTTTAATTCGGTAATACCTTCAATTTCTTCTGCATAAATCTCATCTCTTATTTGTCTGAGTAAACTAAGTGATGGCTGCATTTTCTCTTTTTCTACATCTAATAAACCAATGGTCATTAAACCTTTAATATTCAGGGTGTCGTATTTTTTTATTTCTCTGATAAAAGAAACAACGTCTTTTGGCGGAAGCCCAAATTTACTTTCTTCGTATGAGGTGTTTACTTGTATAAAAACATCTAGATTTCTTCCTTGGTTTTGTAATTGCTTGTGAAGTTCTTCAGCCAAGCTATGTCTGTCCAAAGACTGAATACAAGTTACATATTTTAGAACATCTTTTATTTTATTGGTTTGTAAGTGACCAATAAAATGACGTTTGATGTCTAATCCTTGTAATCCTGAATCTTTATCTCGTAGTTCTTGCATTTTGTTCTCGCCAATAAGAGTTTCACCAGCTTCAATGGCTATGCGTATTTTATCGGCGGGAACGGTTTTGGTTGCTAATAATAACTGAACATCTGATACATTTCTACCAGATAGTTTACAGGCATTTTCGATGCGCTCGTGAACCTGTTTTAAATTGGAAATTATCATATCTTTCATAATACAAAGGTAAGTAGTTGTGGATGATGATGATAATCCAGTTTTAAGTTTTGCTTATGGTCCAGTTTTTTTGAAGGCTTTGAGCGACTATTTTTTTTACCATTAAGATATTAAGAAAAATTAAGTTTAATCCTTAATGAAACTTAATGCCTTAATGGTTAAACTTTTTTGACATTGATTAAAGGAATTTTCACCTTTAAGAAATAAAGAAAAATTAAGCTTAGTACTTAATGAAACTTAATGTCTTAATGGTTAACCCTTTTTGGCACTGATTGTAAATCCTTGCGTCCTTTGCGTAACCCCTTGCGTTCTTTGCGGTTAATTGCAGATCTACAGTAAAAGACTTGTATTAATTTTACTTTTCAACTGAAAAAAAATATTAATAAAAGAACGCTCATTCATTTAATGTTTTATATTTGCTAAAAATTTCCAAATTATGAGAGTAAGAGATATAGATAAAGAGAAGTTAGTTGTTACAAATGCGATAGAGTTAATTGTTCAGGATGGCTTTCAGGGCTTCAGTATGAATAAGCTAGCGAAGGCTTGTAATATTTCTGTGGCGACTCTCTATATTTATTACAAAGACAAAGATGATTTGATTAAAAAAATCGGGGCAGAAATTGCTATAGAATTCTTTACATCCACAATAGAGAATTTTTCGCCAGATATGCCATTTGAAGAAGGTTTATGGATACAATGGCAAAACCGAGCTGCATTTACATTTAAGTATCCAAAGAAGGTTGCATTCTTTGAAGTAATTAAACAATCCCCACATGCTGAGGATATATTAAACTCTACAACCAAATTCTCTGATTTTAGGATAATCATGAAACAATTTATTGAAAATTCATTGCATAATAAGGAACTAGTGCCAATGCAATTTGAAGTTTTTTGGAGTATCGCTTACGGTCCTTTATATACTTTGTTGAATTTTCATAATGAAGGAAAAAGCATGGGAGGGAAGCCATTTAAGCTTACTCAGGACATGATGAAAGAAGCCTTTGGGGCTGCTATAAGAGCATTAAAACCATAAAATAATACTATGGAAACAGATTTAGATAAAATCTATATTTTTAAAACTAACATAGAACAACTATGTACAGATTGTGAGGTGACTAAAACACTGAACAATCACGCAGATATTCTGCAATGGAGTGTTGATACCGATGATGTTGATTATGTGCTGCGCATTGTTTCGGAAACACTTACAGTTAAAACAATAATTAATATTATTAATGATCTTGGACATGAATGCCAGGAATTAAATTAATCAAAAAAATAGAAATATTATAATGGAAAAAACAAAATTAGAAATCCCACCCTTTTCTTCTTATCAAAAATATATTATCGCCTTATTGGCACTTTTACAATTTACGGTTATACTAGATTTTATGGTTCTTTCTCCACTTGGGGATATACTAATGAAAAATCTAGATATGACTACCGCAAATTTTGGATTTACAGTTTCGGCTTATGCATTTAGTGCAGGTACTTCAGGATTGCTTGCAGCTGGTTTTGCCGACAAGTTTGATCGAAAAAAACTGCTTGTTTTCTTTTACACAGGATTTATTATTGGTACAGTTTGTTGTGCTTTGGCAACTAACTATGCGTTGTTACTTTCTGCCAGAATTGTAACAGGTCTTTTTGGTGGTGTAATTGGATCCGTTTCTTTGGCAATTGTGACCGATTTATTTGTGATTCATCAGCGTGGTCGTGTGATGGGATTTATCCAAATGGCTTTTGCTTCAAGCCAAATTTTAGGGATTCCGGTAGGGCTTTATTTTGCAAATCACTGGGGTTGGCATTCGGCTTTCTTGATGATTGCAGGACTAGGAATTCTTATACTTGTTACAATTGTAATCAAGATGAAACCAGTTACCGAACACCTTAAATTACAGTCGGATAAAAGCCCATTTTTACATTTATGGCATACTTTAAGTAATAAGAACTATCAGGTTGGTTTTGCGGCAATTGCATTCTTATCTATAGGCGGATTTATGTTGCAGCCTTTTGGAAGTTCTTTCTTAGTAAATAACATTCATATTAGCCAATTAGAATTACCAATGGTCTTTTTCTTTACAGGTCTTTCAGTACTTTTTATCATGCCTCTTGTGGGGAAATTAAGTGACAGAGTTAGTAAGTTTTGGTTGTTTACTGCAGGGTCAATACTATCGATCATTATGATATTAATTTATACCAATCTGGGACCAATTCCTTTATGGGAAGTAGTAGTAATCAATATGATTTTGTTTATGGGTATCATGAGTCGTATGATTCCGTCGACAACACTTAATACTGGAATTCCAGATATGAAAGATCGTGGAGCATATATGTCTATTACTTCATCAATGCAACAAATTGCAGGAGGTATTGCAGCAGTTTGTGCTGGATTTATCGTGCACCAAGAGAGCAAGACATCACCGCTAGAGAATTACGATATTCTGGGATATGTAATTTCGGCAGTAACACTTTGTTCGATATTCTTTATTTGGAGAGTAAACCAATTGGTTAAATCAAAAGGTAAAGCTGTAGATGCCGGAGTGAAGGTTGTAATTGAAACAGAAAGTGTTTAAGTCTGTGAGATAAGATTTAACCATTAAGGGATTAAGATTTAACCGCTAAGTACGCAAGGGTTTACGCAAAGGTCACAAAGTTTAGATGGTTTGACTAAAAAAGTTTTACCATTAAGACATTAAGTTTCATTAAGGATAAAGCTTAACTTTTCTTAATTTCTTAATGGTAAAAAAATCTTTCTAATCCTTTTAATCTGTGGCTAAAAAAGGACAAAGCTTAATCTTTCTTAATCCCTTAATGGTGAATAAAATTGAATAAAACTAATCAAGAAATACTAGATATAGACTATCGGGAAATGAAACCTGGTTTCCCGTTGTCTAACTATGTTGAAAGTTTTTGGATGCTTTCGAATGTTTCTGATCAGGAAAAACAAATTGTGATTCTGCCAGATGGGAGAATAGATCTTATATTTTCTTTTGAAGACAGAGATAATATTACACTTCTGGGAGTCGATTCTGAGCCTTCTCGGGCTGTGCTTGCGCCAAAGACAGCAATGTTTGCAGTTAGTTTTAAACTATTGGCTATCGAATATCTTTTTAAAGATAAATTCCCTGTTTTAGTAGATACTGCTTATAATTTACCTTCGGATTATTTTGGGATTTCAATTCAGGATTTCGAAAATTTTGAAGGGTTTTGTGATTTACTTTCGTCAAAGTTTTTGAGTATTCTGAATCATGAAATTGACGAACGCAAAAGAAAATTATTTGATTTAATATATAATTCAAATGGTGAGATTACGATTGCCGAAATTGCCGAAACAATTCATTGGAACAGCCGACAAATCAATCGATACTTTAATCAACGGTTTGGAATATCATTAAAGGCATATTGTACCATTCTCCGGTTTAGAGCTACATTTCAACAAATAAAAGAAGGCAAACTTTTTCCTGAACAAAACTTTACGGATCAGGCTCATTTTATAAAAAACATCAAGAAATTCTCGGGCGTAACTCCTAAGGAACTGAACAAGAATATAAACGACCGATTTATACAATTATCGACACTCAAGAAGAAATAATTTTGTCTTATAAAATTAAAGAATTGAGTTATGTTAATTAAAAATAAAAAAATAGCAATTGTAGGTGGAGGACCAGGAGGTTTAACATTAGCAAGACTTTTGCAACTTAAAGGCGCAGAAGTAAAAGTATATGAAAGAGATTTTAATTCGGATGTTAGAGTTCAGGGAGCAACTCTTGACCTTCATGAAGAATCAGGATTAGAAGCACTTCGCAGAGCAGGATTAATAGATGCATTTTATGCCAATCATCGTCCTGAAGCAGGTAAATTGCGTATTCTTGATAAAAACCTAAATGTTGCAATGGACACGCATTCTGCTGATGATTATGAAGAGAATCGTCCAGAAATAGATCGTGGCCCATTACGAAATATACTTCTAGATTCTTTACAACCCGATACTGTGGTTTGGGGCAGTCAGTTTCTTTTGATGGCTCCAAAAAATAAGGGTTGGGAATTAACATTCAAAAATGGTTCAAAAGCAGAAGCTGATATTGTAATCGCAGCCGATGGAGCGAACTCAAAAATAAGACCTCACATTAACTCGATAAAGCCAATATACTCGGGTGTTACAATTGTGGAAGGAAACATTTATGATTCTGAAAAAATTGCTCCAAAATTGTTTAAGCTTGTAAATGGTGGAAAATTATTTGCTTTTGGCGACCAAAAAACATTGATTTTAAGCATGAAAGGGGATGGAACACTATCTTTTTATACAGGTTGTAAAGTCGATGAATTTTGGGTTCGTGATAGCGGTATTGATTTCTCAAATAAAGACCAGGTTTACCAATGGTTTAAAAAAGAATTTGGTTCATGGGATCCAGTTTGGCAGGAATTATTTGAAAGTGATGAAATGTCGATTATTCCCAGACCACAATATCATTTCCCACTAGATCAGCAATGGGATGCTTTGTCAAATCTCACAATGTTAGGTGATGCAGCACATCGTATGCCGCCTTATGCAGGAGAAGGTGTAAATATGGCAATGCAAGATGCTTTTGAATTAGCTGAGGTTCTTTCTGGTGATAACTTCCCAAACGTTCAGGCAGCAATTGCCGCTTACGAAAAGCAAATGTGCAAAAGAGCTTCGGAGATTACAAAAATCACTCTGGATTCTACTGAAATGATGCATTCTGACGATCCTATTACCAAACTGATAAATATGTTTAATGGTGTTGATGAAGTGGAGCATTAATTAGTGATTCTTAATAATTTTCAGATAGTTATTAATTCTATGTCAAGTAAAATATCTCGAGTTTTAATAACTCGAGATATTTTCAATAATTTGTTCTTTATGATCCTCGATAACAATTTTTGCAACTGTAAGCATATTTGTAAATTCTACGAGTTGTGTTGTTAGTTTTTGTTTTTTAAATAACAATGCTACAGTTTTCATTTTCATCGATTCTATTTCGTCTATTATTTTTTCAAAATCAGCATCTTTGTTAGCGTAAAAATGAGTCATCATTGTTTGAAGTTCTTTTTTAAGCTTTATAAAATTATTAGAATTGGTTTTAACCAAAGGTTCATTAAAGCCTATCATAGATTTTTTTGGAGAAAATGCTATTTCATCAATAATACTATCAATATGTTTTGAAGCTTGATGTGCAAAAACTAAAGCTTCTAATAAAGAATTTGAAGCTAATCTGTTTTTCCCATGTAATCCCGTTCTGGAGCATTCGCCTATAGCGTACAAGTTTTTTATATTTGTTTCTGAGTTCTTATCGACATTTATTCCTCCACATTGATAATGCGCAACGGGTACAATAGGAATTAAGTCTGTTTTAGGATTTAATCCGATTTTCTTGAAGTAATCTGTGATGGAAGGAAAATGAGCATAGAATTCTTCTAATTCCAAATGTCTGCAATCTAAATAAACATACGGTTTTCCAGATGTTTCTATTTCTTTGCTTATAGCTTGAGAAACAATATCTCTTGTAGCTAATTCTCCGCGAATATCATCTTTAAATATAAAACGTTTTTGATCTTCATTAACGATATGCGCTCCAAAACCTCTTACAGCTTCAGAAATTAAAAAAAACGGATTTTTATCTTCTTCGTATAATGCCGTTGGATGAAACTGTATGTATTGCATATCCTTTATTAAGGCTCCGGCTCGTGATGCAATTGCGATTCCATCACCTGTCGCAATTTCGGGATTTGTAGTGTTTTTAAAAATTTGCCCACATCCTCCAGTGCTTAAAACAATGGTTTTAGCTTGTATGTATTTTATTCTGTCATTGACTTTGTCACAATAAAAAGCTCCTGTAGCATAAGGATTTCCTTTATTGTTTTTTGTATTTATATCTATAACCAAATGATTTTCTAATACGGTAATATTTGATAATTGATTTATGGTATCAATTAGTTTTTTTTCGATTTCTGCTCCAGATATATCTTTATGATGTAAAATGCGATGTTGAGAATGTCCGCCTTCTAAACCTAAATTCCAGATTCCAGATTTATTTTTATCAAAAGAAACACCAATATCAATAAGTTCACCTAATCTTTCTGGCGCCTGATGTATTACCATTTTTACAATTTCCTCATCACATGAACCTCCTCCAGATTTTAAGGTGTCCTGAATGTGTTGCTCAAAACTATCTTCGATACTATCGGTAACAACTGCAATTCCTCCTTGCGCTAATTGTGTATTGGAGTTTTTAGCTTTTTCTTTGGTCATGATCGTAATCGATAATTCGGGACGTTTTTTCGCTATTTTTATTGCAAAAAATAAACCTGCCACTCCAGAACCAATTATAAGTATGTCAGTATTTTTCATGATGATAAGCTTTGGTGATTAAGAGAAATTGAGCATTCTATTTATTGGTTTTATAGCTTGTAATCGTAATTCTTCATTAATGCTAATTTCTGGGCTTTCATTCTTTAGACATAAATAAAGCTTCTCTAGTGTATTTATCTTCATATAGGCACATTCGCTACAAGCGCAGGTATTATCTTCGTGAGAAGGAGCTGGAATAATCGTTTTGTTTGGAGCATTTTTTGCCAATTGATGCAGAATACCTGCTTCGGTTGCTACGATAAATGTTGTAGCCGAATCATTTTTGATAAAATTAAGCATTCCAGATGTTGACCCAATATAGTGCGCCGTTTCCAGTATATGTCTTTCGGATTCGGGATGGGCAACAATCTTGGCGGTTGGGTTTGTATTGTAAATTTCGATTAGTTTATCTAATGAAAAAGCTTCATGTACAATGCAGGAACCATCCCAAAGAAGTAAATCACGTTTTGTTTCCTTTTTTAGATACATTCCTAGGTTTTTGTCTGGGGCAAAAATTATTTCTTGTTCTTTAGGAATCGCTTCGATTATTTTTTTTGCATTAGATGAGGTACATACCCAATCACTTAATGCTTTTATCTCTGCCGAAGAATTGATGTAGGTTACCACAACATGTTTAGGGAAAAGTTCTTTTAGTTTTTTAAAGTTAACCGGGTCGCATCCATCGGCAAGAGAACAACCTGCATTGAGGTCAGGTAAAAGCACTTTTTTATTTGGATTGATAATTTTTGCAGTTTCTGCCATAAAATAGACTCCTGCAAAAACAATTGTATCTGCATTTGTAGTGGCAGCTTTTTTGGATAATTCAAGACTGTCGCCTACAAAATCGGCAATGTCTTGTATGTCTTTTTCTTGATAATAATGAGCGAGAATAATCGCGTTTTTTTCTTGTTTTAATCGGTTTATTTCAGAAATTAAGAATAATTTATCCATGTATTTATTTTTATAGATACTCTTATATTTCATGTTAAGAATACCCAAATTAGATTAGTTACTTTTTTAGAAAACAGAATTTTAAATTGAAAAAAACTCCCAAACCGAAAACGTGTTCTATATATAATTGCCTTGCTTTTTATGAAGGCTATTGCATATTATTGCAATTTCTAATTTTGTATTCGGCCTAGGAGGAACCTATTCCATAATTTTTACTACAAATGTTTTATAACTTTTTGAATTATAATTATTTAATTATGGTTTTAGCGTTGTAAAGATATTATTGAGGTTAATCTTATTTCATGATTTTAATCATGAAATGCGTTTTTTATGTTTTAATATTTAGAAGGAGTGAAGTAGAAATAAAGAATACATAGAAAAAGCCTGTTGATGCAGTATTTGCTTCAACAGGCTTTATGATTTAAGAAATATGATTTTTTAATTAATTCAGGCTAGGGCCTTCGGGAATTTTTATAGTTCGCTTGTGTCTTTTTGTTAGCAATAAATAGATAATAGCAACGCCAAGAACTATTAATAAAGCAATTTCTAGTTGTGCCAATACATTATATTGGTTGTATGCTTTATTGGCGTTTTCTAACTGTAATTTAGCTTCATCAACCTGAATTTTAGAAAGTGATTCTAAAGTAACCAAGGCATCATCTGCCGATTTTTCGACTTCATGCCATTGTTTGTCTTGAGCTTGTTTGTTTATTTTGTTACAAATAGCAATAAAAGTATTAAAGTCTTCTTTTTCTTTGGGTGTTAAAACCGTTTTATGATACAATAAGTTTATTGCTTTGATATTTTGAATAGACGTAATAACAGCATCGTTTTTATCAGCTTCATTACTGTTTTTAACTGCGTTTGCCTTAACAAGGTTCAACTCATTGGCATAATGAAAAATATAGGTAGAAACGATTAAACGATCTTTATAAATTGCATTAATATTCTCATTGGTGGTTTCAGCGTTTCGTAGTGTATTAAAAGTACTTAGGATTATAATTAACATTACAATTGCCAGTATAAAAGCGGCTTTTGTTTTCTTACTACTATTTTTTAAACCCATCATATTGTATTGATTTGTATCGCAATATAATTATTTATTTGGAACAAACTTGCTATTTTTAGGCTAAATATATAATCCACTGGAGGTAATTCCTTAACAGATAGAAACATAGAAATCCGTGCTCTTAAAAAAGACAGAGTAAGCCTTAACGAGATATAATATTTTATAGAATTTTTTATTTTATCAAATTAAACGATTAGGTCTTTCTTTAGAAATTTGGCATAAAAATCAGGAATTTCACTTGCTTTGATGGCATGTATAACTTCGTTTATTGGGTATTGTAACTTAACAATTTCGGGAGTTATATTTTTATCAGAAATATGTAATATAAGATATGTTGCCAATGGATTATCTTCTCTGGACCGACCTACGGAACCAGAATTTATTAGTGTCCCCGCTGTAGATTCTGTGGTTGCTTCTATATACCTAACATACGGTTTGTGAGTATGTCCCATAATGATGATATCGGCTTTTTCCTGTGTAAGCATCGATTGAACATCTGTAAGATCATGATTCTCATAAATGTATTCATCATTGCTTCGGGTACTACCGTGAACCAATAGTACTTTAGTTTCTTTTCCAGAAATGGTAAAATTGAGTAAGAATCTTTCGGGAAGCGTTTTTAAGAATGCTTTGTTCTCTGGTTTTATACTTTGTTTGGTATAATTAATTCCGTTAAGGCGAGCGGCTCTTTCCTCAGGATTATGTTTTGGCAATGGGATTACTTCATGGTCAAATGCGATGCGTTCATCATGATTTCCCATTAAGCAAGGAATTTCTAATGCATTAATTAGCTCGATTACTTCATTATGCCAAGGAGCAAAATCGACCAAATCGCCTAAGCAATATATTTGATCAATGTTTCTTTGTTTTATGTCTTCGAGAACGACTTTTAGCGCTGGTAAATTACCGTGTATGTCACTAATTATTGCTATGTTCTTCATGCTTTACGTTTGTTTGAAAAAATTACTATTATTAATGCAATAATACTCCATAAAAGCATTTGCGAGGTAGCCATATCCCATTTTCCTAACTTCCAACTTAAAAGTCCGAAGTAAGTACCTACTGCGGCACCTATAAAATAAGTAGTCATGTATATGGTATTCAGTCTGCTATGTGCTTCTTCGTGTAAACTATATATACGTGTAAAATTGGTAATTTGGGTTGCTTGTACACCAATATCTAAGAAGAAAACACTAAGAATTAACACAGGAATAGAATATGGGAAGATTTTTATAAGGATAATGCTGCCTATAATCATAGAAACTGTAGTTAATAAAGAGCGTCGTACATTGCCCTTATCGGCTATTTTGCCAAAATACGGTGCGACCAATGCACCACCAATGGCGATTAATCCAAACAATCCTATTATGCCCGAATGGTAGTTTAAAGGCGCGCTGCTAAGATGGAATGTAAGCGTTGTCCAGAAGGAACAAAACACACCAAATGTAAATGATCCTAAAAGTGCTGTTTGGCGTAAAACAGGGTATTTGGGTATGAGTGCCAATGTTGATTTTATAAGATGGAAATAACTGCCTTTGAATTTTGAAGGTACTTCGGGCAAGTATAACTTTAGCATAAGCGTAACCAAAAGAACCATTAATCCCGAAATTCCAAAAACATAGCGCCAACCTAGTAATTCGGTTATGAAACCACTAATAACCCGCGCTCCTAATATCCCTACCAAAATTCCGCTGAAAACTACCCCCACATTTTTACCTCTGTTTTCTTTGCCCAATGTTGCTGCCATTGGTAATATAATTTGAGCAGGAGTAGAGAAAAGTCCAACAAAAAAACTGAGTATATATAAGGCTGTTAATGAAGATGTCAATGTTATAAAAAACAAAGTAAGTACCAATAATCCGCACAATAAAAGTATAAGATTCTTACGGTTGACTTTATCGCCAAGCGGAAGTAAAAAGAACATTCCAAGTCCATATCCTAATTGCGAAAGCATGGAAATTTTCCCGATTTGGGTTTCGGTAACTTTAAGTGATAAAGCTATTGTTTGTAATATGGGTTGGTTGTAATATATATTGGCTACGATTACTCCGGCTGAAACTGCCATAAGCGGAATCACCGCTGGTTTGAAACTGGTTTTTGTCATAAACTTTTTTTGCAAAGCTATTGTACTCTTAAAAGTAAAAATTGTACTTTTAAACTCTATTTTTGTAAAAAAACAACAATCATTTGGAACGTTTTATCCAACATACTCCTTTATTTATTCGGCATTTTACGACCGAAACCTGGCCGTTTCCTGTGCATAATCACAATCATTTTGAGTTGGTTTTTATTCATTCTGGTAGTGGTTTGCATCAATTAAATGGAGGAGAAGTCACATATAAAGGACCTTGCGTATTCTTATTATGCCCATCTGATTATCATCTTTTTATAATCGATAAAGAAACGGAGTTTAGTGTATTAAAATTTAATAATCGCTATCTCGACGGAACTTCATCTGATACTGCCAAAAACGAATGGAATAAAGTGCTGGATCAGTTGCTTGGTATAAGCAATACCTCAGATGGCAAACTGGTTAATTCTCCTCAAGAGTTAGATAAAATAAATCACCTTATGCGATTGATTGTGAGCGAGTGGGATGGAGGTAGCCAGAACGGATCTAATGAGGTGCTTCTTTATTTAATACGAAGTGTATTTGCTGTAATTAAGAAAAATGCTTTTGAATCATTAGGAACTAATATGGTTTTGAATGAAGGCTTATTGGTCGGAATTATGAATTACATCCATAAAGAAATTCGTGTGCCTACTAATTTAAACTTAACGGTTTTATCAGGTTTTTTTAATATGGCACCCAATCATTTAAGTAGCTTGTTTAAGCGACAAACAGGAGGTTCTATAAAGAAATATATCGATGATTATAAATATAAATTAATAGAAAATCGCCTTAAACACAGCAATGCTTTAATGAAAGAAATAAGTAATGAATTTGGATTTTCGGATGTAAGTCATTTTAATAAATTCCTAAAAAAACAAACAGGATTAAATCCTAAGGAAGTTCGACGTCTTTAATATTCAGTATTCAGTCTCAGTTTTTAGTACCAGTAAATAGTTGAGTATTTACTCTCAATTAAAAAATTTCCATTTAATCCGAATTCCAAAAAAAGTAGTGTATTCAGTTTGTAAAAATAGCATATTATAAACATTGCCAAGTAGCTTTAACCATTGGAGCACATGCATTATTACAATTTCTATCGCACGGTTGAAACAGTGGGTTACGATTAAAATTAACCCGTTGGATGCAATTACTGCGTCTATTCGCTTCGCTCGGGTCGTGAAAAAATATTTAACAGATAGAAACATAGCTTTTATGTGTAAAAAAGAGAACAAAAAGAAATACATTCCCTTCGCATAGCTAGCTATATGTATTTAAAAACAAGTGAAACGCCTTTTTTGTGCGTACAAGACCTATGTTTCTATGTGTTAAAATTAATAAATTAGAATCCTTTTGGCGTATAAAATCAAGTTCCTTAGAAATTACGTATAGTAACAAACTCTTTTCGATAGGTACTTGGTGTTTTACCTATTATTTGTTTAAAATACTTATTAAAGTTGACAAAATTTTGGTATCCACTTTCATAACAGACGTCTGATATTGATAATTTTTCGTTTTGTAAAAGTTTGCAGGCATGTCCTGTTCTTAATTCATTTAAAAATCTCGTAAAAGACTTTTGTGCCCTTTTTTTAAAAAAATTGCAAAATGCCGGAGGAGTCATATGAGCCACAGAAGCAATAGTTTCCAGGGAAATAGGTTTTGTAAAATTCATCATGATATATTTATAAACCTGATTCATTCTTTCTGTATCTTTTTCATTATAAGTATGGTTATAGCCTAATCCGGCAAGGAGTTCATACTCATCTGTGTTAAGCATTATGTTTACGATTTTTAGGAACTCAATTATTTGAGGCAGGCCACCCAGATGGAGCATTTTTTCTAAATGTTTGGTCATTTTTTTTCTTGCTTTTCCAGTAAAGCACATGCCTCTTTTAGCTTTTTCAAACAAGGCTCTTTTTTTTGATAAATCTTCATCATCGGAGCATATTTTTTCGAAGAAATTAATTGGAAAATAAGTAACAATAGCCTCAACAGATTTATTTACCCTATTATTATGCATCTCTACATCTCCATACCACATATGAGGTAAATTTGGACTCATTAGAACCAAATCTCCATCATTAAAGTTTGTTATACTATCTCCAATAATTCTTTTTCCACTGCTTCTTTTAACAAAACTTAATTCGCAAAAATCATGATAATGTAGGGTAGCATTAAAATCATGTTCTTTAACTTTTTTGATGCTAATTAATGAGGAATGTTGATTAGGTAATTCAATTAATACTGCTTTCATAAGGAATTATTAAATAATTGATATAGCTTGACTTAAACAATATTAGATATAATATTTCTATAATAAGTTAAAATGATTAAAATTGTTTAAGTATTAATTAAGTTAGTGTAAATAGTTAAAAAGGTTATTGATGTAGTTTTGAATTGCATTTAAGTCGGTAATTAATTAAATAATAAGTGAAGTGTAATAGATTGAATTTATATTGATTGTTACAGATGAAAAAAGCATCAATCTTATAATGAAAGAGATTGAGAGTTGTTAGATTCTAAGTTTTTTTAAATAGACGAGTGTGTAGATTACTAGTATTGACCCTAAATTAACTTAAAATGATGAAGCAAAATTTTACCCTTGTACTGTCGCTATTTTTTATAAGTGGCCTTTTTTCTTGTTCCAAAGACGACTCTAGTCCTATAATGCCAGTTTTACAGGAAGGAGTATTTAATTACACCAGCGACAAGGCGCATAATCTTAACGTCGTTTATTTTATTCCTAATGATGTAACCGAACCTGTAGATTACCATCGCCGAGTAAGTGAAATACTCTTACAGGCACAAGATTTTTTTGGTACAGAAATGCAACGCAACGGGTACGGAAACAAAACTTTCGGGCTGTTAAAAGATGATGCAAAAAAAAGAATTAAACTTATTGTTATAAAAGGAAGTAAAGGAAAAGCGGCATATCCTTATAGTGGAGGAGCCGATGTCGTGCAACAAGAAATTAATGATTACAAAACGAGACATCCTTCGGAATTTACTGGAGATCATTATTTGGTAATATTACCAGCTACAGTTGATGTTGCTACGGGAAATGCCGAAGGTGCAGGAGTTCCTTTTTATGGGTATGGTAAATTTTGTTTTGCACTCGACTATCCTGAGCAGGATATAAAATATTTAGGAGCTGGAGGAACATTAGGTTCAACAGCTTCCAAATGGATTGGTGGTATGATACATGAATTGGGACATGGTTTGAATTTACCTCATAACCGTCAAAAATTCTCATCTGAAGCAACACTAGGGATGGCATTAATGTGGGGAGGTAATAGTACTTGGGGTGTTTCTAAGACATTTTTAACCCCAGCAGATTGTGCCGTACTAAATGTTAATCAGATTTTTAATAATGATAAAAAAACATATTATGGAACAAGTACTGCTTCCATTCTAGAAATTCAAGCAAGCTATGATACTAGTAAAGGAGTGATTGTTGTTTCAGGAAAATACAATAGTTCATTAGCCGTTAAAGAAGTTTTATTTTTTAATGACCCTAATGTAAATAATGAGGGCACGGGAGTTAATAAGGATTATAATGCCATTGCATGGACATCAAAGCCCATGAGTTCGAATCGTTTTTATATTGAAATGCCCATTGTTGATTTGGAATTTAAAAACGATAATATTCCTTATGAGTTAAAAGTGATGCTTGTACAAGAGAATGGCAATGTAATAGAGACTATTTATTCCTATACTTTTTTGAATGGTGTACCTGTATTAAACTTCAGTACCCGAGACGAAATTAGTAAACAAGGTTGGAAGGCTGTTTCTTTTAGTTCCGAAGAAGCGACTGATGAACCTGCGCCCAATGGACCAATTACTAATTTAATTGATGGGAATGCCGCTACTTATTGGCAATCTAAATGGTCTAGTGCAGTAGCAGTTTATCCGCACGAATTTGTAATTGATATGACAGCCGCTCATGTTGCTCATGGAATTACTATAACACAAAGAGGAGGGTTAGTTGCTGCAATAAAAAATGTTGAACTTTTTACGAGCATTGACGGCATAAACTTTACGTTTGAAGGAACTTATACATTTGCTAACGTAAATGGTTCACAGTATTTTGACTTTTCTGCGCCAAAAAATTTCAGATATTTTAAAATCGTTGCAAGCTCAGCTTGGGATGGTTTGGATTTCGCAGCCCTTGCCGAAATAGGAATGTATTAATCATTCCGATAATAAATTGATTCAAGAAATAAATTAAAATTAACAGATATGGAAACTATATTTTGGAAGAATGACGATGAACTTTTTGATATTGTCCGTAAGGAACTTTACACCGCTGTAGTAGGCGATATTATGGATAAAATGGGTTTATTTAATCAATTTCTTCCCCCACAAATACAGCCTCTGCATGACGATATGTTCGTTATAGGCCGTGCCATGACAGTACTGGAAGCCGATGTAGTTTCTGATTCCAGTAGTAATAATCCTATTTTGAATAAACCTTTTGGATTGATGCTAGAAGCTTTGGATGATCTAAAAAAAAATGAAGTATATGTATGTACAGGTTCGTCTCCATCTTATGCTTTATGGGGAGAATTAATGGCAACTCGCGCACAAATATTAGGTGCTGCAGGAGCAGTTGTCGATGGGTATTCGCGAGATACCAAAGGAATATTAGAATTAAATTTTCCGTCATTTTCTTATGGACGCTATGCTCAGGATCAAGCACCCCGAGGGAAAGTAATTGATTTTAGGGTGCCAATAGAATTAAAAGGAGTCCGCATAAATTCAGGCGATATTATTCTTGGAGATATAGATGGAGTTTGTGTAGTACCAAGAGAAGTAGAGGAAGAAGTATTTCGTCTTTCTATCGATAAAGCAAGAGGTGAAAAAATTGTGCAGAAAAAAATACAAGAAGGCATGAGTACAAAAGAAGCTTTTGATACCTATGGTATTATGTAAAAGTGAAAAGCAGTAAGTCAGGATACTATTTTAGAGATTATTCTCTTGCCTTGATTAGTGTTTTGTAATAATATTAAATTCTTTTAAAATGAAAAAAAGTATAGTTGTAGCATTTCTAAGCTGTTTTGTTTTTATCAGTCAGGCTAATGCGCAAACAAAGAGTATTTTAAATTTTGATGTTCCAGTATTAACCCCTTTTGCTTCGGCTGTTGACGGGGTTTCTGTCGCCAATGTTTCTTTAAATGGGAATTGGGGATTTGATATAAAAGAGCAACCTCAAAAAACAAAAGGTATTCAAGTTCCCGGAGAATGGGAAATGCAAGGATATAGTGTAAGCGAAGGACAAACAGCTTTGTACACTAAACGATTAAATATACCAGCAGATTGGAAAGGCAAGCAAATTAAGATTCGCTTTGATGCAGTAAGTTCTCATGCTTTGGTAAAAATAAATGGGAAAACAGTAGGAGAGCATGAAGGAAGTTTTGTTCCTTTTGAAGTAGATATTACTAATGAACTAAGCTATAAAGAAGATATTCTGGTAGTCGAAGTTCAGGCTTTAACTATTAGTGATCGCATGGCTTGTACCTCTCAATATGCTTGTCATACTGTAGGTGGATTACTAAGAAAAGTAACCCTGTTTGCAGTAGCACCACTTCATATTTCGGCAGTTACCATTAATACAACTTTTGATGCATCCTATAAAGACGCTTCATTAATTATAGAAAATACAGTTACAAGTAATTTAACTGTTCCAGCAAATGCTAAGCTCGAGTTTACATTATTAGACGCAGTTGGAAAAGTTGTTTCTAATAAGACTTCGACATTTTCAAATAAAATTGGCCCAAATAGTGACAACGATATAAAAACGGTCTTGGCGATTAAAACGCCACGTCATTGGGATTCAGAACATCCTTATTTGTATAAATTAAAAACAGTTGTACTTGTAAATGGTATTAAACAACAAACTAATGAGCAAAATGTAGGCTTTCGTCAAATTGTTATTAAAGGAAATGAATTCTTTGTAAATGGTAAGCCAATAAAGTTACGTGGCGTAAACCGTCATTCGATTCATCCATTAACAGGACGAAGTATCTCGACCACATTAGAAAGAAAAGATGCTGAATTGTTTAAGCAAGCCAATTGTAATTATATCCGTACGTCGCATTATCCGCCATCAGAAGAATTTTTGAATGCTGCAGATGAGTTAGGATTATTTGTCGAAAGTGAATCTTCTTTGAACTGGATAGAACATCATGCTTCGCCAATATGGAAATTATGGAGTTATACCGATGAAAAATTTCTTCTTTATATGGTTCGTGCCAATATGGATAATATACTGGCAGGACGCAATCATCCTTCTATTATTATTTGGTCATTAGGTAATGAATCCAGATGGAGTCCGCTTTGGGTAAAAGTTAATGCAGTTGTAAAACAAATGGATAAATCAAGACCAACTAGTTTTCATGATCAATGTTGGGGAACTTTTAATAATGCAGGTAGTAAAGCAGATGTAGCCAATATTCATTACCCAGGTATTAATGGTCCTAAAGTAACCGATACCATTTCTCGCCCTACTTTGTTTGGAGAATATGCCCATTTATCTACTTATAATCGCAGAGAATTAGTAACAGATCCCGGAGTAAGAAGTGCTTATAGCGAACCTCTTGTGCAATTTTATGATTCAATCTATAAACATAAAGGGAATTTAGGTGGAGCAATATGGAGCGGTATCGATGATATTTTTCATATGCCCGATGGCAGAATAGTAGGATATGGACCTTGGGGACCTCTTGACGCTTGGCGTAGAACAAAACCAGAATATTATGGCGTAAAGAAAGCCTATTCTCCTGTACGAATTACCAATGTAAATTGGGCAACACTTTCAAAAGGATATGTAGAATTGAAAATGGAGAATCGTTATGATTTTACATCATTTAAAGAGTTGAAAATAGAAGTGAAAACAAATGGTATTTCTAAATTAATTTCTTCGGCTATTCCTGCGCGTGGAGAAGGCATTTTAAGAATTCCTGTAGATAAAAATGAGCAAGGGTTTTACATTTCGTTTAAGGATTCAAGCGGATTCATAGTAAATGAAGAGAAATATGAAAATGGAACTATTACAGAATTAGAAGATAAAAAAGTACCGCTTTCTTTCTCAGAAAACGAATCGGCTATAACTGTAAACCAAGGCGAAATAAGTTACCTTATTAATAAAATAACAGGTGTTATTACCAATGTAAAAAAGAACAACCAGACGATAATGACACAGGGTCCCGTTTTTTGTTTGATACCTATGAATAGTGAAGATGGAGGAAAACCCAATGTAGCAGGAGAAACATATCAGAATAATATTTATCCAATAAAAAATTATCCTCTATATACTTTGTTTGCAACAGATCTTACCGTGAAACAAACTAAGGAAGGAATTGTAATAGATATGAAAACAACCTATACCGATGTTAAGGGAAAACAATCTTATTTATTTACAAATAATGGAAAATTAGAAACAACTTATGAAGTCGAGTATGGAGATGTCGATTTGAGCCCTTATCAATACGGAATGTTGGTACAATTGCCAAAACAATTTGAACAGTTAAGCTGGAAGCGAAAAGGAGAATTTACTATTTATCCAGAAAATGATATTGCCAGAAACGAAGGTACTACAATGCTAAATGCAAAACATGTTAACGGAGTAGAAGAAGTAGGAGTTGTACCTAATGGAGATTGGAAAGATGACACTAATGATTTAGGAAGCAATGATTTTCGTTCGACAAAAAGGCATATTAAATCGGCAGTATTACAAGATAAAACAGGCAATAGTATAAAAGTCTTGTCTGATGGAACACAAGCTTCCAGAAGCTGGTTACAAGATGAACACATACAATGGCTAATTGCAGATTATAGCAATACAGGATCAGAACCTTTTTATGGAACACCACATAGTAGTGGTCGTATTAAGACAAAGGGTAAAACCTTAAAAGGGAAAATGACACTTGAAATTAAATAAAATAGAGTTAGAATCACCTTGTTATTTTAATGGATAAAAATATTAAATAGGAATAAGAGGTTAAATACAAAAAATAAAATGAAAATAATAGATGTAAAAGTATGGATGGTAGAAGGGGTTAAGTATAACTGGACACTATTAAAAATTTATACAGATACGGGACATACGGGAGTAGGAGAAGCAACAAACTGGCCAGGGAGTCCTATTGTTTATAATGCAGCTAAGCATATAGGCGAAAGAATCATTGGGCTAGATCCTATGAAAACCGATTTTATATGGACAAAATTATACCGTGATCTTAACTGGATTGGTCCTTATGGCGCTAGTTTATGCGCTATAAGCGGGATAGATATGGCATTACTTGATTTAAAAGGAAAGGTATTAGGAACTCCATGTTATGAATTATTAGGAGGCGCTTTTAGAAAAGATATTTTACTGTATGCAAATTATTGGTTTACAGGAGGCGGGCATAATGCTGAGGATTATGCAACTCAGGCTAAAAAAGTTAAAGAAGCAGGATTCACAGGTTTAAAGTTTGATCCATTTGCGCATACTAATTATTTGTATGGAGAAGATTTATCTTCAAATCTTACACTTACAAGAGCCCAACAAGACTTAGCATTTAATGTTAGTAAGGCAGTTCGGGATGCTGTAGGTCCTGATTTTGACATTATGATTGAGACTCACGCCATGCTCAATTATAGTGTCGCTGTAAAAATGGCGCAGCGTTTATCAGAGTTGGATATAACGTGGTATGAAGAACCAGCAGGTCCAGAAAGTGCAGATACACTAAGAGCAATGAGAGAACGTATTCCATCCAATGTATCTATATGTGTGGGAGAAAGACATTATACTAGATATGGAATTCGTCCAGTATTAGAAAAAAACATTTGCGATATCATGATGCCAGATATTACCCGTTGTGGCGGACCATCAGAGATGAAAAGAATGGCTACCATGATGGAGGCATACAATGTTTTATTGGCACCACATAATCCTAACGGACCATTATCTACATTGGCATCTGCTCATGTATGCGCTTCGGTTCCTAATTTTTTCCGTCAGGAGTTTATGTTTAATGATGTACCTTGGAGAGATACCGTGATTACACATCCTATAAAAGATATGATTCATAATGGCCATTTACAATTAAGCGACAGACCAGGACTTGGAGTAGATTTAGTAGAAGAAGAGATGGAAAAACATCCTGGAATACTAGTGCCTAGACCCGGATTTTATGTGTAGTAATTAAAAACTTTTTATATGTCATTACAAATAGATTTAAAAGACAAAGTAGCGCTAATTACCGGAGTAACATCTGGGATAGGCGCTGCTATAGCAACAGTCTTTGCCCAGGCAGGAGCACATGTTTCTGGTTGTGGTACACATGAAGCTACTTCGGATGGAGCCAAAAAGTTTATTGATTCGGTAAACAATCATAAGCAAACAGCTTTATACACACAAGCAGATGTAACTGTTGTTGCTAATTTGGAAAATTTAGTACAACAGACTATTACTAAGTTTGGTCGAATAGATGTCTTAATTACTAATGCAGGTATAAATATATTTGAAGGAGCCGAAAATTGTACTGAAGAATCCTGGATAAAAAACCATGAATTAAATCTTGCTTCACATTGGCGATTGGCAAAATTATGCAAGCCTTGGTTAGAACAGAATGATGGAGTTATCATTATTATGACCTCTAATCATGCATTTTCCAGTATTCCTGGGTGTTTCCCGTATAATATTGCCAAAACAGCACTTACAGCTTTAGTACGCAGTTTAGCAATAGAATGGGGACCAACAATCAGAACGGTGGGTATCGCCCCGGGATTTATTGATACACCCGGCAATCAAAAATGGTTTGACTCTTTTGCAGATGCTAATAAAGAGAAACAAAGAACCATTGATTTGCATCCTGTAAAAAAATTAGGCAGTCCAGAAGAAATTGGAGCTTGGTGTGTATTTCTAGCAAGCGGATATGCCTCTTTTGCCAGTGGAGTAACCTATTTAATAGATGGAGGGCGAAGCGCGTTAATGCAAGACAATTAGATGAAAACATGGAAAGCAACAGCATTGAATAATGTAAGATTACTACTTGGTGAAGGAGCGATTTGGAGTTCCTTGTGGGATAAGTTTTTGTATGTAGATATCGAAGGTCAGAAAGTTGGTATTCTTGATCCTATTTATAAAACTGTTGAAGAACGGCATCTTAGAGAAAAAGTAGGAACAGTTGTGCCTGCAGAAGACGGTTGGCTTATTGTAGGGCTAGAAAGTTCTATCGCAATATTTGATTTTGATTCAGAAGAATTGAATGAACTAATAAAATTGGAATCAGATATACCTACCAATCGATCCAATGACGGAAAATGTGATGCTGCTGGCAGACTCTGGATTGGAACAATGAATAAACAAGCAAAGGGAGCAGCAGGAGCTTTATATTTTTATGATGGGAAGCATCTTAAAAAAAAGATTGCCAATCGAAAAGTGTCCAATGGTATTTGCTGGAGTAAGGATAATAAAATAATGTATTACATAGACACATTGGATTATAATATAAAAAGCTATGATTTTGATGTAATCAATGGCACTATTTCTAATGAAAATATAGTGGTTGAGGTTTCTCAAAATGGTAGTATGCCAGATGGAATGACTATAGATGATGACGGAATGTTATGGGTAGCTATGTGGGGAGGAGGATGTGTAAATAGATACAATCCATTTTCTGGTGAATTAGTCGGGAAAGTGGAACTTGATGCTCCCCATGTTACCTCTTGCGCATTTGGAGGAAAGGACATGAAACAATTATTAATTACTACAGCAAGTGTGGGATTAAGCGAAGAACAATTAAAACAATTTCCTAATAGTGGTGCATTATTTTTAGTAGATGTTGGAATTAAGGGAATGGAAATGAATCGATTTAAATCCTAAATAAGATATAAAGGAATTAGTATGAGGGAAATAGTTTTATTTGGAGAGTATTTATTAAGATTAACTCCCCCCGGAAATAAAAAAATAATGCAAGCAGAAAATCTCGAAATGCATTGGGCAGGTTCCGAGGCAAATATTGCCGTTTCATTGTCTTTATTTGGTAAAAATGTACGTTATATTACTTCTTTGCCATCCAACACAATTGCTCAGTTAGGCATTACACAATTGCATCGTTATGGAGTTCCTACTACTGTGATAGAAAAAGAAAAGAGTCGTGTAGGAGTTTATTATTATGAAAGTGGTGTAGGAGCCCGTCCAGGAAGAGTAACCTATGATCGAGACTATTCGGCTTTTAGTATGCTACAAGACGGTGAGATAAATTGGAAGGAAATTTTTGCAATAGCCAGTTGGTTTCATTGGAGCGGGATTACACCTGCATTAAATGAAAATTTGGTAAAAGTTTGCTTAAGTGCTTTGGTAGTTGCCAAAGAAAACGGAATAATGATTTCTGCCGATTTTAATTTTCGTTCCACATTATGGCAATACGGAAAACACAGTAGCGAGATAATGCCTAAACTTCTGGAATATTGCGATGTTATCTTGGCAGATGTAGATGCTTCAAAGTTGTATTTTGATATTGTTCCCGATGAAAATAATTTAGTTGAAAGTACTTGTTCCTTATTAAAAGAAAAATTACCTAATGTAAAATATATAGCTATGACAATGCGGTATCAAAAAAGTGCTTCATCAAATGAATATGTGGGATATTTATGGAATGACGGTAAAATTGTTACTTCGGCAGTATACAATATAGATGATATAGCCGAACGCATAGGCACAGGTGATGCTTTTATGGCTGGATTAATATTCGGATTGAATGAGAAGCAGTCACTACAAGAGGTTATAGAATATGCAACGGCTTGTGGAGTAATGAAACATTGCATATTGGGAGATGTGAATATTGCCTCGAAAGAAGAAGTAGACTTAATTATCAAGCAAAAAGGAAGCGGAAGAATTATTCGTTAATTTTTGAATAAAATCATAATATGACAACTAGTAACGCTTTTCAAATTCAAGAATGTCTTTTACAAGAAAAAATCATTCCTTTATTTTCACATGTTGATGTTGAAGTTTGTAAAAATGTAATGCGTATTTGTTATGAAAATGGTATAAAAACATTTGAGTTTACTAATCGCAATGAGAATTCTTATATCGTTTTTAAGGAATTAAAACAATATAGAGATACCAGATTATCCGAAATGAAAATAGGTGTAGGTACTATTAAAAATAAGATTCAAGCTAAACTATTTATAGAAGCTGGTGCCGATTTTTTGATATCTCCTGTTATTTTAGAAGAAATCTACCTCGTTTGCAAAAAAGATAAAGTATTATGGATTCCGGGTTGTGCAACACCTTCAGAGGTTTGTCTGGCCGAAAATTGGGGATTGTCGTTAGTAAAAATATTTCCTGCAAAACAATTGGGAGGACCTTCCTATATCGAAGCTTTAAAAACAGTATTTCCCAACATGTTGTTTATGGCAACTGGAGGAGTTGAAGCCGATAGATATGATATTGAAAAATGGTATAAAGCAGGAGTTTCATCGGTAGGATTAGGAGGAAAGCTATTTCCAAAAGAGATGTTAATGCTTAAAGTATATGATGAGATGAGTGAATATTTAGCTCATTTAATAAGTGATTTAGATTAAGATTAAATATTATTTTACCATTAAGAGATGAAGAAAAATTAAGCTTTATTCTTAATGAAAGTTAATGTCTTAATGGTTTAAAGACTTTAAGATTAAATATTATTTTACAATTAAGGGATAAAGAAAATTAAGCTTTATTTTTAATGAAAGTTAATGTCTTAGTGGTTTAAAGACTCTAAGATTAAATATTATTTTACCATTAAGAGATGAAGAAAATTAAGCTTTATCCTTAATGAAACTTAATGTCTTAATGGTTTAAAGCTTCTAAGATAAAATATTATTTTACTATTAAGAGATAAAGAAAATTAAGCTTTTATTCTTAATGAAATTTAATGTCTTAATGGTTTAAAGCTTCTAAGATAAAATATTATTTTACTATTAAGAGATAAAGAAAATTAAGCTTTTATCCTTAATGAAAATTAATGTCTTAATGGTTTAATTTTTTCACCATAGGTATTTTAAAAATTATTATAAGCACATTTATTATGAAATTGGAATTTATTGATTATCTCATTATTACTATTTATTTTGTTTTTGTAATTGGGATTGGTTTTTTATTAAAGCGACAAGTAAAATCTGCGAATGATTTTTTAATGAGTAATCGTAATATCCCGTTATGGATTACCAGTCTTGCTTTTATTTCTGCCAATCTTGGCGCACAAGAAGTATTAGGAATGGCTGCAAATGGAGCTAAGTACGGATTATATACGGCTCATTTTTATTGGTTGGGAGCAGCATTGGCTATGATTTTTCTAGGTGTTTTTATGATGCCATTTTATTATGGGAGCAAAGCCAGAAGTGTACCAGAGTATTTAAAACTTCGCTTTGATGAAAAAACAAGAACTTTTAATGCTCTCAGTTTTGCAGCAATGACAGTTTTTTCGTCTGGAGTTTCATTGTATGCATTAGCCATGTTAATGGACGTAATTTTAGGATGGAATTTCGACTTGTCAATTTGGGTAGCTGCAGCCGTAGTATTTGTTTATATCTTTATGGGAGGTTTAACCAGTGCAGTTTATAATGAAGTATTGCAATTTTTTCTTATTGTATTAGGAATCGCACCTCTGGTTTTTATTGGTTTATATAAAGTAGGAGGATGGGAAGGAATTGTTGCCAATGTTCAGGATTATAAGCTTCATATGTGGAAAGGATTAGATGACCCTTCCCATAATCCAATGGGAGTGGATGCCTTTAGTATGGTTTTCGGACTTGGATTTGTTTTGGCATTTGGGTATTGGTGTACCGATTTCTTGGTGGTACAAAGAGCCATGATCAGCAAGAATTTAAGCGACGCACAAAGAACACCAATTATTGCAGCGATACCAAAAATACTTATGCCTATAATTGTTATTTTACCCGGAATAATAATACTTGCTTTGCAAAATAAATTCACAGGATACGAACTCCCAATAAATGCTAATGGAGATACTAACTATAATATGGTATTGCCTATTTTATTGCAAAAATTATATCCAAATGGTATTTTAGGAGTTGGGATTACAGCACTTATCGCTTCTTTTATGAGCGGAATGGCAGGAAATGTTACTGCATTTAATACCGTATTTACATTTGATATTTATCAGTCACATATTAAGAAAAATGGTTCCGAAAAACATTATTATTATGTAGGTAAGATAGCGACTGTTGCAGGGATATTAATTTCGATTATGACAGCCTATGTTGCCAGAGGATTTAATAACATAATGGATTTATTACAACTCGTATTTAGCTTTGTAAATGCACCGCTTTTTGCTACATTCTTTTTAGGAATGTTTTGGAAAAAAACCACAGGACATGGAGCATTCTGGGGATTACTTGCTGGTACAGCTACCGCCACAATTACGCATGGTCTTACTGTAGCAGAAGGAAAAGGAGGTTGGATTGCCAATACTCATGAGTATTTTTCAGGTACAAGCCAAGCCTTTAATATTGCGTGGATTTCATTTTTGATGTGTGTTTTCGTTACTATTGTAGTCAGCTTATTTACTAAACCTAAACCTGAAGAAGAATTGGTAGGATTAGTGTATAGTCTTACCCCAAAACAAACAGACAAAAGCAAAATTTGGTATAAAAATCCGCTTTGGATGGGAATAGTTGTTTTGTTAGTTACACTCATATTTAATATTATCTTCTTTTAATAAAAACTACTATGAATAAATTATATGATTTACGTTTTGTAATTGGAGTTTTCTTTCTAATTATCGGAGTGTTATTAATAGGCTATGCATTTATATCAGGAAGTTTTCCCGAATATAAAATGAAAATAAACCTTTGTTGCGGATTACTATTTTCCCTATTTGGATTATTTATGTTAGTCTTAAAGAAAAAATGATTAGTCTTTACTCTCAATAAAAAATCTGCCAAATCTACGTGCTTAAAAAAGTACTCAGTTATTGGTTGAGGTAGATAATTATTGTATTTATCCTCAAATAAAAAACTACTAAATCTATGTGCTAAAAAAGTTTCTCATTTTAGAATTTAGCAAATAATGTAGTATTTACTCTCAATAAAAAATATATAAAACTGCGTGTTTAAAAAAGCACGCAGTTTTTTGGTTGAGGCAAATAAATATTGCATTCATCCTCAAACAAAAAACTACTAAATCTATGTGCTAAAAAAGTTTCTGTTTTAGTATTTAGTAAACAATTACAGTCTTTAATTTCAATGAAAAATCTGCTAGATCGATAAAATCTGCGTGCTTAAAAAGCTCTCAGTTTTCAGATGAGGTAAATAATTATAGTATTTACTCTCAATAAAAACCAGTCATATTCGCATTCCATCAATCTTAGTTTTTAGTAGTATTAAAAACTATTCGTTGGCTTTTTAGAAGTCAATATATAGATAATTCTATAAACCACATTTTAAAGCCCATTTTTGAGTAAGATAGTTTCTATTTCAATTAAAAAAGTAAAGGTTTATTCATGTGAAAAGTGAGAAATTCGTAAAAAATGTAATACTAAAACGTTTGCGTAGTTAGAAAATTTAATTTCTTAAAAAAGGGAAATAGATATGTGAATTATTGAGTTAAAACAAACACAATCAACTAAATAAAACCAATTAAAACCAGAAACCAAATGAGTGCAAAATTATTAATCAAAAACAAGCCAAGAAATATATGGCTTAGTAAATTATCGAGGAGAACTATCCAATTTACAACAATTTCATTGTTTACGATAGCATTACAAGTTTCGGCTGTAGAAATACCAAAAAAGGTTCATTCTTCCAAAACATTTTTATCAGTAGCAGAAAAAGAAATTAAAGGAAAAATACTCGATGAAAACGGAATGCCTATACCAGGAGCAAATATAATTGGTAAAGGCACAAAAATTAAAACACAGTCTGATACAGATGGTAGTTTTGTTATTAATGTACCCGAAAACGTTACACAATTAGTCATTAGCTATATTGGAATGGAGGAACAAGAAGTAACGATTACCAAAGGCTCAATTACTATAATCATGAGACAAGTGGGGCAGAAGCTGGATGAAGTTGTTGTAGTTGGTTATGGCAAGCAAAAGAAAGTCAATTTATCGGGAGCTGTTAGTGTTGTAAATACAAAAAACATTACCAATCGACCAGTAACCTCACTTACAAATGCATTGCAAGGTACAGTTCCAGGGTTAACCATTACTTCTGCTTCTGGGGATATTGGGGATGATATGGGGAAAATTAGTTTGCGAGGTAAAGGAAATTTAGGTGCTTCTGAGCCACTATATGTAATAGATGGAGTCATTTCATCCGCAGGATATTTCAACAGAATTAATTCTAATGATGTCGAAAGTATTTCGGTTTTAAAAGATGCTTCCTCATCTGCTATTTATGGATCGCGTGCAGCTTATGGTGTTATATTAGTAACAACCAAAAAAGGGAAAGCGGGAAAAACCCAGTTTAACTATAATAGTTATTTTGGTGTCCAATCGGCTGTGCAACTACCTAAAAGAGTTAATGCTTTACAATACGCACAATTGTATAATGAAGCTCGATTAAATGCAGGGAAATCTGCTTTTTATACCCCTGTAGAGTTAGACAAAATAGAAAACAATTCTGATCCGGATCACTATGGTAATACCGATTGGTATAGTTTATTTCTTAAAAAGTCGGCACCAATTATGGAACACGAAATTAATGTTTCTGGTGGTGGTGCTACGCGTTACTACATAAGCGGATCTATCTTTGAGCAGAACTCACTTTTCCCCGGAAGAAAGATTAATAGGTATTCATTTCGATCAAATATCGAGTCTAAAGTAAGTGATAAATTTACTATAAGCTCCAATACCTCTTATAGTCGTGATGGATATAAGAATGACAATGGAGATGTCAATTTTACCGTAATCGATAGATTAATACCATTAACGGTGGATACACAATCAGATGGTACTTGGGGAACTTTTACAGGAGGAAGAGTTGCTCTTAATTACCCGTACAGAATTTTCAAAGAAGGTGGCAGATCAGATTATCATACCGATAGATTTTCGAGTGTTTTAAAAGGAATTTATACTCCAATTAAAGGGTTGGATATTACAGGTTCAGTATCTTATAGTTTATATAATGATTTCAATAGTTCTTTTGTAAATAGATTACCAGGACTTATTAATTTCGATACAAAACAAGAAATCCCTGGAACTGCAGTTATTCAGAATTCTTATACCGAAAAGTGGAATACAATCGGGGTGTTTTTAACCGACTTAACAGTAAGCTATGATAAAAAAATTGGAGGACATAGTTTTAAGATTTTAGGAGGAATGTCTTATGAGGATAATTCTTCGAGGAATTTAGAAATAACCAGAAAAGGATATGTAACCAATAATATAGGTTCAATAGATGCAGGTTCATCAGACCCACTTAATACAACGGCTAAAGGGCTTCCTACTCAAAATGCTTTTCAATCCTTTTTTGGCCGTTTTAATTATTCGTATCAAAATAAATATTTGTTAGAATCAAGTCTTAGATATGATGGATCGTCAAAATTTCCTGTAGAAAATCGATTTGGAGTATTTCCTTCCGTATCTGGAGCCTGGCGTATTTCGCAAGAAGAATTTATGAAATCGGTTGATTGGATTTCAGAGCTAAAACTACGTACTTCTTGGGGAAAATTAGGGAGTGTAAGCAACGTAGGTAATTATGATTATTACGATGTATTAAATTCAGGAACACAAATTATTTTGGATGGTGTGAAGCAAGATGGTGTTACTCCGGGGCAAATTTACAATCCTTCATTAGGATGGGAAAAAGTAACGATGACCAATATAGGTTTGGATATAGGTTTATGGAATAATAAATTGAATATTCAACTGGATGCTTATAATAAATTGACAGATGGCATTTTATTGCCCAATCCTTATATTCCTACCGAATCGGGATTAAGCGTTGTTTCAGAAGATGGTAAATTAAAAGAAATTCCACCAATTAATTTAGGAAAAGTTACTAATAAAGGGATAGAATTGGGACTTTCTTATAACAACCGTCTTGGCGGATTATCGTATTCAATAGGAGGGAATATGAGCCGCATTTGGAATAAAGTGAAAGATTTAGGTGATGTTTCCGAAACGCCTCCAAACAGTTATTACATTAATAGAGTAGGGACACCAGTAGGCTCATTCTATATGTTAGAAGCAGAAGGTCTATTTGCTAATGCAGATGAGGTTGCAGTTCATGCTACACAAACTACCAATACTAAAGCTGGAGATATTAAGTATAAAGACCAAAATGGGGATGGTAAAATTGATGGTGATGATCGTGTAATTTTAGGAAACGAGGCACCGAATTTTACGTATGGTCTTAACTCGACACTAAATTATAAAAACTTCGATTTTGGAATTATTTTTCAAGGTGCAAAAGGATCTAAAGCTTATTTGGAATATGAAGCTTCACAAGCTTTTTTTAATGGTGCTGGTGTAAAAGAATATGCGTTAGATCGTTGGACTACTGAAAATCCAAATCCTAATGCTGCTTACCCAAGAATGTTACTTTCGGCTGATAATACTCAAAATCTCCAAAAATCATCTTTTTGGTTATTTGATACTTCCTATTTAAGAGTTAAATCAATGTCTTTTGGGTATAATTTGCCTAAAGAAGTACTTGAAAAAGTTGGGATGCAGGGACTTAGATTTTATTTGTCAGGGAATAACCTATTTACTATTAGAGGAGATAAAAGAATGAAAGATTTTGATCCAGAGACAGCTTCACAACGAGCTTCTTATCCACAATTGAAAACATATTCTTTTGGTATAAACGCTTCTTTTTAATTATTAAAATAAAAAGTCTTTAGAAATAATTCAGATTTTAACCGATGTTAAATCGTGTTATTATTTCAAGACATAAAAAAACAGGATATAGATGAAAAATATATTTAGTAAAATAGTAATAACACTTATTATAGCTACCGTTTCGGGATGTACAGAACCACCATTGGAACGAGTACCACAAGATAAAAATTCAAAAAGTACATTTTGGACTTCCGAGAATGATGCTCGTCTGGCGTTAAATGGTTGCTATGGTTATTTGGCTAGCGCTTATAATAATGTATATGATGATGGAGGTGCAGATAATGCATATTCTCAATATCCTTGGGAAAGTGATGCTACAGCAATTAGTGAAGGAAATATTACGTCTGCCTCACTAAACAGTAATACGTATTCGAATAAATATAAAAGTATTCGTGGGTTTAATTATTTTTTGGATAATGTAGACAAAACTATAATGAATGGAACCTTAAAAAAACGTTTCATTGCAGAAGCAAGAGTTTTACGAGCGATGGCTTATTTTGATTTAATACGTTATTTTGGAGATGTACCATTACTTACAAACGATTATGTTGACCCATTGGAAACCGCTATTGTACCAACACCCGAAAATGACATTGTTATTTTTATATTAAATGAATTATCAGCTGCCGAACTAGATTTGCCAGTGAATTATTCGGGAGGGATAAATAATGAAAAAGGAAGAATAACAAAAGGTGCTACATGGGCTATAAAAGCCAAAGTAGAATTAGAATATCATAAATGGGGAGATGCTGTAACAAGTGCTCAAATGGTTAAAAATTTAGGAGTTTATGAATTATTTAGAGGAGGAGATGCTGCCAAAATGAAAGATGATTTTTCTATGTTCGTCGATTTTTCGACTGCTACAGATCAACAGAAATTTTATAAAGGGCTAGCTAATTATAACCAACTCTTTTGGGCTATAAATGATGATAATTCGGAAACTATTTTAACTTCTCAAGCAATTACCAATTCATCTTATGAATGGGGTAGTGGTTTAAATACCTTATTATCTCCAGTAGATGTAGGCGGATGGAGCTCAATTACACCAACTATAGAGTTAGTAAATTCTTATTGGGACAAAACAGGACATACATTTGTAGCGCCTTCATCTCAGGATCGTGCATCAAATTATAATGATGGTAAACCTAATGAGGATTACTTTACAGAATTTAAAAATAGAGATACACGATTATATGCCAGTATATTATTTCCTACCTCTCCTTGGGGAAATGCTTCGGTAGGATATACATACAATTGGGATGGTAGTAGTGTTACGGGTTATAATTTTAGAAAATTAACAGATCCAGCTTATCTCGCTACGGAGTTTGATGGTGCGCAAGATTTTCCGATTATGCGCTATGCCGAAGTTTTACTTACTTATGCCGAAGCTAAAAATGAATTGAGCGGTCCTGATAGTTCTGTTTATGATGCCATAAATGATATTCGTGACCGTGTAGGTATGCCAGCGGTAGATAAAACGATATATAATACAAAAGATAAAATGCGCGAGTTGATAAGAAACGAAAGACGCATCGAGTTAGCAGGAGAGGGACAACGATTTTATGATATTCGCCGTTGGAAAATTGCAGATCAAGTAATGAAAAGTATCTACGACATAACAAATAATATTGTTCAAGAACGTGCTTGGCAACCTAAATACACTAAGCTACCTTATCCGCAAATGGCAGTAGATAAAAACCCAAATTTAAGTGCTGCTCAGGCTGCAAAAGGGTATTAAAATATTAATTCTGTATTAAACTGATGCAGCGTTAATTACATTGGTTTGGTTAAAGCACTGTCGAAATACTCCGACAGTGCTTTTTTGTAAAGTAATATTTTCAGTTTTAGTATAAAAAAAGAGATACTCAATTTAATTAAGTATCTCTTTTATATTTAGTTCTAATTGTAAAAAATTATTTAATTGTTATCGGAACTTCAACAGTTGTTTTATCCCAACCAATTACCAGATTTGCTACGGAACCATTATTAGTAAAAGTAATTGATAAAGCTTCAATAGGAGTTGATACCGCCTTAACAGGAACTGTTACTCTGGCAATATCTTTGGTTTCGTCATAGGCATAAGCTCCCCAAAGATCTATTTCTTTATTGATAATAATTGTCCATTTGTCTTTTTCAGGAATGGCAAACAAACTATAAGTTCCAGCTGGAATGTTTTTACCACCAATTGTAACTGGTTTGTAGAATTTTATTTCTGTGTTTTCGTTAGCTCCAACACGCCAAACTTCACCAAACGGAATTAATTGTCCAAAAATAGCTCTCCCTTTTGCCGAAGGTCTAGAATAAATAACCTTAATAATAGCAGTTGGGCTATCCGTTTTTTTAGATTTAACGGCTTTATTTGGGTAATAGGAAATGTCCAACGGACTTGTATCCAATGGTGCGAATTTAACATCTTGTGCATTAACAGAAAAAGCGGTCAATAAGATAATTGCTAGTAAATTAATTTTTTTCATAGTTTAATGATTTATAATAGTTTACACAAAGTAAGAGAATATCCAAGAGAAATCATATTATTCATTTTTCTTTTTTTATATCAATGTTTTAAGTGCAACTTAATGTCTGTTTCTTCAGAGAATATTTTTTAGAATTGATGATATCAAGTCAGTCGTTTTATTGAAATGATTTCTTTTTAAATACTCGTAGCAGCAAAACCACCATCTACTTTAAGGATTGTTCCCGTTACAAACTTAGACATGTCACTACATAAAAATAAAAGAGCTCCATTTATATCTTCTGGTGTCCCAAATCTTCTCATAGGAGTATTTTCGATAATCTTTTCGCCTCTTGGTGTTAATTTACCATCAGGGTTAAGTAATAAAGCCTTGTTTTGTTCACCAATAAAAAAGCCAGGAGATATTGCATTTACACGAATACCTTCACCATATTTAGTAGCTAGTTCTACTGCCATCCATTGGGTAAAATTATCAATTGCAGCTTTTGATGCCGAGTATCCAACAACTCTTGTTAGTGGTCTTTGTGCCGATGCCGATGAAATATTAATGATGATACCTTGCTTTTGCTTGGCAAAAAGTTCAGAAAATACCTGAGATGGTAGCATTGTCCCAATTATATTCAGATCTATTACCTTTTGCAAATCATCAACATTCATATCATATATTGCCTGGTCTGGACTTATGGTTGCTCCGGGCATGTTTCCGCCAGCTGCATTTATAAGAATATCCAAACGCCCGTATCGAGCTATGATGTAATCTTTTGCTTTCTCGAGTTCTTCCTTTTTTAATACGTTTGCTTGTATAGCAAAAGCTTGTCCGCCATTATTTTGTATTCTATCTACTATTTTATTCGCTTTTTCAATAGATTGTGATACGATTCCTGTGATAACGCCTTGCTTAGCCAAAACAGTAGCAAAGTTACTGCCCAACACGCCTGCACCGCCCGTTATTAAAGCAATTTTTCCTTTAAGATTAAATATTGAATCCATATAAATTAGGTACTATTTTTATTCTGTATCAAGAGATATGATCGATTATCATGTTTCTTTTCAAATCAAATTCTCTTTGCTTTATATTGTGTCCAGCCTGAATGTTTTATTTTTCAACCTTAATTACGATTTTTTTTAGCATCCCTTCACCAATCATTGCTGCATGAACATCTTCTGGGAATAAGATAGCAAACTGTTTTTCTTGCAATTGAAAAAACATATCTGGAGCGTCATGAAAAAATCGTACATCTTTTTCATCGCTATAATCTCCATTCGGACTAATGCATTTTTCTCTTGGTTTCCAGGCAAAAGTTTCAGGACCTTTTATAGAAATTTGTATGTCGATATTTTTGTCGTGACATTCAAATCCTTTGATACTTTCCTCTTTTAAAAGTCCTTCGCCTTGAATAACTATTACTTTTACCCCTTTAGCTATTTCAAATGATCCCTCCGGAAGCTTACTTATATCATTTTCGTTTACATAATTAAAAGCCTTTTTAAAGTTAGGGTGTAAACTATAATATTTTGCAGCGTTATTTAATGAATCTATAATCATTGTTTAATTTTTTTTTATTTAATTAATTCTTGTTTTGTGTAATTTTTTCTCGCTTATTGGGCATAACTTATAAGTCAATAAAGGTATTTTTCTTTTTTTTAATTTTTATAGATAAAACTGAAAAACTAGTTTTTGTATAGTGACTTCTTATTTCTATACCTTCATAAATACCCATTAGTCTTTAACCATTCCACGCAATCTTTTGTCCAGAAGAAGCTTGTATCTTTTACGCCTAAACCAAAACCGTGTCCGCCTTTTTCGTATAAATGTAATTCGGCAGAAACTTTATTGTTTTTAAGAGCCAGATAATAATTAATGCTATTTTCAGGCGGAACAACAGTATCATCGGTTGCGTGAACAAGAAAAGCATGAGGTGTTTCGGGAGTAACTTTCTTATCGTTGGAGAATTTATCGATTAATTCCTGAGAAGGATTTACGCCCAATAAATTAGTCTGAGATCCTTTGTGAGCCACTACATCGGTCATGCAAATTACAGGATAAATTAAAAGAGAAAAACTTGGACGGGCACTAACCGTATTATCCGTTTTATACACAATATCATTATAATGAGTTGATAGAGTCGAAGCCAAATGCCCTCCTGCAGAAAACCCCATTACACCAATTTTATCAGAATCTAAATTCCATTGATTGGCATTTTTTCTGATAAAACGCATTGCTTCTTGCGCATCTTGCAACGGCCCAATTGTTTTGTCTTTCATAATTAAATCGCTTGGTAGTCTGTATTTTAGTACAAAAGCTGTAATCCCGAGTGAGTTAAGCCATTTAGCAACTTTCACACCTTCTTTATCTATTGACAAATGCGAATATCCACCACCCGGAAGTATTAATACCGATGTTCCATTTGGTTTGATTTCGTGAGGTAAATATATAGCCAATGTAGGTATTGTAACAAAACTAACACCAGTTACTATTCCATCTTTTATAACTTCTTTTTCTTGATAATTAGGTGCCTTTATAGCGTCTGGAATTGCAGTTGCCCAAAGCGGAATAACTTTATCCTGAGCGTATATCGGAGTACCTATCTTTAAGGTTACAATTAGAATTATAACTGTTAGGCAATTTTTTAGATTCTTATTTTTTTTCATTTTGTATTTTTTATCGAAACTATGCCGTTTCAATGCGATATTTTCTTTATTGATTTTGCTTTTATTTAGCAGATTTTGGTTGAGTTTTCGGCCTTTAATTCTATCTTTTTTGGTAAAAGACCATTTAACAAATATATTGGTTAATGCTTACTTATGTATTGGTTTTTTTATGTGATATGTTTATTTAAATAGATTTTTTAAAAAATTATTTAAATTATTTGCTAAGTTAGTATTAAAAACTATATTTGTGCAATCGATTACATTAAAATTTATTTCTGCCTTAATTTTGAAATTGACAAGCATAAATAAAGAGAATAATTTTTTAACTATCCATAATAAACCAAAACCATGAACCAAACCACTAAATCCACTGGAAAGTATCGCTGGAGTATATGTGCATTGTTATTTTTTGCCACAACCATCAATTATTTAGACAGACAAGTGCTCTCTTTAACATGGAGTGATTATATCGCTCCTGAGTTTCATTGGACAAACAATGATTATGGAAATATTACTGCCTTATTTTCTATATTTTATGCTGTTTCTTTATTGTTTGCAGGAAGATTTGTGGATTGGTTAGATACCAAAAAAGGATTTCTTTGGGCAATCGGAATTTGGTCTTTAGGTGCTTGTTTACATGCATTTTGTGGTATTGCAACTTCTGGAATTATCACAGGTAATTGGTTTGTAGGATTTGAAGGTTCTAAAGAAATAATCAGTTCTATAAACGATACAGGAATGGTAATAAATGTGAGTGTTACTCTGTTTATTTTTGCCCGTTTCATTTTGGCAATAGGAGAGGCAGGAAATTTTCCTGCAGCGATTAAAACCACAGCCGAATATTTTCCTAAAAAAGACAGAGCATTCTCTACAAGTATATTTAATGCTGGTGCTACCGTTGGCGCATTGGCAGCACCAATATCTATTCCTTTTATAGCTAAATCTTTTGGTTGGGAAATGGCATTTATTATTATAGGTGCACTAGGTTTTGTTTGGATGGGATTTTGGGTTTTTATGTATGATAAACCAGAAAAACATCCGAAGGTATCTGCTGCTGAATTAGAATATATTCAGCAAGATGATATCGCCGATAGTAAACTTGTAGGTTACGTTCCCGAAAACACTACCAAAGTAACTTTTGCAGATTGTTTTAGATACAAACAAACGTGGGCTTTTGCTTTTGGTAAGTTCATGACCGATGGTGTTTGGTGGTTTTTCTTATTCTGGACACCAGCTTATTTAAGTTCAGTTTACGGAATGGATTCTACCCAAGCAGCTTTACCATTATTTGTATTATACATGATTACATTACTTTCTATTATTGGTGGTTGGTTGCCGACTTATTTTGTCGAGAAGAAAGGTATGAATCCATACGAAGGCAGAATGAGAGCCATGTTAATTTTTGCATTCTTTCCCTTATTAGCATTAATCGCACAACCATTAGGATATATAAGCTATTGGTTGCCAGTAATTATAATAGGTATTTCTGGTGCTGCTCACCAATCTTGGTCGGCTAATATATTTACAACAGTAGGAGATATGTTTCCTAAAAAAGCAATCGCAACCATTACAGGTATTGGCGGATTGGCAGGAGGAGTTGGATCAACATTAATTAATAAAGGATCAGGTTTGTTGTTTGATTATAGCAAAGAAACCAATATGTCTTTTATGGGTTTTCACGGAATTGAAGCGGGTTATTTTATCATTTTTTCAATATGTGCTGTTTGTTACTTAACAGGCTGGTCGGTAATGAAACTTTTAGTGCCAAAATATGCACCTATCACTGATTTATAAATAATAAATTGAGATTTGATTATAACTAATTAGAATATATTGTGTAGTTTTGTAATCGATTACATTTTTAAATAGAAATTATGACAAACTTTGAATTTAGATACGCAACAAATCCAACAGATTTTAAAAAGTATGGTACTGACGAATTAAGAGCTCAGTTTTTAATTGAGAAATTATTTATCGAAAACCAAATTCAGCTTACGTATTCTATGTACGATAGATACATTGTAGGAGGAATTATGCCAGTTGGAAAAGTGTTGAAATTAGAAACGATTCCATATTTAAAATCTGAAAATTTTCTAGACAGAAGAGAATTAGGAATTATAAATGTTGGCGGAAAAGGAACTGTAACTGTCGATGGAGAAGTTTTTGAATTAGACAAAAAAGAAGCTTTATATGTAGGTCAGGGTTGCAAAGAAGTTTTGTTTGCAAGTGCCAATGGAGAGCAAGCTTTGTTTTATATTAATTCAGCTCCGGCTCATGCCAAATTTCCAAATAAAAAAGTAGGTAAAGAAAATGCCGAAGTAATTCAGTTAGGAGAAGAAAAAACTGCAAATCGCAGGGTTTTAAATAAGTTGATTGTAAATAGTATTGTTCAAACCTGCCAGTTACAAATGGGATTAACAGAGTTATTACCTGGAAATGTTTGGAATACCATGCCAGCACATACGCATGATAGAAGGATGGAAGCATATTTCTATTTTGATCTAGAAGTACCACAAACCATTTGTCATTTCCTTGGAGAAACACAAAATACACGTCATATTTTCATGCAAAATCATCAGGCAGTTTTATCTCCAGAATGGTCTATTCATTCAGGAGCTGGAACGTCTAATTATTCTTTTATATGGGGAATGGCGGGAGAAAATTTAGATTACGGAGATATGGACATCGTTGCACCAAACGAACTAAAATAAAGAATCATGAAATTATTTGATTTAAGTAATAAAAGAGCCTTAATAACAGGAGGTACGCATGGTCTGGGTATGGCTATGGCTGAAGGTTTAGCGCAAGCAGGAGCAGAGTTAGTAATTAGTAGTACAACACCAAGCAAATTAGAAGAGGCGCTTGAATATTACAAAAGTAAAGGGTACAAAGCATCAGGATATATTTTTGATGTTACCGACGAAAAAATTGCTGCCGAACAAGTAGAAGCAATTGAGAAGAATCAGGGACCAATTCATATTTTGGTAAACAATGCAGGAATCATCAAGAGAGAACCTGCGGTGAGTATGCCAATCGAAGATTTTCGTCGTGTTATAGATGTGGATTTAGTTGGAGCTTTTATCATGTCGCAATTAGTGGGACGTAAAATGATTGAGCGCAACGAAGGTAAAATTATCAATATTTGCTCGATGATGAGTGAGTTAGGTCGAAATAGTGTTTCTGCTTATGCTGCTGCAAAAGGAGGTTTGAAAATGCTTACCAAAAACTTAGCTACCGAATGGGCTAAACATAATATTCAGGTTAACGGAATAGGGCCGGGTTATTTTGCTACTTCGCAAACAGAACCTATTCGCGTAGACGGAAATCCATTTAATGAATTTATTATAAGTCGTACTCCTGCGGGACGATGGGGAGATCCAGAAGATTTAGCCGGAACAGCAGTTTTTTTAGCTTCTGAAGCTAGCCGATTTGTAAACGGTCAAATCATATATGTTGATGGTGGAATCCTTGCCACAATCGGTAAACCATCAAACGAATAACCACTCAATTATATAAAAAGTATGAGCGCAAATCAGACATTCATAAACGATAATTTTTTACTCGAAAATAAATTTGCGGAAGAATTATATCATAATTACTCCAAAAATCAACCGATAATAGATTACCATAATCACCTGAATCCGCAATTTATTGCTGAAGATAAAATCTTTGAAAATACTACTCAGGTTTGGATAAATGGCGATCACTACAAATGGCGCGCTATGCGTACATTGGGTATTAATGAGCAATTTATAACAGGAAATGGTTCTGATAAAGATAAGTTCATAAACTGGGCAAAAACAGTTCCGTACACGATGCGTAATCCTTTGTATCATTGGACACACTTAGAATTGGCTCGTTATTTTGATATTTATGATTTATTGAATGAAAAATCGGCTGAGCGTATCTACATCGAAACTTCAGAGAAAATAAATTCGGAAGCGTACAGCACACAAAATTTGCTTAAAAAAGTAAATGCCGAAGTGGTTTGTACGACCGAAGATCCAATTGATAATTTAGAATACCATATAAAACTAGCCAAGAACCCAATTGGGACTAAGATGAGTACGGCTTTTAGACCAGATAAAGCCATCTTAATTTCTAATGATGGTTACAATCAATACATTGATACTCTGGGAGAAGTTGCAGGGATTACAATTAGTTCTTATATTGATTTATGCAGCGCTTTAAAAAACAGAATTGAATATTTTGCTAAAAATGGTTGCAAACTTAGTGATCATGGATTAGACCAGATTTACTTTGAAAACTTCACTGAAAGTGAGATTAATTCCATCTTCAAAAAGAAAAGAGAAAATCAAACAATTACGCCTGATGAAGCCTTAAAATTCCAAAGTGCTGTATTGTTATTCTTGTCTGAAACCTATCATGAATTTGGTTGGGTACAGCAATTTCACTTAGGCGCATTGCGAAATAATAATGCGAGAATGCACAGGATTTTAGGACCAGATACTGGTTGGGATTCTATTGGGGATTATCCGCAAGCACAAAAACTATCTTCATTTTTAAATGCATTAGATAGCAAAGATAAATTGACAAAAACAATCATTTACAACCTGAATCCAGCCGATAATGAAGTTATGGCAACGATGATAGGAAATTTTAATGACGGTAGTATTAGAGGTAAAGTTCAGTTTGGATCAGGATGGTGGTTTTTGGATCAAAAAGACGGAATGACCAAACAATTAAACGCACTTTCGAACATGGGATTAATTAGTTGTTTTGTGGGAATGCTAACCGATTCCAGAAGCTTTTTATCGTTCCCAAGACATGAATATTTCCGACGTATTCTTTGTAATCTTTTAGGTGACGAAATAAAACGCGGAGAACTTCCTAATGACATGGAATGGATAGGAAAAATGGTTCAGGATATATCTTATAATAACGCAAAAGAATATTTTAAATTTTAAAGGTTAATTAACCGCAAAGATTTGAACCATTAAGAGATTAAGAAAAATTAAGGGTTTGAGTTTAAAAGAATGAAAAGAATTGGATTGTGAAAAAATTAACCGCAAAGCTTTAGAATCATTTTATCCCGAAGCTTCGGGAGTGGTAAAAAAAAGTTTCACGCAGATTTAGCAGATAAAGCAGATTTTTTTAATCAGTGGCAAGAAAAAATCTTTTAATCATAATAATCAGTGGCAAAAAAAAACGGTTATAAGGCTAAATCTTAATTTTTCTTAATCTCTTAATGGTTCAAAATTTTGCGCCCTTTGCGTAAATCTTTGCGCCCTTAGCGGTTAAATTATCCTAATGGTAAATAAATAATATTAATAAGTATTTATAATGAATAAAGTAGTTGCATTCGGTGAAATTATGTTGCGTCTTTCTACAGAGAGACACCTCCGTTTTTCTCAAGCTAAAACATTTGGATCTAATTATGGCGGAGGCGAATTTAATGTTTGCGTGTCTTTGGCTAATTATGGTTTAAATGCTGAGTTTGTTACACGATTACCTGAAAATGAAATCGGTGTTTCGGCAGTAAAAGAAATGCGAAAAATGAATGTGGCTTCCCAAAATGTAATTTATGGTGGAGAGCGTTTAGGAATTTATTTTCTGGAAACAGGTGCAGGAACACGCGGAAGTAATGTCGTTTATGACCGTGCGCATAGCTCGATGGCAACTATTGAAAAAGGATTAATCGATTGGGAAAAAGTTTTAGAAGGTGCAAATTGGTTTCATTGGAGCGGAATTACTCCAGCGATTTCTCAAAGTGCTGCCGAAGCTTGTCTTGAAGCTATTAAAGTGGCTCATAAAATGGGAATTCCGATTTCATGTGATTTAAATTATAGATCAAAATTATGGCAATATGGCAAAGCTCCAAGCGATGTTATGCCAGAGATGTTACAATATAGCAATGTTATTTTAGGAGATATTGATACGGCATATTTCATGCTTGGAATCCTTAAAGTAAACCCTAATTATCAGGATGATAAATCACTCCCTGTTTTGTATAGTAAGTTATTTGAACTGATTCCGAATTTAAAAACTGTCGCAACAACTTTACGCTATTCTGTAAGCGCCTCTCACCAAAGAATTGGAGGTGTATTATTTGACGGAAAAGCAATTTATCAGGCTGCCGTACAAGAGGTAACACCAGTTGTGGATCGTGTAGGAAGTGGCGATGCTTTTATGGGAGGATTAATTTACGGATTACTGGAATACCCAAATAATAACCAAAGAGCATTAGATTTTGCAGTTGTAGCTTGTTGTTTAAAACATACTATTTCAGGCGATTATAATTTGGTAACGTTAAAAGAAGTTGAAAATATGCTAGATGGTAATTCGGCAGGATTAGTATCAAGATAAATAATATAAAAATGGCAAAATATTCAAGAATAGAAGTAGCTACGACAATGAAAGAAAACGGTATGATTCCGCTTTTTTTTCATTCAGATATAGAGATAAGTAAGAAAGTATTAAAAGCGTGTTACGATGGAGGTTCTAGATTAATGGAATTTACGAGTCGTGGTGATTTTGCTTTTGAAGTGTTTGGGGCTTTAAATAAATATGCTTTGGCTGAATTGCCCGGAATGATTCTGGGTGTAGGATCAGTTACCGATGCAGCAGCGGTTTCATTATATATGCAATTGGGAGCCAATTTTATTGTGACGCCAGTACTTAGAGAAGATATTGCAATAGTTTGTAATCGTCGCAAAGTATTGTGGTCACCGGGTTGTGGTACACTTACCGAGATTGCCAAAGCCGAAGAATTAGGTTGCGAAATTGTAAAATTATTTCCAGCAGATACTTATGGACCAGAATTTATAAAAGGAATAAAAGGACCATCTCCCTGGACAAGTATTATGCCTACGGGCGGAGTTTTCCCAACCGAAGAAAGTTTGTCATCCTGGCTTAATGCTGGTGCAACTTGCGTAGGAATTGGTTCGCAATTAATCTCAAAAGAAATAATAGAAAATAATGATTTTGAAGGACTAAAAAACAAAGTCAGTGAAGTTCTTGAGATTATTAAAAAAATTAGAAAATAAAATACGGAATAGCCATTCCTAAAGATTGTTTTTAAATGTTTTTTTGATTTTTAAGTTGTAATAGAGCATTATTCTTGCAGAATAAAACCTGCCAGTCCTCACAACAAGTTTTGTTGACAGTAAGTATAATGTTTCTTTTACAACTGAAGGTTTGAAATTTTTAATTCAATTATATACAACACTTTAAGTTATAATAATGAAAAAACTAAATAGAGAAAATATAGGATTATCCGATAAACTTCCAATAAAAATTGTTCAATTTGGAGAAGGAAATTTTTTGAGAGCATTTGTAGAATTTGCTTTTCAGAAACTGAATCAAGATGCCAATTTTAATGCAGGAATTGCTGTTGTACAGCCTATCGATAAAGGCTTGGTTAATATGATTAACGACCAGGATGGTTTGTATACATTATTCATGAAAGGGATAAAAAAAGGAGAAGAAATTCAGGAAAAAGAATTGATTACAAATATTGTAAAAGCAGTTGATCCTTATGCTTCTTTTAATGAGTTTTTGGCTTTAGCCAAAGAAGAAGAATTAGCTTTTATCATTTCTAATACTACCGAAGCAGGTATAGAATATATCGCTAGTGATAAGCCTACAATGCAACCACCAGTTTCATTTCCTGCTAAATTAACGGTGCTTTTGCACGAAAGATTTAAACATTTTAATGGAGATAAGTCTAAAGGATTAACGATTATTCCTTGCGAATTAATCAATTATAACTCGGATACTTTAAAAGAGATTATATTAAAATATTGTGCAGATTGGAGCCTTGAAGTAGATTTTACATTATGGCTTTTAAATCATTGTACTTTTCATAATACATTAGTAGATCGTATCGTTCCGGGTTATCCAAAAGATCAAATAGAAGAATACAACAAACAGTTGGATTACTCAGATAATTTGATTGTAAGTGCCGAAACATTCTTTTTGTGGGTTATAGAAGGAGATGATAAATTGAAGGCAAAACTTCCGTTTGAGAAAACCAATCTGGATGTGAAAATTGTTGCCGATATGCAACCGTATAGAACTCGTAAAGTTAGAATCTTAAATGGTGCACATACTGCAATGGTTCCGTTTTCTCTTCTTTATGGAAATGAAACGGTAAAGGAAACAGTAGATAATCCATTTACAGGTGACTTTGTAAATAAAGCCGTTTTTGATGAAATAAACGAAACATTAAACATGGATAAGGATGAGCTAATAAGCTTCTCTGATGAAGTCTTGGATCGTTTTAGAAACCCATTTATAAAGCATTTATTATCCAGTATTGCATTGAACTCTATTTCGAAATTTAAAGTTCGTGTTTTGCCAAGTTTAGTCGAATATGTTGCAATTCACAACAAGCTTCCAATTCATTTAACGTTTGCTTTTGCTTGTTTGATTCGTTTTTATAAAGGCACTTGGCAAAATCAAGCTTTACCAATTAATGATAGTGAGGATATTGTTACTTTCTTTGATGGACTTTGGAAATCCGATGATTATGAGAAAATAGCACGACTTACTTTGCAAAATAAAAGTTTCTGGGATGAAGATTTAACGCTGATTCTGGGCTTGACAAAAGCAATTACAATTGCATTAGAGGAAATTGATGCAAACGGAATTGAGAATGGTTTTGCTAATTTCCAAAAACAATTAAATACAACAACTCAGAACGTTTAATCATGGCAACTCAAAAAAAATTAATAAAAGTTCATCCTACCGATAATGTAGCAGTAGCTTTGGTAAATCTTTCAGCTGGTGAGGTCATCAATTTTGAAGGTGAAGACATCACTATTAAGACTGATGTGAAAATGAAACATAAAATTGCTTTGTCTGATTTTGCGTCAGGTGAAAAAATTATTATGTATGGTGTTTTGGTCGGAAGAGCAAGTCAAACGATTGTAAAAGGAGATGTACTTACGATAAGTAATGTAAAACATGAAAGCGCTAAAGTATTCGAAAAAACAGAATCGATTGGTTGGACTGTTCCAAATATCGATAAATGGAAAGATAGAACTTTTGATGGATATCATAGAGAAGATGGGCAAGTAGGAACTGAAAATGTTTGGTTGTTTTTTCCTTTGGTTTTTTGTGAAAACAGAAATATCGAAATCCTAAAAGATATTTTCGAGAAGGAATTAATGAAACCTAAAGAGAATGATTATCAGTTATTATTGCGCTCTTTGGTAAAATCAGAAAGTGGTGGCGCTAGTAATGAAGCGGCTTCTAATGATTCTAATTTATTCAATAATATAGAAGTAAAATTCATCACCCATCAAGGTGGATGTGGAGGTATTCGTCAGGATTCGCATAGTTTAGCCAAACTGTTGGCTGGTTATGTAAATAATCCTAACGTGGCTGGAGCAACCGTATTGAGTTTAGGATGTCAGAATCTTCAAATACAAATCTTTAAAGATGCTCTGGACGAGATAAATCCTAACAGTAAAAAGCCTGTTTTAATTTACGATCAGCAACAAATAGGAACTATTGAGGCAATGCTTAGTAGCGTTGTAAAAGATACATTTGAAGCTATTAAAAAAGCGAATGAAATACAAAGAACGCCAGCTCCATTATCTAAATTAAAAATTGGATTAGAATGTGGTGGATCTGATGGTTTCTCAGGAATTTCGGCCAACCCAACATTAGGAATAACATCTGATTTATTGGCTGCTTTAGGAGGAACTACAATTCTTTCGGAGTTTCCAGAATTATGTGGAGTAGAGCAGGAGTTGGTAAACCGATGTGTAGAAGACGAGAGCGGAAAACGTTTCTTGGAATTGATGAAATGGTATGAAAAAACAGTTGTCGATGCAGGTTCTGGATTTGACATGAACCCTTCACCAGGAAATATAAAAGATGGTTTAATTACCGACGCAATGAAATCGGCTGGAGCTGCCAAAAAAGGCGGAACTTCGCCAATTGTAGGTGTTTCGGATTACGGAGAATATATTACAAAACCAGGTTTAAACTTGCTTTGTACTCCAGGAAATGATGTAGAATGTACTACGGCAATGGTTGGTTCTGGAGCAAATATGGTTTTGTTTACAACAGGTTTAGGAACTCCAACAGGAAACCCAATTGCGCCAGTTGTAAAAATTTCATCAAATTCTGAGTTGGCTGCAAAAATGTCGGATATTATCGATATTGACACAGGTGGAATCATCACAGGAGAAAAATCTATTGAAGAAATGGGTGATGAAATGTTAGAATTTATAATAAATGTAGCAAGTGGTAAGATTAAAACGAAGGCTGCGATTTTAAACCAAAACGATTTTATTCCTTGGAAACGTGGGGTTTCGCTTTAGACAGGTTTGTGGCTAAAAATTTAACCGCAAAGTAAGCAAAGATTTTCGCAAAGTAAGCAAAGATTTGAACCATTAAGGCATTAAGAAAAGTTAAGTAAAAGACTATCAGAAATGATGGTCTTTTTTTGTTTAATTCCCACCCAATCTTGTCACCCTGAGGAACGAAGGGTCTCCGTGAGTAGTTCGATAACCTAAAAAATACTTTGTGTTAGTTTCTTGTGGAAACCCTTCGTTCCTCAGGGTGACAAGTTCGCGGTTGTTTTACTCAAAATAATACTCTTTAGAGTTTAATTTTTTATAAAACTTATATTTTCTTAAGTGACTTATATGTTTCAAAAAGGTAACCATATAAGTTATATAAGTTCATTTAAGCGAAACGTTTATAAAACTTAATTTTTCTTAATATCTAAATGGTAAAAAGAAAATATCTAAATGGTAAAAATGGTTTAAAATATAAAAGTTAACCATATAAGTTATATAAGTTTATTTAAGCGAAACGCTTATAAACCTTAATTTTTCTTAATATCTAAATGGTAAAAAGAAAATATCTAAATGGTAAAAATGGTTTAAAATATAAAAGTTAACCATATAAGTTATATAAGTTCATTTAAGCGAAACGCTTATAAAACTTAATTTTTCTTAATACCTTAATGGTAAAAAAACTTAAATGTGATGTTTAAAAATATTAATGGGTAGTTCTTGCAGATGATTTACGGATGTGTAATTCAGGCTTCAGGACTACCTTTTTTTCTATCATGATTTTATCTGTTTTCTCCATTTGTTCCAAGAAAACACGAGCTGCCATTTTACCCATTTCTAGTGGAGACTGATCTACTGAAGTTATAGAAAGTTCCATGAATTTAGTAAAAGGTTCGTTACTAAAACCAGCAACACAAAAATCGGCTGGAATATTAATATCTCTGGCTCTCAATTCCTGAATTGCTCCCAAAGCTGCAAAGTCACTCGAAGAAAATATAGCGTCTGGTGGCGTATCGTATTGCATTAAAATATCTAATGCTTCTTTTCCTGCATCAACACTACTCTTGGATTGGATAACATATTTTTCGTCAAATGTTAATCCAGAATCTAATAAAGCCTGTTTGTAACCAAGAAACCTGTTTTTGAAAATTTCCAGCGACTGATCTCCAGAAAAATGTGCAATAGATTTACATCCCTGATTAATAAGATGTTTGGTAGTTTCGTATCCACCTTTAAAGTCATCGATTGTTACAGAACTTACTCCGTTGATGTCTTTTTTTCTATCAAAAAATATTAGCGGAACGTCATTGTTAACGATATTCATAAATGCTGTATCGTTTTCATTTGTAACGTCAGTAACCGACATTAAAATCCCATCTACCTGAGCATCAAGTAATGTATGTAAGTTTTCATTTTCTCTTTTTGGATTTTCATGAGTTTGACAAATAATAACATGAAAACCATGAGGGTGTAATTCTTCTTCGATACCTCTAATTACCGAGGCAAAAAAGTTACTATCTATACGAGGAACAATAACACCTACATTATTGCTTCTTCCACTCTGTAGAGCAAGAGCAAGTCTGTTTTGTTTGTAGTTCATCGCAGCAGCTGTTTCTATAACTAACTTGCGCGTACTTTCTTTGATCTTAGGATTATTATTTAATGCTCTAGATACAGTAGCAGCAGTGATATTTAATCTTTCGGCAATATCATAAATAGTTATTTTTTCGCTCATGCAGCAGTAGTCTTTTTATTAGTAAGTTACAAAAATAAGAATTTTTTTAACATTAATGGCTGGTAGTTGTTATCGATTACTTTATTTCTTTAGTAAGGCTTTTAAAAGTGCATTATAGTAATAATTTATTAGTTTTTTTGAACTAAATATAATTTTATTTGTGATTAAAAATTAAATATCTAATTTTTATCTAAATATATTTGGCGCATTCAAAGTAATTATATATTTTCGTGTAATCGATTACATTAAAATATTTAATTGTTGAAAACGAATTCTAAAAACTATACCACAATGCTTATAAATAAACCAATACTTGCGAATACTAAATATATTTATATAGTAATTACAGCTTTATTTTTATCGTGTATTACTTCTTCTAAATTGCAAGCTCAAAAAAATCCATGGAAGGAAATGGAAGAAATAATTAAAAAAATTCCTACTACAAAATTTCCAGATAAAAATTTTAACATAAATGAGTATGGAGCAATATCTGATGGTGTAACAGATAATACGCTAGCGTTTAAAAAAGCTATCGAAGCTTGTGTTGCAAGTGGTGGTGGTAAGGTAGTAGTGCCAAACGGAAAATATTTTACAGGAGCAATACATTTAGACAATAATGTGAATTTGTTTCTGGATGATAATGCAGAGATTTTATTTAGTACAAATTCTAAAGATTATCCTATAGTTCATACCTCTTTTGAGGGAACAGAAATGATGAATTATTCTCCTTTTATATATGCTTACAAAAAAACAAATGTTGCAGTAACCGGAAAAGGAATGCTTAACGGTCAATCTAATACTAAAAACTGGTGGACTTGGGCTGGTAAGGGGTATGGTTGGGAAAAAGGAATGCCAAGTCAGAATGATGCACTTAATCGTCCAGCTTTGGTAGAAATGGGAGAAATAGGAACTCCGGTAGCCGAAAGAGTTTTTGGAGAAGGTCATTATATACGCCCAAACTTCTTAGAGTTCTTCGAGTGTAATACTGTTTTGGTAAAAGATGTAAAAATTATCGATGTGCCTTCATGGGTTATTCATCCTATGAAATCCAGAGATGTAATCGTCGATGGTGTAACTATAATAAGTCATGGACCTAATAATGATGGTTGTGATCCGGAATATTCTCAAAATGTAATTATCAGAAACTGCACTTTTAATACTGGTGATGATTGTATAGCTATAAAATCTGGTAGAGATGGGGATGGAAGAAGAGTTGGGATTCCGAGTAAAAATATCATTGTTCAAAACTGTAAAATGATAGATGGTCATGGAGGAGTTGTAATGGGAAGTGAGATATCTGCTGGTGTAAGCAATGTTTTTGTAGAAAATTGCATCATGGATAGTCCTAATCTAGATAGAGCTATTCGAATCAAAACGAATTCAAAAAGAGGTGGACTTACAGAGAATGTTTATGTAAGGAATATTGAAGTAGGAACCGTTGCCGAAAGTGTTTTGAGAGTTACCATGTTTTATGATATCTATGGTAGCCAAGTAGGTGATTTTATTCCAGCAATACGAAACATTAATCTAGAAAATATTAAAGTGAAAAATGGAGGAAAGTTTGGTATTCTAGCCGATGGATATGAGCAATCGCCTATAGAAAATATCACGTTCACCAATGTTAGAATCGATAAAGTAGAAAAACCATATTCGCTTAAACATGTAAAGAATTTAAAGTTTAATAATACTTATATCAATGGTATTAAAATGAAGAACATAAAATAAACTACCAAAACAAATAAACCTTAACTATTAAAACCAAATTTATGAATAATAACCATTTATTAAAAAAAGGGACAAGAAGTTATTTTGTCTGGGCCTTTTTTCTGATATTTTTCATGAGCAATCAAATTTTTGCTCAGGATGTAACAATAGAAGGTACCGTTAAAGATGCAGCAGGTTTAACTTTACCAGGTGTAAATGTATTAGAAAAAGGATCAAAGAATGGTGTTTCGACCGACTTTGACGGACATTATAAAATCAAACTTACCAATCCGAAAGCGATATTAACTTTTTCGTTTATAGGGTTTAAAACTAAAGAAGTTGCTCTAACAGGAAAAAACAAAATAGATATTGTATTAAATGAAGATGCCAATACATTAAACGAAGTTGTTGTTATTGGATATGGGTCAGTAAAAAAAGGGGATTTAACTGGCGCTGTTTCTACTTTATCGGGTAACGATGTAAGAAAGACACCTATTGCAAACGTAGCCGAAGCTCTAACAGGGCGTATAGCTGGGGTTCAGGTAATATCTTCAGAAGGTTCACCAGATTCTGAGGTTAAAATTAGAATTCGTGGAGGAGGATCTTTAACACAAGATAGCTCTCCATTAATAATAGTAGATGGATTTCCTGTAAATAGTATGAACGATATTTCTCCATCTGATATTGATACTATTACCACCTTAAAAGATGCTGCATCTACAGCTATTTATGGTTCGAGAGGTGCAAATGGGGTTATTATTATTACTACCAAAAGTGGTAAAGATGGTAAAATTGCAGTGAACTTTAATATGTTCTACGGAATGAAAAAGATGGCAAATGAAATTGATGTTCTTGCGCCAGATGATTTTGTAAAGTGGCAATATGAATATGCTTTGCTCGAAAAAGGAAACGCAGATTCGTATGAAAAATATTTTGGATCATGGCAAGATTATGATATTTATAAAGGTTTAAAGGGGGACAACTGGCAAAAACAAATTTATGGACGTACTGGAGAAGTTCAAAGCCGCGATTTAGCCATACGTGGTGGTTCGGATAAAATTAATTTCAATTTTAATTATGCGCATTATGATGAAACTGCTATTATGCAAGGTTCAGATTTTAAAAGAGATAACTTATCGCTTGCGCTAAAAAGTAAAGCGAGTGAAAAAGTTGATCTTACCTTTACGATGCGTTACTCTAATTCAGAAATAAACGGAGGAGGAGCTAATGAACAAAATGAAGTTTCATCAAATGATTCTCGTTTAAAACACGCTGTGGGATATTCGCCATTACCAATGCCAGGTTTAACTACAGATGATACAGATGAGGCAGTATCAGGTTATCTTGTAAATCCTTTTGTGGCTGTAGCCGATAATGACCGTCAGCAGCTTAGAAAAAACTTTAATATGTTGGGTAGTTTTTCATGGAAAATTACTGATAAACTGGTTTTTAAAACAGATTTAGGACTTGATAATTATAGTTATTTAGATTCTCGTTTTTACGGACGTTCTACTTATTATGTGGCCAATAAACCTGCTGCTACACTACAAGGAATGCCTGCACTTATAATGAGTGATCGTACAGAAGTTCGTTTTAGAAACGCAAATACCCTTAATTATGACTTTAAAAAAGCATTGGGTGATAATCATAATTTAAAAATCCTTGTAGGAGAAGAGTCTATTAATTATCAAAGAAATGATGTAAATACTACTTTACAAGGTTTTCCAACGTTTTTTGATTTTGAACAAGCTAAAAAATTGACTTCACAAGGTAAACCTATCTCTGTAGATAATTATTATTTTGCAGATGATAAATTACTTTCGTTTTTTGGACGTCTAAATTACGATTATAAAGATCGTTATCTTTTTACAGCAACATATCGTGCCGATGGTTCTAGTAAGTTTGCCGACGGTAATAAATGGGGATTTTTCCCTGCAGCAGCAGCAGCTTGGAAAATATCTGAAGAAAGTTTCTTAAAAGAGGTTTCCTGGATAAACTCACTTAAAGTAAGATTGAGTTATGGTGAAGCTGGGAATAATAATATCCCAACTGGACAAACAGTAAAAACGTTAGAATCAACGCCATCTTCTTGGATAGATGGTACAGAAAACTATTGGGCTGCACCGACGATCTTGTTTAATCCAGACTTAAAATGGGAGACTACAGTAACGCAGAACTTAGGAATAGATTTTGATTTTTTCAGAAGCCGTGTAAATGGTTCTGTAGAAATGTATAAAAATGTAACTAAAGATCTTTTGATAAATTTCCTTATAGCAGGATCAGGTTATTCGAGCCAATATCGAAACATGGGAGAAACTCAAAATACAGGTTTTGAAGCTACTCTAAATGTTGTGGCATTACAAAAACAAAATTATGGTTTGAATTTTTCTTTTAACGTAGGTATAAATAAAAACCGCATTAACTCTCTTGGAGTTATGAATAGTTTTAATCCTTCAAGCACTTGGAATTCGGCGATAGATGGAGATTATCAGGTAAAAGTGGGTCAGCCAATAGGTATGATGTATGGCTTTAAGAATGATGGTCGTTATGAAGTATCTGATTTTGATTATGATGGAACGAAATATACTTTAAAACCAGGAATTACAAACAGCTCGGGTATTGTTGGTCCTGTGCGACCAGGAAGTATGAAGTTAAAAGATTTAAACGGTGATGGAGTGGTGACTGTAGATGATCGTACAATAATTGGTAATTCTAACCCAAAATATAGTGGAGGTTTTGTAATTAACGGTAACGCTTATGGATTTGACCTTTCAGCTTCTTTTAACTATAGTATTGGTAATGATGTTTATAATGCTAATAAAGTTGAATTTACGACTTCTACGCCAAATGGGCAATATAGAAATTTAAGTACAGATATGGCCGATGGTAACAGATGGACAAATCTTGATCCGGCTTCTGGACAGTTAGTAACAGATCCTACTCAATTAGCAGCTCTTAACGCTAATACAACAATGTGGTCACCATATATGAATCGTTTTGTTTTTAATGATTGGGCAGTCGAAGATGGTTCTTTTTTAAGACTTAATACGCTTACATTAGGATATACATCTCCAAATTCTCTTATTTCAGCATTGGGAGTTTCTAAATTAAGATTTTACCTAACAGCTACTAATGTTTTCCTTCTTACGAATTATTCAGGACCAGATCCTGAGGTTTCTACAAGAAGAAAAACACCGCTAACTCCGGGAGTAGATTACTCTGCATATCCGCGTAGCAGGCAAATGGTTTTTGGTTTAAATCTAGCTTTTTAATTTAACACGTATCAAAAGATGAAACATAAAATAATAATAGCAGGACTAATTTTAGCAAGTCTTTTTAGTGCTTGCCAAGAGTTTTCAGAAGATTATTTGGATGCTCCCGGAAAATCAACATTAGACGAACAGGATATTTTTTCTAATGAGGGATTAACCAAAGGTGCAGTTGATGGTATTAAAGTGGCCTTTGCTGAAACTAATGGACACAGAGGTCGTTTTCTTCCTTTTTACGGATTTAATACAGATACTGAGTGGTATAATGCTTCAGAATCTACTTCTGATGATAAAGCAAGTTTAAGTATTTACGATGCAAAGCCTACTAATAGCCAGATGAATCTGGAGGTAACAGATGGTGGTGGAGGTAATCCTTGGACATCTATGTATACGGGAATCGAGCGAGCTAATATTTGTATCAACGGTATTCGTAAATATGGTGACCCAAAACCAGGAACAGAATTTGGATATTTATTAGGAGAGGCTTTAACATTGCGTGCTGTATTTTACGCAGATTTAGTTAAAGCACATGGCGATGTACCTGCTCGTTTTGAGCCAGTTAATACAGAAACCATTTATTTGCCAAAATCAAGTCGTGATGTAATTTATAAGCAAATTATTCAGGATTTAGGAGAAGCCGCTACATTAGTTCCATGGCCTAATGAAAGTGCTGCTACTGCAAGTGTAGAACGCATTAATAAAGCTTTTGTAAAAGGATTACGTGCTCGTTTAGCATTGGTTGCTAGTGGATTTCAGCAATATCCAGACGGTGTTCATAGAAGTAATGATGTAGAACTTTCGGTAGATAAAATGTATAAATTGGCATTAGATGAATCTCGTTCAGTTATTCAGAGTGGGAAAGCTAATTTGGAAGCTTCATTTGAAACATTCTGGAGAAAATATAACCAGGAAAACATTACGGCAGGAGGGGAATCTCTTTGGGAAATTCCTTTTGCAGATGGTAGAGGAAGAATGTTATACAGTTTTGCTGTAAAACATACAGATGTAGATCAATTTCATGCAAATGGAGCTAACCGTGGAGGTTCGGCAGGACCACTACCTACTATTTTTTATGATTACGATAAAGCAGATAGTCGTAGAGATGTTACCTGTGTACCTTACTTATATGGTAAACCAGTAAATGGAATCGCCAAGCAAGAATTAGGAGCATTAAATAAATGGTATTTTGGTAAATACCGTTACGAATGGATGACTCGTTTTGTGACTTCTACAAATGATGATGGAGTAAATAAAATTTATATGCGTTATGCCGAAGTGCTTTTAATTGCTGCCGAAGCTGCTAATGAATTAGAAGGCCCTGCAGCTGCTGCGCCTTACTTAAAAGAAATACGCAGAAGAGCTTTTGCTGCTGGAGATCAGAGTCAAAAAGTAGATAATTATGTAAATGGTTTAAGTAGTAAAACAGCAATGTTCAATGCTATTGTAGATGAAAATAAATATGAGTTTACTGGAGAAATGGAACGTAAACAAGCACTTATTCGTTGGAATTTACTTAAAGTAAAATTAGACGAAGCCAAGCAAAAAATGTTCGATTTACAAAAACACACAGGAGATTATGCCGATGTACCAACTACTTTGTATTATAAGTACAAAGCTGATAATGTAACTCTTGATATTTATGGATTAAATCGCGGTGAGAATGTAAATCCAGGACCAGATTATACCTCTTTTGCTTGGAGTACACTTACGGATAGTAAGATAAATTCGATTTACAAGATTGGAGTTGATCCAGATACAAGACAGTTTTGGCCAATATGGCAAAAGCTTATTGAAGGAAGCAATGGAAAATTGTTTAACGATTATGGCTATTAATATCTAACTTAAAACTAATTATAAATTATTAAGTTTATGAAAATAAAATATATACTAAAAGGATTAATAGCCACATTATTGTTCATGCTTGCTTTTGCTAGCTGCGAAACTTATAATGAAGGATTACTAGACGGAATAGGAGCAACCAGAGAGTTTTCGCCTATAGGTCTTACTGCAGTAGTTAGAAATCAAACAGCAGTTGATTTAAATTGGACTGTTAATGAAGATGCAGATCATTATGTTGTAGAGTTTAGCGCAGATGATGTAGACTTTAAGACTATTTATAAAACAGTTAACGTTAATCCACAAGAATTGCCGGTTCGTATACAATTAGAAGGAGAAACAACGTATTCAATTCGAATAAAAGCAGTGAGTTCAACAGGATTAGAAGATTCTAAATGGTCTATTACTAAGGCAACCACATCATCAGAGCAAATTTTCTTAGCTAGCCAAGATGGCGACATAGAGTCGAATAAAGTTACCTTGAGATGGACTGCTAATAGTAATGTAACAGAAATAGTTGTTAATCCTGGCGCCATTAAACATGTTGTAACTGCAGAAGAAAAAATAAACGGAATTGCGATAATAACAGGATTAAAAGGAGAAACACCTTATATAGCAGAATTGTTTAATGGCAGCAAAAAAAGAGGTTTACTCGCTTTTACAACAGGAATTGACATAGGAACAGGAATTCTAGTAAAACCAGAAGATGATTTAAGTGCTAAAATTGCCGATGCTGCGCCAGGAGCCGTATTAGTATTGATGCCTGGAGATTATACTGTTTTTAAAGGTACAATCAGTTTGAATAAATCAATCACTATTAGAGGATTATATAGCTATAAGAAGCCATTACTACATGTAAACTTCTCACTTAATAATGGATCTACAATTCTTAATTTGATAGATTTAGATTTAAACGGAGATAAAACTCTTACTGATGCTGTTAAATACAATGAAGCAAATGTAACGTATGGTCCGCTTTTAATAAGTGGATGTAATATTCATGATTTCGGAAAATCATTAATATCTTCAAGTCAAGCCAACACAAGAGTTGGTTCAGCTATAGTAGAGAACACTGTTGTAACAAATGTATTGACTAATAATGGTGATTTTATTGACTTTAGGATTGCTCATTTAGGACAGCTTACATTAAAAAACAGTACGTTTAATAATTGTGCATTAGGACGTGATTTTATCCGTATAGATAATGCCAAAGATTTAACAGGGACAGGTTTAATCACTAATATATTAATTGATGGTTGTACGATATTTAATAATGGAATGACAGCTTCAAATAGAATTTTGTACATACGTTTTGTATCTAATGCAACGACAATTCGTAATACATTGTTTGCGCAAACAGCTGCAATCTTTGCAAATCAAGCTGTTACAGTAGCTCCAACATTTGTAAATAATAATTATTATAATTCGGCTGCACTTTTTACTACAGCTGCAACTCCTATAAAATTTGATAATTCTGGAAATTACACAACATTAGATCCTAAATTCACAAATGCTTTAAATGGTGATTTTACAGTTGGAAATCAGACATTAAAAGAGAATAATGTAGGAGATCCGCGTTGGTTTAAATAGTATTATCTTATAAATTAGTTTAAAAAGAGGTATGCAATTTTTTGCATATCTCTTTTTTTTGTTCATTTTTTAGGCACAGTGTTTAGTTTCAGTATTTAGTGTCAGTTTACAGTAGCAGTTTACAGTAGCAGTCTCAGTATGTAGCTCCTTACAGGTAATCTTTCTCCACAAACTTTCCCCACAAACTTGTCTTCCCGACGCAGGAGGGATCTCCGCAAGTAACTCCATTCCAATTTTTACATTTCATATTTTCAATCACCATAACCGAAGACTTTCACTGCATATTAGCTTATAAATATTGCCAACGGTTTCAACCATTGGAGCACAATACATCATCACAACCTGTATCACAGGGTTGAAACAGTGAGCTATGATTAAAATATTATACAATTTACATTTCACATTTCTCAATCACCACAACTGAAACTGTAAACTAGTACTGCAAGCCGAAACTGAATACTTAAAGCAATCGATTACTTTAATGTAACATTTGAATCTTATTTAAATTATTATAATAACAAATTATCAGTTTTTTTACACTTATTGTAATTTTAATCCTGTATATAAATTAAATACGTAATTTTTATTTAATTTAATTTGGCTCATTCAAACTAATTTTATACTTTCGTGTAATCGATTACATAATTGTTGTTTTTTATTCAGAAAAGGCATTAATAATCGATATAAATGATTGTAAGTAAGTTTATAACGTCACAAATAGTTGCAGTTTTTAATGTGATTATACTGTTGGTTTTTCATACAGAGAAACAAGTTCATGATATTTCGGAATCCAATCCATGGAAAAAGAGGGATTAATCGCAAAAAAAGCAGATTAGGTTTATTTACTAAAGAATATTAAAAGCATAAATTTTATTACTACCCATCTATATAAATGATAAAAAAATAGAATCAATTATGAATTAAAATACTATCAATTAACAAAACCATTAAAACCAAACTATGAACATTAAACCATTATTAAAGAAAAAAATAAAATACAATCTTGTATTTTTATTTTTCCTGAATTTCCTGTTGAGCAACACAATAAGTGCTCAATCAACTGTAATAGAAGGAAAAATTACCGATGCCGCTGGATTATCTCTGCCAGGAGTGAATATTCAAGAAAAAGGAACTAAAAACGGAACTTCCACAGACTTTGAAGGAAGTTTTAAAATAAATGTATCAAACAGCAAAGCTATCCTAGTATTTAGTTATTTAGGTTTCCAGACCCAAGAAATGAGCGTAGCAGGAAAAACAAAAATTAATATAAGCCTTAGCGAAGATACAAATTCTCTAAAAGAGGTAGTTGTGGTAGGATACGGAACAGTTAAGAAAGCTGATCTTACGGGAGCAGTAAACACGTTATCGTCTGCCAAAATCACAGAAAGAAATGTTACCAATCCAATGGAAGCAATTCAGGGTAGTATTGCAGGGGTTCAGGTAACCTCAAACTCAGGAAGAATAGGCGATGGATTTAATGTTATTATAAGAGGAGCAAACTCTATTAATAAAGACGGATCAAAACCGCTGTTTGTTGTAGATGGAGTACCTACAGATAATATCGATTTCTTAAACCCGCAGGACATTGCCAGAATGGATGTACTTAAAGATGCATCATCGGCAGCTATTTATGGTTCAAGAGGAGGAAGTGGAGTTATTATTGTGACTACAAAAAATGGAACAAATGCTAAAGCTGGTGTAACCGTAACTTTTGATACTTCTTACGGAAACAAACAAGCGGTGAGATTGCCTAAATTAATGAGCCCAGAAAAATGGTGGTATTATCATCAATCGGCATTTTTGGCAACTACAATTTCGGCAACCAATCCTACTTATATGGATATAGATCCAACAGAATTAAATGCAGCTGTAGGACAAGGCGGAACTAATGCCGTTTTATTTCAAAGAGTAGCAAATAACCAAAGCTACAATTGGCAAGACACTGTGCTTAAAGGCGGAATGACACAAAATAATTATTTTACAGTTTCGGGTCGTGCCGATAACGGACTATCTTATAACATAGGTTTGGGAGCACAGAAAGAAACTGGAGTTATTGATAATGAGGGAATCGATAAATATACTTTTAAGGCAGGTTTGAATCATAAGATAAATGATAAAATTTCATTTGGAGTAAACTTAACGATGTCTAAAACAGACGAGCAACTTGGCAGTGGAACTGCAATGCAAGAAGCCTTCAGACAAAACCCTTATACATCTCCGTGGGCGATAGATGCATCGGGTAACGAAATAGTTGGTACGTATGCACAACAACCAGGTACTTTAAAGTACCCAAATGGAACCCTTGGAATTAATAAAACAGGATCATACAATCCGCTTTTAGAAATTGCTAATTCTAGCGACGAAATAAGAAGATTTACTACAATAGGTAGTGTATTTGCAGAGTACAAAGCGACAAGCTGGTTATCATTCAAGTCAACTTTTTCAGCAGGAAAAATGGATGCCAGAGAAGGTAGATCATTAGGAGCACAGACCGATTTTGGACTCAAAAACAAGAGCTTAACATCTGGTGATGTAACCAATGTAGACAACTTTAATTATACTTGGGACAATCAGTTCAATATCAATTATACTATAAAAGATGCTCACGTATTTAGCTTTTTAGGACTTCAGAGTTTTTATTCAAATACAACCGAAACTTATTTTTCTTCTTCAAGAGAAAATCCTTTCGAAACCAGTTTTTACAATCTTCCTTCAGGAGCACAAGCAACATATTCATTAACACCATCAGGTAATATTGCTTTAATTCCTTCGGGTGTATTTATTCCGTATTCTAAAAACACATTAGAATCTTATGCAGCTCGTTTAAACTACGCATACAAAGGGCGTTATTTATTGACAGCTTCAGTACGATATGATGGATCATCGGTTTTATCTGAAGAGAATAAATGGACAGCTTTCCCATCTGTAGCTTTAGGTTGGAATGTTCACGAAGAATCGTTCATGAAAAATTTAAAATTTGTTTCAAACTTTAAATTAAGAGGAAGTATCGGTTATACAGGAAATGACAACGTAAGTCCATACTCAAGTTTAAGTGTTTTAAAAGTGCCAACATATTATGATTTTAATGGTACAGTAGCAAATGGATATACATCTTCAAGTTTAGGGAATACAGACTTAACTTGGGAAAAGACAAAAGAGGTAAACTTAGGTTTAGATTTTGGATTTGTACGAAACAGAATCTCAGGTAGCGTAGATGTTTACGATCGTTTATCAAAAGATTTATTATTCCAACAAGCATTACCATTAGAGATTGGAGTTCCTACAATTACTTCAAACGTAGGTTCAGTAAGTAATAGAGGAATCGAGGTTGCCTTGGTAACTAAGAATATCCAAACTAAAAATGTGTCTTGGGAAACCAGTTTTACGTTTACTAAAAACGTGAATAAATTAGAGTCTATTTACGGACAAGACAAAGTAGACGATGTTGGAAACAACTTATTTATAGGAGAAAATATCCATTCGTATTACAACTATGTTTTTGATGGAGTTTGGCAAGAAAGCGAAGCTGCTCAGGCACTTTCTTATGGTCAAAAACCTGGAGAAGCAAAAGTAAAAGATTTAAATAATGATGGTAAAATAGATGCTAATAATGATAGAGCGATTTTAGGAAATTATGATCCAAAATGGTCAGGAAGTTTCTCTACAACATTAAAAGTAAAACAATTTGATTTATCGATGTCATTGATAACAAATCAAGGAATGACAGTATTTAGCGGATTCCACGACAATTTTGCCGATGTTACCGATAGAGGTCGCCAGAAATTAGATTTAGGTGATTGGTATGTTCCTGCAAATGGAGCAGGTTTACCTGCACAATACTCAAACACAAACCCATTACCACGTGGAGCAGGAGTTTATTATGATACTAATAATGTAGCTTTTTACAAAGATGCATCATTTGTTAAAATTCAAAACATTGCTTTAGGGTATAGTTTTAACGATGAATTACTAGATAAATTAAAACTTAAAAGCTTACGCCTTTATGTAAATGTCCTGAATCCGTTTGTATTTACAAATTATGAAGGATACGACCCAGAATGGGCAACTGCGGCACTTGCAGTTAACCGTGTGTCGACAATGACAGTACAAATGGGATTAAGTTTAAAATTTTAAATTAAAGAAAAATGAAAAGAATAATAGTAATTATAGGAATACTGGTAACGACACTAAATTCATGCTCGGATTATATCGAGGAAGATAATCGTTCCTATGGTTCGGCAGAGCAATATTTTATTACTGCTCCCGGTTTTGAATCATTGGTAAACACAAATTATGCAGCACTAAAAGATGTTTACGGTGGAGACCCTTGGTTGTTTGAAGCTGGAACTGATATGTACTCAGAAGGAAGAAATCAAGAACCAGAAGGATTGGCTAAATACCTAACACTTTCATCATCATCGCAAGGAGTAGATCAATTGTATAGAACCTGTTATTCATCTATACAACAAGCGAATAAAGGATTGTATTATTCGGGAATAACCGAAAAAGCAAGTACAGTAGATACAAGAATAGGAGAACTTAAATTTTTAAGAGCAAATGCTTATTTCTTGTTAGTACAAACTTATGGAGGAGTTCCAGTAGTGTTAGATAATATCAATACAGCAGTTACTTCATTTGACAGAAATACAGCAGAACAAGTATATACTCAAATCATAAAAGACCTTAACGAAGCACTTCCGCTAGTAGCAGATGGAGCTTACACAGGAAGAGTAAATAAAAGAGCCGTTCAGAATTTATTGGCCAAAGTTTACCTTACAAGAGGATATGAAACTTTTGGTACAGCAACAGATTTTACAACTGCAGCAGCCTTGGCAGATAAGGTAATTAATGGTCAGGCATTAGCCGTTTCATTTGATAATGTAGTAAAACCAGGAAACGAAATGAATGCCGAAACCATCTTTTCAGTTCAATTCTCAATCGCTTCAAATGCTACGGGAACAACATCATTAGGAAGTTCACAAAACTATTGGTTTAGTTCGTATTTAGGTGCAGCAGCTGCAGGGAATCCTTATCCTAACAGAAGTTACACACTTTGTCCTACAGTTTACGCTTTATCATTATTTGAAAAAGGCGACAAACGTTGGGAAGGAACATTCATGACCGAAATCTATAGCAGATATTACGATTATTATGATGTGGCCGATAAAACAGCCTTAAAAATTGCTCATTTTTACGAGCCAAAATGGTTTACCCAAGCCGATAGAGATGCCTATATAGCAGCACATAAAGACTTAGGAAAAGTAGTTGCACCGGCAACAACGCCTACAGGATACCATATTTGGGGATCTTATTCATCAGCTGCAGCAGCAGGAGGAGATTACAACCTTATTCCAGTTCGTAAATTCGACGATCCAAAAGCACCATATAGTGGCGCAACAAGTGTAAACTTTAACACCACACCATATACAGTGGCAACAAACAGAAGTAGCACACGTGATTTTATCATAGCAAGACTTGGAGAAACGTATTTAATTGCAGCCGAAGCATATTTTAAAGCTGGAGATTCGCCAACAGCTTTAGCACGTTTAAACGAAGTAAGAAAAAGAGCTGGAGGAGGAGTAGCAGGAGTAATACCAGTACTTACAACAATAGATATTAACACAATACTAGACGAAAGAGGAAGAGAATTATTAGGTGAATATCACCGTTGGTTCGACTTAAAACGTACAGGAACACTAGTACAAAGAACTGTTTTATTTAATCCTAAAGTTACAAGTGCTAATGCCTTTAACGGACAAAATGGAAATCTTAAAGTTTTAAGACCAATACCACAAGCAGCATTAGATTTGAACAGAAATAAAGATTTCCCTCAAAATCCCGCATATTAAGAAGAGTTAGTAATTAGTAATTCCATAATTTTTTTAAATTATTAGTTTTTTGAGTTAGTTAAAAAGGAGTTTGATTATATGTCGAACTCCTTTCTTAACTAAAAATTATTTTTTATAGATGATAAGAATATTGCTTTTTTGTTTGCTTTTTTTCAAAGCTATTGCTGTGCAAAGTCAGTATAGCATTGATACATCGTATACTGTAAAAAGTACATATACTAAATTAATTAAGCGATATCCGTCTATAACAATTGCTCAGGCGCAAAAGAATAAAGATATTAATGCCGTATATGATATAGTTTATAATAAAGATAAAAGCAGGCCATTGCATTTGGATGCTTTTATCAATAAAAAACAAGAACTAAATCCAGCCGTAATCATGATACATGGCGGAGGTTGGAAATCAGGAAATAAAAAACAAATGCAGGTTCTAGGACAGGAAATAGCATTAAAAGGATATTCTTGTTTTGCAATAGAATACAGATTATCGCTTGAAGCGAAATATCCACAGGCAATTTACGATGTAAAAAATGCAATTAAGTTTATAAAAGATAATGCTAAAAGATTCCGAGTGGATCCAAACAAAATAGCTATTTTAGGATGTTCTTCGGGAGGTCAAATGGCTGCTTTGATTGGTACAACAAATGGAGATTTAGCTTATGAAGATGCTTTGTTTAAGAGTAAATCATCGGCAGCAGTAAACGCAATTATTGATATAGATGGAATTTTAGCTTTTAAACATCCAGAATCCGAAGAGGGAGAAATGGCAGCTTTGTGGTTAAATGGTTCTTATGAAGAAAATCCTAAGAATTGGAAAAATGCTTCGGCATTAACGCATACCAATAAAAACACACCACCAATACTGTTTATCAATAGCAGTTTGGATAGATTTCATGCAGGAAGAGACGACATGATAGCCATTTTGAAACAAAATAAGATATATAACGAGGTAAAAACGATAGAGAATTCGCCGCATTCATTTTGGTTTTTTAATCCATGGTTTGATGAAACAGTACAACATACAACACAATTTTTAGCTACAATATTTAAATAAATTAGAATAAAATGAAAACAATAATAACAGTATCGGCAGCATTGATTTTAGGATTTACGAGTTGTAAAGCACAAAATAAATACGATATAAAAACAGCCAAAACCTACGCCGAATTATCGGTAAAAACAGATGGAAAATGGGAAGGACGCAAGTATATAGGAGGAACTGTATTTAAAAATGTAGATAAACTAAAATTAGCACCAGAACATACCGACCATTCATTTGATATTCGTTACGAAGGCCCAGGTTGGGAAAGCAACAGAATAGGATATCGTTTGTATTTAGACTGGAGAAATGCCATTGATATTTTCGGAAAAAAAACATCAGAGATGATTCTGCCTCAAGTAGGGCAGGATAATTTTGACTCATATCATGAAATGAGCGATTGGGGAGCAGATATTTTAAAAGCTGGAAAAGGAATCGGAATTGGTTCTATAGATCGTTATTTAGATAATAAGAAACTACATTTTTATGAAGTCGATTCAACATTGGCTTATGTAGAGAATAAGGTAAATGAATCTAAGGTAAAAGTGAATTATTTTGGTTGGAAAACAGCTTCAGATAAAATTGATTTCACATCGGAGTTAATCATTAAGCCAGACCAATTATATACGCAGCATACAATTAAGGCTTCTAAAGAAATCCAAGGAATTTGTACAGGAATTGTAAAACAGAAAAATGCCGAATTGCTTAAAAAAGAAAGCAAAAATAAAAAGTGGGCATACCTTGCAACATACGGAACACAATCATTAGTTCCAGATAAATTAGGAATGGCAATTTTTTATGAAACTAGCACAATCGAAAATGTAGCCGATACAGATTTAGATTATTTATTGGTTTTTAAACCAACCACAAAACCAACGTCGTTCTATTTCTTAGGCGCTTGGGAACAAGAAAAAGACGGTATTAAAAACAAAGAAGAATTTATAAAATACCTAGACGAAAGATTAGAAGTATTGAATAAAAAAGGTAAAATGTAAAATATGATTTTTGTTTAATAGCCACAGATTAAAAGAGTTTTGTTTCACGCAGATTCTGCAGATTGTAGCAGATTTAGTTTTAAAAATCAATAATGGATAATTATCTGCGTAGATCAGCTTAAATCTTTTTTAAATCTGCGTGCAAGAAAAAATACTATACATTAAAGTATTAAAAATATAATTATTAATGATTCAAACTAATTCTAACAAATTGCATTTTCATAAACTGGTAATTATCGTATTGGTGTTATTTTGCTGTAAAGCGAATGCTCAAGGCAAATGGTCTGAAAAAACCGCGCTTTCGATTATAAACAAATATCCAAAAGCATGGCAGATTGATGGAGCCGAAAAGCCAAAATGGGATTACAAAATAGGATTTGCATTGCTTTCTTTTGAAAAATTATATCAAAAGACCAAAAATCCAAAGTATCTGGATTATGTAAAAGAATACACAAATGAGTTGATAGATAGTTCAGGAAATATTGCAAGTTATGATGCCAGAGAATATAATATCGATTATATCAATCCAGGGAAAATCCTTTTTGATTTGTATGATTTAACCAAAGAAGAACGCTATCGTAAAGCCTTGGTTATTTTGAGAAATCAAATTGAAACTCAGCCTAGAAACGCAAGTGGAGGATTTTGGCACAAGCAAATTTATCCCAATCAAATGTGGTTAGATGGATTGTATATGGCAGAACCTTTTTATGCACGATATACAGTTGAGTTTGAAAAAGGTAAAGGTTTAGATGATATTGCCAAACAATTTGAGTTGGTACAGAATCATTTTGTCGATACAAAAACAGGATTGTTATATCATGCTTGGGACGAAAGCAAACAAATTGCGTGGGCAAATCCAGAGACAGGAACATCGCCAACAATTTGGTCACGAGGAATGGGTTGGTACATGATGGCTCTGGTAGATGCATTGGATTATTATCCAAAAAATCACCCGAAAACGAAAGTATTAGTTGGGTATTTAAATCAATTAGCCAAAGCGTTGCTTACCTATAAAGACAAGTCGGGATTATGGTTTCAGGTAACAGATAAACCAACGCTTAAAGATAATTATCTAGAACCATCGGGATCGGCAATGTTTATTTATGCTTTTACAAAAGGAGTAAATAAAGGATATTTACCTTCGGAATATAAAACGATTGCCGAAAAATCATTTGATGGATTTATAAAAGAGTTTGTTAGATTTGGAGATAATGTAGAATTAAACATAATTAATGTCTCACCAAATGTAGGTTTAGGAGGAAATCCATTTAGAGATGGGACAAATGAATATTACGTTAACGGAAAAAAGAAAGACAACAGTTCGATAGCTTTAACAGCATTTATGTTGAGTGCGATAGAGTTGGATAAATAAAAATATAAAGCATATTTTAAAATGAAGAATATTATAAAACGAAATTATTTTGGGTCAATAGCATTGGTTTGTGTAATGACATTAATGAGTTGTAAAACTATTTCTCAAGAACCTGCAAAAACTTCTGTAGCGATTTCTAAAGACCTAAAATGGTCAGAAAAAATGGCTTTGTCTATCATGAAGCGTCATCCCGAAGCTTATATGATTGATGATTTAAAAGAACCAAAATGGGATTATGTACACGGATTGGTACTTACATCATTTGAAGAATTGTATAAAAAAACAGGCGATGTTAAATATTACAATTACATAAAAAAGTATGTAGACGATTTAGTGCAAGAAGATGGTAGCATTAAAAGCTATAAATTTGAAACCTATAATATAGACATGGTTACGGCTGGTCGTTTATTATTTAATTTATACGACACAACAAAAGATCAAAAATATTTAAAAGCATTAGAGCTTTTAAGGAAACAAATAAAAGAGCAACCAAGAACAGCAAGTGGCGGATTCTGGCATAAAAAAATATATCCAGACCAAATGTGGCTAGACGGATTGTATATGGGAGAACCATTTTATGCACAATATACAACCCAGTTTGAAAAAGGAGCAGAACTTAATGATATCGCCAAACAGTTTGAATTAATTCAGAAAAACGATTTGGATAAAAAAACAGGATTGCTTTTTCATGCTTGGGACGAAAGTAAAAAAATGCCTTGGGCAAATCCAGAAACAGGAACATCGCCAAATTTCTGGTCACGTTCATTAGGTTGGTACGCAATGGCATTGGTCGATGTATTGGATTATTTTCCTAAAGACCACCCGAAACAAAAAGAACTAGTTGAGTATTTAAACCAACTTGCAGAAACTTTGGTGAAATTTCAAGATAAAAAAACAGGACTTTGGTATCAGGTAACCGATATGGGAGATAAAAAAGGAAATTATTTAGAATCATCAGGATCATCAATGTTTATTTATGCTTTCGCGAAAGGAGCAAACAAAGGATATTTACCAAAAAAATATAAAGACATCGCAAACAAATCTTTTGATGGATTAACCAAACAATTGATAAAAGTTGATGCCGATGGTGAAATTACAATTACGAATGCTTGCGCTGTGGCTGGATTAGGTGGAAAACCATATAGAGACGGTTCTTATGAATATTATATAAACGAAAGAAAAAAAGACAACGATCCTAAAGCAACAGGTCCATTTATTTTGGCAGCATTAGAATTAAATAGATAATTTGAAATGAAACATATTAAAATCATAGTATTAAATCTAGTAATAGTATTGGGATGCAGCGTAATGGTGCAAGCTCAAAATAGCTATAAAAACTGGAGTGATATTATTCGCAAAAGCGATGCAGCTTGGTTTGCAACGCCCGAAGCTCAAGCCATAGCCGAGAACGTGTTATTGTACCAACGTAACATTGGCGGATGGCCAAAGAATATCGAAATGCAGAAACCACTTTCTGATACTGAAAAGCAAAGTTTAATTGCATTAAAAAGTGACCTACACGATATCACAACCGATAATGGTGCAACGTGTCAGGAAATGCTTTTTCTGGCAAAAATGTACAAGCAAAAATCTGACGAAAGATATAAAAAAGCATTTCTTTTAGGACTGGATTACTTGCTAGAAGCACAATATGATAATGGAGGATGGCCACAATTTTATCCCTTAAAAAAAGGATATTACACCCATATAACCTATAATGACGATTCGATGTTTCATATCCTATCGATATTAAAACAAATCTCAGAAACTTCCGATTATTACGGTATAGCTATCTCACAAGATTATGTTACTAAAGCTAAAACTGCTTTTGACAAAGGAATAACCTGTATCATAAAAACACAATACAAGCAAAACGGAGTTTTAACAGCTTGGTGCGCACAACATGACGAAAACACTTTGGCTCCAGCCAAAGCAAGAGCTTACGAATTACCATCATTAAGCGGGAAAGAATCGGCTAAAATAGTATTGTTACTAATGTCTATCGATAAACCGTCACCAGAAGTAATTACAGCAGTAAAAAGTGCTTGCGCATGGTTTGAAAAAACAAAAATTACGAATCTGGAAGAAAAACGAATTCTAAATGATGCGGGGAAAATTATCGATAAAAAAATGATTCCTGCTACAAATGCTTCGCCAATTTGGGCAAGATTTATGGAGCTAGACAACAACGAACCATTTTTTTGTGATAGAGATGGAGTCAAAAAGAAATCTCTGGACGAAATAGGAGCAGAACGCAAAAACGGATACGCTTGGTACACCGATGAGCCAAAAGAGCCTTTAAAAAAATACTCAAGTTGGGAGAAAAAATACGCTTTTGAAAAAAGCGAAAAAAAAAAGGGGAGTCCGAAAACGTAATTACAGTAGCTCAAGATGGTTCTGGTGACTTCAAGTTAATTCAGGATGCGATAAATGCGGCCAAAGCTTTTCCGTATGAGAAAGTAACGATTCATATTAAAAACGGAACGTATTATGAAAAAGTAAGAATTCCAGAATTTAATAATAATGTTTCTTTAATTGGAGAGAGTAAAGAAAAGACAATTATTACCTACGATGATTATTTTGGAAAAATGAATTTAGGCAGAAATAGCACTTTTTATACCTACACAATGCTGGTAGAAGGGAATGATTTTTCGGCATCCAATTTAACGATTCAAAATTCATCAGGAGATATAGGGCAAGCAGTGGCTTTATCAATTATGGGAGATAATGCCTATATTTTTAATTGTAATATATTAGGAAACCAAGATACATTATATGCCTCGGGAAACAACTCCAGGCAGTATTTTAAAGATTGTTATATCGAAGGAACAACCGATTTTATTTTTGGGAAAGCCACCGTATTATTCGAGAATTGCCAAATTCATAGTCTCAAGAATTCATATATAACAGCAGCAGCAACACCCGAAGGTACAGCGTTTGGGTTTGTGTTTAAAAACTGTAACCTGACAGCCGATAAAAATGCAACACAAGTTTACTTGGGGAGACCATGGCGTATTTATGCTAAAACCGTTTTTATAGAATGCAAAATGGGAAATCATATAGTACCACAAGGTTGGGAAAACTGGTCTAAACCCGAAGCCGAAAAAACAGCTTTTTATGCCGAATACAATTGTAGTGGTGAAGGATTTAAACCAAAGGAAAGAGTTAAATGGTCGTATCAGTTAACCAAAAAAGAGGCTAAGAAATATACAGTTGAGAATGTTTTTTCTAAGGTTCAAAGGTTTTTTTAAAGGTTCAAAGGTTCTGAGAAACAAAGGTTCAAAGGTTTTCTGTAGAGACGCACCGCAGTGTGTCTACGCAATAAAGGTTCAAATCTAATAATCTAAGAAGTCTAACATTCTAAGAAGTCTAATAATCTAAGAAGTCTAACATTCTAAGTAGTCTAAAAATCTAAGAAGTCTAAATTATGAAATACAGCTTTCTTTTTTTCTTATTAATATCATTCAATTGTTTTGCGCAAACGGTTGAATTTCCAATGAGTAAAGTCGATTCGATCGTTAGCAGAATCAAGTTACCAGTAATTCCGTCGTATCAAATAAATGTTGTGAGGCTTGGCGCCAAAGGAGATTCTGTGAGTGATAGCAAACCTGCTTTTGATAAAGCAATGGCATTGTGCAAGAAAAATAAAGGTGGAACTATTATAGTTCCTAAAGGAATATATAAACTCAATGGACCAATACATTTTGTGAGTAATGTAAGATTAGTGATAGAAAAAGATGCTAAAATTAAATTTAGTGACAATCCCAATCATTATTTACCGTTGGTACTTACAAGTTGGGAAGGAACAATGCTTTATAATTATAGTCCATTAATATATGCGTATGGCTGTACGGATATTGCTATAACAGGGGAAGGAACAATTGATGGCGAAGGAGGAAATACTTGGCGTAGTTTTAAAGCCAAAGAAGGAACAGGTAAAAAATTAAGCCGCGAAATGAATCATAATAATGTTCCGTTAAAAGATAGAAAATTCGGTGACGGATATTTTTTAAGACCGCAGATGATTCAGTTTTTCAATTGTAAAAACATTATGGTTGAGAAAATCAGAATAGAAAATTCACCATTTTGGTGTTTACATTTATTAAAATCTGAAAGTATAACTGTTAGAGATGTAAGCTATAAATCTTTGAATCATAACAACGACGGAATCGATCCTGAATACGCCAAAGATGTATTGATAGAGCGAATTACATTTAATAATGGCGATGATAATATTGCGATTAAAGCAGGTAGAGATCATGAGGGAAGAGCAAATTCGGATACGCCAAGTGAGAATATTGTAATTAGGGATTGTAATTTTAAAGGACTTCATGGTGTAGTTTTAGGAAGTGAAATGTCGGCAGGAATTAAAAACGTATTTGTTGATAATTGCAAAACTGTTGGTTACTTAAAAAGAGGGATTTATTTAAAAACAAATGCGGATAGAGGTGGTTATATAAAAAATGTTTTTGTTCGAAATATCCAATTAGACGAAGTTGAAGATTGCTTGTATATTACCGCTAATTATCATGGAGAGGGAAGTGGTTTCCCATCGGAAATATCAGATATTTCATTCTCTAATATTTCGTGTAATAAAGTGACGGGAACAGGAATTGTAATTCAGGGATTCCCAGAGAAAAAAGTTAAAAACATCACATTGGATAACATCGAAATTAAATCGGCTAAGAATGCCATTTCGAATAGTAATGCCGTAAACGTAACGATGAGTGAGGTTTTTATAGGAGAGAAAGCAACAGTGCCTACGGCGGTTTCTAAGGTTTTAGAGGTTCAGAGGAACTAAGGTTCAAAGGCGCAAAGGTTTTCTGTAGAGGCGCACCGCAGGTTTATCCATAAAGTAACCCCAAACTTGTCTTTCTGACGCAGGAAGAATCTCTGCGTGTAGCTCGACAATTTAAGACAAGCTTATGTTAGTTTCTAGTGGAGACCCTTCGTTCCTCAGGGAGACAAGATTGGGGAAAGAAAGGTGCAAAGGAATAAAGGTTCTAAGTCACAAAGATTTTCTGTAGAGACGCACTGCAGGTTTATCCATAATGTAACCCCAAACTTGTCTTTCTGACGCAGGAAGAATCTCCGCGAGTAGCTCGACAATTTATGACAAGTTTGTGTTAGTTTCTTGTGGAGACCCTTCGTTCCTCAGGGTGACAAGATTGAGGAAAGAAAGGAACAAAGGAAAGAAAGGAACAAAGTTTTTCTGTAGAGACGCACCGTAGTGCGTCTACATAATATAGGCTTACCATAATACAATCATATTTTGTTGCAGACATATAATGTATAAAAAAAATAAAAATCTAAGAAGTCTAGAATCTAAGAAGTCTAGAATCTAACATTCTAAGAAGTCTAAAAATAAAGAAGTCTAAAAAATGAAATATTACCTATTAATCATATTGCTTATTACCCTTAATGTTTCTGCACAAAAAACAACTTTGTATTGCATTGGAGATTCTACTATGGCGAATAAAAAAGATCCAGAGCGAAATCCAGAGCATGGTTGGTGTCAGGTATTGCAACCATTTTTTAATGAGAGTATTATTGTTGAGAATAAAGCCGTAAACGGACGAAGTACAAAAAGTTTTATTGATGAAAAACTATGGGAAACAGTATATAAATCACTTAAGAAAGGGGATTATGTTTTTATTCAGTTTGGACATAACGATGAAAAAATAGCCGATTCTCTTAGATATACTAATCCACATACGGCGTATCGACATAATCTAATTCGTTTTGTGACAGAAAGTAGAGAAAAAGGAGCAATTCCGATTCTGTTTTCGTCTATCGCCAGAAGAAATTTTAATGAGCAAGGTGTTCTAATTGGTACACATGGAGATTACCCTTTAGAAGCCAGATTGGTTGCTAAGGAATTGAATGTGCCGTTTATCGACTTAGAATATTATACGGAATTATTAGAACAATCTTACGGTCCTGAAAAATCGAAGAAATTACATTTGCATTACAAAGCAGGAGAAATTGCATTTTATCCAGAAGGCAAAGATGATGATACACATCTTTCTTTATTGGGCGCAACCGAAATTGCAAAATTAGCGATGGAACAAATTAAGCTTTCGGATAATCCGTTGCTTAAAAATCTCAAAAAAGGAATTAAGAATTAAATATTTACTCCAAAAAGATAACCAACTAATGCTGATATTCCCATAGCAAAAGTACCCCAAATAGTAATTCGTAATATTGCTTTAGTAGTATCAGAACCACCAGCTTTGGCGGCTAATGCTCCAGAAAGTGCTAGAAAGATTATGGCAAAAACATATTGATATAGTACAATTTCTTTAAGAGGAGCAAAAATTGAAACAAAGAGCGGTAAAACACCTCCAGCAATAAATGATGCTGCCGATGCAAGAGCAGCTTGTAGAGGTCTTGCCTGAGTGATTTCGTTAATACCTAATTCGTCCCTTGCATGAGTTTCCAGAGCATCGTGAGCAGTTAATTGTTTGGCAACCTCTTTGGCAAGTTCGGGTTTTAATCCTCTTTTTTCATAGATGTCAGCAAGTTCTTCTAATTCTATTTCAGGCATTGTTTTTAACGCAATTTGCTCTCTTTCTAAATCTGCAGTTTCAATATCAGATTGGGAACTTACTGAAACATATTCACCTGCAGCCATAGACAAAGCACCAGCTACTAAACCAGCTATGGTAGCCAGAATAATAGGTTCACGAGTTGTACTGGCAGCAGCAATACCAATAGCTAAACTTGTGGTTGATAAAATACCATCATTGGCACCAAGAACTGCTGCTCGTAACCATCCACTTCTGTTTATATAATGATGTTCTGCTTCCATGCTATTTAGTTGCCTTTCGGGATAGTTTTGATATATTCTTCCTGTGTTCTTTGAACACCACCAAAACTTTCTTTTAAAGCATTTTTTATTTGCAAATGTGTTTTGTTACTAAATGCTTTTTTCCAATCATTTAAGTCATAAATATGTATCTCTTTTGCATAAACATTTGTAGCAAAGGTAATTCTGGAGATTGAATATTTATAAGATTTTAGTTCATGCGATACTTGACGGTTTGGTACAATGATTAGAATTGTTTCCCAGTCAAGGTAATTTTTCGGGATATCTTCGCGTGAGGTAAGACCTAATGCATTAAAAAGAAGCTTTATTTTTTCATCATTAAGCTTATTTAATTTTTTGTCTATTACAGAGAGTTCCTTACTCAGCAAGGTTTCATTTTCAATAGCACTCATGGTAATAATTTTATAATTAAAGGATAAAATTAGTATTAAAAATTGGCAAAGATCTTTGTTAGTCGGTTAGACTGGTTCTAAATTTTAGAAAGGGATTATTTTAAGAGCTTTAGGTCGGTATGATTGGGGTAAATAGATAGATACTGTCATTTTGTTAGTGTTAATAGTTTATGTTAGGATTTTTTATGTCAATACTTCATTTATTTATGAAAAAATGACAGGTTTTATGGTTTGGTATTTATTTTGTTATATGCATGATGTTGATCAACATTTTTAATGATTATTAAATTATTTGTATAACTATTAAAAGTAAATCATCATGTTAAGTATCAGAAATAACGGAAACAATACACAATCATTTCCATCACTATTAGACGATTTTTTCGGACGTGAACTTTTTAACTGGGAAAACAGCAATTTTTCATCTACAAGTACAACTATACCATCAATAAATATTAAAGAAACTGATGAAAATTTTGAAGTAGAAGTTGCTGCACCAGGAATGGATAAAAAGGATTTTAATGTTACTCTTAACGATAATTTATTAACGATATCTTCTGTTAAACAGAATGAGAAAGAAACAGTTGAAGATAATTATACTCGAAAAGAATTTAGTTATCAATCATTCCAAAGAAGTTTTGAATTACCAAACAATATAGTTGACGAAGAAAAAATAAAAGCACATTACGATAACGGACTTTTACACCTTGTTATTCCTAAAAAAGAAGAAGCAAAGGAAAGTAAATCTCCACGAGTAATTGAAATTAGTTAATACTAAATTCGGTCACTCAAAAACAATTACATTTAGTTTTTTTTAATAGGGGTCGTCTCAATATGAGATGGCCCTTATTTTTTTATATAAAAGCTTAATTTTAAGGAAAGTATTCCTCTTAGACTTGTAAGAATTTCAGTAAGCCCTTGTCCTTTGATTTTAATTCACTAAATTTAAGTGTTCTTTAATTTATTCAAAGATTTATTCCAAAATAAAACTATTATTAACCTAATTAATACTTTTTATTATGAATTATATCCCTTTAATCGGCAGAATCTTATTTAGTACAATTTTTATGTATTCTTCTATCGCAAATTTTTCAGATTATTTTGTTTATGAAGCTACGGCAAAAGGAATACCATGTTCTTATATTTTGGTTCCTTTGGTGGGGATTTTTGAATTATTGGGAGGATTAAGTATTTTAACGGGGTTCATGGCCAAATGGGGTTCATGGTTGATAATTCTTATTCTGTTACCAGTAACATTTGTAATGCATGATTTCTGGAATATTGAAGATCCAGTTCATCATCAATTGGTTCTTATGACTTTTATGAGAAACCTTTCTATTATTGGGGCAGCATTAATGATTTCTTTTTTTGGAGCTGGGCCTTATAGTTTTGATGAATATAAAGCCAGGAAATAAGATTGTACTCAAGAGTTAACTATATAAGTAATGTAAGTTCATTTAAGTTTTATGCTTATGTTTTCTTAGATTACTTATATGGTTAAAATATTTTTTCAATTGGTTTTATTCTGTTTTTTTGATGGAGCTAAATCGTCTTTACGTTCACCTATTTGCTGTCTCCACATAGCATAATACAATCCTTTTCTTTCTACAAGCTCATTATGATTTCCTTGTTCAATAATTTTTCCACGTTCGAGTACAAATATAGTATCGGCATGCATTATGGTCGATAATCGGTGTGCAATGAGAATGGTAATTTGCTGTTTGTCTGCAGATATTTCTCTAACCGTTTGTGTAATTTGAGATTCAGTAAGAGAATCTAACGCCGAAGTTGCTTCATCAAATATTAATATCTTTGGTTTACGTAATAAAGCTCTGGCTATAGAGAGTCGTTGTTTCTCGCCACCCGAAAGTTTTTTTCCTCCTTCGCCAAGAACAGTATCAAGACCTTTCCCAGAATTAATTATAATAGGAGTTGCAGAAGCTTTCTCTATTGCCGAAAGCATTTCTTCATCTGTAGCATCGGGTTTAACAAAAAGCAGGTTCTCACGAATAGATCCAGAGAATAGTTGGGTATCTTGTGTTACAAACCCCATTTGTCTGCGAACACGATTGTATCGCAAATCTTTAATAGATATATCATCATAAAGAATATCGCCTTCTACAGGACGGTATAAACCTACCAATAGTTTTACAAGAGTTGATTTTCCTGAGCCAGATGGCCCTACAAATGCAATATTATCGCCTAGTTTTGCTTTAAAGGTAATATTCTGAATGGCGTTATAGCTGGCATTTTTATGTCTGAAAACGACATCATTAAAATGTAATTGGCTAATTGCGCCAACTTCTACAGGATCTTCAGGACTATATTCTGGTTGCTTTTGCATTAGCTCATTAAAAAGAAATAAAGCAGTTTCGGCCTCGCGGTAGGATATTATAATGCTGCCAAGATCTTGTAACGGACTTATAATTCCAGAGGATATAAACTGCATAGAAATAAGTTCGCCAGGAGATAAAACGTTTTTAAAAATAAGCCATAACAGTATAAATAGAATAGATTGTTTTAGAAATATCAGAATGCTGCCTTGAAGAAAAGTTAGAGTTCGCATTTTCTTGACCTTTTCCATTTCTAGATCATATATTTCCTGAGTATGAACTTTTAAACGTCTAATTTCAGGATAAGTAAGACCTAGACTTTTTACAAGTTCTATGTTACGCAAACTTTCGGTTATAGTACCACTCATTTGTCGGTTTTGTCGAATAAGCGAACGTTGTAATGTTTTTATCGAACGACTTAAAATGCTTGTCAATCCGCCAAGGACAACTACACCAATAAAAAATACAGGAATAAGTGCCCAATGTTTCGTAATAGCATACCACATTAAAAAACCGATGCCTACTACCGATGTAAATAGGATGTTTATAAAAGACGAAATAAATTTCTCGGTATCCGTACGTACTTTTTGTAATACCGATAAAATTTCTCCGCTGCTTTGGTCTTCAAATTCCTGAAAAGGTAATCTTAGTGTTTGTCTCAATCCATCATTAAAAATTTGCATCCCAAATTTTTGCACAATCATTCGTAATACATAATCCTTGAGCGAAAGGAACAAACGTGCCGCAAGGGCTACGATAACAGCTATTATTAATAATTTTATAACACCTTCTTCTTTGCTACTGCTGCCTTGTTTATTGTTTAAGGCATAATCATCGATGATTTTTCCAAAAATAATTGGATCATAAAGTGAGAGTATTTGCGATATCCCAGCAAAAAATAAAACAAGTACAATAAGCCAACTATACGGTTTAAGGTATTTCCAGAATAAAATCATATGAATCTTAATTGAAATGAATACACAGCTATAACTAGCAAAAGAATTATAAAGATATTAAATAAAGAAATGAATAATTGTGATTTATAAATTCAATTTTTTTAGCAGGTTTTTTTTATGATTATTTATTTTCAGACTATAATAATTATATAAACTTTAAAATTATTTATTTTATTTTAAAATACTGTAATTCAGTTAATTATGTTTTATTTGTACTGATTTACTTGCTGTTATACAGGAATTTGTTTATATCTTTATAAGACCCAAATCTTATCATTATGAAACGAATTATCATATTAATACAACAAGGTTGTTTGTTGTTCTGAAAAGTTTGTGATGCTTAATTGGGTATCATAAACTCTTAATTAAAAAGATACTTAGAGTTATCTTATTCAATAAGCTTTTTATTATTCTTTAATAATTAAAAGTTTCAAAACTATATGGACAGCAATCAGTTAATAGTAAATACCCTCGAAAGTTGGGGAATATCACTATATACCGGTGTTACTGGTGGTGGTGTTATTCATTTTCTTAAATACCTCAATCCTTATAAAAGGGATTCTTTTAATACAACAGAGTTTTTAACTTTTGGGGAGTATAGCGCAGGTTTTGTGCCGTTAGGTTATTACTTAAGTACGGGTAAGATAGCAGCAACTGTGGCAACTACAGGAGCAGCTACAAAGCTTATTAGTTGTGGCCTGAGCGATGCCAAATTACATGATATTCCAGCTGTATATATTGTACCTGTTTCAGGGAATAGTACTGTAGGTTTTTCTCCTTTACAAGATTCCACACACTACGGTAGTAATATTGTGGAGCAATTAAAAGCCAAATTGCCTGATTCTGTTTTTATATTAAATAATCAAGCTACATTAAAAGAAACTTTAGTTCAGGCAAAAAAACAATTAGATCGTTTTAAACCAGTTGTTTTGGTTCTTGATAACGAAGGATTAAATATTATTTCTACTGTATGTAAATCTCCATATCCGAATCAGTCAAATGTTTTTAAGAATACAAACTTAGATAGTTTTATAACTAGTTTTAAGGAAACAATTAAAGGTAAACGATTAGTTCTTCTTGTGGGAGAAGAGATGGCACGTTATCCAGATGCGATACATTATACATCTGAGTTAAGTAAACTTTTATGTCCAGCTGTTATTTGGAGCATTAATGGCGCAAATGCTGTAAATCGTGATAATCCTTATGGTTACGGATATGTATCGTTTGGAGGAAATGATAAAGCCTTATCATTAATAAATGCTCTGGATGAAAATGATGTTTTAATGATACTTGGTGCATGCCCAGACGAATACACGGTTAATTTTAATAAATTCCCAGTTGCTCATACCTTTTTTATTGGCAATATTCCCGATGCATACGGACTGGTTGATAATAGTTTAGAACATATTATAGAAAGTAAATATGATCATGTTTATGCTCCTTTAGATTTAGTAATTCAAAAAATAATCGATGCAGCCCATTTATTGCCTTTCGAGAACCTCCCATTTGAGTCTGCTCCAAAAGACTTAAATAATTTGCCATTTGCTTTTGCCCGTGATAACTATGTAGATATGGTCACTTTATATCAAAAGCTTGATAATTGGTGGCCTGCACGCTCTATAGGGATTGATGATGTTTGCCAAGCCTATAAAGACCGGCAATATGTAACCCAACGTCCTAATAATAATATTCAATTTTATTCACTTTATCGAGGCTCGGCTATGGGTGGTGCATTTGGTGTTGCAGTAGGAGCAAAACTAGCAAGTCCTGATCGCTCTGTTTTTTTATTTACGGGTGATGGCTGCTTTCGTCTATTCTCTGGTAGCATGGGAGAAGTTCACGATCTTGGTTTGGTTTTATTTTTATTAAATAATGAAACATTAGGAATTGTCGAACAAGGATTGGGCAAAATTATGCCAGATGTTGATAATGAGCGTTATCATGCCCGATTAAAATCTCTTGATTATTGTAGTATTGCGAGGGCATGTGGCTGGAATGCCGAAATATTAAATACCGATTTATCTAATCTAGATGATCTGTTAGATAGTATGATGATAAAAAATAAACCTCCTCAATCTTTGCTTATAGAAATTACTGTCGATTCGCTGCAATTGTTAGGAAGTAATCCCCGTCTTAAGAACCTATAAAACAAAATATTATGTCTTTAAAAAATGAACACATTCTGCTGAAACAAATTGATGATTGTTTCTTGGCCCTAAATGGAAAAAAACTTCCATCTCCGCCCAATATTTCCGACCGTTACCAATGGTTACATGAAAATGCACCTTATAGCATATTGGCTCAAAATGCCAATACTAATTCTTATTTTATTTATGCCAATAAATATGCTTTGTCTTGTTTTAAATACTCGAATGAGGAAATTCTAGCGATACCATCCAGTTTTAGTGCTGCAATTGAGAATAGATACGAACGCAAATTATTATTTGATAAAGTCGCACAAGAGGGTATTGTATATAATTACAAAGGAGAACGAGTTGATAAGTACGAGAATAGTTTTACCATTCATGATACTATAGTTTGGCAATTACAAAATACAAATGGCGATGTATGGGGACAAGGAGCGTTATTTTGGCGAGATGAAAAACTACGACCAGATTGGTATTTTGATCTTTAATTAAAAAATATCAGTATAAAACTATACCAGTTTGTTGTTATAAAAAGTAAAATTAACTTAAAGCCATTTTAAAGAAATGGTTTTTTTTATGTTTTTATTTCTGATGTTTTTTAAGAAATTATAGCTGTGTTTATGGGAGTTAAAGAAGATATATTCTAAAAAAATATTATAGAATATTATTTTGATAAAGTTGTAATTTTTGAGAATTTCATTTTTATATTCTCAAAACCAGTAGGGACTAGTAGGATTGTTTTGTGTAAGTATTTATTTTTGGTTTTCTATTAATTGTAAATAATTTAATGAAATTAGTTTTTCTTTATCTTATGAGTTTCTTTTAATTGAATTTTATAAGAATTTTAAAAGTTTAAATAAATTAACCCATCAACCATATTAATTAGTAAATAATAATGAATGATATTTTAATCCAAAATACGACCCATTTTTTTAAAGAAAAATTTGGTAACCAACCACAAAAAGTAGTCCTCTCTCCAGGAAGAATTAATATTATAGGTGAACATATCGATTATAATGATGGTTATGTTTTGCCAGCAGCTATAGATAAAATTATTTGTTTTGCTTTTGAGAAGAGTAATTCAAAAAAATCAAAAATTTATGCAATAGATTTAAATGACGAATTTGAAGTTGATTTAACAAAAGAGATTCAGTTAAGTAATGTTGTATGGACAAATTATATTCTTGGAGTTATAAAACAACTTCAGGATAATGGTTTTTCTTTTGAAGGATTTAATTGCGTTTTTAGCAGTAATATTCCCGTTGGTTCAGGTTTATCATCTTCGGCAGCATTAGAATGTGGGATGATTTTTGGAATTGCAGCATTGTTTAATCTTACTATTAATAAAGTAGATATTGCCTTATTAGGACAAAAGGCCGAACATTGGGTGGGGATTAATTGCGGTATAATGGATCAGTTTTCCAGCGTACATGGGCAAGAAAATAAAGTAATCAAATTAGATTGCAAAACGTTGGAATTTGAATATCACGATGCTAATTTTAGTGATTATGTTTTGGTTTTGTTTGATAGTAATGTAAAACATTCATTATTTACATCTGAATATAATACGCGTCGCAAAGAATGTGGGGAAGGTTTATCGATAATTAAAAATCATTTTCCTGAAATAAAAAGTTTTAGAGATTGTACAGAAGATCAGTTATTAAGTATTCAGGATAAAATGAATGCAACTGTTTTTAAAAGAGTACACTATGTTGTAAAAGAAATTAATCGTGTTGCACAGGCTTGTAACGCTCTTGATAAAGGTAACATTGAGCTTTTAGGACAATTGCTTTTTGATACTCATGATGGTTTGTCTAATGAATATGAAGTGAGTTGTCCTGAACTAGATATGCTTGTTGCTACTGCAAAAGATGATGATTCTATAATAGGTTCTCGATTGATGGGTGGCGGTTTTGGAGGCTGCACCATTAATTTAATTAAAAAAGGAGAAGAAAATGAAGTAAAAAATAAGTTTTCGTCCCTTTATTTAGATATATTTGGGATTGAATTAAAATTTTACGACGTAAAAATAGCAAATGGAACATCACTTTACAACTTATAAAATTAAATGAGAAATTTTAATATTAGCGAAGACCCACACAGACGTTATAATCCATTACTTAACGAATGGGTTTTAGTTTCACCTCATAGAGCAAAACGCCCGTGGCAAGGGCAAAATGAGTTAGTTATTACCGAACCTTTACCTAAATATGACCCAACTTGCTATTTGTGTCCAGATAATGTAAGGGCAAACGGATTGAATAATCCTAAATACGAAGGAAGCTTTGTTTTCGAAAATGATTTTGCTGCCATGAAACAGGATGAAATCATTTATGAAGAAGACATTAAATACACTTTTTTTCTGGCTAAACCAGAAAGAGGAATCTCAAGAGTAGTTTGTTTTTCGCCAAGACATGACCTTACATTACCAGAAATGGAAGTAAAGGATATTGAAAATATTGTAAAAACATGGCAAAAAGAATATACAGATTTAGGTGCAATTAAATATATAAATCACGTTCAGATTTTTGAAAATAAAGGAAGCGTTATGGGATGTAGCAATCCGCATCCTCATGGACAAATTTGGGCACAATCATCCTTGCCAACTCAGGTTGAAAAAACACAAAATAGTTTAAAAAATTATTTTGATAAATATAAGGCTACTCTTTTACAAGATTACCTTCAAGCTGAATTAAAAAAGGATGAACGTATCGTTATAGAAAATGATCACTTTGTAGCTTTGGTTCCGTTTTGGGCAATATGGCCTTATGAAACGATGATTATAAGCAAAAGACATTTTGGAAGAATTACTGATTTTACTGAAGAAGAAGCAACTGCTTTCGCTAAAATTTTAAAACAGTTGACAACAAAATACGATAATCTTTTTAAGACATCTTTTCCATACTCATCAGGTATTCATCAGGCTCCAACAGATGGTAATGCACATCCGGAATGGCATTTCCATATGCATTTTTATCCACCTTTATTGCGATCAGCATCGGTTAAGAAATTTATGGTAGGTTACGAAATGTTAGGTGAGTCTCAAAGAGATATTACTCCAGAGAAAAGTGCTGCAACTTTAAGAGAGCAGTCGGATATACATTATAAACTAGAATCATAAATTTTAAAGTTGTTTTTTTGTCTTATTATATGTTTTTAAAAACGTTTTGAGGCAGAATTACTTCTAGAATAAGGAGATATTTGCTTTAGATTTTTCATTTGTCTTACTCCATGAGACAAGTAATTTTTTAAATAAGTTCTTTTCAAGATTAAGGAAGCTTCGGCTTCCTTATTTTTTTTAGAATACTTATTAGTTAATCCAACGTTGCCAGCTTGTTTATTTCAATTTTATAGGGCGTAATGTGGTTAGAACTTCTTCTACTTTATTAATTGCAAAATCAATATCATCTTGGGTTGTGTATTTTCCTATTGAAAATCGTATTGTCGATTGAGCCGTTTCATTATCTATTCCCATAGCTTTTAAGACATGACTTGTATTTCTGGAGTCGTATTATTTTAGCATTTATATGAAACTCAAATTCCTTTATTACATCCTTTTTGTCTAATATTCTTTTTTTAAAATATTTAAGGAGTTTGTTTGACAGATTATTTCTGTTAAAATTATAAAGCAACAAAGAAATGTCTTAATCTGTTTATTTAAAGGCTTTTGTTGTTTATAGGGGATAGTGATTTATAAAGACATTTGCATGTTTTTATTAGATAAAAAATCAGATCATTTTATATGGAAACTTAAGTAACAGAGAATTAAGATGATTAATTATTTAGCGCAAATTAAAAATAAAAACAAGTTCTTATTTAAAACCTAAAATAAAATTTAAAACAAAAAAATTATGGCATTATTAAGTAAAAAAGCAATGAATTTCGCTTATGGTATGGGAGCAGCAGTAGTTATTATTGGAGCTTTATTCAAAATTACTCACTTTGAAATCGGACCGTTAACAGGAACCTTGATGCTTTCAATCGGATTAGTAACTGAAGCATTAATCTTTGCTCTTTCTGCTTTTGAACCTGTAGAAAAGGAATTGGATTGGACCATTGTATATCCAGAATTAGGAGATGGTAAAGCTAGAAAGGAAACTAAAATGGCTAAAGTGGAGACTCCAACTGAAGCACAAGGGCTATTATCTCAAAAATTAGATATTATGCTTAAAGAAGCTAAAATTGACGGTGAGTTAATGTCAAGCTTAGGAAACAGTATTAAGAATTTTGAATCTGCTGCTAAAGGAATTGCTCCAACTGTTGATTCAATTGCTTCTACTAAAAAATACAGTGATGAGTTATCTATTGCGGCTTCTCAAATGGAATCATTAAACAGTCTATATAAAGTTCAATTACAAAGTGCTTCAAGAAATGCAGAAGCTAATAAAGAAATCGCTGAAAACGCAACTAAACTAAAAGAGCAAATGCAATCTATGACTGCAAATATTGCTTCTTTAAACAATGTATATGGCGGTATGCTTTCGGCTATGGGTAACAAAGGATAATTAGTTAAAAAGCAATTATTATTAATACGAACTAATTATTTAGAAAATATGGCAGGAGGAAAATTAACCCCTAGACAGAAGATGATAAACCTTATGTATCTGGTTTTTATCGCAATGTTAGCAATGAATATGTCAAAAGAAGTATTGTCTGCTTTTGGCTTAATGAATGAGAAATTTGAAAGTGCCAATGCATCTTCAAATATGAGCAATGCACAAAAGTTAGCTTCATTAGATACCAAAGCAGAAGAGGCAAAAGGAGAATTTGCTCTGGCGGCTCAAACAGCTCATAAAGTGGAAGCTATATCTAAAGATTTTTACAATTATATAAATACATTAAAGACAGATGTTGTAAAAGGATTTGATAAAGATGCAGCAACAGGAAAATTACCTTATGAGGATATGGAGAAAGGTGATAATACTGATAATTGGTTTGTTGGAGAAGGGTATACTGCAAAAGGAAACGAGATTGTTGCAAAAATTAATAAGTACAAAGCTGATATGAAAGCGGTACTAAGTGACAAAAAATACAAAGCAATTGTAGCTGAGATTGATAGCAAATTTGATACATCAGACGTTAAAAATAAAGAAGGTTTAAAAGATAAATTTTTATCGTACCATTTTAAAAATTTCCCTGTAGTTGCATCGGTTGCAAAATTATCTGCTTGGCAAAGTGATGTTCAAAAAACGGAATCAGATGTTTACAGTGCAGCTTTAGGAGAGGCAGCAATGACGACTAACTCTTATAACAATTATAAAGCAATTGTAGTTCTTGATAAAAATGCTTACTTTCAGGGAGAAACGGTTACAGGTAAAGTTGTTTTAGGTCGTTATGACGAAAATACAATACCAACTTCATTCTCTGGTCCAGGAAAAATTGTAAACGGACAAGCTGTTATTTCTATGACTGCTGGTGGAGTAGGAGAACAAAGTATTAACGGGCAATTTACTTTCTTAGAAGATGGAAAAACTATTCCACTTAAATTTGAAGGAAAATATGTTGTAGTACCTAAGCCAAATTCAGCTACAATATCTGCAGATAAAATGAATGTAGTTTACAGAGGTGTTGTTAATCCAATATCCGTATCATTTGCAGGTGTTGCAGATAATAAAGTTGTAGCAAGTGCTCCAGGATTATCTTCTGCTGGTAGACCAGGAAAATATAATATGAGTCCGGGTACAGGCACAGAAACTACAATTACTGTTACAGGTACATTACCAAACGGTTCTACAGTTTCTGATAAGAGAACTTTTAGAATTAAAGGTATTCCTGCCCCAGTTGGAACTATTAGAGGAGAAATGGGTATTGTAAAAGGGCCTAAATCGAATCTGGAAGTAGTTACAATTGGAGCTAAATTGGTAGACTTTGATTTTGAAGTAGGATTAGATGTTGTTGGATTTAATTTTAAAATCCCGGGACAAGCTACAGTTGTAGTTTCTGGTGATAAATTAAATGCGCAATGTAAAGCTGCATTATCTAAAGCAGGTAGAGGAGATCAAGCTACGATTTCGGAAATTAAAACTAGACTTGTTGGAGGAGGAAACTATCAAGTATCCAGAACCGCTCCAGTAATTTTTGAAATACAATAAATAAAGTATTTACTTTTTTAAAATAGATTTAAACCTGTTCATTTAATTGAGCAGGTTTTTTTTGCTAAAGTTGTAATGTTATAAGGCTTCATCCCATTTACCGCTATCTTTTGCAATATCAATTAGCTTTTGTCCGTGTTCGGTCATTAAGCCCTGTTCTATCAGTCGTTCTGCTCGTTCTCTATTGGGTTTACTCCATTTGCTTTTTTTGGGGTTTCGGGGAGAGAATGTCAAATAAAAACTTTCGGAATCCCGTTTTTTGCATAAACTATCTATCCAACCATAACATAATGCTTCTTCGGTTGCATCATTAAGATTAACACTTTGTGTAGTGCTTTTTTTGTGGTATAAAATTAACCAAACAGATTTTTCGACTTGACTATTTTCTTTCAGCCAATTTCGCCATTCAGCTCTTGTAATAGCATAGATTGCTAGTTTTCCATCTTTAGTTTCCATAAGTTTCCATAATTTATGATTTCTATTAACAAAGTTAAGATGATCTTATGACAGCAGTATGTTAGCAGTTTGTATGAATTATCATATTGGTATATTGTAATATATTGCTGTTATCGTATAATTTCGATTAATTTTTTTAACCTATTTTTACTTAAATAGTATTAATAATCAATTTGTTTACTTGTAAAATTAAAATTTTAAACTTGAAATAAGTTGGAAACCATTTAAATTATAAAATATGAAAATAGGATTAATAGGATTTGGAAAAACAGGAAAGTCAGTTGCTTCAGTATTACTTGAAAATAAAAATTTTTGTTTAGAATGGGTATTAAGACAAAGTACAGTTTTAGAACATCGATCAGTACCAGAGTTTTTTGGTGTTCCTTCAGATGAACCAGGATTAATATATTCTAGTTCCAAAACAACAATTAAAGAGCTTTTAGACAAACATCCTGTCGATATTATAATTGATTTTTCTTCAAGTTTAGGAATTCATACTTATGGTGAAGCTGCTGCCCAAAGAGGCATTAAAATTATATCGGCGATATCTCATTATAAAGATAAAGAATTAAAATTTTTAAAAGAATTAGCGATTAAAACAACGGTGTTTTGGTCTCCAAATATTACTCTTGGAGTTAACTATTTGTTATTTGCAGCTAAATTTTTGAAGAAAATTGCACCTTGGGTTGATATTGAGGTCAATGAAGAACATTTTAAGTTAAAAGAAGGAACATCAGGTACTGCTATAAAAATTGCAGAAGCTCTAGATGTCGAGAAAGAAAGTATAAATTCAGTTAGGGCAGGAGGTATCGTTGGAAAACATGAAGTAATATTCGGGTTTCCTTACCAAACAGTTCGACTTATTCACGAATCGATTTCGAGGGAAGCATTTGGAACTGGAGTTATTTTTGTTGCCGAAAACATAGAAAATAAAGGTATCGGATTGTATAATTTTGAGGATATTTTAGCGCCTTATTTTCAACTTGATAAATAGGTTTAAAGAATAATTGTAAAGGTTTTAACCTGTGTGGATTAACCGCAAAGGGCGCAAAGGGCTACGCAAAGTTTCTCCCCAATATTGTGGTTGTATTGTGATTTTTAACAGAAAGATAAACTGCAAGGGACACGAAGGACTACGCAAAGTACACAAAGGCTTATATAAGGTTTGCAAAAACTCAGTACCTCAGAACCTTTGTCCCTTTGCACCTCTTAAACTCTGAACCTTAAAAACTTAGTAACTCAAAAATCTTTCCATCGCCATAAATGTAGGCATGCAAATGTTCTGTACGGGCTCCATGGTTTCGAGAGACGAATAATGTCTTCATTAAATTTTTTCTTATCGGTTTTATCGAGATTAAACAAGATTGCCATTTTGTTACGAATAATTAAATCATCGGCCGAAAAAACATCTTCGCGTCCTAAGGCAAACATAAGTAAGTTTTGGGCTGACCATTTGCCTATACCTTTAATAGAAGTTACCAAATCGATAATTTCCTGATCGGTCATTTCGATAAATTTGTTGTATTCTAATCCAAAATCGACATCAAATTGTGCTACATTTTTTATATAGCTAACTTTGGGTTTTGATAAACCTATAGCTTGCAATGTTTCATCTGGAGTTTCAAGAATTTGAGAAGAATTAGGCTCTAGTCCGTCGTATATATCCAGAAAACGTTTTAAAAAAACATCACCAACTTTGGCAGATAATTGCTGATTAATAATTGATGTATATAAAAACTGAGCAAGATTAGTGTTTGTTTTAAGTTCACGATGTTCTGCATTTTCAAGAATTTTTTGGAATGCAGAATCTTTCGAAAGATGTGATATATAGGGATGTGACATTGTTGAGGTATTAGATTTAGAAAATAAGAAATATTAGGTACCAACCTTATCGACAGGTCTAAAACGTAATGCGCTCCAAGTATCGTTTATAGAAATAGCTGTTACTGTTTTTAATCCAAATTCTTTACCTGTAACATGAATCGTATCTCTATTTATGTCAGTTTTAATTTTAGAAGTTCCTTTTGGGTACGCAAACCATAAGACACTATCAGATTCTACGTTTTCTAAATCATTTTTAAGGTAATTTAAAAACTCTTCATTATTATTGATGAAAATTAGCGTGTTTGTACTTTTTATTTTTTTATCAAAAGTAGTTTTCATACCAAGCTGAATAAACTCATCTTCTATTACTTTTGGAGCATTAATAACTGTTCCTTTATCCTTAAATTTTAGTTTCTTGATAACATCTAGCATTATTTATAAATTACTTGGTTTGTTTAATGCTAATATAAGTGTTTTTTTCAAAGGTTCAAAGGCGCAAAGGCGCAAAGGTTCTGAGGTTCAAAGGTTCTGAGGTACTAAGAGACTAAGAAATTGTGACTGAAAACAGAGACTGAAAACCGAAACTGAGACTGAATACTTTTTCTGGCATAGATCACTTTTCGATTGTACGAAGTGCCTTTTTTATTATATAAACAGTTTCTTTTGTGGGACTTATGTTTTTCCAATTTTCGCAAATAGCAATTACAAATTCTGGTTTGGTTTTGCTCGCATCATTTAGCCAGTTGCCAACACTATCTTGTACGTATTTTGATTTATCCGATTTTAGAGGTTCCAAAATGATTAATCCCAAATCAGGGTTTTGCTTTAATTCTTCGATGTGTTCACACCAAACTCCTCTTGGTCTTGTGGCTTCGCTAGCAAATCGTCTTACGTTTTCGTCTGAGTGTTTTGTCCATTTAGCTAGGATTCCCAAACTTTCGGTTAGATTCTGGGCAATTGTTTGTCTTACGGCTAACCAGCAAATCTCTCTAACGCCAAAATGTTTATCGGCAGAAAAAAACTGAATCTGTTCTAACATTTCTTCAATTGATAGCTCGGTATTTTTTCCAATTGTATAAGTTGCCCAACATCTAATTAAATCCGATTTATGCTTTGATAGTATTGAAAATAGTTCAGTATCATCTTCTGATTTTGCTAATTTAAAAAGACTTGTTCCAATGGCTTCATTAATAGTATTGACAGTTTGTTTCTTTAACGCATCAATTGTAGTATTGATTGGCTCTAAATACCTTAAACGATTATTCTGATCAAGAAAGTTCTTAAGGAGTAGTTTTTGATCAATTGCGAGCCATTCGACTAAATTAGCGGTTTCGATTTCTCCTTTATTTAATTTCTCTAAAATATCTTTGGGTATGTCTTTTGTTGAGCGTGAGCCTTTTCGTTTTATATCTGTCATACTGATTTTATCTATTGTTTAAATAAACATGCATTTGCGCGGTTTCTCATTTGCTTTGCTAAAATGTTTATTAATTTTACAAAGGTTTAAAAGAAAGTTCATATGTGCAATAACGCATATTATTGTCACATAGGGGTAAAAAAGTCACTATTATGAAAACAAAGGAAAGAAGCATAGAAAACAAAATTTGTCCATTGGAAGTAGCAGTTAATTCTATCAGTGGTAAATGGAAAATTCCGATTGTTTGGCAAATTAATGAAGGTAAAAAGCGCCCAAGTGAATTTTTGCGTGGAATTGCCAAGGTCGATAGAAGAGTTTTGAATCAACAGTTAAAAGAAATGGAACAAGATGGTATCTTAACTAAAGTTTCATTTAATGAGCTTCCGCCAAGAGTAGAGTATTCGCTCACTGAACTAGGGGTGAAGTTGGTGGATATTCTGTGGATGTTAAACGATTGGGGTAAATTAATGATTCCTGAAGAAGAGTTTCATATTGAGTAAACGTGTTCCAAATTTTAAAATGAAACATTTCTTGATGCAAAAAGTACTAGGCTTTAAAAAAGTAGATTTAATTTTAAGCATAGTTAAATTCGAGAATAAATTTAATATAAACGACTATTCATTTTGGTTTTTTATGTTTTGTTTATATCATTTTATTAATATTAAAAAGAATCACATTTTATTGCTTTCAAATGAACAATTTGATAAAATCGCTCATGGCAAAAATAAAGGACTCCATACACAAAAGACAACTATATCATTTCTCATTTGATACCATCGATTGCGAAAATGATTTTACAGATTATGCTGAGGCCAAAGAATATTTACTATGCGTATTGGTTAATACCAAAGTTTTGGATATTCTGGCAATTAATGAGCGGTCTTTTATTCTTGAATTTGATAATGAGCAACCTAAATTGTTTGCTTATCTAAAAACTAATTTAGAAAAGTATTTTTACTTTACAGTTTCTCAAATACCAATAAGTGATAAAAATAGCCCTACGATTCACATCAATAGGGATATTATGCTGGCGATACACCAAAAAATGCTACTGAAAAGCTTAAAATGTTCTACTAGTATTTTACGCAAAATCTCTATTTACTAGCTTGCAAGTAGTGTTTTTAATTAAACCAAAGGTCTTTTTGTTACAAAATAAGCTATTTCTTCGTCATCTCTTATTATGTTATCTAATCGCTCAAATCCTACTTTCAGTAATACATTTTGGGATCCGCTATTGTTAAGATCTGTTATAGCAACTACCTCATTTATATCAGTATTTGTAAAGCAATATTGGGTTAAACCTTTACATACTTCAGTAGCAATTCCTTTTCCCCAGTATTCTTTACTAAGTACATATCCTATTTCTATTTGATTGGTGTTGTGTACAAAAACACGCGCAACACACATACCTATAAAATTATTATTTGTAGTATCAAAAATTGCCCATCGGCTTAGGTTGCCTTTCTCATAATTTTCAAGAAGTTCACTAAACATTTCCTCATATCTCTCAGGGGAAACTTGAGGTAAATATTGGGTCACTTCGTCGTCTTTAAACAGATCTAAAAACGTTTGTTGCTCTTCTGACAAGAACTCACGAATAATTATTCTAGGAGTTTGATATAAATTTGACATATTATTTTTTTGTATGTATCAAAAGTAAAAAAAACATATTATTTAGATGGATGAAATGTTAATATAATTGTTTGTTCTAGCTTTATTTTTACTTTTTCAGCAACATTCGAGCTATCTTTATTCGATAAAATTAAAATACATATATTCGCAAACTTCAATAAAGAAAGACAGTATTATATTTATGAATTATAGATTTTTAGTGTATTGCTTTTTATTTATAATTGGTGCTATTGCCTATTATAAGTTAAACAAATGGTCATTAGAAGGCAGAGATGGAAATAAAAATCCTGATTTGTATTCAAAACCACAAACAAACCTTCAAAATTTTAATAGTTGGGTAATTATTATAGGTTTTGTAATAGGCGCAATAGTATGTTTATTTAAGTCAATTAATTAAAATTAAAAATGGGTATAGAAGAAATAGTTAGGCTAATAATTCCTTTAATCAGTATTGTTATGGGATTTGCAATTAAGAACTCAAAGAATGAGAGTTATACTTCGATGAAAAAATACTGGTGGTTTTTTGTTGTCATAGGAATGCTTTTATTCTCGTACCGATTGTACAAGTTTTTATATCATTAATATAAAAACAAATATAGATTTAAAGACCAAAAGATTATCGTCTAAAAGATGGATTTGATCTGTAATTATCCTCTTTACTCTGTATGCAACAAGTGTGTTTTTGATGCTTATGGAAATAAAAATCAGGAAGTACTACCAAAATAATGTCTATATTTATTGTAAGATTAGTTCTCAAATAAATAAGTAGTCATAATTATATCGAATGTTTTATATAAAGTCTTAGTTTAGATAAACATAGGTAATTATGCTATTTTTTAATTTCTAATCAAAATCGTTATTACTAATAAATTAGCACCTTGGTCTTTATGAAATTTTTAAAATCACCTTTAGTTGTTTTCTGCTTTTTGTTTTCTTTTACACATAGCATTGCGCAAGATTTAAAACCCGGATTTGATAAGGCAGAATATCGTGAGTTAGTTTATATTGCCACTCGATCGACAGAATCTCCAGAGAAAGCAAAGGATATTCCGCTGCCAGAACATTCAAAATTGGTGTATCAAAGCAAATCAATAGGGCTGGATAATCAGTGGGAGTTATGGCTTAAAGATGGTAAAACTGCTGTATTGTGTACAAGGGGAACTACCGAAAAAGGAGAAAGTTGGCTTGCAAATCTTTATGCGGCAATGACTCCGGCAAAGGGAGAATTAAAAATTTCTAATACGGATACTTTTAAATATGAATTATCTACTAATAAAGATGCAGCTGTTCATACAGGATATCTTTTAAGTACTGCTTTTCTTTCTAAAGAAATGCTCCCAAAGATAGATTCTTGTTACAAACAAGGGATTAAGAATTTCATAATCATGGGACATAGCCAAGGCGGAGGAATTAGCTATTTGCTTACAGCACATTTTTATAATTTGCAAAGCAAAGGTGTTATACCAGCCGATATTCGTTTTAAAACCTATTGTAGTGCAGCTCCTAAACCCGGAAATTTATATTTTGCTTATGATTATGAGCGTAAAACTCAAAACGGTTGGGCATATAATGTTGTAAGTGCTGCAGATTGGGTTCCTCAAACACCATTTTCTGTAGAAATGCCTGAAGATTTACCTATAGTAAGTCCAATTGCCTTGGTAGAAGAAACCATTAAGAAGCAAAACTTCTTTAAAAGAATGCTTTTAAACATGGTTTATGATAAAGCAACGAGTCCATCACGCAAAACGGTAAAAACGTATCAAAAGTTGTTAGGTAAAGAAATGGCTAAGAGAGTAAAAGAGTTTTTGCCTGAGTTTGTACCACCACCTTTTTATAACAGTAATAATTATGTGCGTACAAGTACTACTATTGTACTTTATCCTAAACAAGATGATGCGGTGTATTATGAAAAATTCCCAAATAATAGTAAGGATTTAATGATTCATCATTCTTTTCCGCCTTACTTATACCTTCTGGATCAGTTGGAATAGAGTATTTGGTCTTATCTTATTATAAAAATAACTTTTATAGGTGTTAAAATTATGATTTAACAGCATTGATTTATCATAAATGTTTTTAGTTCAGGCAAATAATTGTAATTTTGAGCTGTAAAATTTTCTATGAAAAAAGACTTCAATATATTATTAGCAGATGACCATAGTGTAGTACGGCACGGAATTTCTTTGTTATTAAAAGAAGCTTTCCGAAGTATTAACATTACTCATGCAGATAGTTTTGAAGAAGTTATAAGCAAACTACGCCAGAAACAAGACTTGATTTTTTTAGATATTAACCTTCCTGGAGGGAATAGTACCAAAATGGTTGAAAAAATTAAGCAAAATCACCCTAATTTATTGATCTTGATGTTTTCTGCATATGATGAAACGCAATATGCTTTACGTTATATTCATGCTGGCGCCAATGGTTTTTTAAATAAAGACAGCAGTGACGAGGAAATTATTAAAGCTGTTCGCTCTGTTATCGAAACCGGAAAATATATTAGTGATGTTGTAAAAGAGAAAATTCTTGAAAATGCGCTAAATAAAACTCCAATAAATCCATTAGAAATCCTTTCGGATAGAGAGATTGAAGTTGCCGAACTTCTTGTTAATGGAGAAGGGAATCTCGAAATATCGAATAAGTTGAATATCCAGATGACAACTGTAAGTACTTTTAAAAATAGAATCTTTGAAAAACTAGGAATCAACAATGTTGTTAGACTAGTCGAAATTTTAAAAATCTATAAAAACTAAATAATAATCTAGGCTTTCTTATAACTCATAAACTAGATTTATTTGGTATTCAAAAACAGAATTGTAATTTTTGTACCGATATTTATAGTACTCTCAATCTTCATTTTAGCTTTCATAATCTCCAAAAGTTCGGTCACAATTTGTAGCCCCATTCCAGGTTTTTCTTGGGTTTGCGTTGATTTTATATCTTGTTTATTGTAAAGGTTTACAATATCGCCTGACATTCCGCTTCCAGTATCTTTAATAGCAAAGAAAAGCTTGTTATCCATTATTCCTGAGACTAAAGTAATTTTTCCTGATGGAGTATTTTTTATTGCATTGTCCAGAAGATTATGTACTACGATTGAAAATAATAATCGATTATTGCTGATAGTTTGGTTTGTATCAATGAGGTTTTCAATTACGATTTTTTTGGAAGAGGCAATGGTCAGGAAAATTTTTATTTTTTCTTCGATCAGATCATATAAACAATACGTACTGGATAAGTTTTCGTGTTTAGATACTTTGGTATATTCTAATATATTATTTACAAAATTATAGAGTTGGAAAGATGAAGTATGTAATGATTTTATACCATCCTGAACAGTTTCTGAATCGTTTGGATTTTGATAAATGTGTTTTGCAGTCATTGCCAAAAAACGCAATGGGCTTTTTATATCGTGTGTAATTGTTCCTATAAGTTTTTTGTGATTTGTAATTTGTTCACGTAAATTTTCGGTTGTATCTTTTAATGTTGTAATTGTATTACGGAGTTGAAAAGTTTGTTCGGCTATTTTTTTTTCTAAATGAATGTTTTTCAATCGAACATATTTCAGTCTTAATTTTACAACATAAAATAGAGTAGTAAAGGCTAAAATAAAAATCAATACGTTAAACCAAATGGTTTGATAAAATGCCGGAGCGATTATTATAGTTAGTGTTTTGTATCGGTATTCAGAATCATGTCCGGTCATTTTTCTGGCTGTAAGATGATAAGTTCCGTGTGGTAAAGTCGTAAAGTAAATATTATTATCGATTATCGATTCCCATTTTTGAGATATCGGACCTTCGACTTTGGTTTCTATATTTAAGTTATTTGAATTTCCATAATAAGGACTATTTATAAAAAGCCTAAGTCGTTCAAAATCATGATTTAAGTTAAGAGTGTCATTTTTAATAGTAACATTTGAGTTGTTGACTTCTGCTTGCTCAAAATAAATATCTCCTTTAGGTAAAAGTCTTTTTACTTTTTTAGAATCAAATACCACATTTCCTTTCATTGATGGGAATGTCACGTAATTATTCTTTAATAATAATCCGCATGGCTGGCATCCGCCATTAAATTCATTGGTTGCAAAACCATCGGACTTATCATAATATTGATAATAAATATTTTTTATTTTTTTGTTGGAATAATCCAGTAGGTTTTTTTTAGAAACCTGAAACAATCCTTTATTAGTAGTAATCCAAAAATATCCGTTTTTATCTTCTATAATACAATGAGAGGTGAGTAGATACTTGTTTTTATCTACAGGAAAAGAGGTGGTTTTTTTTGTAAATTGATTGTATAGATAAAAACCATTTCCATAAGTTGTTATCCATATTTCATTGGGTTTTCCAATATATACACTTCTTACATAATTGTTTTCTGTTTCCTTTACATTTTCAATTTTTTTCTCTTTAAAATGAATTTGATGAAATCCCAAATGTGATCCTGTCCAGATAATATTATCTTTTATCTGAAGCATATAGGTTACATTAAAAGGAACATTCATATAAAAATTAAAATGAGGTTTATCTTTTGTACCTCCTAATGTGTATAATTTTCCATTTGGAGAACCTCCAACGCTCATTCCTACTATTATTTCCCCATTATTCATCTGGAAAATTTGTGTAACCCTATCCTCAAAACTCCATTTGTTATAGGTAATAAAATTGCTTTTTTTATGAAAACAGTACACAATATTATTTGCCTTAGTCCAGATATTTCCCATTTTATCAAACATCAGGCTATAATTATCATTTAGAACTTTAAATAAAGGATTACTTAATGATTGCCCATCTGTCGTGAAAATTTCTCCCGATGTGGCCAAGAATTGATTATCCTGATATGGAACCTGCGCGTAATATACACCATCCTTATTTTTTCCAGGAATGGCCAAAAAAAGTTTTTCCTTAACTACAAGTAATCCATCAGTGCTACTTCCGATATATAAAATTCGATCATCTAGGTCATAATATGCAGATACTATATTTCTTTTTGAAAGGTCATAATTTTTTAACAGCAAACGAAGTACAAGTTTTTTATGTTTTTTTTCAAGGATGTAAAAATTGCCTTCAACGATAAAAAAGATTTGTTGAGAAACATTGTTTATGATAATAGAAAAATTATTTGTTTTTAGCCCATCTATCTTTATAGGATCAATTTTTCCATTCTCGAATTTTATGAATTTTTCTCCATCATAGTTGTAAATACTATTGTTTAGTATGAAAAAGTTTTGATACTCATCATAAGCATATTTAACCTGCCACAATAGTTTGTTTTCATCTTGATACAGACCAATATACTTTTTTGAGAGTGTAAAATATTTGTTATCAGTTCTATGAATTTTGTTGTTATAGAATCGTCTTTTTTTATAAAGGGCATTATTGATTTTAAATTGCTTAGGAATTTTATTTTTAGGAATTATAGAAGCAGTATTGTTTTTTATCCTAATATAATCGGCAAGATCATTGAGTAAATAGATATTGTCTTTAAGTGCATTTCCTCTAAAAAGACTCATCCTGTTAGTAGTCATTCCTGCTACATTTTCGGTATTAAATGTCTTAAATTGATTTCCATCATATCTTACTAATCCATTTTCGGTAGCCATCCATATAAAACCATTATTATCTTTTATTATGGATTTTACACTGTTTTGAGGAAGTATATTATTGTCTGCAGAATACCAAATAAGAGTATAGTCTTTATTATCTATCTGAGAATAAAGAAAATTGACAAAAAACAATGTCAGAAATAATGCTATTAAATTATTAAAATCTTTAATGATTATTGGGATATTTCTTAGAGAAAGGCATTTAAATACCTTGAAAATTTACCGTTCAATATTACGAAAAAGCAGGAGCCTTTATCTGTAGAATTAATTCTACAGTACAATTCTGTATTCTCTACATGGCTTCTTAATGATTAGAAAGAAATTCGCATCTGGATTACTCTAATATGGAAGTAGTTGTTTATCAATTAAAAGCATTGATTAAAAACTGCAAATTTCGATTAAAGCAACCACCAGAATAGAATACCAAATAGTTTGATTTCAATAGTTACAATATTTAGAGATTAATAAATATCCCTGAATACTATTTTTTAGAATTTTAATAACAATTATTATATGAGGAACTTTACTTATTTTAAATTATTAATGCCAAATAAAGAGGGGGCTCTGAATCGATTTCTAGTCTGTTTCTTGTTTCTGTTTATATTTGGAAACACAGGCTACTCACAAGTCCAGACCACACATAGTGCAGGCCCTAATGATACAACAATATTAAGCAGATTAAATGGTAGTGGTGTTATTTTGAGCGTTCCCACATTAGTAAAAGGAGATAGAGCTAAGCAAATTGCTATTTTCTCGGGAGGTACACCTGCTGGTTTAGGAATTGATAAAGGTATTTTATTTTCTACAGGACTTGCTACTGCGGATTTAAGTACTAGAAATACAGCTTTAGGGGTGAGTAATAATGCAATGGGATCTTCAACGATTGATCCGGATTTAGCAACTCTTGATGCCTCAGCAAATAATGATGCAGTTGTATATACCTTCAAGGTAACTCTAGATCCTAAAATGACTGCTATTCGTATCTTTTTTCAGTTCGGATCAGAAGAGTATCCTGATTATGTTGGAAGTAGATATAATGATGTTTTTGGATTTTTTATTTCAGGACCTGGAGTTACAGGGACACAAAATATCGCAAAACTGCCATCGAGCAACAGAGAAATTTCTGTTAATTCGGTAAATGGAGGAGTACTTGGAGCTTCTAAGGATAATACAGGCACACCTATAACCGATAGATTTCAGACTGATTATTACATAAATAATGGACATAGTAATACTGGCGCTCTTAATAATGGAATTGGACCTAGGCCCGTATTTGTAGAATACAATGGATTGACAAAAAGAATATCTTATGATCTTACACAACTAACTCCAGGAGCAACCTATAATTTTAAAATAGCAATTGCAGATGTTGGAGATTCTCAATATGATTCAGGGGTATTTGTAGATGTAATTACGGCTAGTTATGGTGCCGATCTATCGGTAAAAAAAGAAGTAGTAGGAATTGCTAAAAAAGTAGGAGATGAAGCTACTTTTCTTATTTCTGCTTATAATGCTGGACCATATGGAGCAACGGGAGTTAAAGTAAACGATTTATTGCCTTCGGGATATACTTTTGTAAGTGCAACCCCATCGACAGGTACTTATAATTCAGGTACCGGAGTTTGGAATATTGGTACACTTGCCAATAGAGGAAACGCTACTTTGACTGTAAAAGCGACTCTTAATGCCAAGGGAGATTATAATAATATTGCTAAAATTACAGGAAATGAAGAAGATCCAGATCCTTTAAATAACGAAAGCTCTAGTCAACCAGTAAAACCGCCAGTAGCTAATAATGATTCAGGAAATACTATTGGAGGCACAGCTGTTACTATTGCTGTAACAACAAATGATACTGATCCTGATGGAACTATAAATGTTGCAACAGTAGATCTGGATCCTCTTACGCCAGGTATTCAGCCCACGTTTACTGTAGCAGGTGAAGGAACATATACTGTAGATGCTTCAGGAATTGTAACATTTACACCTTTGGTAACTTTTAGCGGAACCGCAAGCTTGAACTATGTTGTAAATGATAACGATGGTTTTACATCTAATGAAGCTACAATTACTGTTACTGTAAAAACGAAACCACCAACAGCTAGTGCACAAACATTTTGTTCTGCTGACCTAAAAAAAATGACTGATTTACCTGCTACAGGCAATGAAATAAAATGGTACGATAGTTTAACAGGTGGGATTCTATATGATGCAACTCATGTATTAGGAACGAGAACCTATTATGCAAGTCAGACTATAAACGGAAATGAAAGTACGAGAACAGCGGTGACTGTAACGATTAATTCTGCTCCAGTAGCACCAGTTGTAATAGTTGAAGATAATTGTGATGGTACATCAAAATTATCGACTACAGCTGCTGGTACTTTATTGTGGAGTAATGGCGAAACAACATCTAGTATTATAGTAAGTACAGCAGGAACCTATACAGTTACGACTACTGTAAATGGATGTACCAATTCAGGTAGTGGAATTGCTGCTCCAAAAACAACACCAGCAGAGCCAACAGCAACAACGCAAGCATTTTGTTCTGCAGAAGCTAAAAAAGTAGGTGATTTACAAGCTACAGGAACAGCTATTCAATGGTATTCCGCAAGCACAAACGGAACATTATATTCAGTAACAGATGTTTTAGCATCAGGAACGTATTATGCAAGTCAGACAATTGACGGATGCGAAAGTGCAAGAACTGCTGTAGTAGTAAAAATAACTCCTACACCAGCAGAACCAAACGCAACAACTCAAACATTTTGTTCAGCAGAAGCTAAAAAAGTAGGCGATTTACAAGCTACAGGAACAGCGATTCAATGGTATTCGGCAAGTAGAAACGGAACATTATATTCAGTAACAGATGTTTTAGCATCAGGAACGTATTATGCAAGCCAGACAATTGATGGATGTGAAAGTGCAAGAACTGCTGTAGTGGTAAAAATTACTCCTACACCAGCAGAACCAACCGCTACAACGCAAACATTTTGTTCAGCCGAAGCTAAAAAAGTAGGTGATTTACAAGCTACAGGAACAGCGATTCAATGGTATTCCGCAGCAACAAACGGAACATTATATTCAGTAACAGATGTTTTAACATCAGGAACGTATTATGCAAGCCAAACAATTGACGGCTGCGAAAGTGCAAGAACTGCTATAGTGGTAAAAATTACTCCTACACCAGCAGAACCAACCGCTACAACGCAAACATTTTGTTCAGCCGAAGCTAAAAAAGTAGGTGATTTACAAGCTACAGGAACAGCTATTCAATGGTATTCCGCAGCAACAAACGGAACATTATATTCAGTAACAGATGTTTTAGCATCAGGAACGTATTATGCAAGCCAGACAATTGA
>NZ_JSYP01000023.1 GCF_000813005.1 Flavobacterium sp. KMS | reverse complement strand
AAAAAGATTAGATAATCTGAACAAGAAGAAATCAATATTTCTTACACCTCTAAATTGGCTTCTAAATGCTTTTATTTTTGCATTGGAAGAAATTCTATATTTCTAATATCAAAATAGTTCAATATCGCTTGATAATGATTCATTTTGATTTACTTTCTTTCTCGTGCCATTTAGCCAGCTTAGTAAAACTTATTATTTTATCCGTCGTATTTTTAAAAAAATTGTAGGTGCTTCGGAGTTGTGTCGATTTAAACTCTTTCAGTGTAAGGACAAACTATTTTAAGACAGCCTTTGGTGTTGCTTTTGTAGTTCTTTGCGAAATATAGCAGCTATTAATATATGAAATAGCTTATAGTTTATTTGATTGTAACTCCTTATATTTTATTCTTATCAATTTGTTGAAAGAAAGTATCTTTAAAAGTTGCTCCTATTGGTAATTCATTAGTATTAATGAAAACGGAAAAATTATCTGTAGATTCAATTTGTTTTAATGAGACTACGTATGATTTATGTATTTGAGTGAAGTCATTTGCCGGGAGGGATTCAATTACATTTTTTAAAGAAGAAAGCGTGATAATTTGTTGTTTAGTTGTGTGAATGCAAACATAATTTTGAAGGCTTTCTATGTATAAAATATCGTTTAGGAAAATCTTTTGAAATTTATTTTTCCCATCAGTTTTGATGAATAGAAAATCGGGTGTATTGTTATGATTAGAAACAAGGCTTTTTGATTCAGTATTCAGCTTTGAAACTGCTTGATAAAAACGTTCAAATGAAATTGGTTTTAATAAATAATCAACTGCGTTCAATTCAAATCCTTCTAATGCAAAATCAGGATAAGCCGTTGTGAAAATAACTTTTATGTCTTTTGAAATAATTCTCGAAATTTGTAAACCTGTCAATTGGGGCATTTGAATGTCTAAAAAAATAACATCAACTGCTTGTGTGTTTAAAAATTCTAAAGCCTTTAATGAGTCGTTAAAAACACCAGTTTTTTCAAGAAAATGAACTTTACCGATATAATTCTCAAGAATACGTGTTGCTGGTGGTTCATCATCAACAATAATACATTTAAAAGTCATAAATTATTTATTTAGAGGTATTTTTAAGTAGGTTTTAAAGATATTATTTTCTTCGGTTTTTTCAAGTACAAATTTACTTTTATACATGTACTCTAATCTTTTGGTTAGATTATCAAAGCCTATTCCGGTTGAAGAATAATTCTCACCTTCAACAGTATGATTGAAAGTTGAAATCTCTAAAAAATCTTCTTTTATTTTGATTGTAATAGTTGCTTTTTCTTGCTCGGTATTGAATTTTCCGTGTTTAAAAACATTCTCTATAAAATGAATTAAGGCTGATGAAAGAATTCTTTCATTTGAATAATTTCCCTCAATGGTAAAATCTAAATACAGCTGATCTTCAAACCGCTTTTTCTGTAAATGAATATAGTTCTGGATGAACTGAATTTCTTTTGAAAGTACTGCCTGATCTTTGTCTGTTTCTGTAATGACATAACGAAGTAAATCGGAAAGTACTAAAATATCCGAAGCCATTTCATCATCTTTTAAAATTAACTGACTGTAAAAAGAATTCAATGTGTTAAACAAAAAATGAGGACTCACCTGAGCTTTCAATATTTGAAATTCTGCTTTTTTGTTTTCTAAAAGTAATTCCTGATTTTGCTGTTGCGCACTCTGAAATTGCCAAAAAGAATAGCTTAAAGCACTAAAAATAACAGCAGGTAATCCAAAAAAGAAATTATCTCGAATGTAAAACTTCCATTCTAAATCGCCAATAACATAGTTGTGTACTCCAATAATATGAAACATAATTACTTCCTGAAAAAAATATCTGACACCGGCGAAAAGTGTTAATGAAAAAGGAATGCTTATAAAGTAATAATGGATTTTCGTTTTATTTAAAAACCAATCACAGACTGTGTAAAAATTGATAATATATACCACAAAAACAGAAAGAATAAAAGTCGATGTCATCCAGAAATAAAGCTTGGACTGCTCTATCATTACTAATCGATTATTAATTCCATAATCCCAAAGACAGTAGGTTAGGAATAATCCCAAGAAAAGAATTACATGGTAGTAAAAAGGTATTTTGAGTTTCATAAATGATAGTTATGAGCTCAAAAATACAATTATGACTTTAAATGGAAATGATGTTTATATGAAATATTGTTTTTTAATGACGAACCTTGAAAAATATTATATGAACATTTTGAAAGCAGAATATCGGCAGTTGGTCAAGTGAAACTTAGTGTTCATCAAAAACCGAAAAAAATGCTTCAAATCTGCTCATACATTTGCAATTAATTTAAACACAAAATCATCATGCAAAAAATTATTTTATTACTAGTCCTTATTACGTTTAGCCTATCCTCTGCTCAAACAAAAAAGAAACAAATCTTGTTAATTGGAACTTTTCATTTTGCAAATCCAGGAAATGATATTGCTAAAACAAAAACGTTTAATGTTATGTCTGAAAAAAGTCAAAAAGAGCTTGAAACTATTAGTGACAAAATCAAGAAATTTGGACCAGATAAAATTTTTGTTGAATGGAAATTTACCAAACAAGCCGAATTAGATAAGTTTTTCAATAAAAACACAGATAGTCTTTTCAAAAAAGACGCAAACGAAATTACGCAACTGGCACTTCGTACTGCTAAAAAACTAAATCATAAAAAAATATATGGAATCGATTATCGTAACCGCTTTTCTTATGACAGTTTAATGATAAGCATGGATAAAGCTAATCAAAAGAATTTAAAGGAAAGGACTGCGGAATTGATGAAGAAATTTGAGAATGATCAAAACGAAAGAATCTCAAAAAGTACTTTAACCGAACTTATGTTATACAGTAATGAAAAAGAAGCTGATAAAGATAATTTGCAATGGTATTTAGAAGTAGCAAATAGAACTGGAGATCCAGATGATTTTACAGGAGCTTCTTTAGTTGCAAACTGGTATAAACGAAACTTGTATATGTATTCTTTGATCCAAAAGCTAACTGAAAGCAAAGATGATAAAATAATGGTTTTAGTAGGCAGCGGTCATGCTGCAATGTTTAGACAGTTTATTGTAAACGATCCAACATTTGAACTTGTGGAATTATCAACTGTTCTGAAATAGCTAACTTAGCTGCAAAACACACTAAGGTTTTTGCATAGTAAGGATTTTACAATAAACGCAAAGTTCGCAAAGCTTTATCCATATCGCTTTGCGAACTTTGTATTTTAATCATAAAGCTAGAATAAAATCTTATCGTGCATAGCGGGTAAAAAAAAACAGCTTGGATTTTACGCAACGATGCGTACAGCAATACATTTCTATAATACATGTGATTTTGTAAAACAAAAAATCCCTCCGATGATCGGAAGGATTTTTATATATAATTTGATTTCTTATTTGATTAAGAAAGTGCAGCTTTAACTTGGTCAGCAGCTTCTTGAAATTCTACTGCTGATAAAATCGGCATTCCAGAATTGTCAATTAGTTCTTTTGCAATAGCAGCATTTGTTCCTTGTAAACGAACAATGATTGGCACTTTAATAGCGTCTCCCATGTTTTTGTAAGCATCTACAACTCCTTGAGCAACACGGTCACAACGAACGATTCCTCCAAAGATGTTAATTAGGATAGCTTTTACATTAGGATCTTTTAAAATGATACGGAAAGCTGTTTCAACACGTTTTGCATCAGCAGTACCACCTACGTCAAGGAAGTTTGCAGGTTCGAAACCAGCATACTTAATTAAATCCATAGTAGCCATTGCTAATCCAGCTCCGTTTACCATACATCCTACAGTACCGTCAAGATCTACATAGTTTAATCCTACTTCTTTTGCTTCAACTTCGATTGGGTTCTCCTCACGAATGTCACGCATTTCAGCATATTTCTTTTGTCTGTATAAAGCATTATCATCGATATTTACTTTAGCATCTACAGCCATGATTTTATTATCCGATGTTTTTAAAACTGGATTAATTTCAAACATAGAAGCATCAGAACCAATGTAAGCATTGTATAATGAGTCAATGAATTTTACCATTTCTTTAAAAGCATTTCCAGAAAGACCTAAGTTAAAGGCAATTCTTCTTGCTTGAAAACCTTGTAATCCTACAGATGGATCAACTTCTTCTGTAAAGATTAAATGAGGTGTGTGTTCAGCAACTTCTTCGATGTCCATACCACCTTCAGTAGAATACATGATCATGTTACGACCTGTACCTCTATTCAATAAAACAGAAACGTAAAATTCAGAAGTTTCGCTTTCACCAGGATAGTAAACATCTTCAGCAACTAAAATCTTATTTACTTTTTTACCTTCAGCAGAAGTTTGAGGTGTAATCAATTGCATTCCGATGATTTGTTCAGCTATTTCTTCAACTTGTTGCAAGTTTTTAGCTAACTTAACTCCACCACCTTTTCCACGTCCACCTGCGTGAATTTGTGCTTTAATAACGTGCCATCCTGTACCAGTCTCAGCAGTTAATTGTTTTGCAGCAGCTACAGCTTCAACCGCATTATTAGCTACAATTCCGCGTTGGATGCGTACTCCGTAACTAGCTAAAATTTCTTTTCCTTGATATTCGTGTATGTTCATAATATAGAATTTGTCTGGTTCTGAATTAATTTCAGAATAAAAGTGGCACAAAAATAGCAAAAATGAACTTTAAAAAGAAATCTTTTTGGAATAAAAAGCAAGACTTATTTTGGATTGTGATTTCTTTAAAATTAATTGAAAATTTGAGTTAAATAATTGTGTAATGAATGTTAATTCAAAGACACTATATCGTTTGAGATTTAACATAAAACGTTGCTGTTTTTGGCGTGAAATAAGGATTTTGTCAATAAAAATGAAATTCGAATTATGATTTTGTCAATTCGGGGTGGGTTAAATAATATTATTGATAATTTAGGATTGTTTTTCTATTATTAGTATAAAAATGTAAGCGATACGCTTTATTTGATACAGTATGTTTAACGGAATCTTTATTTTTGTAAAAAAAATATCAAGAATGAAAGTTAAAGAACAAGGGCTATATCTGCCCGAATTTGAACACGACAATTGTGGTGCAGGATTTATTTGTAATTTGAATGGTATTAAGTCTAATGACATCATTCATAAAGCATTGGATATCTTAATAAAATTGGAACATCGTGGTGCAGTTAGTTCTGATGGAAGAACTGGAGACGGTGCTGGAATTTTATTTGATATCCCACATGATTTTTTTAAGAAAGTTTGTGAATTTGAAATCCCTGAAACACGAGAGTATGGAGTAGGAATGGTTTTTTTACCTAAAAGTAAAAATCAAGTAGCATTTTGTATTAATGCATTTGAAACAACCATAAAAGAGCAAAACTTAGCTATTTTAGGCTGGAGAGACGTCCCGGTTGATGTAAATAGTCTAGGAGAAATTGCAGCAGAAAAAGAACCGACCGTTAAGCAGGTTTTTGTTAGTAAAAATGGGCAAGAACTAACAGAACAACAATTTAACGCTAAGTTGTTTGCAGCTCGCAAAATAGCAGAACATGCTGTCAGAAATTCTAAGACTTCTGAGAGTCATATGTTTTATTTTTCTAGTTTATCTACAACAACCATTATATATAAAGGTTTGTTGATGCCGGAAGATATCAGCGGATACTATACCGATTTAAAAGATACTGACTTAGTTACACGTTTGGCTCTAGTACACCAACGTTTTTCTACGAATACATTCCCATCTTGGGAGTTGGCTCAGCCTTTTAGATATATGTGTCACAATGGTGAAATCAATACTTTGCGTGGTAACATTAGCAGAATGAGAGCCCGTGAAGAATTGATGCAAAGCGATATTTTTGGAGATGATATTAAGAGATTGTTTCCTATTATCTTAGAAGGAAAATCAGATTCTGCTTCTATGGATATGGTGGTTGAACTACTGTTAATGACAGGAAGATCACTACCAGAAGCAATGATGATGGTTGTACCAGAAGCTTGGGAGAAACACCAAACAATGTCTGAAGATAAAAAAGCATTTTACGAATATAATGCTTGTATTATGGAACCTTGGGATGGACCAGCTTCGATTCCGTTTACTGATGGAAATGTAATTGGTGCTTTACTAGACAGAAACGGATTGCGTCCTTCTCGTTATACTTTAACAAAAAGTGGTTTTGTAATCATGTCATCAGAGATTGGTGTCCTTGATGTTAATCCTGAAGATGTAATACAGCACGGTCGTTTAGAACCAGGGAAAATGTTCTTGGTAGATATGAACGCAGGTCGTATTATTGAGGATGACGAGATTAAAAATGCTATCGTAACAAAACGCCCATATAAAAAATGGCTTAATGAAAATTTATTGCCATTAGCAAAGGTACCTTATACTAATAATCCAACACCTGTCGAGAGCATTGATTTCGAAACAAGACAACGATTATTTGGTTATACAATCGAAGATTTAAAAACAATAATTAACCCTATGGGGTCTAGTGGAGCAGAAGCGATTAGCTCTATGGGTAATGATACACCATTGGCAGTTTTGTCTGAGCAACCACAGTTGTTGTATAATTATTTCAAACAATTGTTTGCACAAGTAACCAATCCGCCTTTAGATGGTATTCGTGAAGAGATTATCACAGATATCAGTTTAGCGGTAGGAGGCGATTTTAATATTTTTGAAATTGAATCAAAACAATGCAAAAAATTAAAAATTCAAAATCCTGTTATCTCTAAAGAAGATTTAGATAAAATCAAAAATATAGATCACGCTGATTTTAAAACAGCTACTATTTCTACTTTATATAAAATAGAAAAAGGAGTAAATGGTTTAGAGCGTGCTTTAGAAAAATGTGTTCAGGCAACTTTTAAAGCTGTAAATGAAGGACACAATATTATCATTCTTTCCGATAGAGGAGTGAGTAAAGAATTAGCACCAATACCTATGTTATTGGCCTGTTCTTATATTCATCATTCATTGAATATTTTACAAGTTCGTTCTAAATTCGGAATTATAATCGAATCGGCAGAACCTCGTGAACCACATCATTTTGCATTATTATTTGGTTATGGCGCTAGTGCTATTAATCCTTATATGGTAAATGAAATTATTCATAATCAAGTTGAGCAAGGTTTTATTACTGGAATAAAAGCCGATTATGCAATTGCTAATTATAATAAAGCTATTGCAAAAGGTATTCTTAAGATTATGAATAAAATTGGTATCTCTACATTACATTCTTATAGGGCTGCACAAATTTTTGAAATCTTAGGATTAAATAAAACTTTTTCGACTAAATATTTCCCATACACGCCATCTCGAATTGAAGGAATTGGTTTGATGGAGATTGAAAAAGAAGTTAAGAAAAGATACCAAAAAGCATTTCCAAATTCTAAAATTGCAAATTTATTGCCATTAGAAATTGGAGGTATTTACAGATGGAGAAGATCAGGTGAAAAACACATGTTTAATCCAACTACAATTGCAAAATTACAACAGGCAGTTCGTTTAAACAGTCCTGAAAGTTACAAAGAATACTCGGATATGGTCAATGAGCAAAGCTCAAACCTTATGACAATTAGAGGAATGTTTGAATTTAATAATTTAGATCCAATTTCTATTGATGAAGTAGAACCTTGGACAGAAATTGTAAAAAAATTCAAAACAGGAGCAATGTCTTATGGATCTATTAGTAGAGAAGCACATGAGAATTTAGCGATTGCAATGAATAGAATTGGCGGAAAAAGTAATTCGGGAGAAGGAGGAGAAGATCCTAAACGTTTCCAGAAAGAAATTAATGGAGATTCTAGAAATAGTGCTATTAAGCAAGTGGCTTCAGGAAGATTTGGTGTATCTATCAATTATCTGACAAATGCTAAAGAGATTCAAATAAAAATGGCTCAAGGCGCAAAACCTGGAGAAGGAGGACAATTACCAGGTGAAAAAGTAGTGCCTTGGATTGCTGAAACTAGAAATTCAACACCTTATGTTGGGCTTATTTCTCCACCACCTCACCATGATATTTATTCTATAGAAGATTTATCTCAATTAATTTTCGATTTAAAAAATGCCAATCGTGAAGCACGTGTAAACGTAAAATTAGTTTCAGAAGTAGGAGTTGGAACAATCGCTGCCGGAGTTGCAAAAGCAAAAGCCGATGTGATCTTGATTTCTGGTTACGATGGAGGAACTGGTGCTGCACCATTAACATCTTTACAACATACAGGTATTCCTTGGGAACTTGGTTTGGCGGAAGCACAGCAAACATTAATCTTAAATGATTTAAGAAGTCGTGTAGTTTTAGAGTGTGATGGTCAGTTAAAAACAGGTCGTGACGTAGCTATTGCAGCTTTATTAGGAGCAGAAGAATTTGGTTTTGCGACAGCACCACTTGTAGCTTCTGGTTGTATCATGATGAGAGCTTGTCACTTAAATACATGTCCAGTAGGTATTGCTACACAGGATCCTGAATTAAGAAAAAATTTCAAGGGAACGCCAGAGCATGTAATCAACTTCATGTATTTTATTGCCGAAGAGTTAAGAGAAATCATGGCACAATTAGGATTCAGAACTTTAAAAGAAATGGTAGGTCAATCACAAAAATTAAATGTGAACAAAGCTATCAAACATTATAAAGCAAATGGATTGGATTTGTCTTCGATACTTTACAAACCGGAGAAAGCTAAAACGGTTCCGAATCACAATACGACTACACAAGATCACGCATTAGAAAACGTATTGGATTTTGCAATTATAAAAGAAGCAATTCCGTCTATTTATAGAAAAGAAAAAACAAGAGTTACTTTTAAAATTAAGAATACAGACCGTTCTGTTGGTGCAATTTTAAGTAATGAAATTTCAAAAATATATGGTGCTCAAGGATTACCTGAAGACACTATATTAGTTGATTTTGAAGGTTCAGCAGGACAAAGTTTCGGAGCATTTGCTACCAATGGATTGTCATTTAAAATTCACGGAAACTGTAATGATTATTTAGGAAAAGGACTTTCTGGAGGAAAACTGATTATTAAAGTTCCACCAACTGCTACTTTCAAACCCGAAGAGAATATTATTATTGGTAACGTTGCTCTTTACGGAGCTATTACTGGTGAAGCATACATTAATGGTATGGCCGGAGAACGTTTTTGTGTGAGAAATTCTGGAGCAACAGCAGTTGTAGAAGGAATTGGAGATCACGGTTGCGAATACATGACCGGAGGAACTGTTGTTATTTTGGGTAAAACCGGAAGAAATTTTGCTGCGGGTATGAGTGGTGGTGTTGCTTACGTTTACGACAAGAATAAAAAATTCGATTCTACTTTATGTAACATGGAAATGGTTGCATTCGATCCTATGGAAGTGGATGATTTTATCAAGTTAAGACGTTTGATAAAAAACCATTCGTTGTACACAAATAGCCCATTGGCAAAAAGACTTTTGGCAGACTGGGAAAACGAACAGGAACATTTCATCAAAGTAATGCCTACAGATTACAAAAAGGCATTACAAAGAATAGCAGAAGAAAAGCAAATTGAAGAACTAATAGCTTAATAAAACATCAATTTCAAAAATCAATTTCAATGGCAATGTCTTCCTCATCGTCCTGAGACCTTGGGAGAAGGATTTGGAATTTTAAAAATTGGAATTTAATTAAAATGTCATGGGTAAGATAGGTGGATTTAAAGAATATAATAGAGCAGACGAAAGTAATATTGCTGTTAAGGAACGTGTATCAAACTATAATGAGTTTACGATAACCTTAGAAAAAGATAAGATTAAAGAACAAGGTTCAAGATGTATGGATTGTGGCATTCCGTTTTGCCACAGTGCATGTCCGTTAGGGAATTTAATTCCAGATTTTAACGATATGGTACATCAGGAAGAGTGGGAGAGTGCATTAAAAATTTTGCAATCAACAAATAACTTTCCTGAATTTACAGGTCGTTTATGTCCTGCACCTTGTGAGAAATCATGTGTATTAGGAATTATCAAAGAACCAGTTGCGATTGAGAATATCGAGAAAAATATTATCGAAAGAGGTTTTGCAGAAGGTTGGATTAAACCACAACCTCCAAAAAAGAGAACTGGAAAAACAGTTGCGGTTATTGGTTCTGGTCCTGCAGGTTTAGCAGCAGCACAACAATTAAACAGAGCTGGACACACAGTTACGGTTTTTGAAAGAGACAATGCAATTGGTGGATTATTGCGTTACGGAATTCCTAATTTTAAATTAGAAAAAGGAATTATCGACAGACGTGTAGTAATATTAGAAGCCGAAGGAATTGTTTTTAAAACCAATGTAAATGTTGGAGTTAATTATAGTATCGAAGAATTAAATGCATTCGATTCGATTGTTTTATGTGGTGGAGCTACAGAAAGAAGAAGCTTGCCAACAAAAGGAATCGAAAGCAAAGGAGTTGTTCAGGCAATGGATTTCTTAACACAGCAAACAAAAGTTTTATTTGGCGAAGAAATTCCTAACCAAGTAAAAGCAACTGGCAAGGATGTAATTGTTATAGGAGGAGGAGACACAGGATCAGATTGTATCGGAACTTCAAACAGACATGGAGCAAAATCGGTTACAAATTTTGAAATTTTGCCTAAACCACCAGTTGGAAGAAGTGAAACAACACCTTGGCCTTTTTGGCCGTTGCAACTTAAAACATCATCTTCGCATGAAGAAGGTTGTGACAGAAACTGGTTAATTAATACCAAAGAGTTTCTAGCAAACGAAAAAGGAGAATTAGTAGGTTTAAAAACGGTAGAAGTTGCTTGGAAAATGACTCCGGGACAACGACCAGAACTTATAGAAAAAGAAGGTTCAGAGAAAATATGGCCATGTGATTTAGCATTATTAGCACTTGGATTTACAGGACCAGAAAAAACATTAAGCGATCAATTAGGATTACAGTTGGATATGAGAAGCAATTACAAAGCGACAAATTATCAAACAAATGTTCCACATATCTTTACAGCTGGAGATATGCGTAGAGGACAATCCTTAATCGTTTGGGCAATCTCCGAAGGTCGTGAGGCTGCGAGAGAAGTAGATTTATATTTAATGGGATCTACAAATTTACCAACAAAAGGAAGCGGAGACTTACCAAGTCTATAAACCAGCAAACAACACACTTTTGCTAAGCTGCTAAGGCACTAAGCGACTAAGATTCTAAGTTTTTTACTTAATCACCTTAGTAGCTTAGAATCTTAGCAGCTTTTTTTGCTACGAATTTCTCTGATTAAAGGGTTTTGTTGGTTTGCTACGATCCGAATAATAGCAAATAGGGACCAATTTCACAAATGACGCTTATTAAACAGGTACTTAGTAAAATTCCAAAAATAAAAATTAAAGAAAATTCGAGTCATTTGCGGCAAAAAAATATTATGCATTAAACACTCTGTGGCAAAAAACTTAGTATCTTAGATCCTTAGCAGCTTAGTACCTAAAGAGGATTTTATATAAATTTAAAATAGCGCACAAAATGTTTGATTTTAAACAAATTGTTATAATTTGTTATTATTTTGCATTTTATTGGTGGGTATTCAAAAGAGTAATAAATTTGTCAAAAATAGTTTAACAATGCAATCAAAAGATTTACTGCAATTAGCAGACCAATTTGGAAGTCCATTATATGTGTATGATGCTGAAAAAATCCAATCACAATACAACAGGTTAACTAAAGCGTTCTCTAAAGTAGAGAATCTTAGAATTAACTATGCCATGAAGGCTTTGTCCAATGTTGCAATACTTCAGTTGTTAAAGGATATGGGGTCTGGGTTAGACACAGTATCTATTCAGGAAGTATTACTAGGACTTCACGCTGGATATGAGCCTGAAAGAATATTTTATACACCAAACGGAGTTTCTCTTGAAGAAATTGAAGAAGTTGCTGCAATGGGTGTACAAATAAACATCGACAACCTATCTATTCTGGAGCAATTCGGAACCAAATATCCTAATACACCAGTTTGTATTCGTATCAATCCGCACGTAATGGCAGGAGGAAATACTAATATATCTGTAGGACATATCGATAGTAAATTTGGGATTTCTATTCATCAATTGCCGCATTTAGTGCGTATTGTAGAGAATACCAAAATGCATATCGTAGGTATTCACATGCATACAGGATCAGATATTCTGGATATTGAAGTGTTTTTATACGCTGCCGAAATTTTATTCGACGCTGCTAAAAATTTCAAAAACTTAGAATTCCTGGATTTCGGAAGTGGATTTAAAGTGCCATACAAAAAAGATGATATCGAAACGGATATTGAAGAATTAGGTAAAAAATTATCAAAAAGATTCAATTCGTTTTGTACAGAATACGGAAAAGATTTAACCTTGATTTTCGAACCAGGTAAATTCCTGGTAAGCGAAGCAGGTTTCTTCCTGGCGAAAGTAAATGTTGTAAAGCAAACGACATCTACTGTATTTGCAGGAATCGATAGTGGTTTTAACCACTTGATTCGTCCAATGTTATACGGTTCACAACATCATATCGAAAACATTTCTAACCCTAAAGGAAAAGAGCGTTTCTATTCGGTAGTTGGATATATTTGTGAGACAGATACATTTGCTAATAACCGAAAAATTTCGGAAATTAAAGAAGGTGATATTTTGAGTTTTAGAAATGCAGGAGCATATTGTTTCTCAATGTCTTCTAATTATAATTCAAGATACAAACCAGCCGAAGTTTTATGGATTAAAGGCGAAGGACATTTAATTCGTGCTCATGAAACATTCGAAGATTTATTAAGAAATCAAATCGCGTTGCCACAAGAAGTTGCTGCAACAGTTTAAAATAAAAAAAAGAATGTCAATTTAAAAGATCCCATTCCCGAAAGGTGAATGGGATTTTTTTTTACTCAATATTGTTATTCTAATTGTCAGGTTTAGCGATCCCGAAGCTTCGGGAGAAGTTCACGCAAAGTAACCACAAAGCTTAGAATTGAAATTTAATATTTTGGGCGTGTCCCTCCGGGTCAGGCTTTCGGCTTTATCTTTTGTTCCGTTTCTCTTCACAAAAGGATATCGCCTCTATCCTTCACGCAGTCCTTGTTTTCATAAGAAAAATATAAAATAATTAAAGATTTGTAAGTATTATTTTAATATTTTCGCAAGACAAGTCCAGCGCTTGCAAGACTAAATATATTAGAACTAATTATATAAAACTCAATAGAAAAGAACAATGAAAAAATATTTATTATTTATTAGTATTCTAATTCTGGTTTCTTGTAAGAAGAGCGAAAATATTGAAAAAAACAATACAAGGAATGTGGTTTCACAAGAAGAGAGTAGTACAATTAATAATGCGGTTTCTGACGAGAATGCAGATATTGAAGATAAACAAAATATAGGAGTACCTAAAGAGAGTAGAATAATCAAATCTAAATTTGATACAAAATTACTTTTTGGAATTTGGACTAATGATCCTGAAGGCCCACATGCTGATTTTGATTTAAGTAAAAAATCTTTTTATGTTGTAGATTATGATGGAGATGGAGACATGCCATACCTAATAAATGAAGATTCAATTAAAGTATATTATAATAATTTTATAAGTATTGGAATCATTCAGAATGTAACAAAAGACACCTTAAAAATAGATTGGGACAAAAATGGAATAACTGTTTATTCCAGATGGAAAGGATAAGTAGAGATTTAAAATATTCATCATTATAATTATTAAAAATTAAACCTAAACCAAAAACCAAAAAATGAAATTTGAATTCAATGATTTTTATCAAAATAATAAAAAATATTCATACGTATTTTGTTTGTTATTCGTGCTATTTTTTAATTGCAAAACCAAAGAGAGTAATATCCCAAAAACACACAAGAATCCTACATCAGATACCATAGCATCACAAAGTGATGATTCAATAGATCATAGTAGTGAAGACGAAATTGCTGCCAGGAAAAAATATATAGCTTTCCTAACTGATTTTTTAAATCAAAATGCATCGAAACAATCTATTGATACTTTAAATAATAGAGTAGAAGCTGCAATGGAAATTTACGCTAATTATAATGCACTTAAAGATTCAGAATTTATAGATGTAAACGACAAGTTAGTCAGTTTTATTGAGAGTAAAAATGATTTAAAAATACCTGAAAGTTTTTACACTGCAGGGTTAATGGAATCATATGGTTATTTTAGCATTGCTGATGGACATCCTATAAATCATTTTAAAACAGGAGCGAAATTAGGAAATGTAAATTGTGTAAAATATTTAGCGATAATCTATTTTGAGCGAATCCTAACGAAACATAATGCAACAGAATTATGTGATCCTGTTTGTATGTCTCATCGAGGCAGAAATTATATTGAAGATACCCATTTAGCAAGTTTAAGTAAAAAGGATATCTTAGGATTTACTTCCCCTTCGAATAATGTTTTATTAAAAACAATCAGTGATCACATTAACGCAAAAATGACTGATGAAGAAATATTAAATTATGTTATTCATTTACGAACCTATTCAAATCCTATTTTTAATTTGAATGACATACAAATTAAAGAAGCTTTAGATAATCATAAAGTAGATTCTAAATCATATCAGGGTAGTAAGAGTAATGAGGTGTTTAGAAAAATTTTAGACAATAATTCTAACATTGATATTAGCGACGTTGCAGAGCTCTACACTTTTAATTATCCAGCTTACGATAATGAAGCTGTATTTTTATTTTGGATTACATTAGATTTTGAGAAAAAAAGAATTGTAACCTACAATCAATTTATGGAGGAGTATGATTTACAAGAAAAGTACGGAATCATTGATTTAGGATCTCGAGAATTAATTAACGGTATATTAAAATATTTTATTGATCACGGAGATACTAAAAGTGAAGAATTATTAAAAGAATATGCTAATATTGATAATTCAAATTAAATCTGTAAGAAGGAGTATAAGTATTAAAACATAATTTATTAATAATTACCACCAATGAAAAAAGTATTTTATTTGAGCATCTTATTCTTATCTATTCAAAATTTATGTGCTCAGAATATTATAGATTTCTTTTATTCTATTCCATCACAATACGTAGATAGTCTAAGTTATGTTGAAAGAAAAAATTTGATTAAAAATAAAAGACTAGAAAAATATGATATGCTATACACAGTAGAGTATGATATTAAAAATGGGTATTTGCGGTTGGAACAAAGTTATACAGAAGGACAGTCAGGATATGGGATTTACGAAATAGCATATTGGAATGTGAAAAATAAAAAGTTGATTGCACTTTCTAGTATTTTGGGAAGTAATGGAGGGTTTCATCAACATAATTTTAAATTTTTTGAATACAAAGATGAAAACTTGACCGAAGCAAGAAATGGTTATTTAAAAAGTTACACTTCAAATTTTGAAGTTTTTATAAATAATCTTGTTACTGAATTCACTAAAAAAAATACTAGTCAATCGGTTAAAGAGGATTTGTCAAGTACTCAATTTACAATAGAGCTACCTCGTAAAGGGAAAAATATAAGTGTGTCTTTTAAAGATAACAATATGAGTGATCCGGATTATTTTAATAAAAATTATGCAAAGCATCTAAACTTCAGGGAGAAGGTATATAAATGGAATGATATTAAAGAAGTTTTTGAATAATAATATCGGCTGAAGAGAAATCCCGACTTCGTTGCGTATAAAGCTAAATACTAGATAACAAGAAAAAATAGAAAATTAGGAATATGAAAATTAGAATTTTAATAGTTGCTGCATTCATTTTTATCTCTTGTAAAAAAGAAGAAAAAACGAAAAACGATAAAGTTGAAAGTTTAAAAATTGATACAATACAAAAAACTAAAGAAGTAGAAACCAACAATTCTGATACAATTGTAGTTTCTAAAAAGCATAAAGTAAACAAGATTTCCTGTGATTTAGATGGAGATGGATTGAATGAAACTGTTGAAATTGTAAGAAGTACCAAAAATGAGAAAAGCGGTTTAAGAATCATATTCGGAAATGGAAAAAGAACCGACTATTTAGGAATGGGAAATGATATTCTCGGTCAGGGTTTTGATGAGATAGATTGGGCTGGAATATTTGAAAAAGCTCCCAAAAATGAATTGTATTGGAATAATGTAAATAACGAAGGCGAAATTATGACTGACGAAGAAGTTAATGAAGCCGATAAAATAAAATTATTGAATGACGGAATATTTATTCACGCCGAAGAAAGTTGTGGTGGCGGGGTAATTTATTTAAAAGACGGAAAATACGAATGGATTCAGCAAGAGTAAATTGCTATGATAATACTCAAGTCCTAAGTTTATAAAAAAAACATAAATCATTTTAATTTGAAGTTAAACACAAATATTTTTATCAAAACAAAACGATTGATCTTAAAACCAATTGAAGAAAAATATATCGATGATATTTATGAAAGCTTTACTAGTGAGGTAACTAAGTTTATGCCTTTTAATCCTCAAGGAAATAAAAATGAGATTATTGATTTTGTTCTTAATTCTAAAAAAGGCTTATTAGAAAAAACGGATATAGTATTTGTTGTTCTTGATATTGATGAAAGATTTATGGGTTGCTGTGGAATTCATAATATAAATCCAGAATCGATTGAAGTTGGTTTATGGTTAAAAAAAGAATCTCAAGGGCAAGGTTTTGGAACGGAGATAATTACCGAAATAATTGAGTTTATTGAAGATAATTTTAAGGTTGAATATATTTTATATCCTGTAGACGAAGAAAATATCGCTAGCCGAAAAATACCTGAAAAACTTGGATTTATTCCTTTTAAAACTTACAAAAAAACAAAAACGGATAAGATTGATTTAAATATAATTGAATATAGAAAATATTATAGTTAATAGTAATTCTGTATTTAATCCTTGCTTAATCCCATTTCTTCTGAAATGGGATTTTTGTTTTATGTTAATTTACTTGTTTGGGAGAGAGAATTCTAAGGTTTTCTACACAAACTTGTCTTTTAAAGAAATGACAAGATTGTGGATATTGAACTTAAATATTTAATAATTTGAGCGTCTACCAATGAAAAAGGGGCTATATTCTTTTCTTCGTTTCATTTTGTAAAAGGATGTTACCTTTATGGCTAATACACAATTGTTTTCATGAGAAAAAACGATAGAAATAGGCTCTCACTTGAGGACTTAGAAGACTCAATAAATAAAGTGTCTATTTAATTGTTTGTAAGAAAAAAAAGAATATTTTAGCTTCGTGTAAAAATCAATTTATGATACAAAACTATTCTAGATAGGGGGTATTAAAGTCTTGTTAGTATATATTTTGGGAAACGAAAAAAAATGAAAAAACAATTAATTCTAACATTTGTAATTTTAAGTTTATTTACTCAATGTAAAAAAGAAGCTTTAAAAGACTCAAAAATTGAGCAGGTTTTGGCAGAGAATAATTATGATTTAGGTGGAAGCCTAATATTTGAATTATATTCAGATAGTACTTATAATTTTACTTCAATTGTAAAAAGCCCAAATTATGAAAAAATAGAAAAGTTCAAGGGTTTTTGTGAAGTAAAAAACGATACTTTATATTTTAAGCCATTTGAATTTGAATATACAAACAGTAAGAAAGCTGTAATAAAAAATAACTTTATTGAATTCATAAGCGACAAAAGCTCTTTTAGAATTGAAATAAAAAAGAACTCTTTAAATATTAAAAGTAAAATAGATTTTACAAATTTTGAAGATTATGCGATTTTCACATTCAAGCCAGAAAGTGAAAAATCAGAATATAAGCCTTATGATATTAATCAAAAAGAACTTGAAGAAATAGATAAAATTTTGAGTAAATGTTTTACTGAAAACAAATCTAAACTCAAAAACAAAAATGAATATGTAAAACAATGCGTAATTGTAACAAATATCAATAATGAAAAAGAAGTTTGGGTAAGTTGTTATTGTAAAAACGAATATGATAAGTCAGGTTTCAAATACAGCTTAATTGAAATGAATGATGGTGGAGAATGTAATATTTCAGTAAAAATAAACTTGACAAAAAAACAATATTCAGAATTAAATATTGCAGGTTTAGCGTAGAAAAAAACTGTTAATACTTGCTATAAGGGCTCTCTAGGAGAAGACTCTCAACTTCGTTGAAGTATAACAAAAACTAAAAATGAGTATAGAGAACGCTGAAATATTATTCGAAAATCATTTTAAGATCTATGTTTTGTTTAAAGATAAAATTGTGTTTGAAAGTGAATTAGAAAAGAAAAATATCAAATACTATTGCGACATAGAGAATCAACTAAACTTAGGGAGTGGTATAAGGTATTTTATAAATGAAAATAATCGAGTAAAAGTTGATATAATATTTAAAGAAAATAAAATTATAGCTCATACAGAAACGATAATGGTTTCTGATTATCGAGATGGAAGAAAAGCTACAGCACTTTATTTTAAAGTAGCAGGAATTGTTATCGGGATAATGATTTTGATAATCTTGTTTGAAAAAATGCTAAAATAAATGGAATGTAGAATTTACATAGAAAATGAACTAATTGGAAAAGCTACTTTTGAAATTATTGACAGAAGTATGGGAGTAATTAGTGGTAAATTAATTTGTAACGATAATTATAGAAAATTTCAAAAAACTATTCAAAAGCAAACAGATGAAATAGGGATTTCAAATTCTGATAATTTTAATTACAGAATAATTACAATTAATAATGTCGAAATTAAGGCTGAAGGTGGAATTGGAATTTCTGATTCGGCTCAATTTAAAGAAATCATAATTGAATCTGCTGGAATAAATTTAGATTCATTATAAGAATAAAAAAAAGTACTGGACGAAGTCCCTGCTCTGCGAAGTCTCACGACTTCGTAGTGACAATAATAATAAAACCTCATCATAATGAAAAACATAATAATTCTGTTTTTTCTATTTAGTAATGTTTTAATTGCGCAAGAAAATATATTTCTTGATCCAGATAAAGAGCCAAATTGTGAAGAATTGAAGAACGGAAAATTTGCAAGCATAGGTTATAGTCCAAAAGAATATTATATGATTGTTAAGGACGGAATACAAACAGAATACATTGAAAATGGTCAATATGTTAAATCAAAAATGGAGTTTTTAAATGAGTGTGAATATAAAACTACAATTCTAGAAGTTACAATACCTAATTATTATGCTAAAGTAGGAGATTTTTTGACGACAAAAATATTACAAACACAATGTGAATACATTAAAGTTAAAAGTACAATGTTTGATAAAGATTATGAATTCGTTTATGTCAAGATGAATTAATCAGATAGTAAGGATCTGCAATTACTAAGAGGTGAACATGAAAAATTTAGAAAAAATAAATCTAGTTAAATTAAAACTAAATATAGGTCTAAGTGCTGCGAAAGAATTAATTGATAAATTTAATGATGTCGATTTGGCTATTGAATCTTGGGAAAAACAAATTGAAGACGAACAAAAAGCTAGTCTAGATAAGAAATATGATTCTCTAGAAAAATTCTATTATTTTGAAAATGAATATTGTTATCCGACTTTAACTGATTTTGATAAACCAGAAATACAAGCCTTCACAAATAATTATTGTTCCCAACTTTGGAATAAATATATTTCAGAAAGTCAAAAACATCTTATGCTCATAAATAATCCTGACCAATGGAAAATAAAAAATGAGATTAAAAAAGAATACAATTGGCAAAATGACTGGAACGAAACTAATACTGAAGCTTTCAACGAAATTGTTAAGCCATTAATTGATTGGGAGGAAGATGATGAGGTTATGTTTTTTTGGAATAAATATTCAGGAATAGAATCTAAATGGGGTATAATTTGCAAATATTGGATTTCGTTTTTATACGATGATGAATCAAACATTATTATAAATCCTAAAAATAAAAAAGTAATAATCTTGAGTACAAATGGAAACTTATCTATTGCTGAAAGAGATTAGCTCTCCTCTGGCGCGAGCGTCACGCTCGTGTCTATAATCTATTTCCCGTTTGCTTATCATATCATTTAGGTGACTTATGTTCACGAGCGGGACGCTCGCGTTAGTAAGATTGGGAACATATATTTATAACATGAATTATCAAGGTTAACCTAATCTAAGCTTCATTTTTAATTTGTAATTTTGGCAAATTAAAAAAATAACAAAAAATGAAATTACAAATACGCATTCTGATTTATTCCTTATTATTCTTTACTTATAGTTTTTCAACTTCATTTTTACTGACACTGGGCGAAAAATTAAAAGATCATAGATTTATAACTTTAGGCTGTGGTTTTCTTCTTATCAATTTAATTTTCTCTTTTAGGGTATTAAAATGGACTCCTTTACTAAATATAATATGCTCTGCTGTAATTGCATCTTTGGCCTTATATCTAGCATTGAAGTTTGGTGATTTACGTCTGTTTTCAAAATATGACCCTCATGGGATTAAAACGGCATTAATGGTTTACGCCTTTTTATCTATATTGTTTTGGGAAATTGTGTATCAAATAAAAAGTAGAAGGCAATTAAAATAGAACTATATGTTAGATGTACTTCGATGCATCTCTAGAATACATTGTTGTGTAAAACTAACATAATCTTATATCTAATCTGAATCCGTAGAGGTGCGCAATTGTGCATCTCTATTTTTTTTAATTTAAAAAGTCATAAATTTAGTGTGCGATTAATTTTTTAATAATCGGAATTAAACTCTAATTTTTAAAATGAATCTTATGGAAACTAAAAAAATATGGGCTAATTTGGGAGTAGAAGATTTAGAAAGAACAACCAAATTTTATAGCGATCTGGGCTTTAAACGAAACGGTCACGGTGTATCTGAAGAACTAACAAGTTTTGTTTTTGGAGACGATAATTTTATAATTCATTTTTTTATAAAAGATAGATTTAAGTGGGCTGTTGATGCTGAAATGACTGATTTAAAACTTGGAAATGAAATTATATTTTCACTTTCTGCCGAAAGTAAAGATGAAGTAGATCAATGGCTAAAGAACGTTAAAAAAGCAGGAGGAAGAATTTTTGCCGAACCACAAGATTATGGAAAAGGATATTTCTTTGGTTTTTCTGATCCAGATGGACATAAATTTAATGTTTTATATTGGCCAAAAAAAAAATATAATATATTTTTGATTAAATGCTGAAAGTCAAATTACTACGAGGTTACTATATTGAAAAAAAGCATCTCTAATTTAGCCCCGATGGGAGCGGTATCCTTTTTCTTGCCATCCTGACGGAGGAAGGATCTCAAGAAAAAGATTTAGCGTACAGCGGGAAGTTAGGTTGTTATGAAAATGAAAGTTTTTGCTTCTTAAATTTTAAATCATGATCCTATTTATCTGAATTGATCTAAAACAGATATATTTGCACTTTAAAAAATTAAGGAATGAAAAAGATTATAATACTTTTTTCAATATCGATTTTGGCGTTTTCTTGTGGTGTAAAAACTACTCAATCGTTGTTAAGTGATGGTGATTATGATGGAGCAATAAATCGTGCTGTTGAGGGATTAAGGAATAAAAAGGATTCTAAGGGGAAACAAGATTATGTTTATTTGCTGGAAGAGGCTTTTGCTAAAGCAAAAGAAAGAGATTTACGTAATCTAGATATGATGGCTAAGGAAGCTAATCCTGCTAATATAGAGCGTGTTTATAACACCTACATTCAATTAAATAATCGTCAGGAGAAAATAAGACCTTTGTTGCCATTACAATTAATGAAGCAAGGAAAAAATGCTTATTTCCCGTTTGATAATTATTCGGAACAAATTGTAAGTAGTAAAAATGCGTTGTCAAAATACCTATATGAAAACGCTTCGGTACTTTTAAAATCTAAAAACAAACTGGATTTTAGAAAAGCGTATGATGATTTTGCTTATCTGGAAAGTATAAATCCCGGATATAAGAATACTAAAAAGCTTATGGATGAGGCTTTGTTTAAAGGAACTGATTTTGTTGATGTTTATGCTAAAAACGAAACGAATATGGTTATCCCAAAACAGCTTCAAAATGATTTGCTAGATTTTAGCACGTATGGTTTAAACGATAAATGGACTGTTTACCATAGCGCCAGACAGAAAAATGTTATTTACGATTATAGTTTAGTACTGAATTTTAGAGAGATATTTATTTCGCCAGAGCAGATTAAAGAAAAGGAGTTTATTAAGGAAAGAGAAATTAAAGATGGTGTAAGAACTCTTTTGGATGGTAGAGGAAGACCAGTTAAGGATAGTTTAGGTCGCGAAATAAAAGTGGATAATTATAGAACGCTTCGAGCAAACATATATGAGTTCAGACAATTTAAATCTTGTCAGGTAACTGCAAAGGTTGATTATATTGATTTAAAAGGAAACCAGTTAATACAATCGTTTCCTATAACGAGCGAGTTTATTTTTGATTATACTTATGCAACTTATAGAGGGGATAGAAATGCTTGTGAGGATAGTTATATTGGCTATTTTAATAAACGTGCCGTGCCATTTCCTAATAACGAGCAAATGGTTTATGATACGGGCGAAGATTTAAAAGCCAAACTCAAGGATATCATCGTTCGGAATAGATTTAGATGATAGATACTTTATAAAAGTAAAAAAGAGCAGCAACTAAAATATAGTTGCTGCTCTTTTTTTTATGTATTGGAGTAGGTATGGACACTTTGTGCTGCTGAGGGCATATAGTTTACGCCGAACCAGCAAAGTAATAATACAACAAATGCTAATGCCAAGGTTATTAAAATGGGTTTAATACTATCTGGGTAACGATAACGCATGTGTATATAAATTAAGTATCCTAACCAGGTAAGCATTGCCCAGGTTTCTTTAGGATCCCATGTCCAGTAATGTCCCCAAGCTTCTTTTGCCCATAATGCGCCAAACAATAATCCTAAGGAAAGGAATCCAAAACCGACATATACTAGATTGTTTGCAAGTTGGAGTATAGCATCTTTATAAGTGCCTCTATAATATTCGTATAATCCATAACATGCTACAATAGAAGATGCTGCTAGTAAGGCATAAGAAAAAATGTAAACCAAAACATGAGGAACAAACCAAATACTTTGTAAGGCTGGCATTAAGGCTTTGTTGTAGGTATCTGGATTAAAATAGTTGATGGTTAAAAATACTATTGCCATAACCAAACTATAGTTTAAGAGCCATTTGTATTTCCATCGGGTATAGGTTATTACACCTATAATGGGTAAGAATACGGCATACCAAAGTCTTGTTTCGCCAAGTGTGCGCATAGGTGGTCGCCCCAAGTGTTGCCATAAGTTATAGGTAAATAGTACCATTGCCAAACCACCTAATGTTGCAAAAAGCAGTATAGGTACTGTTTTATTACGTGTGCTTTTTACAACTTGTAAAAGCATGCAGACTAACCAACAAATAATCGCCACAAGGGCATAGTGAGAAAAATAGATCCAATAATTCATTTAAAAAATCTTTATTTATATACAATTTCAAAACATTCATTTAAACATATAATTGCTTAAACTACGGTTCCTCTTCCTTTAAATATTAAATAAACAGCTCCTATTATCATCATGAAAATTCCGGAGTAAACAATAGGTAACCAAGGATCACGTACCAATTCTATGACGCTTAATTTAGACCATTTTCCGAATTTTTCATCATAACTTAATTGGTATACTTTCCATCCGTTTACTTTATAAGGTTTATTGACTTCGATTACTGTTTTATCGTTTTTCTCGTCTTTAACAAAAACATTTACATGCGAACTGTATTTTTTTGCTTCAGGCTGTAACATTACGATTGCTTCTTTATCGTTTAATTGTAAATAGGAATATTCGGTTGCAAAACTTCCGCAGCTAATCCATGCAGTAGTATCTATTGTAGCCGATTTTACTTCGATTAATGCAGCTGGTGTTGCGCCTTCTTCATTTACCTGAAAATAACCATTGCCAGTAAACTTGCTGTTTTCTATATAATTAATGATTTTAATTTTATAGCCCTTATAGTCGTAGCTATCTCCTTTATTAATCATTCTAAGTGCATTTACTCCTTTAGTTTCAATGCTATTGTTTGTAATATCGGCAAATGCAAGTTTTGGGGCAAAGGTTTCCATATCAAAGCTTGTAAGTTCAAATGCAATAGGCATGGGGATCATAACGCCTTTTTCGTTTTCGGCTCCCCATACAAGTTGGTTTTTATATAATTTCATGGTGTAGCGTTGTAAATCTCCGCTGCCTAAAATTCCTGCTGTCATTGCTATAAAAAGTCCCAAATGGTTTAATGTAAAACCCCAGTTTTTCCATTGCCAAGGAGTCATTCTATTAAGGGTTGCGAGACCAAGTGTAATAAGAAAATACAATTGCGCGATAATAAATGGCCAACTTGTTAATACAAATGAGAACCCGAATAAATCAGGTTTTACTCCTTCAACAAAATTTTGTTGAGGAAGCGTTCCCATGATAACAGCTTGTATTAAAACCAAAGTAATTGCACTAACAGATGCTGGAACTGATCTTAGCCATTTTACCCAAGGATGTGTCCTACTGGTAAAATGCAGCAAAAGTAACATGCCAATAAATAAACCACCGATGATATAATTTATAGGTGCTCCAATGGCTTTAATACTAGTTCTGGTTGTTATTTGTAACAAATAACCCGTTAGTAATAATCCGGCAGCGATTATAAAAGATTCTTTATAATCCCAAGGATATTGCCAAAGCTTTCTTTTTGGAATTTTATGTTTTTCAAAATTAACTAATCTCATTCTTTTCTTAATTTGGGACTTTTAATTAAAGAGGGTTGTAAGGTTGATAATAACTTATACAAACCCTCTTTATACTTATTGGTTGTTATTTGGCAGGATTAGAATATAGCAGTTGTTTTTTCTTAGCTTCATCTAGCCATTTAGGTAAAACTGTTTTTTTGAATTCGGTTTTATTGGCTTTCTCTTTGTCCATATCAAGACCTATGAATCTCTGCGCTTTTTCTTTGGTAGAAATATCAGGATATTGCATAGGTGTAGTTTGTCCTAATGAAGCCAATACTTTACTTAATTCAATCCTTGCTTCGGCAGCTTTGTTTAACCCATTTGTAATAACTCTTGCAGTTTCTAATGGTGCATGAAACGACCCTCCGTGAGAAGCTGCTGTAAAATCCCAACGCCATTGTGATTGACGAATTAATTTCAAGATACCTTTCATCTGAGCTTCTGTTGCTCCTTTATCCCAAGCTAGTTTTGCTTCTAGATGTGCTTTTACCAATTGGTCTTCTAGTTCAATACGTATTTGATGAATTTTTTGTTGACGCTCGTTTACGTTTGCAACCAATGTTTTTTCTTCTTCACGGTGACAAACCTGACAAGAATTTGCTACGTTATTAAGTGGAGATTGTATTTTATGATCAGTAAATTTTTGACCTCCTTCGCTTTTATATGGCATATGACAATCTGCGCAAGAAACGCCTCTTTGTCCGTGGATTCCCATTTGATGAATTTCATAATCTGGATGCTGTGCTTTAAGAATTGGTGCTTTACTTAATGCATGGACAAAGTCTGTAAAATCGATATCATCATAATATTTCTCCATATCCTCTACAGTCATACCGTTTTTCCATGGGAATTTTACTTTAACCGCGCCTTCTACAGATTTTTTATCAAAATAATATTCTACGTGGCATTGTGCACAAACTAATGAGCGCATCTCGTTATGTGTAGCTTTGGTAATATCTTTTCCTTGCTCTTTAAAAGCTTCGATTAATGCAGGACGTGTGATTTTTAGATTCATTGTTTTAGAATCGTGACAATCGGCACATCCTATAGGATTTACAATTTCTGGCCCTAAAGATGCCCATGTTTGTTTGTAAAACTCATCTATACCTAGTTTATCCATCATACGGGGCACATCTGGAGATTTACATACCCAGCAACTAGATGGCTGAGGTCCGTCTTGAGGTCCTTTAGGCGCTCCTGTTCTTAAGGAATTGTTGATGTCTTCTATGGCATAAAAATGTCCTCGACCTTGATTGTAATCTTTCGCGAAAGCATAACCTGCCCAAAGAACTACCATACGTGGATCTTCATGTAGCATATCTCTCATTTTTCCGCCACCGTACATACTTGTAAAACTGGTATCGGCAGTTTGGTAATAAGTTTGGAACTCACGAGGATAATTTGCTCCCCAAACTTCATTTCTTGATTCAAATTCACCAACAGGAGCTAATACTTTATTAACAAATAAAGCTTCTGTACGACGTTCCATTACGCTATTAACTAATAAGCCAAGCATAAACACAACTAACATGGTAATGCCAAACATTACCCATCCTAACCATGGTTTGCGTTTTATAATTTCTTTTAGTGGTGCCATAATTATATCTGTATTTAATTGAAAATTTTAATTCTTATTCTATTTTGTTTGATTTGATTCTTTCTTTTTTGCAGTTTTTGTACTATCGGTTTGTTTTTGTAGCCATTCAGGAATAGGAGATTCTAATAAAGGAACTCTGGCATTTGGTACAGACGATAAACTATTTACTCTACCATGAGGAACTTCGCGATGACAATCCCAGCATAGTTTTCCTTCTCCATGTTTTTTGCTTTCCAGAGTTACTCCTGTTGTACTAACATTAGCATTAAGATCACTATGACAACGTTGGCAGTTTTTTTGAACGACATCTGTACCTGCTTCTTTTATATGGATAACTTGTGGCTCTGCTCTCCATGTAAATATGGTTGCATGATAAATACCATCTTTTGCCTTAAAAAAGTATTTATTAAAGGCATTGTTGTGTGGTACATGGCAATCATTGCAATTGGTAACTCTTGCATGGGAGCTATGTTGCCAAGTAGCATAAAAAGGAGTCATTACATGGCAGTTAACACATGTTTTAGGATCGTCTGAGAGGTATGAGACTGCGTTAGATACATATAATAAATAAGCAAATAATCCCATTCCTATACCCACTGCCATTATAACAAAGGGTACCCATTTGCGTGGTGGTAATAAATAATTTAAAATCTTAATCATAATAATATCCCTTAATTGTAGTATTAAAAATATTCAGATATTTGCTACATTATGATGATATTTATCAGATAGTAAATTTTGATGTATATAGAAGTAAATTGTCTTAAAAACAAGGTAATCTAAGGTGTTTTAACAATTTATAAGAATATTGTTTTTTAAGTTTAAGAGATTTAACTGTTGAGGTTGTTTGCAAAGTGTAAAAAGAGTCTATAAATGAATATAAAATAAAGGAGTAAAATGTCTTTAATAGAGGTGTGTGATATAAAAAGTAGCAATTTAGCCGAAGTAATAAAGGGAACTATTGTATAGCAAAAAGGGCTGTATTTATATAAATACAGCCCTTTTTTAGGATTAAGAAAAAAGATTATTTTTTCTCTTTGTCTAAAACTTCTTCCAGAACATTTGCTTCTGTTCCGTTCGGGAACGTTACTTTTATTTTTTGAGCAATTGTTGGTGCAATTTGAGTAATCGTTTTCTTGTTGTATGATTCCCCTTTTTTAATATGCCAACCGTAAAAAATTGCTGGAACGTGTGTGTCATATGTATATGGTGTTCCGTGAGAAGTTCCCGTTCCCATATATTCGATATAACCTGGTTTGTCTAATACAATTAAATCCCCGTTTTGAGTTACATCATATCCTTTTACAATAAAGTTTAAGTAGTAATCATTACCTGTAGCATTTAAAATGTCTTCTTCGGTATATACTCTTTTTACGTAATCCTGAGCCATTAAATAATCTTTGAAAGCCTGTTTAACTTTCACAAAATCAAATTTTTTGTTTTTGATTATTTCTTTATTGAAGAATAAATTGAAGCTAGAATAGTTTAAAACTAAATCCTGACCAAAGGTCTTTACAGAAAAATCGGTTAGATTTTTACGGATATCTTTAGGGCTAATACTATTTACATTGTACTTACGATCTTTAAGATAATTTACATTTTCTGCTCCAGCATGATCAGCTGTTAAGAAAAGCAGGTAATTATCTTTACCAACAGTTTTATCTAAGTAAGCTAAAAAGTCGGCTATAGTTTGATCTAAACGTAAATAAGTATCTTGTAACTCCATAGAACGTGGTCCTAATAAATGCCCAACGTAATCTGTAGATGAGAAACTAACCGTTAAGAAATCTGTAATATTATCTTTTCCTAATTCTTCTTTTTCGATTGCTTTTTTAGCAAATTCGGCTAACAAGTCATTTCCAAATGGAGTAGAACGAATAACTCCAGCATCATTTTTATCATACATTTCTTTTAAGTTGTATGGAAAAACTGGAGCTGCACTATTGTATAATTTTCCTTCGTAAGGATTGTTGTCTGGTAAACTCTCGTTGTAAGTTGCAACTGGTTTATATAAATCCCAACCTTTGTTTATGTATGGTAAAAAATGTTTTTCGCTATTAAATTGTGTAACCCAATCAGGTAGTTTATCTCCATAAAAAGTACTAGAAATAAATGAACCTGTTTTGCTATACCAAAAAGCCCAATTAGCAAAGTGTCCAGCTGGTAAAATTGCACCGCGATCTTTAAGACTTACACCAATTACTTTTCCTTCAAAATTGGTAGCCATTCTTAACTCATCGGTAATAGTTGTGCTCAATAAGTTTTTTGGAGACATTTCGCCTTCTTCCTTTGTACCATCGCCTACAGTTACTACACCAGCATCATCAGTACAGTACATTTGTTTTCCTAATTTTCGGCTAAACCATTCATTACTTACAATTCCGTGTGTTGCAGGAGTTGTTCCTGTGTAAATAGATGCATGTCCAGGAGCAGTGTAAGTAGGCATGTAATTGTAATGCATGTTCTGAAATGTGTATCCATTATTCATAAGCCTTTTGAAACCATTAGGGGTAAAGTCATCTGAGAAGCGATAGAGATATTCCATCTTCATTTGATCCACAACAATTCCAACTACTAGTTTTGGACGCTCTTGTGCATTTATTTGGGTAACGAATACAAATGCTAAAAATAAAATAAGTCTTTTCATGTTTTAATATCTAATTTTAAACAAAAATACAGATTCGAATTCAAAAAGAATTCAGAATTGGGATTGAAAACACAAAAATGGTTTCACTTTAACATAATGGCATAAAAAAAATCCTAAGTGTGAGCTTAGGATTTTTTGTTTTTACCGAAGTTGAATTTTACTTTTTCAACTACTTGTATTTTTGGAGTAGACTTACTATTATTCTTTTTAAAAGGCTTTTTTGCACCAGTTCCAGATTTAGATGGCCTTTGATCTCCTCTGGCACTTTCTTCATCTTTTGGTTTAGCTTTAAATTCTGGTCTTTCCTTTGTGCTATCTTTAGCAGGAATTTCAGCTTTGTGTTTAGCTAAAACCTCATTAGGGTTTTTAGGATTTTCTTTTGTTCCTCTTAAATGAATTACCAATCCGTTTAAGAAGTTACGCAATACCTGATCGCCACACTCCATATAGTTCTCATGGTCTTCGGCTCTAAAAAAAGCGCCCAACTCTGATTTTGAAATTCTAAAATCTACCAATTCTAATATTTCAACTATTTGGTCGTCACGGAGCATTAAGGCTACGCGTAGTTTTTTTAGGATATCGTTATTTGTCATCGTTTAATTTTTTACAAAGGTACGTTTTAAAAGTAATTCAATAGTCACTTTCCTTATATTGAAATTACGATTAATATAAGATAACTCCCGTTCCGTTACCTTCGGCATATTTTATTTCTCCATTTTGTATCATAACACCACTTGCAATATCTTTTTCTAATAGCAAAGCACCGTCCATATCTACATAATCGAGTTCTGGTAATAAATGAGCAATTGCAGAAATTCCAACAGTAGATTCGGTCATACAACCTATCATTGTTTTTAATCCTAATTGTTTTGCTTCATGTAGCATTCGTCGTCCGGGTGTGATACCACCACATTTCATTAATTTTATATTTACACCATGAAAATGATTATGACACTTAGCAATATCGCTTTCTATAATGCAACTTTCATCGGCTACAATTGGCAAAACCGAATGTTTAAAAACTTCTCGATGTCCTTCCCAATCATCAGCTTTGAGAGGTTGCTCCAGAAATTCGACTCCTAGTTTTTTTAGTTCAATAGCATTTTTAATAGTTTCATCAACATTCCAACCACAATTGGCATCAATCCTAAAAACGGCATTACTGTGTTTTCTTAATTCAGTTACTATGGCGATATCCTCTGGAGTTCCTAACTTAATTTTATAAATAGGCCATGGGAGTTCTTTCATTTTTGAAACCATTTTTTCGATAGAATCAATTCCGATAGTATAATTGGTCAGTGGATTATTTTCGATAGTATAATTCCATAATTGATATAGCTTCTTACCTTGTTTTCTAGCATACCAATCATTATATGCATTGTCTAATGCGCATAATGCAAATTTATTTTCTTGTAATAATGGATTTATTTTTGTCCAAATTTCTTCGGGAGTTTCATTGTCGATAGTTTCAATTATCGGTCTGATCTTCTCGATATCATTTTCTAGTATCGGAATTGTAATATTATAATATGGATTGGATGTTGCTTCGCCAAAACCTGAAAATCCGTCTTTTTTTAATTCGACAATTACCGTTGGTTGGTAATCAATTGTTTTTCTTGAAATCCTAAATGTGTGTTTTAATTTAAGATCGTATGCTCTGATAATTAATTGCATTTCTGATGTTTTTGTATTTTAAATTTAAAAACAATATTTTAGCTAAAAATATGAATTTGATGAATACGGATGCCGAAAAAATAAGTTTACTTTTAGAAATGATTTCTTTCTCGACTGTTGATGGAGAATTACATAAGAGGGAATTTGATTTTTTGTCGCTAGTTGCTCAGGAATTAAATATTGACGAAGTAACTTTTAAAGATTTGTTTCATCAGGAAGTTCCTCCTGTTGTTATAAAATCGGAGTTTCAGCGCATTCAGCAATTTTATAGATTGGCTTTAATCATGCATTGCGACGGAATATTGCATAGTAAAGAGGCTGCTGCAATACAGCAAATTTCTATCGATATGGGATTGAATCCTATAGCAACTAAACGTATTTTAAATTTAATGAAGAATGCTCCAAATGCAATGATTGACCCTGAAATATTATTGAAAATTTTCCAGGAACAACACAATTAAGCCAATTGTTCTTGTAGCTTTTTAATATCGTCACGCAATTTTGCCGCCTGAAGAAAGTCTAATTCTTTAGCTGCTTTCTCCATCGATTTACGCTTTTCACGTATCATTTTCTCTAATTCGGCTTTGGATAAATAAGCAGTATCAGGTTCGGCAGCTACACTTAGGGTATGACCTAATTCATACTCTACCAATGGATTTTTGGTAAAAGCACTATCGATTTTTTTATTTAATGCTTGTGGAGTTATATTATTTTCAAGGTTGTAATTAATTTGTTTTGTACGACGATAATTGGTTTCATCAATGGTTTTCTGCATACTTGCCGTAATTTTATCAGCATACATAATTGCTTTTCCGTTGAGGTTTCTCGCCGCACGACCAATAGTTTGTGTTAATGATCTATGGCTACGCAAAAATCCTTCTTTGTCGGCATCAAGAATTGCTACTAAAGAAACTTCGGGTAAATCCAAACCTTCACGTAGTAAGTTTACTCCAATTAAAACATCAAAAATTCCTTTTCGTAAATCTTGCATGATCTCTATACGTTCCAGGGTATCTACATCGGAGTGAATGTAACGACAACGAATACTTACTTTGGTCAAGTATTTGGCTAATTCTTCGGCCATTCTTTTGGTTAATGTTGTAACCAAAACGCGTTCGTCTAACTCGCAACGAATTTGAATTTCTTCGATTAAATCATCAATTTGATTTAAACTAGGACGAATTTCGATAATTGGATCTAATAATCCTGTTGGTCGAATTACTTGTTCTACAACTACACCATCTGTTTTTTGTAATTCATAATCTGCCGGAGTAGCCGAAACATAAATTACCTGATTTTGCATGGCTTCAAATTCTTCGAATTTTAAAGGGCGATTGTCCATTGCCGCAGGTAAACGGAAACCATATTCTACAAGATTTTCTTTACGGCTCCTATCTCCTCCATACATGGCATGAACCTGAGATATGGTTACGTGACTTTCATCGACTACCATTAAATAATCATCGGGAAAATAATCTAATAAACAGAACGGTCTTGTTCCTGCTTCTCTTCCGTCCAGATAACGAGAATAATTTTCGATACCTGAACAATAACCTAACTCGCGAATCATTTCTAAATCAAAATTGGTACGTTCTTCAAGACGTTTGGCTTCAAGATGTTTTCCTATTTCTTTAAAATAATCAACTTGTTTTACCAAGTCTTGCTGTATTTGCCAAATCGCTCCTTGTAATACATCTGGAGATGTTACAAACATATTGGCTGGATAAATAGTTAGTTTATTGTATTTCTCGATTACTTGAGAAGTTTTTATATCAAATGATTCTATTTCTTCGATTTCATCTCCAAAAAAATGAATTCTAAATCCATCATCGGCATAACTAGGATATACCTCAACAGTATCTCCTTTTATCCTAAAACTTCCCGGATTAAAATCGGCTTCGGTTCTGGAATATAAACTTTGTACCAGACTATGTAATAATTTGGTTCTCGAAATAACCTGATCTTTTTCTATCGCAATAACATTCTTCTGGAATTCTACAGGGTTTCCGATACCGTATAAACAAGAAACGGAGGCTACAACTAATATGTCGCGTCGCCCTGAAAGTAGGGAAGATGTTGTGCTTAAACGCATTTTTTCCAACTCTTCGTTTATAGATAAATCTTTCTCGATAAATACTCCAGTTACTGGCATAAATGCTTCTGGCTGGTAATAATCATAGTAAGAAACGAAATATTCTACGGCGTTGTTTGGAAAGAATTGTTTGAATTCTGAATATAATTGTGCTGCTAATGTTTTATTGTGTGCCAAAACCAAAGTTGGCTTTTGTACTTCCTGAATAACATTGGCAACTGTAAATGTTTTTCCTGAACCAGTAACTCCAAGGAGAGTCTGGTATTTTTCGCCATCAATTATACCTTGGGTCAATTTTTCGATTGCTTGCGGTTGATCTCCTTTTGGGCTATAATCTGAGACTACTTGAAAATTCATTTATTTAATTTAGAATTGTTGGGATTGTAAAGTTACAAAGTAAAATCTTAAATTGAAATTTGTGGATTAAAAAAGGTTCTGAGTTGCAAAGGTCCAAAGGTTTTTTTTATAATTCTATGCGAAAGGAACGCGGATGAAACGGATTCGCTAAGGCGAAAACACTGATGAAACAGATTTTATATCTATTGATTTTTTAAAATCCGTTTTTAATCCGCGTCTTTACTTTTGTAAATCCGTTTCATCAGTGTTCCTTTATAGACAATTTAAGTTCATAGGTCTAGAGAAAGTTCGCAAAGTTTTTAAATCTGTCTAATCTTTTAATCTGTGGCAAAAAAATAACTGCTAGAGCTTTTATGCGTTAAAGAATTACTTTAAAAAGTCAATCATTAGTTTGTTTACTTTTTCAGATTGATCGATACTTAAAAAATGTCCTGCATTTTCGATAGTTTCGGTTTTACTATTACTCAATAACTCTTTGGCTCTAATTATACTTTCATCTGAATTAATTACATCATGATCTCCTATAAGGACTAAAACAGGAATGGTTATTTTTTTTAAATCTTCATCAGAGAATGGTTGCATTTGCAAAAAACTAGTGTTTGATTTTGCATATTTATTAGCTAGATAAAATTGCTTTTTATAAATAGGGTCTATTTTTTCGGGATAATAAGAAAAGGTTTCTAGCGTCTTTTTTAATTTTTTCTCATTTGGAAAAATTTTCAGAAAGAATGCCGATGATGCTTTTCTCATTTTATCGATGTTCTTAAATGTTTGTGCCGGACTTATTAAAACCAGTTTGTTGATTTTACTTTCTTTTTGAGTTGCTAATAATGTAGCAATCCAACCACCACGGGATGCACCAATTACATCAAAGTTTTTTAGTTTGTAATGAGTAAAAATCTCATTGTACCAAATAACAATTTCTTCACTTGTAAGGGATTTTTTGGGTGCTTGAGATTTTCCTGCTTCTATTAAAAAGTCTATTGCGTAAACCCGATGATTTTTTGATAATGCTTTAATATTAGGAAACCACATTGTCGAGCTGGCGTCCATTCCGTGAAGTAATACTAAATCTTTGCCGTCTTTTGGACCAGTCACAATTATATGAGCTGTACCATAACTGGTTTCGATATTTTCTTCCTGATAAGGAATACCCCAAAGTTTTAATGCAGCATTATAAGAATTGATGTAATCTTTTCTTTCGCTTTTTGTTTTGAAAACATAATTGTCAATCTTTTTTTCTTTTGTTGCGCTACAACTTGCGAATAAAAGAATTGCAATAACTTTTAAAAATAATTTCGGCATAGGAGTTACGTTCAATTAAGATTAAAAGTACTAAAAAGCTGATGATTATAGTATCAGCTTTTTAGTTATATCTATCATAATTACAATGTTTTGTAAAATTCTTTGTAATTATGATTTCGATTGGTTTATTTAAAGTTCGCTTTTAAAACTCCATTTACCTTGTTGTGCTTCGGTAAGGAAAGACCATGCTACAATACGACTTGTTTTCTGACCTTGTGCCATATCGATTGTTTTTACAATTGAAGCATTTACTTTATTTAATGTTTTATAGATACTCGACAGGTTTTCTCTTTTAGATACTAATGTAGTAAACCATAAACATTGCATTGGATATTTGGCACTTTCGTAAATCATTTGCGTTATAAATCCAATTTCTCCTCCATCGCACCATAGTTCGGCATTATGACCTCCGAAGTTTAAAACGGGCGCTGCTTTTCTGTTTGCTTTTGGATTTAGATTTGTTACTTTTCGAACGGCACTTTTATTAGCTTCTTCTGACGAAGAATGAAATGGTGGATTGCAAATCGTGAATGTAAATTTATCTTCGGGTGTAATTATATTTTTGAATATAAAACGTGATTCTGTTTGTTGTTGTAAACTGATAACATCAATTAGCCTAGGATTGGCTTCGATTATTTTGCTGCAATTCTCGATTGCTTTTTCATCAATATCGGTTCCAACAAAACTCCATCCGTAAGCAGCATTTCCTAATATTGGATATATACAATTGGCACCAACACCTATATCTAAGCCTAAAATGGCTTCTCCTTCTGGAATAACTCCATTATTTGTGGTGGCTAATAAATCGGCCAGGTAATGAATATAATCGACTCTTCCTGGAATGGGTGGGCAAAGATAATTTTTAGGAATATCCCAGTTTTGTATGTCGTAATAATGAATTAATAATGCTTTGTTAAGCGATTTTACAGCTTCGGGATTACTAAAATCAATTGTTTCGATATCATGCTCGTTTATAACGACGTGCTTCTTTAATTCGGGACAATCTGTGATTAGTTGTTCAAAATCATAGCGCAAACGATGCGGGTTTCTAGGATGCAGACTTGTTTTCTCGGGGCTATTTGTAGTTTTCATCATTCTTAATTTCGGTGCAAAGGTACGTAATCCTAATTTGTAAATAAGGGAAGTATTTCTTATGAAATGATTTGGCCTAGCCCTGATGGAAACGGCATCCTTTTTCTGGCTTCTTTAGACAGAAAAAGATATAGTGTACAGCAGGAAATTGCTCCTTATGCTTCTGCTTAATTCAGTAGAGTAAGGAAATTAATCCATGCATTCCATTAGCAATAAATCGCCGTCGGTATGGGTAATTGTAATAATTCCGTCTTTGGCAACGGCATTGCTGCTGCCAGTTCTATAACCTATTGTTAAGGTGTCATTTTGTAACGGATATACCAAATTATCTGAAAAGATACCATTTACAACTCCAATCGGTATGAGCGAAATAGGTGTGTTGGCGGTATACCATTTTTCGAATTTATTAGGCAATAAAAATATTTTGGAATGGTCGTCGAGAATTACAATCTTGAGTAAGTTTCGGTATCTAACAATATTGGTAAGATTTGTAATGGTATGATCGGCTCTTTTTCCTGTTGCCCAAACTACATTTGCAGCAGGAATTTTGCGTTCGATTAAGTAATCAAATGCTTTTTCTAAGTCGGTTTTGTCCTGATCTGGTGTATGTACAATCTCTATGGGATATTGAGTTGTTTTATATTTTTCGGGGTCAAATCCGCGATCGAAATCCCCAAGAAGAACATCGACTTTTATTCCTAACTTAACTACGCGCTCTATAGCCGAATCTAATACGATTACCAAAGGTGACCATTCTAATAATTGTCCTAATAACTCGGGATTACAGGCAGCTCCGTTGGCAATGATTAATGCAGGTTCTTGGTCGTCGCGTACGATATGGTGTGAGGACATTTATAGTATGGATTTATAATGTGCTGCAAATGTACGAAAGTAAAAAGTAAATGTTTTTCTACAATTAAGAGATTAAGGGAGTTTTTTACCATTAAGGGATTAAGTTTTTTTCAGCCACAGATTATAAAGATTAAAAGGATTATTTATGTTGTCTAAAAGTTGCAGTGATTTTTTTTACCATATAAGTTATTTAAGGAAATATAAGTTTGTGCAGTTTTCCTTAAATGAACTTACATAACTTATATGGTTAGCTTTTTTTTCAAAGATTATAGAGATTTGAAATTTGTTTGATCTGCGTGCAAGTCATTCAATCTTGAAAGTATTCTTAATTTTCCTTAATCTCTTAATGGTGAAAAAAGTTTTATTTTTTTGCTTTGAAAGCTACAGCATCGACTTCTATTTGCATTCCGTCGAGGGCTAATTTTGGAACGGGAATTAATGTGCTTGCTGGAAATGGTTTGTTTTTCCATACTTTACTGATTTCTTCATTCCAGATTTTTAATTTCTCTTCTGAATGGTCTACAATCAGAATGGTAATTTTCATGATATTCTCTGGTTTTAGATTGTAACTATCCAGAACTGTTATAATATTCTTTAATGCTACTTGAGTTTGTTCTCTAAAGCTGTTGCTCAGAAGATGTTCTTTGCCTAATCCGCCGCTTTGTCCTGATATAAAAACGAGTTCGCCAGGGGTAGAAACTGATGATGCATGACTAAACCCATATGGTGCTGGATTGAATAATGATTCAGGATTTTTAAAAGTTTGTGCTTTTGCACTAAATGCACAAAGTGAAAATAAGGTAAGAAGTATTTGTTTCATGTCTTGAAATTTGAATTAATTATTGGCAAAGGTTGATCAATTCTAATTCCGAAACATTTACATATGTTGAGAGGTGATATTTTTTTCAGAGTAATGTATAAAAAAATGCTCTCGTAATGGAGAGCATTTTTTATTGGTTTTAGTTTTTATGTTTAATAGGAATCCAAATTTCCTCTTCGGATGTTAGGTCTTCGTGTTTGTATTTTTCGCCCATCACGGCAAAGTGTGGTCTGTTCTCTAATGCATATTCGGACTTAGGCAACCAATCGGTAAAAATGTATTGATAGGTTTCGTTGCCATTACTCGCTGGTCCTTTATGTATGAAAACTGCATAAAGTCCGTTTGGAATTATGATAGTTTCCATATTTTGAGGAACGGAAAGAAAATCTGTTACTTCGATGCCTGCCCATTTTTCGAATTCATTACTCGGATTGAAATTAAGAAAATGGGATTCAGGATACACTTCTATAGAGTAGAGTTCAAAACCAATATTGTTTTTTATCTCTTTTCGGTTTGGCATAAATCCTTGCCATAGCTCTTTTGTTTTATTGGCTGTGAAAGATGTTGTTATTCGTTTTCCAACGATTTTCTTTTCTGTTAAATTTTCTATTCTTGGTTTCATATTAAATATTACTCAATCGTATATTTTTTAGTATCAACTTCTCCAATAGAAAAATAACCTAAAGGATAGTCATTTGCGTTGGTTGTGTTTATAACATTTCCTCTTAAAGTTGCTGGTGGAGATTGAAAAGGGCCACCACTATTATCACCAGAAATACTAGTTAATATATTCATGTAATTATAATAGCTTTTAGATGTTCCGATGTGACTTATTTCTACTTGATCTCCAGGTTTTAAATCTTCATTGTGTGAAGTACTAAAAAACTCATTTCCGTTAAAGAATCTATCATCCACAGAAGAATAGCTTGACAAGACTTGATTAGAGTAAGTATAATGGTATAAATAATAATTTGTTTCATCAGCAGGGTCATTATAATATGCTTTTACTTCGATTTCATCTTTTGAAATACCACCATCATTAGTTTGTACAATTCGAGTGATTGGCGCTACCGATTTTAAAGTTTCTGTCGCAACATATGTATTACCCCCACTAATAACAGTTAAGACATAGGTTTCGTTAATAACAGGTTCAAAATTAGTACAAACGTATTTTCCTGTTTGAGGAACTTCTAAAAAAGTGAATACTTTATTGGCACTGTTTCTTATAGTAATGGTAGCTCCGGAAACAACAGGAATTACAGGATTGTAATAATCAGTTGTAGTGGTTAATTTTATCATTTGTTGGTTTCCTGTAGTTCCTTTTAGCCAACTAATATCAGCTTCAACGACTAATTTAGGAGGTTGTGTTTTTAAGTCAACTTCAACAACTTCTTCGCAACTTGTAAAAAATAATGCGGAGAAAAACACAATTAATAAGCTTATTTTTTTCATATCAGTATATTTTTATTTCTCTTTGAGAGAAGTGAATTAAAATTTGAAATTATAACTAACAGCAGGAACCATTCCGAAAATTGAAGTTTTTACAGCTTCATTGTATCCTGTATCGCTGTTCTGTCTAAAATTAATAGAAGCTGCATTTTGTCTATTATATAGGTTATAAATACTAAATACCCATTCGCCTTTCCAGTTTCTGTCTTTGTTAGATCTAGGGGTTAATGTTGCCGAAATGTCTAAGTGATGGTAAGCAGGTAATCTGTTTTCATTTCGTAAACCATAACTAGGAACTTTTACACCACGATATTCATAATATCCAGTTGGATACGTTACTGGTTGTCCTGATTGTAAAGCGAAATTAGCACCAAATGACCATTTTTCGTTTAGCGAATAAGCAGCTGTAACAGCTAGATTATGTAGTTTGTCATAAGCTGAATTATACCATTGTCCGTTATTGATACCAGTTTCTTCCGGAGTTCTTCCAGGAGTTTGTTGTTCTGATTTTGATAAAGTATAAGAAACCCATCCAGTAAGTTTTCCTGCATTCTTTTTAAGCATTAACTCTACACCATAAGAACGCATTCTTCCGTTTAAGATAACTTGTTCAATGGCATCATTTGCTATTAAATCGGCTCCGTCAATATAGTCTAGTCTATTTTTAATTTTCTTATAGTAGGTTTCTACTTCAAGAGAATAGTCTCCATCTCTAAAGTTTCTAAAATAACCCAAGGCAACCTGATCAGCAAGTTGAGGTTTAATATACTCGTCACTTGGCATCCATACATCAAGAGGAGTAGGAGATGAGGTATTGGATATTAATTGTAAATACTGAGCCATTCTGTTATAACTAGCTTTTACAGCCTGATTTTCGTCAATTTGATATCCAATAGAGAAACGAGGTTCTAAATTGTTATAGCTAAACATTGATTTGTTTTTACCATAATACTCCGTTCCTATAGGAGTTGCTTTCTCATAAATTTGTTGAGCAGGATTAAAAAGAACAGGATTATTGTTTTCGTAAAGATTAAGAGTCGAAGCTCCTAAACGATAAAATAAACTAAAACGAAGTCCGTATGAAAGCGTTAGTTTTTTTGCGATTTGATTTTCGGCTTCAATATAAATAGCTGGTTCAAAAGCATATTTTTTATCTAATTGATCTGGGTTAACACCAGAGGTTTCATCTGTTGGTTTAATAGTTCCAGGGTTAAATTCATAGTAAATACCATTTAAACCATAATTCAATTTGAATTTATCTGAAATATAATTTTTGAAGTCATATTTAATATTGTAATTCTTGATACCAGAATCCCATTTAAATCCTGCAGTATCCAGATCAAGCCCGTAATAATAATCACTATAAATTAAAGATAGATTAGAAAATAATTTATCAGAGTATAAATGATTCCAACGCAGGTTGAAAGTAGTGTTACCGTAAGTATTAGAAAATATTTTACTTATTTTAAAAACATCACGTCCAAAATAACCAGATAAATACAAACTGTTATTATCATTCAATTTATAACTGAATTTAGCATTCAAATCATAAAAATAAGCAGAGTTGTCTTTCATGTCATCCGTTAGTTTCAGGAATAAATGTGCATAAGAAGCTCTACCACCAATTAAGAATGATCCTTTATCTTTTACTAATGGACCTTCGGCAAGAAGACGGCTCGAAATTAATCCGATTCCACCATTCATATGGAAATCTTTACTATTTCCATCTTTTTGATAAATATCCAAAACAGAAGATGCTCTACCACCGTAACGAGCAGGAATTCCACCTTTGTATAATTTTAAATCTTTAATAGCATCAGGATTAAATACAGAGAAGAAACCAAATACGTGAGAAGAGTTAAAAATAGTAGCTTCATCAAGAAGAATTAAATTTTGATCTGCACCACCACCACGCACGTTAAAACCAGATGCACCTTCGCCGGCATTAGTAACACCAGGAAGTAATAAAATAGATTTTAATACATCGACTTCACCCATGACAACAGGTATTTTCTTTATTGCCGAAATAGAAAGTTTATTTACACTCATCTCGGGAGTACGTGTATTTGCTCTTCCTCTATTATCGGTAATAACTACCTCTTGGAGTTCTTCGCCACCTTCTTTTAATGAGAAATTGTTTTTAACATTTTTCGTTAAAGAAATGGTGTTTTCAAAAGACTGGTAACCAACGTAACTTATTTCTACCTGATACTCTCCTTTTGGAGCAGTAATAGAGTAAAAACCATATTCGTTTGTTGTAGTGCCAATTTTTAATGAAGGGATGTAAATGTTGACTCCGATTAGGGTTTCATTATTTTTAGAGTCAGAAATGGTACCGCTTAAGGTAAATTTTTCTTGCGCGAATGAAGAAAAAGCAATGAGAAATACAATAAGAAACGAGCTAACTTTTTTTGTGATCATTGTTTAAATTTTGAATTCCCTAGTATGACGGTAGAAGGTGGGAAATATTACAAAACTAATGTTAAATGTGCGTTAAAAAAAAGACAGCCGTTTCGGGCTGTCTTTAATGTGAGAAATATAATGAGAACTTATATTTTAGCTATTTTAGCCAAGATTGCATTAAATGTTGGACTAGGACGCATTGCTTTACTAGTTAATTCAGGATTTGGTTGGTAATATCCACCAATGTCTTGAGGTTTTCCTTGAGCAGCAATTAATTCAGTATTTATTTTATCTTCATTCTCAGCAAATTCTGTTGCAATAGGAGTGAAGATAGCTTTTAACTCAGCATCTTTATTTTGAGCAGCCAAAGCTTGAGCCCAATAGAATGCTAAATAAAAATGAGAACCACGGTTATCGATTTGTCCAATCTTACGAGCTGGAGATTTATCGTTTGCAAGGAACTTGTCATTTGCCTCATCAAGAGTTTCAGCAAGAACAATAGCTTTAGAGTTGTTTAATGTTTGACCTAAATGCTCTAATGAAGCACCAAGAGCCAAAAATTCTCCTAATGAATCCCAACGTAAGTATCCTTCTTGAGTAAATTGCTCAACGTGTTTAGGAGCAGAACCTCCAGCACCAGTTTCAAACAAACCACCACCATTCATTAAAGGAACTATAGATAACATTTTGGCAGAAGTACCAACTTCAAGAATTGGGAACAAATCTGTAAGGTAGTCACGTAATACGTTTCCAGTTACAGAGATAGTATCTAATCCTTTAATGATTCTGTCAAGAGTAAAGTTTGTAGCTTCGATAGGGTTCATGATACGAATATCTAAACCAGTAGTTTCATAATCTGTAAGATATCTTTTTACTTTTTGAATTAATTCTCTATCGTGTGCTCTGTTTTCGTCTAACCAGAAAACAGCAGGAGTATTAGATAAACGAGCTCTGTTTACAGCTAGTTTTACCCAGTCCTGAATAGGAGCATCTTTTGCCTGACACATTCTGAAGATATCTTTATCTTCAACAGCTTGTTCCATTAAGACAGTTCCGTTAGCATCAACAACACGTACAACACCATCAGCTTTCATTTGGAAAGTTTTGTCATGAGATCCGTACTCTTCAGCTTTTTGAGCCATCAAACCTACGTTTGGTACACTTCCCATTGTAGTTGGGTCAAAAGCACCATGTTTTTTACAAAAATCGATTGTTGCAGTATAAACACCAGCATAAGAGCGGTCTGGAATAAGAGCAACAGTATCTTGTTGTTTTCCTTCTTTGTTATACATCTGTCCAGAAGTACGAATCATTGCAGGCATAGAAGCATCTACAATTACATCCGATGGAACGTGTAAGTTAGTAATCCCTTTATCAGAGTTTACCATTGCCAATGCAGGACCGTTAGCAATAGCTGCGTCTAGAGCTGCTTCAACTTCTGCTTGTTGAGGAGTTCCTGCAATTTTTGCATAAACATCACCCAATCCGTTTCTTGTATCAATATTTAATTCGCTAAATAAAGTAGCGTATTTTTCAAATACATCTTTAAAGTAAACTTCTACAATAGCACCAAAAATAATTGGATCAGAAACTTTCATCATTGTAGCTTTCAGGTGAACCGAAAGTAATAAGTTTTCTTTTCTTGCTTCTTCGATAGTTGTAGCAACAAAGCTTTTTAAAGCATTTACGTTTAATACAGCACTATCAATAATTTCTCCAGCTTTAAGAGGAGTACTTTCTTTTAAAATAGTAGATGTTCCGTCTTTAGCAACAAATTCAATTTTTACATCAGTAGCATTAGGAACAGTAAGTGATTTTTCACTTCCGTAAAAATCACCATTTGGCATAGATGCTACACGAGTTTTAGAGTCAGCAGACCAAGCACCCATAGAGTGAGGATTTGCTTTAGCAAAATTCTTCACTGCTCTTGGAGCTCTACGATCAGAGTTACCTTCACGCAAAACTGGGTTTACTGCAGAACCTAATACTTTAGCGTATTTAGCTTTAATTTCTTTTTCAGTATCGTTTTGAGGATCCTCAGGAAAATTTGGAATTTTATACCCATGAGATTGTAACTCAGCAATAGCCGCTTTTAATTGCGGAACCGAAGCCGAGATGTTTGGCAACTTAATAATGTTTGCCTCCGGTTTAGTAGCAAGTTGTCCTAACTCAGCCAAGGCGTCCCCTGTTTTTTGAGAATCGGTCAAGTACTCCGGAAAATTAGATAAAATTCGAGACACCAACGAAATGTCTCTAGTTTCAATAGCAATACCCGCTGTAGCAGTAAATTCTTGTACAATAGGCAAGAAAGAATAAGTCGCTAATAACGGCGCCTCATCAGTTAAGGTGTAAACAATCTTTGAATTCTGTGTCATTTTTTTTCTTTTTTAATATAATCGTATCGCTAGGAACGGCGATGTAAAAGGTATGGTTGGCTCAAAACGAGCGGAGCAAATATAAGAAAAACAGTCCGAAAACGGTTGCGTTTTTCTTAGAATTCCTTAAATTAACAGATTGCTATTTAAAGGAGTTATAATTAACAAATCGGTGGTTTTCAGGCCAAAGAATTATTGTTTTGTTATTTTGTTTAGAACAAAAAAAATCCCGATTCACAAATAATGAATCGGGATCTTTATGGTAAAGAGATAAATAATTATCTTCTTTTGTCTCTAATCTTAGCTTTTTTACCAGTAAGTTCTCTGAAGTAGAAAATTCTAGCTCTACGTACAGCACCTTTTTTGTTGATTTCAACTTTTTGTAAAGCAGGTAAGTTAACTGGGAAGATACGCTCAACACCAATAGCACCAGACATTTTACGAATAGTAAAAGTTTCTGTGTTACCAGAACCTCTTCTTTGAATAACAACTCCTTTAAAAAACTGAGTTCTTGTTTTTTCACCCTCTCTAATTTCGTAGAAAACAGTGATAGTATCTCCAGCTGCGAAAACTGGGAAATCTTTTTTTGCAACAAATTCGTCTTTAACGAATTTCATTAAATCTGCCATGATATCTTTAATTATGGTTTTGTGATAGAGCAACATACACGGACTTCGCCAGAGGTTGGTCTAATTTGGCTGCAAATGTAGATAAAAAAAATTGAATTCCAATAAAATTGAATTCCAAATTCCAATTTATTAACTACTTGATTAATTGGAATTTGGAGTTTTATAAATTTGAAATTTATTCTAATAAATCCGGTCTTCTATTTTTAGTATGTTCATACGCCATATCTTCCCTCCATTTATCAATTTTGGCAAAATGACCGCTGGTTAAAACCTCAGGAACTTTCCAGCCTTTATAATCGGCAGGACGTGTATAAATAGGTCCCGACAATAAATTATCCTGAAAACTATCCGTTAGAGCCGAAGTTTCGTCGCTTAAAACACCAGGAATCAAACGAATCAAAGCATCAGATAAAACCAAAGCACCCAATTCGCCACCAGATAAAACATAATCACCAATCGAAATTTCTTTAGTAATAAAATGATCACGTACACGCTGATCCACACCTTTATAATGACCACACAAGATGATAATATTTTTTAGCATCGACATCGTGTTTGCCATTTTCTGGTTTAGTGTTTCACCATCCGGAGACATATATATAATTTCATCGTACTCTCTCTCGCTTTTTAAATGTGTGATGCAAGCGTCAATTGGCTGAACCGTCATAACCATTCCGGCACCACCACCAAAAGGGTAATCATCAACACTCTTCTGTTTATTGGTTGTATAATCGCGTAAATTATGAAAATGAACCTCAACAATTCCCTTGTCAATAGCACGTTTCATAATCGAAGCTTCAAACGGGCTTCGCAATAACTCAGGTAAAACAGTAATAATATCTATGCGCATTTTTTCTCTTCAAAAGGTTTAAGGCTGCAAAGATACAAAGTAAATATTTGAGAAATTTAAAGATTAAAGAATATAGAATCAAGATTTAGAGAAACAAGAGAAGAGATTTAAAAGAATTAAACAAATTACCTAATCAGCATTTCCCAATTAAACGATTAACCAAATCAATAATTAAACTTTTTTAAATCAACAATTCACAATTAATAATTCACAATTAAAATAAGGAGCTATTTCCTGCTGTCCGCTATATCTTTTTCTTGAGATCCTTCCTCCGTCAGGATGACAAGAAAAAGGATGCCGCTTCCATCAGGGCTAGACCTATCAGGAATCATGATTTTTGAACGGATATATTGTTTTTAATTGTATTTTCGATTGAAGAAAAGAGAAGCGACTTATATTAAAAATAAAAATGAATAGCGATTACACAAAAGATTATATAGCGTTATCTAATGAATTCAGAAAATCTAATGCCTCAACAGAAAGTGTCGAGAAGCTTTATGATTTGCTTTACGAATTAGAAAATACAAATAGAACAAAACAGAATGATATAGTTCTCTCTAATATTTATAGTTTGTTAGGATTTCATAAGTCAGCTTATGAAGTTTTTAAGACAGTTGCCGATTTAACTAATAGAAAAGATGCAACCAAAATGTATGTGATGGAACAAAAGGCCAAATCACATAAAGATAATTTTATCATAAAAGATATTAGAAAATATCGGGAAAAGAAAATACAACCCAAACTAGAGCTGAGCGATTTTGTAGCATCAAAGAATCATAAAACCCAATTTGGAATCGTTAATAAAGGAATTATCATATTTAATAAAATAATTAAAGAAGATGCAATTTCAATTCAGATCCCTAGCGAACATATTGAAGATTACTCAGGTAAAATCATCCATTATATTAATTGGTTAAATGATTGTAAGACAAATTTAATCGATTTTTATAATAAAGAATACAATGAAGACAAAGCAAATGAAGATTGGTACGATACTTTAGTAATTTATAGCACAAGAATAATAATAGAAGAATCAGAAGCTATTTTTTGTACAATTTCAGGAGGAGATGATTTTTATCAAGACCATTTATTAGATATAGAAATAACCAACGATGTAATAACATCAATGAATTATAACGGGTAAAGAATATTGATATGTTTACAACAGTAAAATTATAGCTAGACTTTTATGAAAAAACTAATACTCTTATTATTCCTGACTATCTGTTCGTGTAATCAGAACAAGGAAGATCAATACTTTGATGATATAGCAGATAATGATGTAAAATTATCAAGACCAGTTGAAGGGGAATGGCTCTTTACGCATAAAGAAAAAGGACAGAGCTTTGAGCAATTTATAAATTCCAGGCACGTAATTCCAACAAATAATTCTAATATTATTTATATAAGACCTATTGGAGATTTTAATGCCTTACAAAAGAAACAAATTGAATTAGTTAGAGAATATCTTGAGATTTTCTTTCAATTAAAAACTAAAACTTTAGAGAAACTTTCTAATGATATAATTCCTAGTTCTGCCAGACGAATTGGACATGAAGATAATGAACAGTTCTTAGCAGGTTATATTTTAGACAGCGTACTTAAAAAAGAAAAGCCATTAAATAGAATTGCTTTAATGGCATTAACAGAAGTAGATTTATATCCTAAACCCGAGTGGAATTATGTTTTTGGATTAGCATCCTACAGAGATAAAATAGGAGTGAGTTCAATTTATAGATTACAAGATGAGGTATTAACGCCAACTAATTTTGATTTATGTTTATCTCGATTACTTAAAACCTGTTCCCATGAAATAGGGCATATGTTCGGATTGTATCATTGTATTGAAGCAGATTGTGTAATGAATGGAACGATTAGTTTGCCAGAAACAGACAACAGCACAATTAGGCTATGTTCATCTTGTCAAAGAAAATTAAATTCGAGTATAAAATATGATAATAAGAAAAGATTAATCGAGTTAGAAAAATATTTTGAGTATGTTAAACTCAACGATGCAACTCAATTAATGAAGAAAGATCTTGAAAAGATTCAATAAAAATAAATCAAATCCCCTTTGCTAGCGTGAGCGTCCCGCTCGTGTCTATTCCAGCATCGTAAAAATAATAATAAGTTAACAATTGAAAAATCACAAAAACTGCCCAAAATGAAAACTCCCGCACTAATCCTATCTCTTTTTCTATTGATAAACCTAACCGTAAGTTGTCAATCTAAAAACAAAGAAACTAAGACCGAAACTAACAAAGAAACAGGAAAAGACAAAGAAGTCATTGTGGCTGAATTTGGTAAAATCTTAGATAGCTTAAAAGTAAAAGGCTCAATATTAATTTATGATCTTAATAAAAAGACCTATTATTCCAATGATTTTGCTTGGGGTAAAGAAGGGCATATTCCGGCATCGACATTCAAAATTCCTAATTCGATTATTGCACTAGAGACTGGTGTAGTAAAAAGTGATTCGACAGTTTTTAAATGGAATGGAGAAAAACGATGGATGAAAGCTTGGGAGCAGGATTTAACACTCAAGCAAGCCTTTCGAGTTTCGTGTGTTCCTTGTTATCAGGAAATCGCAAGAAAAGTTGGTGTGAAAAGAATGAAAGCCTATCTAAAAAAGCTAGATTACAATACAATGGTTTTTGACACCTTGACGATTGATAATTTTTGGTTAGAAGGAAAATCTAGAATATCTCAATTCCAACAAATTGATTTCTTAAAAAGACTGTATTTATCTGAATTGCCTATTTCTAAAAGAACCGAATCGATAATGAAAGACATCATGGAAGTTGAAAAGACTAATGATTTTGTTTTAAGAGGAAAGACAGGTTTATCTAATACTAACGAAATCAAAAATGGTTGGTTTGTAGGTTATCTTGAAAACAAGAATAGAGTTTACTTTTTTGCAACAAATATAGAACCAAGTAAAGAGACTAATCAGGATGATTTTATAGCTATTCGACTTAATGCAACCAAAGCGGCATTAAAAAATCTTCAAAAAAGATAAGTTTTTAGTCTTCTTTTTGCTAAATATCCTGAATTAACAAGTGAAATTTAGGAGGATTTATTATTTAAAAATATTTTTGTTTTATTAAATAAAATACTACTATTTTAGCGAAAAATTAGAAAATTAACTAACCACATAAACCACATTGAAAAAAGCCCTTAAAATTATTGGTAAAATACTACTTGCATTCGTAGCATTTATTTTACTGTATATCGTCCTTGCTTATTCTATTTCGAAAATTACAGTCGAAAGAGAACCAAACACCAAAGAAGAAGTTACTATTTATATCATGACAAATGGTGTTCATACAGACATTGTAGTTCCAACCCGTAATGAATTTATGGACTGGAGCAAAGAGGTAAAGTATGAGAACACGATTTCTAAAGATACAACCTATCAATACCTGGCGATGGGTTGGGGAGACAAAGGGTTTTATCTGGAAACTCCAAACTGGTCAGACCTTAGAGCATCTACAGCTCTTAAAGCCGCATCTGGATTGAGTAATACTGCAATACATGCAACCTATTTTTCGAATATAAAAGAAAACGAAAGCTGCAAAAAAATCATAATCAGTAAAGAGCAATACGTTCGCTTGGCAGATTATATAAAAAACAGTTTCAAGAAAGATGAAAAAGGGCAATTTATACATATAAAAACAGACCAGAACTACGGGAAAAGAGATGCTTTTTATGAAGCAACCGGAAGTTATAGTTTGCTTCATACGTGCAATACCTGGGCAAACAACGCATTAAAAGTAAGCGGACAAAAATGCTGCTTTTGGACACCAATAGACTCAGCTATTTTTGCGAAATACAGTAATAAATAAATTAACTCAACTATAAACTAAAATTAAAAAATGGTACAAAAAACGTCGAATGCGTTTGTCGCAGCTTCATGGATTGCTATGGGAGCAGGAATTATTGGTTATTTAGTAGGACTTGCCAGAGCCGAAATGTTATTAAATGAAAAAGGATATTACTTTACAGTTTTAATGTTCGGATTGTTTGCAGTAATCTCATTACAAAAAAGTGTGCGAGATAGATTAGAAGGATTTCCTGTAACCGATATTTACTACGGAATTTGTTGGTTTGGAACAATTTTGTCAATTGCATTGTTAACGATTGGACTTTGGAACGCTACTATTTTACCTAGCGAAAAAGGATTTTATGCTTTTGCATTTTTATTAGGGATTTTTGGTGCAATTGCAGTTCAAAAAAACACCAGAGATAATTTAGCAATTAAGGAATAAAAAAAATACTTTTACAATAGCGGTTTCAAGCGATTTGAGTCTTAGACTTATTTTTTAATCGTTTGAAACCGTTTTGCTTTGGCGATAAGCTATAATTAGATAAATAAATATGTAGTCATGAAAAAAATTGGGCTTGTTGGTGGTATTAGTTGGGTTTCGACAATAGATTATTATCGTTTTATAAACGAAGGAATAAATGAAAAACTTGGTGGACTTAATTTTGCAGAATGCATAATTTATTCCTTGAACTTTGATGATTTTCAAAGAAACAACACAGCCAATAATTGGGATTTAACATTCGAACTGATTACTAATGCTTGCAAAAGCTTAGAGAAAAGTGGAGCAGAAGCAATTGTTTTGTGCGCTAATACAGCACATGCCGTTGTAGAAAGAGTTGAAAAAGAAATCTCTTTACCTATTATTCATGTTGCAACAGCTACAGCAAACGAAATAAATAAGAAAGGATTAAAAAAAGTAGGTTTGTTGGGAACAAAGTTCACGATGGAAATGGATTTTTACAAAGACAAACTTGCCGAACATAACATCGAGACAATCGTTCCTTTTCTTCAGGATGAGCGAGATTATATTCAGCACACATTAAAAGAAGAATTGGGAAGAGGAATAATCAATGAGCAGACCAAAAGAGCTTATATTATGGTCATCAATAAATTAATAGAAAATGGTGCTGAAGGAATTATTCTTGGTTGTACCGAAATTCCAATGATTATAAGTCAGGATGATATCTCCGTGCCAGTTTTTGATACAACAAAAATTCATTCGGCTGCAGCAGTGAAATTTGCTTTGTCATTGGATTAAATATTAAATGATGATGGATAAAAAGAAAAAGATTTTTGCTGTATCTGGAAGTACGAGAAAGAATTCAAGCAATTTTAAAATTTTGAAATTTATTTCGGAACATATTAATGATCAATTTGAAATTGAGATATTCGAAGACTTAGAGAGTATTCCTCATTTTAATCCAGATTTAGATAATGAGAATGTTCCAGAGATTATAACCGTTTTTAGAAATAAAATTATAGCAGCAGTTGGAGTAGTAATTTGTACGCCAGAATATGTTTTTAGTTTGCCTGGGAGTTTAAAGAATGTATTAGAATGGTGTGTCTCGACAACGGTTTTCTCGAATAAAAAAGTGGGTTTAATAACAGCTTCTGCGTCTGGAGAAAAGGGACAAGAACAATTAAGCTTAATCATGAAAACGATCGAAGCTAAATTTGATAATGATACACAACTTTTGATACAGGGAATTCGAGGAAAATTAGATTTAGATGGAAATATTATTGATGAAAAGACGTTAGTTAGTCTTTTGGCATTCATCAGAAGTTTTGAAAAACAAGTAGAAGAGTAGAACTAAAAATATAGAGATTATGCAAAGTTTTGGAGCAAGTGAAAAATTTCTCTTTAATGATGAAATTGAGTGGGAAATTGTCGGTGAAGGAATTAAACGTAAGATAATGGCATACGATGACAAGATAATGTTAGTTAATGTTCAGTTTGAAAAAGGAGGCATTGGAGTTTTACACGAACATTATCATTCGCAGGTAACCTATGTCGCAAGCGGAAAATTTGAAGTAACCATTGATAACGAAACAAAAACATTAAAAGGAGGAGATAGTTTTTATATTCCGCCGCATGCAATACATGGAGTTGTTTGTTTAGAAAGTGGTCTTTTAACAGATGTTTTTAGTCCGATTCGTGAAGATTTTTTGAAAAAATAAGATAGTTTTAATTCAAAGTACTTATCCAAATATGGTTTCAAGAAGAAATTTTATAATCAATACGAGTATGGCTGCGGCTACAGTTTGTTTAGTTCCGTCATTGGCATTTGCATCTAATAAAAAAACAATTGGATTGCAGTTGTATACTTTAAGGGATGAATTGCCAAAAGATGTAAAAGGAATTCTGGAGAAAGTAGCACTAGCAGGATATACAGAAGTTGAATTATATGGATTCTCGATTAAAGATAAATTTTGGGGATTAGAACCTCAGGAATTAAAGAAAATATTAGACACAAATAAATTAAAAGCAGTAAGTGGACATTACGGATTAGGAACGTATTTGTCTGATGGAAATACAACCGAACTTGAAGCTGCGATAAAAGCTGCCAAAGTTTTAAAGAGTGAATATATTACCATTCCTTGGCTCGATGAAAGTTTGAGGAAGAATGCCGACGATTACAGAAAAATTGCTTCATTATTAAATAAAGCAGGGGAAATGTGTAAAGCGGCAGGTTTAAAATTAGCCTATCATAATCATGATTTTGAATTTAAGAAACTAGGAGATATAACAGGTTATGAAATTCTGCTAAAAGAGACAGATAAAAATTTAGTCTTTTTTGAAATGGATTTATATTGGATTGCATATTCAAAAATTAATCCGGTAGAATTGTTTAAACAAAATCTGGGACGTTTTACGATGTGGCATGTAAAAGACATGGATAAAAACACTAAGACTTTAAATACAGAGATAGGTTCTGGTGTTATTGATTTCAAATCTATTTTTGCAGAAGCGAAACTTTCGGGTATGAAATATTTTTTTGTAGAACAAGAAACAAACTATAAACTAAATGCTATTGAGTCTATAAAAACCAGCTGTGAGTTTATAGCAAAAAAGCTAGTTTAGACTAGTAGTTTACAAAAGATTACAGTGCAGTTGAGGTTTGTTAGGAAAAAATTATACTTTTTTTTAAGTTTTGATAAAAAGGAGAATGGTATTTTTGCAAAATGAATTTATCCAAAACTAGTGTCATGTTTATGGCAGTTTGCACTGGACTTATAGTTGCAAACCTTTATTATTGTCAGCCTTTAATTGTTTTAATTGCCAATGAATTTAAGATTCCCGAAGCCGATGCAGGAACAATAACCTATCTTACTCAAGCAGGTTACGCTATCGGACTTTTCTTTATGGTGCCACTTGGCGACAAAATCGAACGAAAAAAACAGATTTTGATTACCACTCTTGCAACAGTAATTGCATTAGTAATTGCGGCTACTGCCCAAAGTTTTTTTGTATTAGAAATTGCCTCACTTCTTATCGGAATCACCTCTATAGTTCCTCAGTTAATTTTGCCCTTGGCAGCTTCGTTAAGTGAACCTAGTCAGCGTGGTAAAGTGGTCGGAACCATTATGAGTGGTTTGCTTGTCGGGATTTTATTATCAAGAACTTTAAGCGGTATTATAGGCGATATTTGGGGTTGGAGATCCATGTTTTGGATTGCTGCCGGAATATGTTTGCTTATGTTTTTTGTTATGCAAAAACAATTCCCATACAATAAACCAGTATTTCATGGTTCATACGGGCAATTATTACAGTCACTTTTTACACTTATAAAAACACAACCATTATTAAGAGAAGCAACATTAATCAATGCATTTTGTTTTGCACAATTTGGTGCTTTCTGGACAACAATGGTATTATTGCTATCAGATTCTCCTTTTAATTTTAGTAGTTCTACAATCGGGCTTTTTGGTATTGTAGGAGCCACAGGTGCTTTGGCAGCTCCATTGGTAGGGAAGTTAGGAGATAAAGGAAGCTCAAGAATTGCAGTAGGTTATGGTTGTTTATTAATGTTAATAAGCTTTATTATTTTCTATTTTTCAGGAAGTAGCATTGTTGGAATCATTATAGGAATTGTTTGTATAGATATAGGAATTCAAGGCGTACACATTTCAAATCAAACAAGAGTATATTCGTTATTACCAGAAGCAAGAAATAGATTAAATACAGTATTTATGTCATTTAGCTTTTTAGGAACAGCGGCAGGTTCAGCTTACGGATTGTTTTTATGGAAACTAGGAGGTTGGCACGCAGTAACTATAGGATGTGCAGTTTTGTCACTATTATCATTAACAGTTTACGGACTTACATATAAATCTAAAAAATAGAAAGGATAAACGAATATCAAATTAATTCGTAAATTTGCTCATCAATAAAAAAAATATACAATGGAAAACGGAATATACGCTAAATTCAACACTAGTAAAGGTTCGATTTTAGTAAAATTAGCTCACGATTTAACACCTGGAACAGTTGGTAACTTCGTAGGATTAGCTGAAGGAAATTTAGAGAATAAAATTAAACCACAAGGAAATAAATTTTATGATGGATTAAAATTTCATAGAGTAATTCCTGATTTCATGATTCAAGGTGGTTGTCCACAAGGAACTGGAACAGGTGGTCCTGGTTATAAATTTGATGATGAATTTCACCCAAGTTTAAAACATGATCGCCCAGGAGTTTTGGCAATGGCAAATTCTGGACCAGGAACAAATGGTTCTCAATTTTACATTACTCACGTTCCTACTTCTTGGTTAGACGGAAAACATACTGTTTTTGGTCACGTAGTAGAAGGTCAGGATATCGTTGATGCAATTGCTCAAGGAGATGATTTGACTAATATAGAAATCGTAAGAGTAGGTGAAGAAGCTGAAAAATGGAATGCTATCGAAGCGTTTATTGCTTTTAAAGGAGAACGTAACAAACGTGATGCTGCTATGAAAGCTGAAGCAGAAGCTGCTATAGAAAAACTTGCTGCAGGTTTCGAAAAAACTGAAAGTGGTTTACGTTACCAATTTATCCAAAGAGGTGATGGTAAACAAGCGGAAAGCGGAAAAACTGTTGCAGTTCACTACGAAGGTTCATTAGATAACGGTAAAGTATTTGATTCTTCTTACCCAAGAAAAAAACCAATCGAATTTAGATTAGGTCAAGGTCAGGTTATCGAAGGTTGGGATGAAGGTATTGCTTTATTGAAAGTTGGAGACAAAGCACGTTTTGTAATTCCATCTCATTTAGGATACGGTCCAGCAGGAGCAGGAGGAGTTATTCCACCAAACGCAAACTTAATTTTCGACGTTGAATTAATGGACGTTAAATAATAAAAAATATTCAAAATTATATTTTGTAATATCAGAATCCCAAAGCGAGAGTTTTGGGATTTTTTTTATATTTACTACAAAAAAACTAAAAATGAAATCAAGAATTTTAACCGTAGCGGCTCTAGCTGTAATAGTATTTTCGTGTGCTGCCAAAAAGGATGCTCCTAAAGTTGTGGAGACAGCCGAACCTGTAAAAATGATAGAATTAACTCCGGCAGTAGCTACAGGACAAAATCTTTATGATAACAATTGCGGTAAATGCCATAAATTATTCAAAGCAACAGATTTTACAAAAGAAGATTGGAAACCTATTTTAGTTCGTATGCAAAAGAAAGCACATCTTGATGATGCACAAATGGCATCGGTTTCAGATTATATCACTTCTCAGTTGTAAAAGCATTTATATATAATCAATATTGTAAAACTATTCGGTGAGATATCTGGATAGTTTTTTTGTTTTAAATCAGGCATAAAAAAACACCTTCACGAGTGAGGTGTTTAAAAAATATTAATTGCTTACAGGTAGTACGTTAGATACAGCAATTATTTTTAAAGTCTTTATTCCAGCAGGTAGTTCCCAATCAACTTCGTCATTTTCTTTAAAGCCAATTATAGCTACACTTAAAGGTGCCAGGATAGAAATTCTTCCTTCTTTTACGTCAGCGTGTGAAGGTAGAACAATCTGAATTTTCATTTGTTTTTTTGCCTTAACATCTTCAATCGTAACATGCGAATTAATTCTTATAATCGATTCGTCTAGAGTATCGCCTTTGCTAATAACAGCTCGGTCTAATTCTTGAGCAAGTTGTCCAGCTTCTTTAGAATTTGTAGAGTTTTTACTCTTTAGTATCAATTCCCTTAAGAGTTGATAATCTGTTGAACAGAAAGTGGGTGTTGGTTTCATATCTATTATATTATTTTTATTAGAATGAGATTTTTGTTTTAGGCAATCTCAAAAGCCTTGTATTTGTTTTAATTTAAAATACAGGATTAATGTTTATTGTAAATCTGAAAAATGTAAAAATGTAAAAGGCGTGGAAAAAGTAAATTTTAATACAAAGGAAAATCCTATTGTAAATAAAATAAATAATTAAATTTTAAAATGTAATCCTCCGCCTGAAAGAAGAAATTGAAATAGACGGAGGCCTAATTTACGAAGGCCTTGGTGTGCGAATTTAATACAACGACACGTGGTTTTCTTGTAGAAGAAAACAACAACGAAATGATTGTCAATTGTATAATGCTCAACATGAGATGAATTATTGTGATTTGCAAAGTTAATCAATCTTTTTTAATGATTGGTTTTTATTTCCATTTAATATTGCAACCGATGCTTGGCTTCTGCGGATTTTTGATATTTCGGTTATAAATTAGGGAGTCTATGGCGTTTCTTAAATCGCTTCCGCTAAGAGTAATTCCGTTACCAGGTCTTGAATCGTCTAGTTGTCCACGATAGAACAATTTATCCTGATTATCAAATAAGAAAAAATCTGGAGTACAAGCAGCGTCAAAAGCTTTGGCAACTTCTTGGGTTTCATCATATAAATATGGGAAATCTATTTTATGAGTAAAAGCAAACTCAGTCATAAAATCAGGACCATCTTGAGGATATGCATTGGCATCATTGCTAGAAATAGCTATAACGCCTATTCCTTGTACACGATAGTCATTGGCAATCATAACAACCTCCTCGATTACATGAAGCACAAATGGGCAATGATTACATATAAACATAACAAGAGTTCCCTTTGTGCCTTTTAAATCATTATAAGAGTATTCAAAATTAGAATTGGTATCTTTTAATTTAAATTGAGGTGCCAAAGTACCTAATGGTAACATATTTGAAAGAGTTCGTGCCATTTTGTAGAAAATTTAGTATTCAAATTTAACTTTAAAATTCTGCATAAGAGGGCATAACTATCAAAAAAATATCCAAAGAAGCTTTTATTTGTTAGTATTTAGCTCTTTGGATATTTATGTGTAATTTATGAATTTAAAAAACTTAATAAATCGGCATTTAGTTTATCTTTTTCCGTATAAAATAATCCGTGAGGTGCGCCTTCATAAATAATATAAGTAGTATCATTAATTGATTCGGCTGCTTTTTTTGACGTAAGTTCAATAGGAACTATTTTGTCGGCATCACCATGAATAATTAAAGTAGGTACATTTATAGAGTCAAGTTCATCTCTAAAATCAGTTGTAGAAAACGATTCAGCACATTTTAAGGTGGCTCTCGGAGAAGCAAAGGAACATAACATCTTGTAATAATCTAATAAGGAATTACTTAATGGACGGTTGATAATTGTTATCCCAAAAAAAGTTTTTCCAAAATTATCTAGAAATTCTATTCTGTCCTCTTTGATTGCGCTTGCCGTTGCTTCACTTTTTTCTTTCGGACGACCTTCAGGATTATCATCGGTTTTTGGTAGATAAGGTATAACCGAAGAAATTAAAGCAGCTTTAGTTACTCCTTTTCCGCCGTGACGACTAAAATAACGGACTACTTCGCCACCACCCATAGAAAAACCTACAAGAGTTGCGTCTTCCAATTCCAGTTGTTCGATAATTTCTTTTAAATCATCAGTCAGAGTATCATAATCATATCCGTCCCAAGGCTGCGAAGATTTACCAAATCCTCTACGATCATAGGCAATTACCCGACAATTGTTTTGAACTAAAAAGTCTATTTGGTATTCCCACATTTCATTAGAAAGGGGCCAACCATGAATAAGAATAACGGGTTTTCCTTGCCCATAATCTTTTACATATAGTTTTACATTTGATGCGGTTTCTATATATTTGTCTGTAGATGGTTGAGTTAAGTTAAACTGAGAATCTCTAAGAGATTGGTTAGGGCTAATTTGAATATTTTCCATTTTTATATTTTTTAAATTAGAGCTTGTTATTTGATTTTAGTAAAAGTAAAAGCTATAAAAAAATATATGTTATATAATTAATTGTAATACTTACAATATTAATAGGTTGCAAAATAATCATTCAATAAAATATGGATTTAACTTGGTCAGAATTTGAAAGAGTAGAAATGAGAGTGGGAACAATTACGCAAGTAGATGATTTTCCCGAAGCTCGTAAACCAGCGTATCAGCTTACAATAGATTTTGGAACAGAAATCGGAATCCGAAAATCATCGGCACAAATTACCAAACGATATTCAAAAGAAGATTTACTAAACAGACAAATCGTTGGTGTGGTTAATTTTCCGAGAAAACAAATAGGGAAATTTATGAGCGAATGTCTAGTAATTGGCGCGGTAGGAGAGGACGGTGATGTTATTTTATTAGCACCAGATTTTAAAATTGAAAACGGGTTAAGAATTGGGTAATTAGTTTTCAGTCGCAGTTTCAGTTTGCATTTTAGGTTTGTAATCTCAGTTTGAGTTATTGTAATCCGAAACTGCGACTGAATACTTAACTCAAGTTAATCTTCGCAATCAATTGCTTTAATATTTCTTGTCCTTCTTCCCAATATTCCAGGTCTGATGCTGAATTGATATGTCCTTTTAAGCCAACGTCGATAAAATCACTTCCCCACATTTCGGCAAAATAGGCGGTTCTTTCTATAGTGGCATATTCGTCATTTTGGCTTCCTACGACAATAGACGGGAATTGTAATTTTATAGTTGGTATTGGAGAGAAATTACGAATAGAATCGGGTGTATGTATAGGAGAATCTACATCGGCAGGAGCAACAAGTAATGCGCCTATAATGTGTGGATTATTATTAGTCTTTGCCCAATGCATAACAAGAGAAACAGCAAGGCTATGAGCAACTAAAATAGTTGGACTATCTATTTTAGAAATTATTTCGTTTAATCTTTCGAGCCAATCTTTTAATACAGGTTCCTCCCAATTATCCTGAACGAGTTTAGTAGCATTTTTAAATTTTTTAAGCCAATAAATTTGCCAATGTTTTTCGCCAGAATCACCAAGACCTGGTAATATTAATAGATTTGCTTCCATTGTAGATGTTTTTGAAATTTAAAAGATATAAAAAAAGTCCAAAAATTGACTAGATTTTGGACTTTCTACTTCTTATCAGTGATTTGATTAAATGTCATCAAAATCAATATCTGTAAAACTCGACCTGTGAGATACAACTTCTTCTTTTTCAGAACTGTATTCTTTTTTAAAATCTTTCTGATGTCTTTCTGAGATTACTTCTTCTCCTTTATGGTTTAAAACATAAGAAGTCATTTCTCCTAGAATTTCAGCGAAAGCGTTAAAATCTTCTTTATACAAGTAAATTTTATGTTTCTTAAAATGGAAAGAACCGTCTTCTTCTGTAAATTTTTTGCTTTCGGTAATCGTGATATAGTAATCGTCTGCTTTTGTAGCTCTTACATCAAAGAAATAGGTCCTTCTTCCTGCTCGTAGTACTTTAGAAAAAATCTCTTCTTTTTCTAACATGTCATTTTCTCTCATAATCCGTTCTATCAATTTTTTTATTTAATAGCAATCAAAAATCTTAAAAAAATATCTATTATACAACAATTAAAGTAATTCTTTTTCGGAAAGTTGTTTTAAATATAGTGCCGAATAATACCCTTCTTGATTTATCAATTGATTATGAGAACCTTGTTGAATGATTTTTCCTTCCTCTAGTATGATAATTCTATCTGCGTTTTTGGCAGACGACACACGGTGACTCACAATTATGGTAGTTTTGTCTTTACAAATCTCAAATAAGTTGTTTAAAATCGTTTCTTCGGTTTCAGTATCTACAGCAGATAAACAGTCGTCAAAAAGTAAGATAGCTGGGTTCTTGATGATAGCTCTGGCGATAGAAACACGTTGTTTTTGTCCGCCCGAAAGAGTAATTCCTCTTTCTCCTAATATTGTGTCGTACTGTTTGTTAAAACCAATAATATTATCATGTACAACAGCGTTTTTTGCAGCCTCAATAACTTCTTCGTCGGTTGCGTTTTGGTTACCAAACTTAATGTTGTTTTTAATACTATCCGAAAACAAGAATGCATCCTGAGGTACAATCCCAATGTTGTTGCGTAAATCGTTGAGATTTAATTTGCTTATTTCATTACCGTCTATCGTGATTTGTCCTTGAGGAACATCATATAAGCGCGAAATTAAAGATAATATCGTTGATTTTCCTGAGCCAGTTTTACCTAAAATAGCCAAGGTTTCGCCTTTTTTTACTGTAAACGATACATCTTTAAGAGCTGTTATATTAGTGTCTTCGTAAGTATAGGTCACATTCTCAAAAGCAATTGTACCATCGATAGGTGAATGGTTTGGATTATTGTTCTTGATCTCTGGTTCGATTTTCAGGAACTCATTTAATCTTTTTTGTGATGCTTCGGCTTCTTGTACCATTGATGAAACCCAACCAAGAGAAGCTACAGGCCAGGTAAGCATGTTTACATATAAAATAAACTCAGCTATTGTTCCAAGGCTTTTGATGCTTCCGTTAATGTACATTACCCCACCAAAATAAATTACGACAAGATTACTGATTCCTATTAAAGCAATCATTAATGGGCCAAATAAGGATTGTACTTTGGCAAGGTTTAAACTTTTGCTTTTGCTTTCATTTGCTAAATCAACCATATTGTTTTGGTGTTGATTTTCTAGTGAATAGGCTTTAATAACTCGAATCCCTGAGAAAATTTCTTGGGTAAAGCTTGAAACTTTCGATAAATATTGTTGAAAAACAGTACTACGTTTATTGATTTCGGTACTTAATTTAAAAATACAATACGATAATATTGGTAATGGTAAAATGGTGTATAAAGTTAAAAGAGGCGAAACATTATACATATATATAATTACGATTGCAAAACGAATAAAGGTGTTAATCGTGTACATTACCGCTGGACCTACATACATACGTACTTTAGAAACATCCTCGCTAATACGATTCATTAAATCTCCGGTTCGGTTTTGTTTGTAGAAATTCTGAGATAGTTTTTCGTATTGCTGAAAAACCTCATTTTTCAGGTCAAATTCGATATGACGAGACATAACAATTAAGGTTTGTCTCATTAAAAAAGTAAGGAAACCGGCAACAATAGTTGTAGCGATAATTAGTAAAACGTTGTGTATGAGTTCTTCTCTGTAAAATGACAATACAGCTTCAGATGCTTTCTCGGCTTTTGGGAGTTTATCAAACTTCTCAATAGCACTTAATGATTTACTTATAAGTTTAGGCGTAAATAACGAAAATATTTGTGCGATTATTGTGATAAAAATTCCTAAGGAAAAACTGTATTTATATTTAATAAAATATTTGTTTAAATAACGTAATTCTTTCATTTTTTTAAGATATTCTATGTTGAAATAAAATTATTTTGCTAATAAGTGTCGATTTAAAGCAATTTACAGGATTTTCGTTAGAAAATATTTAATTGTTGGATTGTTATTTTTTAATTAAAAAAATGCTGTATGTATATTTTTTGTATAAATTTGAAATGTCTTTTTGACAAATTCGTAATTTTAACTAATAAAAATTATTGCTATGAATGCAGCTTTTGCAACTGGAAAGGAACTTCAAAAAATGGATCCCGTTTTTGGTCAACTATCGTTTGATGATCACGAACAAATTGTATTTTGCAACGACAAAGATACAGGTTTAAAAGCAATTATTGGTATTCATAATTCAGTTATGGGACCTGCTTTGGGAGGAACAAGGATGTTTAATTATGCTAACGAATGGGAAGCATTAAATGATGTTTTGCGTCTTTCTAGAGGGATGACTTACAAAGCAGCTATTACGGGATTAAACATTGGTGGAGGTAAAGCCGTTATTATCGGGGATGCTAAAACTCAGAAAACACCAGAATTGATGCGTAAGTTTGGAGAATTTGTACATTCTTTAAGCGGAAGATATATTACTGCCGAAGATGTTGGTATGGAAACCAGAGATATGGACATTGTAAGAGATGTTACTCCTTATGTTACTGGAATTTCTGAAGAAAGAGGTGGTTCAGGTAACCCTTCTCCTGTTACAGCTTACGGTGTGTTTTTAGGAATGAAAGCTGCAGTAAAACAACAATTTGGTTCGGATAGTGTAGCTGGTAAAAAAGTATTGGTACAAGGAATTGGACACGTAGGAGAAACTTTGGTTGATTATTTAACTAAAGAAGGTGCTATCGTTACTATTACAGATATCAACGAAGAAAAATTGTATGAAGTAGCGGCTAAATACGGTGCGACTATTTTTGCAGGAGATGATATATATAGTGCAGATGTTGATGTTTATGCACCATGTGCAATGGGAGCAACATTAAACGATGATACTGTAAAGAAAATAAAAGCTAAAGTTATTGCTGGTGCGGCTAATAACCAATTGGCAAACGAGAATGTTCACGGTTTAATATTACAAGAAAGAGGAATACTTTATGCTCCGGATTTCTTGATTAATGCTGGTGGAATTATTAATGTTTACGCTGAGTTAGAGCATTATGACAAAGCTGAGATCATGCGTAAGACAGAAAATATTTACAATACAACGCTTGAGATTTTTGATTATGCTATTAAAAATGGTATAACTACACATCAAGCTGCGTTAACAATTGCTCAAAATCGTATCGATTTAAGAAAAATTGAGAATAGCAAAAAATAAGAATTTATCTTTCTTTAAAGTTTAGAGTTGCAGTGAGAGTCGCAGTTTTCATAATTATTACGGAAACTGCGACTGAAAACTGCGACTCTTTTTTATTGGTACAAACTGCGACTGCGGCTGAAAACTATTCTTAAATAAAGTAAATATAAATTTTATTATAAGGCATGAAATTCTTATTTTTGCAAACTAATTTTTAAATGTTCTTACAAGGTGGTAAATAGAAGACACATACGCGTTAAAGTAATGCAGTCCATTTATGCGATGCATCAAAACGGTTCTGATAATCTTGAAAAAGAAGAAAAGTTTCTTTTTTATAGTATTGACAATATTCAGGATTTATATCTTGTGATGCTTTCTTCGTTAATCGAAATTTGTAAAAAAGAAACTATATTTTTACACTTATCAAGCAAAAAACATCTTGCAACTCCTCAAGAGCGTAATCCAAATGAAAAATTTGTTAAAAATGCAATTTTTCAAATCCTAGCCGAAAATAATTCTCTTAGTATAGCGATGGAGAATCGTAAAATTGATAATTGGACATTAAATGACGATTATATTTTATTACTTCTTAACGATATAAAAGCGAGTAAGCAGTATGCTAAATACATGAGTAATACAGTGAACACGTTTGAAGAAGACAAACAGTTTATTGTTGATTTATTTACAGAAGTAATCGTTCCTAATGAAAAATTATACGAGTATCTAGAAGATGATAAGCTTACTTGGGTAGATGATATTCCTGTTGTAAATACACATATTATCAAACAATTAAAAGCGATTACGGCTGGAGAAGATGATAATTTTAGAGTTCCGAAATTGTATAAAGACAATGAGGATAGAGATTTTGTAAAAGACTTGTTTAGAAAAACAGTTTTAAACGAAACCGAATTTGCTAAAGAATATGTAGATAAAACACCAAACTGGGATAGTGATCGTATTGCCGAAATTGATACTATTATTTTGAAAATGGCAATTTGTGAATTTTTGAAATTCCCTTCAATTCCAGTAAAAGTAACTCTTAACGAATATTTAGAAATTGCAAAAGAGTATTCTACACCAAAAAGTAGTATTTTTATCAACGGGATTTTAGATAATCTTGTAAAAGAACTAGAGGCTAGCAAAAAGCTAATTAAAGCTGGTCGTGGTTTAATGTAATAATCAATTAAATAAAAACAGAATTTAAATTATGGAACAATTAACTCAATTTGCACCGTTTCTATTAATGTTTGTGGTAATCTATTTCTTTATGATTAGACCGCAACAAAAACGTGCAAAAAATGAAAAAGAATTCGAAAGTAGCCTAAAAGTAGGTGATAAGATAATAACAAAAAGTGGTCTTCATGGTAAAGTTTCAGAACTTGCAGAAACAACTGTAGTTATCGAAACAATGTCAGGAAAATTAAAGATGGAGCGTTCAGCAATTTCTATGGAAATGAGTGCAGCTTTAGCTAAGAAATAGTCAGCTTTAAATAAATAGTAAAGTCCCAATCCGAATTTTCGGATTGGGACTTTTTTTTGCTCAAAAATAATCCTCTTCTTTTTGTAATTCCCATTCTGGGAGATATTCTCTTTTAATCTTTTTAGATAGTGTTTTTGTCTATTAATAGATCCCTTAGGTTGTTTTATTAATGCATAGTTGTGATGCTGTATCTGTGAGCATTTTGGATTTTTATTATCTATAATATTTAATAGGTAGGATTTTCTCCTTTTTAGTTAGTTAGATTTCGCTCTTTTAAAATGCATTTTTAGAGGCGTGATTGTGTATTTTGTGTCTTTTGTTTTTTGTAGGAATTATGGTTAAGTGTTTTTATGTGTGTGTTTAGATTGATGATTTTTGTTATTTTTAATTAAAAATAATTGTACCTGTGTTTTTTATGGGTGCAAACTATTTATAGTGCTTATTTTTTTACAATAACCCCTATTTGTTTTTGGGTAAATTTGTGTTTTTTGTGTTAAAGTCGATGTTTTTTGCTTTTGTTGATTATTATATTTTTTAAAAACGTACCTGTAAAATGTAAAATAACAATAATTAAGTAGTGTAATTTTTGTAATCCGTAATTCTTTCAAAAACGCATCAAAAAAATAATTTTTATATGATTATCTAATCTAAAAGTTAATAAATTCGCCTCAGAAACATGTTTTAAGTTACTGCAGTTCTTTGATATCATATAGAATATAAATGGCATTTATAAAATAACCAAACCAATTATTAACTATAACCAAATTATTAACTAAAACCATCTTAAACATGAAAAAAGTAATACATATTTTAGCTTTGATGTTAACGAGTTCTTTTGCTTTTGCCCAAGAAGATAAAGAAACTACTGCTCCAGCAACTACATTTGGAGGGTCAGCAGATGTTTATTACAAATATGATTTTTCTAAACAACAAAACGGTTTAACTAGTTTTACAAATTCTCAGGACTCATTCGAACTAGGAATGGCGTCACTTGAAGCCTCGCATAAATTTGGAAAGGCTTCTGCTTTTGTCGATTTAGGATTTGGAACAAGGGCGGCTGAGTTCTCTTATAATGAGTATAATAATAATGAACCGTCTTTTTTAATTAAACAGTTATTCCTTAAATATGATTTATCGGATAGTTTTTCAATAACAGCAGGTAGTTTTGGTACTCATATAGGATATGAGTTATTAGATGCCGTAGATAATAAAAATTACAGTATGTCTTATGCGTTTTCATACGGGCCGTTCTTTAATACAGGAGTAAAAGCACAATATACAAACGGAGAATTCAGTGCTATGTTTGGTATCACCAACCCAACAGATTTTAAATCGGCAATGGAAGCGGGTTCTAGTCAGAAAACGTATATTGGACAATTGGCATATATAGCTGATACTGGAAGTGCTTATTTGAATTTTACTTCAGGAAGTACAAATCCAACTCCAGGAACTACAGTTGTGCCAACTGGGGAAAATAAAACGCAAATTGATTTTGTAGGAACAAAGGCAATTAACGATGCATTTTCTTTAGGATTTAATGCTACTTATGCAAAAACTACAAACGATTTTGATAGTGATCTTGATGGAGAGTGGTTTTCATTAGTAGGATATGCATATTATAAGTTCAAGGATAATCTTGGGCTAGCTTACAGAATAGAATATTTTGATGCTAAAGATGCTGCCGTAAGTTTAGGAACGCTTGCGGGTTCTAGTGTTTTTGCAAATACGTTATCACTTAATTATAAAGTTGGAAATATGACGATAATTCCAGAGGTAAGATTAGATAGCGCTTCCGAAGA
>NZ_JSYP01000022.1 GCF_000813005.1 Flavobacterium sp. KMS | reverse complement strand
TTGAAAAAAGCATATCCAGATGCAGTACTTAATAAAGCATATGTAAATGCAAACAAAGAGTACAAACTAGATGTTACTGTAGGAGACAAAGTAGGAAATCTTTTTGCTGATGCTACAGGAAATTGGATTAAAAAATAATTCAATCTAGAAACTATAAACCCAAAATAAAATAAAAACATTAAAAATATATCATTATGAAAAAGTTAATCTTATCAGCCGCAATCGTATTAGGAAGTTTATCTTCATTTGCAACAACTTTACCAACTTCAGTTTTAGATGTTAAAACTACATCAGTTCAAGAAGAATACACAGAAGTAAAAATCGAAGAATTGCCAGCGGCTATTACTGCAGCTTTGAAAAAAGCATATCCAGATGCAGTACTTAATAAAGCATATGTAAATGCAAACAAAGAATACAAACTAGATGTTACTGTAGGAGATAAAGTAGGAAATCTTTTTGCAGATGCTACTGGAAACTGGATTAAAAAATAATCTAACTTAGTGGTTTAAAATAAATTAAAAACATTAAAATCTATTATTATGAAAAAGTTAATCTTATCAGCAGCAATCGTATTAGGTGGTTTATCAGTTAATGCTGCAACTGTAGCGAGTACAGAACCAACAGTAAAAGTAATTAGTATTCAAGACGAATACACAGAAATTGGAGCAGATGCACTTCCTGCAGAGGTAAAAGCTACCCTGGAAAAATCTTTTCCAGGAGCAAAACTTGAAAAAGCATACAAAAATGAGAAAAATGTGTATAAACTAGAAATCGCTCATGGTGATAAAAAGTATACTATTTTCTCTGATGCATCAGGAAATTTGATTAAGAAGTAATTATAAGCCAAATAAATTAAAACATATATCATTATGAAAAAGTTAATCTTATCCGCAGCAGTTGTTTTTGGGAGTTTGTCAATTTACGCAGCAACTATAACAACTACAGAGCCAGTTGCTAAAGTTGTAACAGTGCAAGATGGTTACACAGAAGTTAGCGTAGATGTAGTACCGGTACCGGTAAAAACAGCTTTACAAAAGGCTTATCCGGATGCGAAACTTGATAAGGCATATGTGAATGAAAAGAAAGAATATAAATTAGAAATTTCAGTTGGTGACCAAAAGGCTACTGTCTATTCAGATGTCAATGGCAATTGGATAAAAATATAATTTAGGTAGATTAGTTTAGGTTTTTTTAAAAAGAGATTGCATCTGCAATCTCTTTTTTTTTGCAAAATTTTATGAGAATACAATTATTTTAGTCTTATTTTAGCATGAAAAGCCCAAACACTAATGCCAAAGATTTTATTAATAGAAGATGATATTTCGTTTTGTAAATTGTTAGATAAATTCCTGACAAAAAAGTTATACACGGTTGTGACTGCTTTTTCTGCAGCCGAAGCACGAAATATAATTAAAGAAGAATCTTTTGACCTTATTATTACCGATTTAAGACTTCCAGATTCAGATGGGATTGGGTTAATGTCTGAATTTAAAAAAATGTATCCCGAAATTCCAGTTATTTTAATGACAGGATATTCAGATGTAAATACTGCTGTAAAAGCAATAAAAAATGGAGCTTCAGATTATATTTCGAAACCATTTAATCCAGAAGAAGTTTTACTTGTAATTGCAAATGCTTTACAAACTTCACCTCAAGTTCCAGAAAAAGAACAAAAAGCTAAAGTTCAAAAAAAATCAAGCGAATTTGAATTTGTAAAAGGAATTTCTAAAGCTTCTAAAAAATTAGCAGAACATATCGAGTTGGTAAGTCCAACTAATATGTCGGTTTTAATTATTGGCGAAAGCGGTACCGGAAAAGAAATAATTGCCAAGAGTATTCATGAACAGAGCCCTAGGAAAGGCAATAATTTTATTGCGGTAGATTGTGGTGCAATACCAAAAGAATTGGCTGCAAGTGAGTTTTTTGGGCATTTAAAAGGTTCTTTTACAGGAGCAGTAACTGATAAAATAGGTTATTTTGAAGCAGCAAATGGAGGAACAATATTTCTGGACGAAATAGGGAATCTTTCGTATGAAAATCAAATCCAACTTTTAAGAGCTTTACAAGAACGAAAGATAAAACCTGTAGGTAGCAATAAAGAGATCGATGTTGATATACGTATTGTAACTGCGACCAACGAAGATTTGCGAGAAGCTGTAAAAAAGGGAGATTTCCGTGAAGATTTATACCACCGAATTAATGAGTTCTCTATACATTCACCTTCATTGATTGATAGAGAAGAAGATTTAATGCTTTTTGCAGATTTCTTTCTTGAAAAAGCAAATGAGCAATTGAACAAAAACATTATTGGTTTTTCGGATGAAGTAATTACTATTTTTCAGAAATATAGGTGGCCAGGAAACTTAAGAGAACTTCAAAATTGTGTAAAGAGAGCAACGCTTTTATCACAAGGAGATTTTATAGAAAGTACTGTATTGCCAGTTGAATTTTTTCAGGTTCAGAAACAAGTTCCAAATGATTTCTCATTATCTGAAAATGAAAAAGAGGCGATTATTCATGCTTTAGCAAAAGCGAAAAACAATAAATCTGAAGCTGCAAAAATGCTTAAGATTACCCGAAAAACATTATACAATAAGCTAAAACAATACGATATAGATTAGGTTATTTCTTTTTCCAAAATTAAAAGCAGCGAACTAATCTTCGTTTTTAAAGTATTGTAAATTGTTTCTAAATCAGTATCAGGGTATTTCTTTTGCTCTAGATTATCTAAAATTTTACTGATTTCCGAAGCTTGAATTTGTTTAAACATTGGAGCAATTCTATGTGCAATAGCACTTATTTCCATGCTATCTTTCTCAGTAATACTTTTTTCTAAAACGACTAAGTTATCTTTTGTTGTTTTTATGAAAGTTTTAATTACCTCTCGCAGTGCTTCTTTATCATTGGTTAAAAATGATTTTAAAGAGTCAAGAGAGAATCCTTTTTCTAAATTAGTATTATTACTTTTATCATCTTCCTGATTGATTTCGGTTGAATTATCAAAGAGTGAAAGTATTGTTTGTAGTAATACTTTAGGCGAGTATGGTTTTTTTACAACAGTTGTAAATCCTGCATCAGTGTAAACTTTCAGATCTAAATCGTCTCTTCCTGTTAAAGCAATTATAGGTTGGTTTTTATATTGAGAATTGTTGGTTTCTTTTAGTTTTTCTAAAAACTGAAATCCATCAATTTCGGGCATTTGAATATCGGTTAAAATAAAATCAAAAGCAGTGTTCTCAATCGTTTTTAGCGCTTCATTGGCATTACCAAAAGCCAGAACCGTGTAATTATGCTGTTTTAAAACCTCTGAAGTTAAACCTAGTAAGTTACTATCATCATCTATTACAATTGCGGTTTTGGCCGTGATAATAGGTGTGATGTGAGGCTCTTTATTTGTTTCTTCTAGTTCTAATTCTGTGTTAGTGTCGAATACTAACGGAAGTTGAATTTCAAAAGTACTTCCTTTTCCAAAAACGCTTTTTAGATGTAAATCACCACCCAAAAGAGTTGCTATTTTTTTAGATATCGCAAGTCCCAGACCAGTACCACCATATTTTTTTTCAATGCCTTCATTTGCCTGAGCAAATTCTTCAAACACAAGATTTTGGTTTTTTTTCTCAATCCCGATACCTGAATCTTCTATCTTAATAAAAACAAATTCTCCATTATGATTAATTGTAGCATCGATTTTTATAAATCCTTCTTCGGTAAATTTATAAGCATTCCCGATGATATTGCTTAAGATTTGTTTTAATCGAAACGAATCTCCAATTACTCTTTGGTTTAATCTCTCATCAGTTTTAATTATAAGTTCTATATCTTTTTGCTTGTAAACAGATTGAATGTTTTTAGCAACATCAGTTATAATTTCAGGAAGTGAGAAAGGTTTTTTCTCAATTGCAATTTTCCCAGCTTCGATTTGAGAAAAATCTAGCAAATCCTGTACTAATTGCGAAATGTATTCAGATGAATTTTTGATATTTTTAATAAAATACGATTGCTTCGTGTTTAAGTCAGAATTGCCCAAAAGCTCAGTATAACCTACAATTGTACTCAAAGGGGTTTTTAAATCGTGACTTACCGTAGAGATAAGTTGCTCACGACTTTTTAGGAGGTTTTTGGTCTTAAAATTGGCAATTTCTAATTGTTTCTTATACAGCTGTGTTTTAGAATAATCACTGGCGATAAGTATAGAGAAAAAGACTGTAAGCAATAAACCAACAACGGCTGCTCCAGTTACAATTTGATTAATTTTTTTTAATGATTTTTCTTTATCCGTATTGTATTTTATTGAGTTAATTATGATTTCACGCTCAATAATTCGCAATACTTTTCGGAGTTGTTCGGATATTAAGATCTCATTTTTAAGTAGTTTATTCTCCTGATAATTTAGAGATTCTTTTTTCTTTTCAGTTTCTCTTTTTACAGAACTTAATAATTTTTTGGATGTAGATAAAATCGAATCAGATGCTTTTTTACTTAACGTATTTGTGCTATCATCTGGGATATTTTGGTTGAGATAATCAACATATTTTTGCAGAACATTACGCTGATAACTCCCCAGTTGTCCTGGGTTTTTGGTAAAATCTTCAAGTTGTAATTTACGTAATGAAAATTCTAGTTTTGTTAATTCGTCAATGGCATTGTTTACAGTAACTTCATCATTAGCCTTGCTTTTGATGGTTTTTAATTGACGAATGTTTTTAGTTTTTTCAGCCAATAAATAATTTACGCTATCTAGAAGAACAATTTGTGATTGCGTAGTGACAATTTTTTTTAAAGAATCAATTCGAATTCGTAAAGAATCCGATTCTCTAATGTAATGTTCAAAGTCTGATTCCGAATTAGACTGAATTGTCTTTCGGGCAAGACTTTCGGTTTTATATACATTCGAAAAAAGCTGACTAACCTTTAAAATTTTAGTCTTTTCGAAAGCAATTTTGCTTTCTATTTTTGAATAAATAACATTTTCTGAATATAAGACCCACCCCACACTAATTACAAGCGAAGCTAATGCGATGTAACTTATAAAAACTTTAAGCGGAATGTAACTCTTCTTACTTTCCATATTGTATGGTTGAAATAATTAGTATGGGATGTGTTTTTAAATTTTAATTATAGGGTCTCGTTTAACCATTTAAAGAATTCACTTTGCCAAACTTGAGCATTTTGAGGTTTTAAAACCCAGTGATTTTCTTCAGGGAAATACAATAATCTACTTTTTATACCGCGCAATTGAGCAGCTTGAAATGCTTCTTGAGATTGTCCAATTGGTACGCGGAAATCTTTTCCACCCTGAATAATCAAGATTGGTTTATTCCATTTATCAACATGGTTAATTGGGTTAAAAGTAGTGTATGTTTTTTGAGCAATTGCATTGTCTTTTTCCCAGTATGCACCACCAAAATCCCAGTTGTTAAAGAAAACTTCTTCAGTAGTTCCAAACATACTTTGCGTGTTGAAAACACCATCATGAGCGATAAAAGTTTTGAAACGGTTGTTGTGGATTCCTGCTAGATAGAAAACAGAATAACCACCATAACTTGCACCTACGCAACCTAAACGAGCTTTGTCTACATAGTTTTCTTTGGCAACATCATCAATAGCCGATAAGTAATCGTCCATAACCTGTCCGCCCCAATCTTTACTAATTTGTTCGTTCCATTCTACACCATGACCTGGCATTCCGCGACGATTAGGAGCAACAACAACATAACCTTTGGCAGCCATTAATGAAAAATTCCAACGGAAAGAATATGATTGTGTTAAAGCAGATTGAGGACCGCCTTGGCAATATAAAAGAGTTGGATATTTTTTTGATGCATCAAAATTTGGAGGTAAGATTACCCAAACCAACATTTTTTTGCCATCTGTTGTAGTAACATAACGTCTTTCGGTTTTGCTTAAAGTTAAAGTACTGTAAGTGGCTGTATTTACATTTGATAATTGTTCCCAAGTGTTTTTCTTTAAATTGAAAGAAAAAATCTCGTTTGCATGATTCATATCCGATCTTGTTACAATGATATTATCACCTACAAAACCAACGATATCATTTACATCATAATTACCATTTGTAATTTGAAGTACTTTTATAGCAATTTTAGTTAATCCAGGAAAGTTTACTTCAAATAATTGTTTTGTACCATCTATTGGAGCTGTAAAAAATACCTTTTTACCGTCTTTGCTCCATGTAAAGCTATCAACAGTTCCGTCCCAATTAGCGGTTAGGTTCATTTTTATACCTTTAAAATCAACAATAATGTCGTTTTTATCAGCCTCATAACCATCACGTTTCATTTGTAACCAAGTTAGGTTTCCGGTTGGCGAAAATTGTGGTGCCATATCATAACCTAAATTTCCTTCGGTTCTGTTTGTTGTTTTACCAGTTTCAAGATTGTACTCGTAAATATCAGTATTGGTAGAAATAGCATATTGAGTTCCAGCTTTTTTCTTGCTTACATACAAGATACTTTTACCATCAGGTGACCAGATATAATCTTCGTCTCCACCAAAAGGTTTTTGAGGACTATCAAAAGTTTCTCCTTTTAAAATATCAATTCCAACGGCTCCATCTTTGTTTTCTTTGTAAAAAACATGATTAAATTTACCTTCATTCCAAGTATCCCAATGACGGTAATCCAGACCATTGTATATTTGAGCATCAGATTTATCCAGATTAGGGTAAAAATCTTTCCCTAAAACTTTATCGATTTTTACTTCTTCATTATACACTAAAAATTTTCCGTCTGGCGAAATGTTTTTATCTGCCAAAATGGTTTTTGTCTCCGAAATTTCGGTTGCATTTCCACCATTTACAGGTAAAGTATAATATTTTGATGTCGAATTATTTTCGGCAATAGATGGTGTTGTAACCTTGTAAACAACGTTTTTTCCATCTTTTGAAAGTCCAAGTGCTGTAACTCTTCCTAATTTCCACAATAATTCTGGTGACATTACATTCTGTGCCATGGTGCTTAAACTCATCATTACTAAGGTTGTAAATAGTACTTTTTTCATAAATTTAATCTAAAATTTTTAAGGTTTTAAAAGTACAAAATTAATTCCAGCAACCCAGTGATAACACAATTGGTATTGTCTTAAATAAATGATAAAAGTTACCCCATGATTAAGAGGGATGAGCTAGTTTTATTTAAAAGGTTTAACCATGTAAGTAATATAAGTTCATTTAAGTTTTATCTGTTTAAGGTCAAGTTTATATGGACTTAAATTTCTTATATGGTTTAAAAAAACATTATTTTTATAAAAAAAATCGAAATGGAATTAAGCTATTGGGAACTTAAAAATTGGTTTACAAATGTAGATTTCACCATTGTAGGTAGTGGAATTGTAGGTTTGCATGCAGGATTGCGCTTACGCGAAAAATTTCCGAAAGCCAAAATTTTGATTCTCGAGAAAGGAATGTTACCACAAGGAGCCAGTACCAAGAATGCTGGTTTTGCTTGCTTCGGAAGTCTTTCGGAAATAATTGAAGATTTAAAAACACATACCGAAGAAGATGTAATCCAGCTTATCGAAAAACGCTGGAGAGGGTTACAACTATTACGTAAACGTTTAGGAGATTATGCAATCGATTTTAAACCTTATGGAGGATATGAATTATTCTTAAAGGAAGATGAAAATGGATATGACGAATGTTCAAGCAAATTATCTTTTGTAAATGAAATTCTCAGGCCACTTTTTAAAACAGATGTTTTTGCTAAAGAAATAGATCGTTTTGAGTTTAAAGGTATTCATGAGTATTTGGTTTTTAATCCTTTTGAAGGACAAATTGATACAGGTAATATGATGCAGGCATTGCTAAAAGAAGCAATTGAAGCTGATATTTTAATCTTGAATCAACAAACAGTAACTTCCTATTTAGATGCTGGGAAGAATGTCGAAATAATGTTGAAGGATTTTACTTTTACTACAAATAAAATTCTTTTTGCTACCAACGGATTTGCTAATACACTTACAAAAGGTGAAGTTAAACCTGCCAGAGCACAGGTTTTAATTACCGAACCAATTCCTGATTTAGAAATTAAAGGCACATTTCACTTAGATAGAGGGTATTATTATTTTAGAAATGTGGGTAATAGGATTTTATTGGGAGGAGGACGAAACCTGGATTTTGAGACAGAAACTACCACTGAATTTGGGAACACAGAAATAATACAAAATAAATTGGAAGATTTGTTGAAAAATGTAATTTTACCAAATCAAAAAATAGATATCGCTCATAGATGGAGCGGGATAATGGGAGTAGGAAATAGTAAAAATCCTATTGTAACCCAATTATCCGAAAATGTATATTGCGGCGTTCGATTAGGAGGAATGGGAGTAGCAATAGGAAGTTTAATAGGAACAGAATTAGCAGATTTAATATAATGGCAGTAACCAAAAAACCGGCACCAAAAAAACCGGCACCAAAAAAAACAACACCAAGTAAAGCAAAACCAGCAGCGAAAAAGAAAAATCGCTCGTTTGGGAGCAAAATCGCTCGTTTCTTTTTTAAGCTACTTTTATGGTTCTTTGGGCTTTCAATATTTTTTGTAGTTTTCTTTAAATATGTTCCTGTACCTTTTACACCTTTAATGGTAATTCGTGGTATTGAAAATAAGTTGGCTGGTAAAGAGAACTATTTTAGTCACGATTGGGAACCAATAGAAAACTTATCGATGAACTTGCAAAAAGCAGTTATTGCAAGTGAAGATGGAACTTTCTTAACACACAATGGTTTTGACTTTAAGGCATTGCAAAAAGCATATAAAAGTAACGAACGCGGCAGAAGAATAAGAGGAGGAAGTACGATATCGCAACAAACAGCCAAAAATGTCTTTTTATGGCAAGGGAAAAGCTATTTCCGTAAAGGACTAGAAGCTTATTTTACAGTTTTAATCGAGTTGGTTTGGGGAAAAGAACGTATTATGGAGGTATATCTTAATAGTATCGAAATGGGCGATGGTGTTTATGGAGCCGAGGCTGCAGCGCAACATTGGTACCGTAAGAGCGCAAAGAGTCTTACACCTATACAAGCTGCGGGAATTGCAGCTATCTTGCCAAATCCACGAAAATTTAAAGCAACTGGGTCATCTAGTTATATTAATAAAAGAAAAAATAAGATTGTTAAAGTAATGCGTAGCGTTGGTAAAATTAATTATGATGGTACCAAAAAAGGGACTTAGTATTCTGTTTATTTTAGCAACCACTTTTGTTTTTGCCCAAAGCAGAACCAGTGAGATTGGATTGATTACTGATAATGATTTATATACATCGTCTAAAAATGACATGTATTATACAAATGGTTTAGAGCTTTTTTATCGTTTTTTATCAAAGAATGAGAATGAAAAAATAAACAAGAAAATTACAGAATTTCGTCTTGGACAATATATCTATAATCCAAGATTTATTAATCAATCGGCTGTTGATAAAAATGACCGTCCTTTTACAGGATATCTTTTTGTCGAAGCAGGCCGAAGTTTTTTTTATCAAAGCGAATCGGTTTTAAAGACAGATTTTCAGATTGGTTTTATGGGACCAAATGCTTTAGGGAAAGAAACCCAGGAAAGTTTCCACCACTTAGTAGGGTATAAAAATGTATATGGTTGGGAAAATCAGCTTAGTAATGCTTTTGCCGTGCAGGCGCATGTTATGTATTCAAAGAAATTATTCCCAACGAAACACAATGATTTTATTGATCTTCATTTTCAGTCTGAAGCAAATCTTGGGACTATTTTTACGGGAGTTTCTACGGGATTATTAACTCGAATAGGTTTTAAGAGATTACTCCCAATTTATGACTCTAATTTGCATGATGCTTCAGTAAGTTTCGAACCGCAATTTAATATTAGAGAGTTTTACTTTTACGCAATGCCAAGCGTTAATTATCAATTTTATGATGCTACGATTCAGGGTAGTATGTTTAACAATAATAGCCCAATAACTTTTGATTTAGAACCGCTTCGTTTTAATGCTGAGTTTGGTTTAAAATACCGCCACAATAATTTTAATATGTCTTATTCTTTTATTTACCGTGGCAAAGAATTAAAGGGAGACCCTTATAATACTAATACGGGGTATTTCTTTGGTTCTATTCGATTTGGGTATTTGTTGAAGTAGCTTTTTTAGTTGTTAAGATTCTGAGGTTTTTATAACTCGCAAAGTCGCGAAGGCGCAAAGTTTTTTTATCCAATATAGCTTTGGCTAGCGCGAGTGTCCCTTGCTCTGCGATGTCTCCCGACTTCATAGCGACTACGATAGGTAAATATAGATTTGCTAGAAAGTAAAAGAAAAATAAATTAGAGTGAGTACGAAGTCAGGAGACTTCGTACAGCGGATTAAATAAATCATATTGTTTATTTACCATTCCATAAAAACAATAAAATGATTATCAGGATCTTTTAGGAAAAGCACTTTTCCACCAGGAAAATCCCATGGACCTGAAAATGTACCTGCAGGTAATTTTTCGATATCAGATTCATTGCTTTGAGGGAGTTGGTTTTTTATAAGTGTATCGTATAATTGGTCTACCGATGCTTCATATATTTCTATATTTCCTTCATTAATAGGTTTTTGTAAGGTGCTTATTTTTAATTCGACATGATTGTTAATCGGTGCAAAAAAGGTTTTTGCTTTGTTTGTAAAGACTTCGGTTTTGAGATCAAAAACTTTTTGATAAAAATTAAATGACACTTCGAGATTAGAACTATAAAGCCAGAAATGAATTTTCATACAGCTATTTTTAAGTAAAGTTAAATTAGAAAGTCCAGATTTGCAATTTGTATGCACCATCAATATCAAAAAAGGTTCTTGTAAAATCTAAAACCTCTAATCTAGCCCCGATGGAAACGGCATCCTTTTTATCCGTCTTTTTGCGGATAAAAAGATATAGTGTACAGCGGGAGGAAAGGTGTTTTAAAAATGAAACCTTCTGCTTCTAAAAAAAATAAGCCGCAATCACATAAGAGCGATTACGGCTTTATATCTGTCTTTTCTGGAACATTTTTAATTTGTATTTAATTTCTACGTACTAATTCAGAAATATTTAAAAATGTTATATCATAAAAAAACAAATAATTTTTTATATCAATACTCAGTCGATTTATATTGAGTAGTTTGTGTTTTGTGTAACTATATTTCATAAGACTACTATAGAAACTAATTGTTACAGTGTTAAAGTATTATTTTTATCTTTTTACTTAAAAAACACAACTTACTGTAAGGAAATTGCGTTTTTGTAATAAAAATCACAAGGAGTTGTTTGTGAATTTGTACTAGTGGACATAAAAAACCGTAAATCATTTAATTTAAAAATAATTTACGGTTTTGAACTCACTTTTATTTGAGCAAGAATTTCTAGATACTTATTGTTTTATGTAATTTCCAGGCAGATGTCCTTTTGATTCCATTTTTGTATCGGATGTTTTTACAAAGTTAAATCGGATTATAGAACCTTCTTTACCTTGAGAAAAATCAGATACATATAAATTTGGGCTAGAAGATATTTCTTGTGGTAATGTATTAGAGAACTTGTTTGTTTGCTAAAAGAAAAAGAATCACCTGTTGTGGTATATTTTATATCACGTGCAGTAAAAGTTAATATTGCTCCAGAAGTTTCCTCTTTCCAAGTTCCTTGAATCCAGTTAGGGGGATTAAAAATGCCATAAGTATCTTCATCGTTAGATGAGCAAGAAGTAATAATAAGCATTAAACTAAATAATAGAATAATTTTTTTCATGTATAATAATTAAAAGATTAAATAATGGAAATATAACAAGAGGCTATGTTTTGTTATATTGCTCCTTAAATTCAAAAAACGTACCATTTATTAAGCATTAACTACGTTTTAACTCTTGTTTTATCAAGATTTAGAACAAGAAGCTTTGTTTGCAATAATTAGAAAACAGAGTATTTATTTTCTTAACTTAGTTTTTTTAACAGAAATATTAAAATAATTTTAAGATATAAATAATTGTATTTCAGTTGATTGGTTTTTATTTTAAAAATAAATGAAAAATATTTTATTTAATATGTCCAATTCTGAAAGTTCGATTGTTATTAGGGTATAACAATTAAAAATTTAAACAAAATGGAATCAAGAATTAACATTCAGGAAAAAGGACAAAGCGCATTAAAACCACTTTTTGGAATTGGAGCATATTTAAAAAAATCGGCAGTAGAAGAAATGCTATTAGAATTAGTTTACTTTAGAGTATCACAAATTAATGGTTGTGCTTATTGTCTGGATATGCATTCTAAAGATTTGCGTGCCAAAGGAGAAACAGAGCAACGTATATATGGTTTGAGTGCTTGGCGTGAGACTCCGTATTATACTGAGAGAGAAAGAGCAGCACTGGCCTGGGCTGAAGCATTAACAAAATGTGAAGTGCCAGATTCAGTTTACAACGAAGTGAAAAGTCAATTTTCAGATGAAGATTTAATCGATTTAACGATGGCAATTACAACAATCAATACTTGGAATCGTATTAATCTTGCATTTCCATATGGAGTAGGTACCTATCAGGTTGGACAATTTGGAGGTTAATTAAACGATTCAATAATAGTAAAATAATAAGAAATGGAAGAATTTGTATTGATATTTAGAAGAGATAGCATAACCAAAGAAATTCAGCCTTCGCCAGAAGAAATGCAATCATCTATTAAATTATGGCAAGATTGGTTAGGCGGAATCGCTGCTCAGGATAAATTGGCTAGACCACTACAACGCTGGGATGGTGAAGGTAGAGTTGTGAAGCAAAATAATAATGTAACTAATGGACCTTTTGTAGAAATTAAAGAAGCAATAGGTGGTTTAATTATGATTAAAGTAGCTAATTATGACGAGGCAGTAGAAGTTGCCAAAGGTTGCCCAATCCTTTTATGGGGCGGAAATGTAGAAATACGAATGGCTGTTGTTTTTGAAGGCCATTAATTAAAAATTAAAAATGCTTTTGTGTTTTATAAAAGCTTCAGGATTTGATTTTATGGAAGACAATCAGCTTTTGCCACATTTATTTAGAACAGAGTATCGAAAAATAGTTTCGGTACTCTGTTATTTATTTGGGATTAATCATATCGAAATTGCGGAAGATATTGTGAGTGATACATTTCTTTCGGCTACCGAATTGTGGAGTTTAAAAGGGATTCCCGAAAATCCGACTGCTTGGCTTTATACGGTTGCCAAAAATAAGACGAAAAATTATTTAAAACGTGATGCTCTTTTTGAGCAAAAACTTTCGGTAGAAATAAAACATAATGCTCCTAAAGCCGAAGAAATCGAGATAGATTTATCTAGCAAAAATATTATAGATAGTCAGCTTGCTATGATTTTTACGGTTTGTGATCCTTGTATTTCGTCTGAATCGCAGGTTGCGCTTGCGCTAAACTTGCTTTGTGGTTTTGGAATCCAAGAGATTGCCGATGCGTTTTTGACTAATAAAGAAGTTATATACAAACGTATAAATCGAGCGAAAGACAAGCTAAAAACAGAGCAAATAAAAATTGAACCACCCTCTTTAAATGAGATTGATAAAAGATTAGATACTGTTTTAACAACTATATATTTATTGTTTTCTGAAGGATATTATTCGACTTCCCAGAATACAATTTTGCGTAAAGACCTTTGTGTAGAGGCAATGCGATTGTGTTATTTGCTTATTGAGAACGAAGGAACTAATAAACCATCGGTTAATGCTTTATTTGCGTTAATGTGTTTTCATTCTTCAAGATTTGAAGCTAGAATGAATGAAAATGGAGAAACGATTTTATATGAAGATCAGGATGAAACGCTTTGGAATATAGAATTAATAAATAAAGGAAAAGAATATTTAAGTAAATCTTCAACAGGAAATAAAATCTCAAAATACCATCTCGAAGCAGGAATAGGGTATTGGCATACTCATAAAGTAGATACAGCCGAAAAATGGGAGAACATTTTACAATTATATAATAGTTTATTGATTCTGGAATATTCGCCAATTGCAGCTTTAAACAGAACTTATGCTTTGGCAAAAACTTATGGAAAAGCAGTAGCTATACAAGAAGCAGAAAAATTAAATCTCTTAGATAATCATTTTTACTATTCATTATTAGGTAATCTATATACAGATATCGATAATGAGAAAGCTTTACAGCATTTTAGAACTGCATTAAAACTAGCGAACACTACAGCAGATAAATCGACAATTATTAAAAATATAGATAGACTTGTTGTTTAAGAACAATGATAAAATTAAATAGGGTTCAGTTTTACTTAAAAAGCGGAACCCTATTATTTTAAATATACACGATTTTAGTCTTCGTTCTTTTTGTCTAAATGTTCTTCAGGACTGTCTATTCCTTTTAAATATGTTGGTAAATTTAATCCTGCCATATTAAACAAGTCGTTTAAAGGAGGAACAGTTTTCATCATCCCTGAAACAAAGTTCGCGGTAGATGAATTACCATTTTCATTTTGTCCACTGCCAGAATCCCAAACAGTAATTTTATCAATTTTAATGTTTTTAACAGCCTCAACTTGTATTCTTACTAGTTCTGGTAGTTTTTCTAATAACAACAATTGGAATGCTTTACTTGGATCTCCACCAGCAGCAGCTACAACTTCTTTGTAACCTTCTGCTTGTTTCGTTAAAATCTCAAAAAGTCCTTTTGCTTCAGCTTCCATTTTAGCAAAAATTGCATCTGCTTCTCCTTTTGCATTTTCTCTTATCGTTTCTGCAGCAGCTTGTGCTTCTATAATGGCTCTTTGTTTAGCAATTTCAGCAGGAATTACAATGTTTGCAATTTGTGTAGAGCGTTCTCTTTCTGAACGTGCTAATTCGGCTATTTGTTCTGCTACATAAGATTCTTCCAGAGCTTTTGCTTGTTGTACTTTTTCGGCAGTAATTGCAATACGTAGTGATTCCGCTTCTTTTTCTCTACGAAGTGCTTCTGAATTTGCAATAGCAATTCTTGCTTGGTTTTCTCCCTCTATGGCAATCGCATTAGCCTCTGATGTTTTAACTCTGGTATCTCTGTCTGCTTCTGCTTTTCCGATGGTTTCATCTTTTGCAGCAGTTGCAATACTAATTTCTCTGTCTTTTTGGGTAATAGCAATCTTTACATCTCTATCTCTGTGAGTTTCGGCTATTTGAGTGTCTTTTTCTCTATCGGCTAGTGCTTTCCCTGTTTCTCCTATTTTTTCTTGTTCAGCGACACTAATTTTGGCTTCGTTAATTGCTTTTGCGGCAGCTTCTTTTCCTAATGCTTCAATATAACCCGATTCATCTTTAATGTCGGTAACGTTTACGTTGATTAATTTTAAACCGATTTTCTTCAGTTCACTATCAACGTTTTTAGAAATGTTGTCAAGGAATTTATCACGGTCAGAGTTAATTTCTTCAATAGTCATTGTTGCAATTACCAAACGTAATTGACCAAATAAAATATCTTTGGCTAATTCCTGAATTTGTTCAGATGATAATCCTAAAAGTCTTTCTGCAGCAGTATTCATACTATCAGATTCAGTAGAAATAGCAATTGTAAAACGACAAGGAACATCTACTCTAATGTTCTGGCGGCTTAAAGCATTTGTTAAGTTTGCCTCGATTGATAAAGGCTTTAAATCTAAGAATGCATAGTCTTGGATTACTGGCCAGATAAAAGCACCTCCACCGTGAACACATTTTGCTGATGTACCTCCAGTACGCCCGTAAATGACTAATATTTTGTCAGATGGGCAACGTTTGTATCTCGATACTAATGCTGAGATTGTTGCAAATAAAACTACAGCTGCAACGACTATGATTATCATTGGTGTCATCATGTTTATTAAATTAAATTGTTTCTACTATTAGAATATTATCGTTTTCTATTTTTACGACTTTTACGACTGCACCAGATGCAATTGTATTCTTTTCGGTCATTGCTTCTAATTCGTGAAATGCACCATTTACACTAATCATAATTTTACCTTTTCCTTTCTTACTTTCGGGAATAGTTAGATAAACTTCGGCAGTTTTGTTTAATGTATTTATGATTTTAAAAGAATTGTCTTCGGCTAATTTTTGTAGTTGTTTAATAATTATGAAAAACAAAAAGACAAACACAATTCCGACCAACAGAGCTAAAATGACAATTAAAGTTTTATTAGGAACGGTTGCATAAAAGGAAATTCCTGTCCAGCTAAAACCTAAGAGAAAATTAATTAAATTCCTCAAAGAGAATAGTTGAAATGGTGCATCTGCTTCTCCTAAATCAGTATCAAAATCGGCATCAAGCCCATGAAAGGAGTCAGCACCAATAAATGATAGAATAGTTTGAATAATAAAAATTACACTTGTAGGTATAGCAACAAACCAAAAGGCGCGGAGCAAAGGGTCTACGTTCTCTAACATTTCCATAATTGTGATTCTTTTTAGCTAAAAAAGCCTTTCGCTTCTTTATAAATAGATAGCCTTTTGTATTTGCTATAAATTTTTTGCAAAAGTAGAGCTAGTTTAAATTGGCAAGGACCACAATAAGGTTTTAAAGTAAAAGAATAAGTTTGAATATATGTGAGTGATTTTTAGTGTATTACATAATAAAGCTGGACTCAGTGATGATTTTAGTATTAAGCATTTGAGAAAAACGTTTTTAACAAAATTGCATACTAAGACTGGTTTCATTGAGTCTTTGGGATATCAAAGGTCTGCAAAAGTAACGTTGAACAATTATATTGATAAGGTTCAGGTTGTAAAGGAAATTAACAAAATTGGGTTTGGTTATTTTAATGAATAAGGTTTTTAAGATGCAAAGCCTCAAAGATTTTGCTTTCCTAAAGCTCAAAAAGTATTCAATAGATATTTGTATTGTTTGTTTATATTAGCTCAATAAACAACCGTACCTTTTATAATATAATACCAACTATATTTGGGTGATTGAAGCCGTTAAATGACGCCAATAAATAAGTTAATGTCTAAAAAACAGAACCCCAAAAGTATCCAAAACACCAAAAAATGAGAGATAAAATTCTACTAAATGACATTTTGAAACTTGAGAATTTAGATAATGTGAAAATTAGACTAAATCTTTCTAATGCTTCTTGGAATGCTTTGGAACACTATCATAATAATCCAAATCAAATGTTGATTGGACACTTTCACAATAGCACAAAAAAAAAATGGTTTAAAGAAAATCAAATTGTCATTGGGTTGGCTCAGATTAAGAACGACGATTGGTTACTTATTGATATTTCTAAAATAATAAAGAGTTACAACATTTTTTGGGATGGCAAAACGCATTCAAATGTAAATACATTTTACGAACACGAGAAATTGCCCGAGTTTGAAAAGTATTTTGGTAGAATGATAGTGCAATTTCACAAAGAAAATGCTTATGTTACTTTAACAGGGAAAAGATTAGGTGATTTTATTTTAAAAGAAATATTACCAAGTTCTTTAGATAAAGATTTGTTTCCTGGTTATGACAAAGTGAGCATATCTTGGGAGACTATGAAACGAGTATTAGAAAAAGATACTTGGAAAATCGCATTAGAAAACCAAAAAGGAATTTACCTTATAACTGACATTTCTAACGGGAAAAAGTATATTGGTTCGGCGTATGGAGAATGTATGATTTTTGGACGTTGGAAATCTTACATAAAGACAGGTCACGGAGGGAATGTTGGACTAAAAAGCTTGCCATTCGACCACATAAAAAAGAATTTTAGATATTCAATTTTAGACATTTACAAATCATCCACAAATGACCAAATAATAATTGACAAAGAATGTTGGTGGAAAGAAGTCTTACAAAGTAGACCGTATGGTTACAACGAAAATTAAACGACAACTTAAAGAAGTAAATAAACATGCGGTAATGTGTCCGTAGTATCAATAACCTAAAATATGAAAAAAGAATACCAAGAAGATGAAAAACAGATTGCACGAGACAAAGCTTTGAAATTTGCTATTTCTACTCTTACAAAAAACAGACATAAAAGTTCTATTGCAAGAAAATCATACGTCAGAGATATAAAAAATCACATTCAAAATAATGAATCTTTTCACGATAAAAAAATTTCTTCGTTGCTTACTAACGAAGAGATTAAAAGATGGGAAGCTTTTTACGAATCAATAATAAAAAAAAAGAAACCAAGTGAATTAAGGGTTGCATACTTGAGCGGTCCCAATCCTGAAAATGATATTGAAGTTCTTGTCGCAAATGGTGTTTTACCTGAAAATATTTGGGCATTTGAATCAGATAACAAAACCTATTCAAAAGCTGTAATTTCTGCACTTGAATCTAAATTTCCATTTGTTAAAATTTATCGTGGAAAAATTGAAACCTATTTAAAAATACTTCCCTTCAAGTTTGATATAATTTATCTTGATTTTTGCGCAACACTTGCAAGTGGAAATACATTATCAGTTGTAAGAGACATATTTTTCTATCAAAAACTTGAAACCCTAGGAGTTTTAATTACTAATTTTTCTTTCCCTAACAAACAGAATCCAGCTAACTTAGATTATCGAGAAAATTTAACTCTGCTAGGAGCAAATTATCTATATCCGAAACCTTTTACTGAACATTATACTGGATTGGGAGGTAATTATACAGAAACTCCTGAATGTCATGGAATCGACCATGCAGAATTTATTAAAATAGCTAAACGAAATGAGAAAACTTTTTATAGCCAGTTAATTACAAGAATACTTTTCGATTTACCTAGTGTGATAATTCCATTTCAGAGACTGGCAGATAATGAAACCTTAATTAATCTATTTTTTAAAAATTTCAATAAAGATTCATTTGATGAAAATTATGAAGAAGATAAATTGTGTTTTCCTAATGATAATTCAATGGTTTGGGGATTATCAAACTTTTTCATCGACAAACCTTCGTTTATTAAATTTTTTAATCGTTTTAAAAATCAACTTTCTATTTCAAATAATGAAAGTAAATTATTGGAGCAAATAGAACTTGTTTGTTATTTTATGACAGAACGCTTTCAAGATGATTTACATAGTGAAAAATTAGACTCTATTAGAAAAAAATGGAAAATTACGGATAAACATATTTTTTGTGATGTATTTATGTTCCACCAACTTAAAGATATTCTAGTTGGACAATTAACGGGCCCTTATTTTTATAATGTTGACTACACAAGAAGATGGACTTATAGAGCTAAAGAAACTGAAATGTATATGGATTTAATTACTTATGATGAATGTAGATACATTTTTGATTGGATGCCAACATTGGATATGTTTGGAGAAGGAATTGAAAATATGGATAGGCAACTTTCTTTAAGATTTGCAATGGATAGTGTCACAAAACAAAGACGATGGTATAATGAGGAGTTTTTCTCGGGAACAGCGGTAGTTGACCAGGGAACAAAAACATTTGAAGCAAAAGTTTTAACAAAAAGAAAAATAATTAAAAAATAAGGCAATACCGCCAACACATGCCTATAGCAATTAGCAAAGTTAGTGAGATTACCATTTTTAATCATAATTTCATTTAGCTAAAAAAACACACTAGAATTACTTTATATAATTTTCCAAAACTACACTCTAAAAGAACACTTAGATAAAATAAAAAAGCCTTACATTTCTGTAAGGCTTGATTTTACTGGTGGAGAATACGAGATTCGAACTCGTCACCTCTTGCCTGCCAGGCAAGCACTCTAGCCAAATGAGCTAATCCCCCAAAGTGATTGCAAATAAAGTCAATTAATTATCAAAAAACAAATTTCAAATAGTATCGACTGAAAATATTCTTCAAAACCGTAACTTTACAATAAAAACAACTATATGAGTTCAGAAAATCAAAATGGTTCACTTCATACCATAATCCAAAATAATATAGCTACTGTAGAATTTGGTCATCCGGCCAGTAATTCACTTACAAGAACATTACTTAATAAATTGATTGCCGAAATTGATAGTTTAAGTAAAAATAAAGCTATTACAGTTATCATTTTAAGAAGTGAGGGAAATGGTGTTTTTTGTGCTGGGGGATCTTTTGATGATTTTCTTGCGGTTACTAATGAGGAGGAAGGAATCGAGTTTTTCTTAGGATTTGCACATCTTATCAATGCTATGCGCAATTGTTCTAAAATAATTATAGGGCGTATTCAGGGCAAAGTTGTTGGAGGAGGAGTTGGTATTGCTGCTGCTTGCGATTATGCTTTTGCAACTCAAGACAGTTCTACTAAACTTTCGGAACTTGCTATCGGGATTGGACCTTTTGTTATAGAACCAGCTGTTTCTAGAAAAATAGGGAAAACGGCAATGACTGAGATGACTCTTGCTGCTCACGAATGGAAATCGGCAATTTGGGCAAACCATAAAGGTCTTTTTGCCAAAGTACTTGAAAATGAACTAGAGTTGGATGAAGAATTATCTCATTTTGCTTTAAAATTAGCAAGTTATAATCCCGATGCATTGGCAGAGATGAAGAAAGTTATTTGGGAAGGAACAGAAAATTGGGATTCATTACTTTCTGAACGCGCTCGTATTTCAGGAAAATTAGTTTTGTCTGATTTTACAAAAAAAGCCTTGGCACAATTTAAAAATTAATAAATATGAATATTGTTTTATTCGCTCTTAAAGTGGATGTTGCAGAGAAAATGAAGTCTGCTCCCGATGCAAGTTATCAAATAGGAGTAGTTATAGGTTCCTTTATTCCGTTTGTGATTTTAGTAGGAGTTGCCTATTGGATGTATAGTAGAGCCAAAAAAAGAGAAAAAAACGGTTTTTAATTTTGTAAATTTGCAATCTAAAATACAACTCGATGAGTAATATCAGAATTACAAAACAATTTAGTTTCGAAACAGGACATGCGCTTTACGGATATGATGGAAAATGTAAAAATGTCCACGGACATAGTTATAAACTGTCTGTAACAGTTATTGGTTCTCCAATTACAGACCGTGATAATGTAAAGCATGGAATGGTTATTGATTTCTCGGATCTAAAGAAAATTGTAAAAGAAGAAATCGTAGATCAGTTTGATCATGCTACCGTTTTTAATGAAACGACACCACATATAGAATTAGCAAAGGAATTAAAAAACCGTGGACATCACGTGATTTTAGTTGATTATCAGCCAACAAGTGAAAATATGGTTGTTGATTTTTCTGAAAGAATTATCAAAAGATTGCCAACAAATATCTCTCTTTTCTCTTTAAAACTTCAAGAAACTGAATCATCATTTGCTGAATGGTACGCAAGCGATAATTTGTAATCGAAATCTATTTTCATGCAATTACCCAATAATAAAAAAGTATATTTTGCTTCCGATCAACATTTTGGAGCACCAACACCTGAGTTAAGTTTTCCTCGCGAACAAAAATTTGTTGCGTGGCTTGATGAGGTAAAAAAAGATGCTGAAGCAATTTTTTTATTAGGTGATTTATTCGATTTTTGGTTCGAGTATAAAACTGTTGTGCCAAAAGGATTTATTCGTGTTTTGGGTAAATTGGCAGAAATACGTGATAGCGGAATCCCAGTATATTTCTTTGTAGGGAACCATGATTTATGGATGAGTGACTATTTTCAGACTGAACTTAATATTCCTGTTTATCATGATAATGCAGAATTTACTTTTGGAGGTAAAACATTCCTGATTGGTCATGGCGACGGAAAAGGTCCTGGAGATAAAGGATATAAAAGAATGAAAAAAGTCTTTACAAATCCGTTCTCAAAATGGATTTTTCGTTGGCTCCACCCAGATGTTGGTGTAAAATTAGCCCAATATTTATCTGTAAAAAATAAATTGATTTCTGGCGACGAAGACGTGAAATTCTTAGGTGAAGAAAACGAATGGTTGGTATTGTATGCTAAACGCAAACTAGAAACCAAGCATTATAATTACTTTGTTTTTGGTCACCGTCATTTGCCTATGATTATTTCTGTAGGTGAGGATTCTAATTATGTAAACCTAGGGGATTGGATAGGATATTTTACCTATGGCGTTTTCGACGGTGAAACTTTTGAACTAAAAGAATTCGGGAAATAATTGCCTTGTTCGTTTAACTACTTAAGTTTGATTATAACAAGTATTCAAAAGTTTATATTCTCTTAAATTGTTTAAGTAGATTGGGTAAGAGTGAACCATTTAAGTTATGTAAGTTCATTTAATGCAAGTATTCTAAATCTTATATTTTCTTAAATGACTTATATGGTTGGAATAATTTTATTGAATTATGTTGAAGTTTTAGAAAAACTTAGATAGTTAATGATATAAGTTCATTTAAGCCGAATACTCTAAAACTATATTTTCTTAAATGACTTATATGTTTTAAGCTACCTAATAATTACTTTTTCTTAGTCGGGTAAATAGCAATTTTATGTGTTCTTAACATATAATTGGAGTCTTTGGATGCTTTAGAAAGTCGGAAACTAATTACTCCCGATGGTTTTTTCGGCATATGGCATTCTATGCAATTATCTTTTAGTAAGTTATCGGAGATTGTTTTAATTGTTGACGCATTGTGTTTAACAGTGTTATGACAACTCATGCATATTTTGGAGTATGTAGCTAAGTTTTTAGTTGCATTTTCATGTGGATTATGACAAGAAATACAATCCATGGTTTCGCTTTTTGTAAAACATTTGCTTTGTAGTAATAACTTAAATTGGTTCCCGTGCACATCAAAATCGGTTGTGTCGGTTGGGCTATGCGAACTTCTAAAATACTCCGAAAGATTATCTCCGGGTTTAAAGTCAAATCTAGATTTTATTTTCATTCCGTCATTTCCAGAATGGCATAATGCACAAGCATCTAATTTTTGTTGCCTGGTTAATGATTTATAAGTAACAATATTTTTTGCAACTTTTAAGTCAGGGAATTTTAAGTGTTGGTTAACGTGTTCTTTGGCAGGTCCGTGGCAACGCTCACAATCAATACCATAAACGATTGTTTTTTTGTTAATAACATCTTCTACATCCATAGACATAAAGTTCTTGTCTTTAGAGTTTTGGTCTACATTTCTGCTGCTTATATTAGAGCTATGGCATGCGTAACAATCTTTGACCACCTTTCGGTCAAAATAAGGTTTTTCAGCCGAAAACCCTGGACTTGTAGCCCAACTATGAACAGATGTATAATAGGAAAGAGGCAATTCGTATGTATTGTTATTGCGCCAGAATACGGAAGTTTGAGCGTGTTTGGTTCCAAAAACTATTTCGAGTTTGCGGGCTTCAACTTCTTTTCCGTTTTTGTATAAAACCTGATAAAGACTATCATTTCGTTCTTCCATGACCATCTTGGTGTTTTTACCGTAAACAAAAACATGGTCTCCAGAACTAAAATTACCTAAAACATTCCCCTTTATAGCTGCTGCGGTTGCTTTATAGTGTGAACTTTGTATTGCTTTTTGATATACGGCTTGATGACATTGTATGCAGCTTTCGGAGCCTGCATAATCAGTTCCGCGTGGATCAATATATTCATCGGATTTATTGCTGCAGTTAGATAATAAAACAACTAAAAATAAAAGGATAAAAAGCGTACTGGTATTTTTCATTAATGTAAATATACTTTTTTTTGAATAAAATCAAAATATATTTAATTATGAGAACATTGATGTTAAAAATTAGAGAATTTGTCTTAATTTAAGCCAACTCCGTAAACATATTCTTCAAGTTCAATTTTAAATAAAGAACCTTTTACCAAATCTTCAATCGCTTTTAGTTCGTCCATCGAAACAGCCAAATCTATTTGGGTACAAGGAGTTTTTAGCAAAAACTTATGGCATTTGTTTTTTAAAGCACATTCATCACAACATGCATTTGTAAGCAAACTATCTTCGATTAAATCATCAAAATCTTTTAGTTCAGATACTGAAAAGTAGAACCCTGTTTCTTTAAAAATCAGTTGTATTTTGTCAAAAAGGGTCTCATTATGGTTTTTCCAATAAAAGGAAATTCCAAAGTCGTTATGATATATTTGTTCTATTTCTCTCATGTTCTTCAATTATAGAAACAAATATAATTATTATTTATATCAATTCTAAATAAAAAAATCATAAAATAGGTTAATTTTTGTTAACGAAATAAATAGTCTAAAATTAGATTAGGTGAGTTTTGATCAACATTCTTAATAATTGCATTAAAAAGGGGGAATGAACCATATAAGTTATATAAGAAAATATAAGACGAAGCTTATTTGCGTAAAGCTTAAATGAACTTATATAACTTATATGGTTTTATATAACTGAACTAAATGATTTAAAAATTGCCTGATTTATTTAAGCCACTTATAAATGCTATCTAGAAATTCTTTTTGTTGGTCTACAAATAAATAATGAGAGCAGTTTTCGATAGATACGAAATTTTGTTTGCCGACAATATTCTTTAAAGCAGTGATTTCAGAAACTGAAAAAATACCATCCTGCTTTCCATATATAGCATAAATAGGCATTCCTTTTATTTTTAATTTCTGAAGAATAGGCTTTGTATCAATATTGTTTTGCTTTTCATTTTTATAAAACAACAGAGGAGCATTTTTATTTCGAATATTCGTTTTATAAAAATCACTTATTTCATATTGATGATATAATGCTTTAGATTCAGTTGTAGGTTTTGGCATTTTAAAGAAATTATTCTCTCCAGCCAGTTCGAAGCAACCTTTTCTATATTCAGCAGAATTTTTGTCAAGTTTTTCTATATGAGAAACTTTATCAAGCATAGCTAAATCATTATTTTTAGTATAGATTTTTTTGACAGAATCCAGAATATGATGATATGTTTTTTGTTGTGAAAATAAAGCTCCGATAAGAATTAGAGAATTAATTTTTTCAGGATATTTTTCAGAATAAAGTGAAGCAACCAAGCCACCAAAACTATGAGCGAGTAATGTTGCTTTTTTTAGATTATAAGTTTTATAAATGGCGTTTAAATCCTTAAAGGCTTCATTATAGGTAAATGTGGCATTTGGATCTGTAGATCTTCCTTCACCTCTACGGTCATATGCAATTACATAAAATCCTCTTTTAGAAAGTGCTTCGGCAGTATTAGTGCCTTCAAAAAGAGTAGCGTTACCACTTGGTCCACCGTGGATGAATATAATTGGTGTATCAGTTTTGTTTCCGTATGTTTTTATATATAATGCTTGAGCATTCGCTAAGAATGTCAAAAAAAGAAACGAGAATAAGAATGTTATTTTCATTTACTACATGTTTTGATGGTCTTCCATGTCTTTTTGTAAATCTAGTTTTCTAAAAGTTGGAGACGATATTCCAAAACCTAAAACAGTTAATAGTGTCATGCTTCCGCCAAAAACTACTGAAATTACAGGTGTCATTAATCTAGCAGTTAAACCACTTTCAAAAGCTCCCAATTCGTTAGAAGAACCTACAAACATGGAGTTTACAGCAGCAACACGACCACGCATATGATCCGGGGTTTTTAGTTGTAAAATGGTTTGTCGGATAACAACCGAAATTCCATCAGCAATACCACTTAAAAATAAAGCGGCAACCGAAAGCCAGAATATGGTAGAAACACCAAAGAGAATAATACATAGTCCAAAAACAAAAATAGCACCTAAAAGTTTCATTCCCGCTTTTTTATACAAAGGAACGTAGGCAGAGATTAGCATCGTAATAAAAGCTCCAATTGCTGGAGCGGCTCTTAATATACCAAATCCTTCTGGCCCAACTTTTAAAATATCTTGAGCAAATATAGGTAACAAAGCAACAGCTCCACCAAACAGAACTGCGACCATATCCAGAGATAATACACCTAAGATGGTTTTGTTGTTAAACACAAACTTGATTCCTTCTTTTAAACTTTCCATGATTGGTTCACCAATTTTTGGATTCAAAATAGGTTTGGTACTTATTTGTGATAAGGCAATTAAGGCAAAAAGTGAACAGGCAAAAACGGAACACATAGACCAATGTACACCAATCCAGTTAATAGAGAAACCAGCAATTGCAGGGCCTAAAACAGAACCTACTTGCCAAACTGAACTACTCCAGGTTGCAGCATTTGGGTATAATTTTTTGGGTACAATTAAAGATATAAGAGAGAAAATAGTTGGGCCTAGAAAAGCTCTTACTAATCCGCCTAGAAAAACCAAAAAGTAAATAGAATATAAAATAGCTTCTTTAGAGAAACCACTTACTACTTTTGGCCATGTTAATAAAAATAAGCCAAAACTAATAACCGAAAAGCCTAAAATACATTTTACTAATAATCCCTTTTTTTCCTTTTGATCTACAATATGACCAGCAAACAGAGCCATAGAAACTGCAGGAATTACTTCCATCAAGCCTATAATTCCTAGCGAAAGAGGATTTTTGGTTAAACTATAAACTTCCCATTCAATTACAATAAATTGCATAGACCAGGCAAAAACCATGGCAAAACGCAATAATAAAAAGACATTGAATTCTCTAATACGCAATGCTGCGTATGGGTCATTTTTCTTGGCTTTATCTTTCATGTTACTGGATATCTTTTAACATTAATTGGATAGAAACGTTACCATTCCATTCGTTTTCTGAGATGCAATAAGCAGCTTGAAATGTTTTTTGATTAGTTGCTAGGTCTAATTTTTTACCTAAACCAAATCCTATTGCCGAAATTCCTTCGGTCCCGAGACTTCGGGATTGCTTTACAAAAAGTTTAAGATGATCTTCACCTGCACCCATTGCTTTTGCATAACCTGTATCCTTTATGTTTTTGGTCATAAAAACAGGAGTCATATTAAGAGGTCCAAAAGGTTCAAACTGTTTTAAAATTCGAATTAATTTTGGAGTAATATCTGTAAAATTGATTTCGGCATCGATCTCAATTTCGGGAGTTAGCATTTCGGGTAGAATAGTTTTCTCTACTTGTCTTTCAAAAGCTTCTTTAAAAGCAGGATAATTTTCTTCTTTTAAAGTCATTCCGGCTGCATACATATGTCCTCCAAATTGTTCTAAATGAGAGGAACAAGCATCGAGAGCATTATATACATCAAAGCCTTTTACAGATCTTGCCGAAGCAGCATATTTATCACCGCTTTTTGTAAAAACAAGCGTGGGGCGATAATACGTTTCTATTAATCTGGAAGCTACAATACCAATTACGCCTTTGTGCCAGTCTTCCTGAAAAACAACTGTCGAAAAGCGATTCTGTTCTTGATTTTTTTCTATTTGCTGAAAAGCTTCTTTGGTAATTTGCTTGTCCAGATCCTTACGGTCGGCATTGTATTTTTCTATTTCGGATGCAAATTGTTGCGCTTGCTCAAAGTTGAATTCAGTTAACAACTCGACAGCATGATTACCGTGTTTAATTCGTCCAGCTGCATTAATTCGTGGAGCTATGATAAAAACAACATCGGTAATGTCGAGTACTTTTTTCTTTACTTGATGAACCAAAGCTTTTATTCCGGGTCTTGGATCGCTATTAATAACTTGCAAACCGTAATAAGCCAAAACTCTGTTTTCTCCTGTCATTGGTACAATATCTGCAGCAATTGCAGTTGCAACCAAATCTAAGTAAGGAAATAAATCATCAATAGTTTGATTACGATTTGTTCCTAAAGCCTGAATTAATTTAAAACCTACACCACAACCACATAATTCATCATAAGGATAAAAACAATCTTCTCTTTTTGGATCTAAAACTGCAACCGCATCGGGAAGAAATTCTCCAGGACGGTGGTGATCACAAATAATGAAGTCTATGTTTCGTTCTTTTGCGTAAGCGACATGATCGATAGATTTTATACCACAATCTAAAGCGATAATTAATGAAAAATCATTGTCATCAGCAAAGTCAATTCCCATGAAAGAAACCCCATAACCTTCGGCATAACGATCCGGAATATAGGTTGCTACATTCGGGTAGTATGATTTTAAGTAAGAAGAAACTAAAGAAACAGCCGTTGTTCCGTCGACATCATAATCGCCAAAAACAAGAATGTTTTCCTGATTGGCAATTGCAAGTTCGATTCGGGAAACAGCTTTGTCCATATCCTTCATAAGATATGGATCATGGAGATGTTCTAATGATGGACGAAAGAAATTCTTAGCATCATCAAAAGTTTCAATACCACGTTGGATTAATAAAGTTGCAACAAAATCTTCTACATTTAGAACTTGAGCTAAATGTTTGATTTTATCTTCGGAAGGTTTTGGTTTTAATGTCCAACGCATGGTTGATTTTAGATTTTAGAGTGTAGATTCTAGATTTTAGAAATCAAAAATCGTTTAATCTGATATGTTTTTTTTGCCACTCCCGTCCCGACGTTTCGGGATCGGGATAAAGGATTTTTTTAATCTGTGCTAATCTGTGAAATCTGCGGCAAAATATTTGGTTTTACCTTTGTCAAAGTTTAAAACTTTGACAAAGGTTTCAGGGTTATTTTTGTTTCAAAGCTTCACCTTCAAACTGAATTCCGTCCCAACCTAAGTTGATGAAGTTTCTAATGTTTTGATGATTGGTTCCGTTTGGATCTCCTAAAACTTCTTCAAAATAAAAAGCTCCAAAACAAGCCAAGGTTTCTTCCTTAGAAAGGTTTTGTGCTTTTGCAAAAGCAAATAATTTACAAGAACCTGAGTTTTCGCCAGCAGCATTGTGTTGAGTTCCGTTCTGGAAAGCAGTTGGTGTAAACGTATAATTTTCTTCGATTACAGCAATAGTTTCAGGGAAAGTTATTTCGTTTGGAGTTTGTTTTAGTTTTTCTAAAAAGGCTTGGATTGTCATAGTTTTAAGCTTTATTGGCATCTGCTCAGTTTTGCAGATAATTTTTTTTGCCACAGATTAAAGTATTTAAAGGATTTTTTTTGAAAAATATAAATTGTTCAATTTTTAATCTGTGAGAATCTTTTAATCTGTGGCATAAATTATTTTTTAGTTCTCTTCTTCTTCGTCTTCTTTGTCATCCTTAGAAAATTTACTTTTCTTAGGTTCTTTTATTATTGTTTTTCCAGCAACAACTACGACAATTTCTCCGCGTGGAGCTGTTTTTTCAAAGTGTGCCAATACTTCCTGAGCAGTTCCGCGAACATTTTCTTCGTGTAGTTTTGATAATTCTCTGCATACACAAACTTGTCTGTCTTCACCAAAATAAGTGATAAATTCAGCTAAAGTTTTTACTAATTTATGTGGAGAAACATACAAAATCATGGTTCGGGTTTCTTCGGCAAGAGCCAAATAACGAGTTTGTCTTCCTTTTTTATCAGGCAAGAAGCCTTCAAAAACAAATTTATCATTTGGTAATCCGCTATTTACCAATGCAGGAACAAAAGCGGTTGCGCCAGGTAAACATTCTACTTCGATTTTATTTTCGACACAAGCACGAGTAAGCAAAAAACCAGGATCGGATATTGCAGGAGTTCCCGCATCCGAAATCAAGGCGATAGTTTCTCCGGCTTTTAATCTTGCAATTAAACTCTCGGTAGTTTTGTGTTCGTTATGCATATGATGGCTGTACATATGTGTGCCAATCTCAAAATGTTTTAAGAGTTTGCCACTTGTACGGGTATCTTCGGCTAAAATTAAATCTACTTCTTTAAGAATGCGAATGGCTCGAAAAGTCATGTCTTCAAGATTGCCAATAGGCGTGGGAACAATATATAATTTAGACATAATTTTTTCTGAATTCTGTTTAATCAATTTTTAGTTAACACAAATTAAAATAGATTGCAAGTGCTTTAAAAAACACACTAACAAATGATTCTATCGAACTCTTTGCGAAAGGACGCGGATTATGCGGATTCGCTATCGCGAAAACACGGATTAAAACGGATTTTATTTTTGATTGTTTTTAAATCAGTTTTAATCCGCGGCTTTACTTTTGTAAATCCGTATCATCCGCGTCCCTTTATAGACAATTTAAGTTAGTAACTCTTTACTTCATCCGTCCTTCGCTATCGCTCGAGTGTCAAAGTCCTAAAATACTTTCTTGAAATTTGTGTTTTATTTTTTATGAGAATTTTTTCTCGATAATGCTTACGAAACGTTCTGCATATTCGTCTTTTCCTTCCCAGTTGTTATAATCTGGTTTCACCATGTTTTCAAGAAATTCATTGGCTTCGCCAAAACTATCAAATGTGATTAATTGGTTTAAAACGCGATTGTAATCTTCTGGGCTATTCCCGAAAAGATTTTTTGTAAATGCAATACGGTCGTTAAGATCAACATGAAATCCTTTTGAAAGTTTTTCGTTTAAAGAAACTGGTCTGGATTCTTCTAAAACTGCAGTTGTAGTTGTTTCTTTTGCAACTACTTCTTTCTTTTTCTCTTTAAACTCTATTGGAGCTGATGGAGTAGGAGATACGGCTTCAAAACTATCAACTTTTACAAATTGGGCATTACTATAATCAATACCTAAATCCTCAAATGAGATATGTACAACGTCTGATTTTTTTGGAGTTTCTTCTTCTGTTTCAGGAGTTAGCTCAAAAGCAGGAGCAAAATCCAGAGTTGGAGTTTCTACTACTTCTTCAACTTTTTCCTCTTCGGCTTTTATTGGTTCAGGAACTTCTGCAACAACTTCTTCTGTAATCTCTTCAGTTTCGATTACTTCTTTTAAAAATGGCTCAGGAATATCTTCGATAGATTCTTCGGTTTCTGCAATAACTTCTTCTATAATCTCTTCCGTTTTGGTTTCAATTACTTCTTCTGCAACTGGTTCAGGAATCTCTTCGATAGCTTCTTCAGTTTCTGCAACAACGTCTTCTATAACCTCTTCTGTTTTGGTTTCGATTACAGCTTCTACAACTGGTTCAGTAACCTCTTCGATAGGAGTTTCTATAACTTCATTTACAATGATTTCTTTTTTTGCAATCGGTTCTTCGATTACAATAGTTTTTTCTGGTTGTATTGCTTCTTCTTTTTCAAATGCAGTTGCAATGGTAGCATCTATTTGGCTACGACCAATAGTTGGTTTGGTATCTTCAAAATTTTCATCAATAAATTTCAAAACGGCCAATTTTTCATATAATTTCTGCGTTTCAAGATATAATTGATTGATATCGGACTTGTTTTTAAGTTTTAAAATTCGATGTGCAATGCTGATTAAATCGGCTTCCAATTTTTTTTTCATAACGTTTGAAAATTATAATGTGTTAGGCTTGTTTATTAATGCGTATTCTTTTTGATGAAAATCAAAAAATGAAAGAAACATTGTGCAATATTTTTTTTATTTCTTTAAATTAATGCTCCCGAATCTTTGATTTGATAAAAATTTTCTACTTTTGAAAAAACGTAAAAGTATCGAATTTTTATGTTGATTTATTACCAGTACAAAGTAATAAAAACTATTCATCTTTAAAGGTAGAAAAATACAAAATGTTTCTCGAAAATACAGTAAATCACAAAGAACAATTTGGATGGATTGAAGTTATTTGTGGGTCAATGTTTTCGGGTAAAACCGAAGAATTAATCCGCAGATTAAAACGAGCTCAATTCGCCAAGCAAAAGGTCGAAATTTTTAAACCAGCTATTGATACCCGTTATCATGACGAAATGGTTGTGTCGCATGATGCAAACGAAATTCGTTCAACACCAGTTCCTGCAGCAGCAAATATTGCTATTCTTGCACAAGGCTGTGATGTTATCGGGATTGATGAAGCTCAGTTTTTTGACGACGAAATTATTACCGTTTGTAACGACCTTGCTAATCAGGGAATTCGTGTAATTGTAGCAGGATTGGACATGGATTTTAAAGGAAATCCGTTTGGGCCAATGCCGGGACTTATGGCTACAGCCGAATATGTAACTAAAGTTCACGCTGTTTGTACAAGAACAGGAAATCTGGCTAATTATAGTTTCCGTAAAACCGACAATGATAAATTGGTTATGTTAGGCGAAACCGAAGAATATGAGCCGTTAAGCCGTGCAGCTTATTATAATGCGATGAAAAAGAATCAGGAAAAATAGACTTACTATTTTTCTGGAAACAATAACTAAATAAATAATAATGCAGGAAAAAAGCAAGAAAAGAAAAGTAATTACGCAAGTAATAATAGCAGTTGTAATTGTGGCGATTCTGGCAATTTGTGCAAATTTAATTCAGTATTATTTTTTTAAAGGACCATCTGCTGTCGATAAACATATGACAGAATTGGTTAATAAGTACAATAAAAATTGTCCATTAACGATTCAGGAAGGAATCCGTTTAGATAGCGTTAGTTTAATTCAGGAAAGAGTTGCTCAATATAATTTAACCTTAGTAAATAACGACAAAGAAACTACAGATGTTGGTGCTTTAAGCAAGAACATCGAAGAAAGTTTGCTAAGTACTGCCAAGGCAAATCCGGGACTTAAGGATTTTAGAGATAATAATTTTACTCTGATTTATAGTTATAACGATAAAAAGAATGAGTTTTTATTCAAGATAAAAATAATTCCTGAGCAGTATAAATAAAGAAATTACAAAAAAGAAACCCGACAATTATTAATTAATTGTCGGGTTTCTTTTTATGTTTAATTAATAGAAGAATTAAAACTTTAATTTTCTTAATTTCTTAATGGTAAAAAAAATAATTACATTTTTTTACGCATTCTTGCTACAGGAATATCAAGTTGCTCACGATATTTTGCAATAGTTCTTCGAGCAATAGGATATCCTTTTTCTTTTAGAATTTCGGCAAGCTGATCATCAGGAAGAGGTTTTCTTTTGTCTTCTTCTTCGATTGTATTTTGTAAAATCTTCTTGATTTCTAGAGTTGACACATCTTCGCCCTGATCATTCTTCATTGCTTCCGAGAAGAATTCTTTTATCAGTTTTGTTCCATAAGGAGTTTCAACATATTTACTGTTTGCAACACGCGAAATTGTCGAAATATCCAACCCAACCATATCGGCGATATCTTTAAGAATCATCGGTTTTAGTTTGGTTTCGTCACCATCCAGGAAGTATTCTTCCTGATAATGCATAATCGCATTCATGGTTACAAATAATGTTTCCTGACGTTGTCTGATTGCGTCGATAAACCATTTAGCCGAATCCAGTTTTTGTTTTATAAACTGTACAGCATCTTTTTGAGCTGTCGATTTATCTCTGGAATCCTTATACGTTTGCATCATTTCCTGATAATCTTTAGAAACGTGTAACGATGGAGCATTTCTTCCGTTTAAGGTCAATTCAAGCTCGCCGTCAACAATACGTATCGCAAAATCGGGAACTACATTCTCGGTAACTTTATTGTTTCCTGTAAATGCACCACCTGGTTTAGGATTTAATTTTTCTATTTCATGAACTGCTTTTTTAAGTTGCTCATTCGAAACATTATATTTTTGTAACAGTTTATCGTAGTGCTTTTTGGTAAAAGCATCAAATTGGTTTTCGATAATATCAATTGCCAATTCTACGTATTCTGTTGGAGTTCTATGTTTTAATTGTAGCAATAAACATTCCTGCAAATCACGTGCACCAACGCCCGAAGGTTCTAGTTCGTGAATTACATTCAGCATTTTTTCGACCATTGCCTCATCGGTATAAATACCTTGCGTAAATGCCATATCATCTACAATATCGGGAATACTTCTTCGTATGTAACCCATATCATCGATGCTTCCTACAAGGAATTCGGCTATTTCACGCTCTTCATCATTTAAGATAAAAGTATTTAACTGATTAATTAAATCCTGATGAAAACTAACAGGCGATGCAAATGGAGTTTCGCGTTCCTGGTCGTCATCACTATAATTATTGGCTTGCGTTTTATAATCCGGAGTATCGTCGTCGCTTAAATATTCGTCGATGTTAATGTCGTCTGCTTCGATTCTGTCCGATTCAGCATCATCATAATCATCGTATTCTTCATTAGCAAATTCGTCAGCTTCGTACTCTTCTTCTTTTCCAGCTTCAAGAGCCGGATTTTCGTTCATTTCTTCTAATAAACGTTGCTCAAAAGCTTGCGTAGGCAATTGAATTAACTTCATCAACTGAATTTGCTGAGGAGATAATTTCTGAGATAATTTTAAATTTAAAAATTGCTTTAGCATAAAAAAGTGACTAAGTTACTAAGGCTCTGAGGCACTAAGTATCATTATAGTGTTGAATTAAAATTCGTTTAAAATATTTTTCTTGTTTTAAAAACTTAGAACCTTAGTGCCTTAGCATCTTAGGAACTTTTTATTAAAACTCTGCATTTCCAGGAGTTCTCGGGAAAGGAATTACGTCTCTAATGTTTGTCATTCCAGTTACAAAAAGAACAAGTCTTTCAAATCCAAGTCCGAAACCTGCGTGTGTAGCCGATCCAAATCTTCTGGTGTCTAAATACCATGATAATTCTTCTTCGTCTATTTCTAAGGCTTTCATCTTTTCGATTAAAACGTCGTAACGTTCTTCTCTTTCTGAACCTCCTACGATTTCTCCAATTCCAGGGAAAAGGATATCCATTGCGCGAACTGTTTCTTTTCCTGGTTCAGTGTTATCATTTAAACGCATATAAAACGCTTTTATGTTGGCTGGGTAATCAAATAAAATTACCGGACATTTAAAGTGTTTTTCTACCAAGTAACGCTCGTGCTCCGATTGTAAATCAGCTCCCCATTCGTTAATGATATAGTTGAATTTTTTCTTTTTATTTGGAGTAGAATCTCTTAAGATATCAATAGCTTCCGTATAAGAAACACGTTTAAAGTTGTTCTCTAAAACGAAGTTTAATTTCTCTAACAAAGCCATTTCGCTTCTGTCTGCCTGAGGTTTAGATTTTTCTTCATCTAGAAGTCTAGCTTCTAGGAATTTTAAATCATCCTTACAATTGTCTAAAGCGTATTTAATTACGTACTGAATAAAATCTTCAGCCAAATCCATGTTGTCATCAAGATTATTGAAAGCAACTTCAGGCTCAATCATCCAAAATTCTGCCAAGTGACGAGAAGTATTAGAATTTTCTGCTCTAAAAGTTGGTCCAAAAGTATAAATCTGACCCAAAGCCATTGCATACGTTTCTCCTTCTAATTGTCCCGAAACGGTTAAGTTTGTTTCTTTTTCAAAGAAATCTTCTTTATAATTTACTTTTCCATCTTGAGTTCTTGGAGTATTATCAAATGGTAAAGCCGTAACTTTAAACATTTCTCCAGCACCTTCAGCATCAGATCCAGTAATGATTGGCGTATTTACATACACAAAACCTTTTTGTTGAAAATAGCTATGTACAGCAAATGATAATACCGAACGTACACGCATAATTGCACCAAACATATTCGTACGTACACGTAAATGCGCATTTTCACGTAAGAAATCTAAACTTGGTTTATTTTTTGGTTGTATTGGGAATTTCTCAGCGTCTGAATCTCCTAAGATTTCCAGTTTTGTAACCTGAATTTCAACACTCTGACCAGCACCTTTACTTTCAATTAAATTTCCTGTTACAGAAATCGCAGCACCAGTAGTAATTCTCTTTAAAGTTTCGTCTGGTGTATTTTCAAAATCAACAACACATTGTATATTATTAATGGTAGAACCGTCATTAAGAGCGATGAACTGATTATTTCTAAAAGTTCTTACCCATCCTTTTGCATTAACCTCCTGAAGCGTCGTAGTACTGTTTAATAAGTCTTTAACTTTTGTGTGTCTCATTTTAATTTTAGAATTGATATTAAAAATTGTCTTTCAATCGAAATGCAAATATAATCGAAATGTTTGTAATTGCCATAAGGAGTTGCGAAGTAAGGAGCTATTTCCTGCTATCCGCTATATCTTTATGTTTTTAAAGAAAAAACATAAAGGATGCCGCTACTATCAGGGCTAGAAGTGGGAGTAAAATAAGGTAATTAGATAATGTGTTAATGTGAAAATTAGATAATGTACAAATCCTGCAAGGTTTTTTTAACCTTGTAGGTATAAGAATCAATAAAAAAATACCTAACAAGTTTTATCCCGAAGCTTGGGGATTGTTAGAATAACAATACAGAATTTATTAGCATCAACAAAATTAGAATAATACCTACAAGGTTTCTAAAACCTTGCAGGATTATAAAAAAAACAAACCCGATAGGCTTTTAGATCTATCGGGTTTATAATTATCTAATTTTCTCATTTTCTCATTGAGACATTATCCCATTAAGCAGCGCCGAACCAAGTCAATAAAATAAGTAGTAATACAAGAGCACCTGTAATTATAAAAAGAACTATTGCAACTTTCTTAAAAAAATTATGAATAGGGCTCTTAGGTCTTATGCCAGCTACAACTCCGGTATTACCATTAATGTAAAGAATATTTTTTTTGCCATTATAATCATAAGTAACAACATAAAGTGGTAATAAAATATGTTTGAATTTTATATTATGATATTGACTCTGGATAGACTTAATTGTTGTACTACCGCCTATTCCAAATTGAGAGCTTACTTTTTGACGAATAGCTTCGTCAACAGCTCTTTTACCTACGTAAAAACCTTGTTTTAAACTTATTTTATATTTCTCTACAATATAATCACTCAGATATTGGTCGTTTGTATTAACAAGATTCTTGGTAATCCAAGGACCTACTTTTGTTAGCAAACTCGCATCTACAGTTCCAGAAGCAGGAACCACAACATCATCAAAAGAGAGAGAAAGATTCCCCGAAGTAGATTGCGTATAAGTATTGTTACCGTTTACTTGTTTTCTTTCCAGTGCATAATTTGTGCTGGTTTGCATGTCATATGTCCAATGAGGAACATAAACTCCAGATAAATCGATAGAAGACGGTTGGATTTTTTTTGTAAACCAAGTGTCTTTTGCCCAATTATAAGCCAATAGAGATGCCTTTTGTTTGTCTATTTTAAAAGGCAATAAGTATTGAGGCTTTATAGTTTTATCTTCTTTTTTATTGCCATCCATTAATGGAGTGTTGCAATACGGACAATCCGAAGATTTTGAATTTATATTTATAGTCGAAGCAGCACCACAACTTTTGCACTGCAATGTTTCTTCAACAACTGAATTTTCGGACTCTAATTTTTCAAGATAAGCTACAAAATCATTTTCTTCAATAATCGTTTGTCCCTGTGGGATGTTATTTTTGGTATTACAATATTCGCATATTAAGGTAGTTGTTCCTGGCTTATATTTTAATCCAGCTCCACAATTATTACAGTCGAAAGCTTTTAATGTTTCGTTTTTAATTTCGGCGTTTTCCATTTTATAAATTAGATGTTAGGTAGAGGAGGAGGAGTTTGAGAAAATAAGTTTTGCAATCCAGGAACACTCGATGCTTTTTCCCATCCCGTCATACCTTGATTCCATACCAAAGTATCTGCTAATAGTTGTCCTTTTTCAATTAAAAGCGAAATCTGACTTTCGTTAAAAGGTCCAGCTTGCGCATTATTTATAGCTACAAAATATGTTATTCCCGTTGTTGGTAAAGGCGGTGGTGCTTGAGGAGGCATCTGATGACTCGAAAAAGAGGAGAAAGAGCTTGTTTGAAAAGGCTCTTCAAAAGATTGCATCATTTGTCTCGCCATATTCATACCAGTTCCAAAACTAAAGGCAGTTCCAGCTATTCCAGATGGATTTTCGGCAGCTTTTTCAATAGATTGAGCTGTTTTATACTGCGTAAACTTTTTCATGTCAATCTTGTTAAGGCGACTTAATTCAAAAATCTCTTTCTTAACATCCTCTGGCATAGAAGTGTTTTCAAGTAAGAATTTGCTAAGCTCAATTCCGTAAGCAGCAAAATCATCTTTCATGATAGTAAAGACGGTAGCCGAAAGCTCACTAGTGTTACCTACATAAGATTCTATAGGTAAGTTGGCTTCGCCTATAGCATCGGTAAAACGAGATACTATTATGCTTTTTAATTGTTCGTTAATTTCTTCGGTAGTAAAATGCCCGTCAGTACCAACAATTTCTAATATGAATTTTTGAGCATCGACAATTTTAAAAGTATAAGTTCCAAAGGCTCTAATTTCAAGCATTCCAAAACGGTCATCATTTAAAATTAAAGGGTTTTTTGTTCCCCATTTTTGGTCGATGAAATTTCGAGTGTTTATAAAATAAACCTCTGCTTTAAATGGACTGTTAAAATCGTATTTCCAGCCTTTTAAAGTAGATAAAATAGGTAAGTTTTGGGTATTTAAATTGTAAGTTCCTGCGTTAAAAATATCGGCAATCTTACCTTCATTCATAAAGATGGCTTGTTGGCCTTCTCTAACAATAAGTTTACTATTGTTCTTTATTTCGTTCTGAAATCTTTCAAATCTGTAAACAAGAGTGTTATTGCTATTATCTATAAATTCGATAATATCTAGAAACTCATTTTTTAACCTATCAAATATCCCCATTTTAAATCTAATTAATTTAGAAATCAAATGTAAGAATAATTTGTTTTCTTGTTTTATGAAAAAGCACTTTTTATCCTCTTAATAAGTCTTATTTATTGGTTTTTTCCTTTGAAATTAGTTAATGCACGAATCCTGTAAGGTTTCTTTTAACCTTGCAGGATTACAAAACAAAATCGTATAAATAAAAAAATCCGTTTTGTAAAAAACGGATTTTTTTATAGAACCTTAGAACCTTAGAACCTTAGAACCTTAGAACCTTAGAACCTTAGAACCTTAGAACCTTAGAACCTTAGAACCTTAGAACCTTAGAACCTTAGAACCTTAGAACCTTAGAACCTTAGAACCTTAGAACTAATTAATTTCTTCTTCCTCCCATATAAATAGAGACATAATATAATAAAGTAGCAATCGAACCAATAGCAGCTACTACATATGTTCTTGCAGCCCATTTTAAAGCATCTTTTGCACCAGCTTGTTCTTGTTGTGTAAGCATTCGTTTACTTTCTAACCAAGCAAGAGCACGATTACTAGCATCATATTCTACAGGCAAAGTCACAATCGAAAAGATTGTAGTTGCTGCAAAAATGATAATCCCAATTAGTAATAATTGCGGAAAGCTACGAAGCATTAGGATACCTGCAAGCAAGATCCATTGCATATAAGTCGAAGCTACACTTACGATTGGCACTAATTTAGAACGCATCGTTAACCATTGATAACCTACTGCATGTTGTACAGCGTGTCCACATTCGTGTGCGGCAACAGCAGCTGCAGCGGCATTACGTTGGTTGTAAACGGCCTCACTTAAATTTACTGTTTTATCTACTGGATTATAGTGGTCTGTTAACTGACCTGGAGTCGAAATTACTCTAACATCACGGATACCATTATCGGCAAGCATTTTTTCGGCAATTTCAGCACCGGTCATTCCATTTTGTAATTGCAATTTCGAATATTGTTCGAATTTACTCTTTAGTCTTGAACTAACTAACCAGCTAAATAACATAATCGCTCCAGCAAGAATTAAATAACTCATTCCCATATCTTTTGTTTTTTAGTTTATTGTTTAAAGTTATGAGATAAATAGCAATTTCTGAACCAAATTAAAAAAATGTCATTTTGTCATTTTAAACCATATTTAGTTTAAAAGGTTGTTTTTAAGAAGATGCGTCATTAATTCGGCAACATTTTTCATCTTATACTTCTGCAGAATATTTCGTCTATGCGTTTGCACAGTCAAGAAACTTAAAAATAATTCATCTGCAATTTCCTGAGTCGATTTTCCTTTGGAGAGTAATACAACAATATCTTTTTCTCTGCGACTAAGACTAGGAACAGATTCTAAATCTTCGGATAATGGCTGACTAATAATTGTTTTTACTTCATCACTAAATACGATCTCGCCATCGATAGCTTTATAAATACAACGTTTAAACTCTTCGAAAGAGGCATTTTTAAGAATATAGCCATTTCCTCCGTTCTGGATAAATTGCATAACTAAGCTTCTTTCAGACTGGCTGCTCATCCCAATTATTATTACTTTTGGATGTTTTTGCTTAATTGTTTTACATAGATCGACACCATTTATTAGAGGTAAAAAAATATCCATTAAAATTAAATCGACCTTGTTGGCTCCAATATAATCAAGAAGTGTAACCCCAGATTCTAATGTCTGAACAAGTTCTATCTTATCTAAATCGGAGAGTAATCCCGAAACTCCTGAGATTACAATCGGATGATCATCTACAATAATAGTTTTATAAGTCTTCATGTTTCACTTTTAATTCGATGTAGGTAGAAGTTCCTTTGTTTTCCTTACTATCAATTTCTAATTTTCCGTTTAAGAATTCTACGCGGTTTTTAATATTTCTTAAACCCATTCCTATATTGTTTTTTATTTCAGATACATTAAAACCAACTCCGTTATCTTCGACTGTAATGAAAAAAACATCTTGGTTTTGAGAACAAGAAACTAGAATTTGTGTTGCATTGGCATACTTTAAAGTATTGTTTAATAACTCCTGAATAATCCTATAAATCATGATTTCATAATTCTTAGATAAATTCTGGTTTTGTACTAAATACTGAAACTCAATTCTGGTTTTTGAATTAGAGTTGGCTATGCATAAATCTCTTAAAGCATTTTCTAAATTTAATTTTAATAAACTTTCGGGCATTAAATTTTGAGAAATATTTCTTAGCTCTTTAATTGAGCTGTCTAATAAAGTTCCTATTTCTATTTTATTGGTAGCATTATCTTTCTCTGCCAGATTCAGATGCATTTTTAGTCCCGAAAGCATACTACCAAGACCATCATGTAAATCTCTTGCAATTCTTTTTCTCTCCACCTCTTCACCTTCTATCAAGGCATTTGAAACGGATAGTTTTTTCTGGTTCTCGAGGGCAGCTAATTCTTGTTCGTGATTAACTTCTTTCTGGAAACTTAATTTTTTTTGATTTTTGTTTAATATCCATAAAAATAAAACCGTAATAAATAAAACGAATGATAGCACACCAAAAAGTATAGAGTTTAAACGATTGTTATTTGCTAATAAAGCAGCTTTATCGTTTTGCGCTTGTAATAGTGTTATTTTCTTCTCGCTTTCGGCTTTTTTATATTTAGCTTCAAGTTCTACGATTTCATTCTGAAACTTAGATTTGTTTAGGCTGTCATTTACAGTATTGTATTTATTGGAATAGAAATAAGCTTTCTCATGATTTTTGGTTGCATTGTAAACTTTTGCCAATTCATTGTAGTAGTTTTTTTTATCTACAATAAACGGAGTATTTTCTAAAAGATATTCTAGATTTTTTTTGGCTTTTTCGTAATCTTTTAATTTAAAAAGAACCTCGTATTCTGCAAATTTTAATCGGTTTAAAGCAATTAGATTTTGATGCTTTTGAGCAGATTTAATTCCCTTTTCATAGCTTTTTAAAGCTTTTGGATGTTGGTTTTGTTTAGCATAATATATTCCTTCTGCATAAAAGTAAGAGTCATTAAGATTAGATTCCGGATATTTTGATAATTTAGAATATGCTTTGTCTAATGTTTTTTTTGCATCATAAAAACGCTTCAATTCTACTAGATTTTCAGCATTGATAATATATGTCTCCATTTTAGACTCTGCTAGTGTAGGAGATTTTTTGGTTGCTTTTTCGATGTAATTTTGAGCTTCACTTAAATATTCACTTGCTTTTTCACGTTCATTTGTATTCATGAAGATAATAGCAATGGCTTTGTATAAATTACTTATCAATTCGTAATCGCCACTTTTCTTTGCAAGAGGAATGGCTTCATAAACCAATATTTTCATGTAGCCTTTTTCATTGTTTTTTCGTTGCTGCATGAGACCATAATTTTGGAGTATTATGGCACGCAATTTATAGGCTTCGGGATTGTTGTATTTTTTTAATTTGTTGTTGGCTTCAACTAATGTTTTTTCAAAACCATCAGCATCTCCTTTTTCTAGAAAACTAAAAGCATTATAATATATAGAAGCGTCATTTAAGAAAGGGAATTTAGTTTTTAGTTTATTAGCTTCTTGCAAATATTCTTTAGATTTTTTCATATCCTGAACCATCAGGTACAATTTAGATAATCTAAAGCTGTAAAGACTTTTTAGACTATCAGACTGAGCATTTTTAGTAACTCGGGCAATACTATCTATATAAACTGTATCATCATCTAAAGAAAGTATAACTTGTGAGTAAGTGGTAGTTGAGAAGAATATAAGGAATAAATAAAAGCCGATTTTGGTCATAAATTGTGTTTTATCAAATTTATTAAAATTAAATTTTTCTCAAAATCTTTTTCAATTTTTTACCTGATATCAGGTAGAATAAATTACACTTTATCAGGTATTGTCATCTTTTTTCTTCAGGTTTATATTTGTTAAAATGATTATTAAATATAAATAAACCCAAAGAATTCAATCATGAAAACGACTTTAAAAAAAATTATGTTCTTGCTAACCTTGGTTTTTGTAGCTGCATCTTGTAGTAGTAGCGACGACGATAATGAGCCAGGACAAGTAACCAAATCAAGAGATGTAAAATATGAAATAACAGGAAATTTTACTGGAGAACTTAGCGCAATTTATTTTGATAAAGGCGGAAGTCCACTAAATGAAGATGTTACCAGTTTTCCTTGGACTAAACAAATTACTGCAGATGCAGGTGTTCCAGGAATAACATTCAGCGCAAGCGGTCATGGTGGCGTTAAGGACCAAACATTAACTGCTAAAATCTATGTTGGCGGAGAAGTAGTAAAAGAATCTACTGCAAAAGCAAATAATGACGGAATCATTGTTGTAACTCTTGCACCTTATCTTTTTCCACAATAATTTATATAAAAACATTAAGGTAAAAAAAAGCTTTGTAATGATACAAAGCTTTTTTTTATGATTCTAATTGATTATTAACTTCTTCAAATTTTGCAATTAGATCATTCAACTTTGATTGTTGTTTTTTAATTTGTTTTGGACGAATATAAAACCAATTAAAGCCCATCCAAAGCAAGGTTACTCCGTAAGTAAAAACGCCCCATAAAGTCGCCATTCTCGATGTATATTCATAGAGATAAAAACAAATTCCAACTCCAAGTAAAAGAAAATACAAACTCAACATTTTAGATTGCATAAATTGTTGCTTCTTTTTAATTAAAATCAGTTTCTGTAAATATTCCTGATTGGTTTGAGCGGTAACAATATTTTTATACGTTGATACTAATTGATTATAAAAAAACAAATAAATAACCATTGCTAAAATCGTTAAAACGATTCCAATTTTTGTCGAAATAAATTCCGGTTGATAAGTGTACCAAACAAAAATAATGAAGGCACAAGTTGCAAAAAGCAAAATATTGGTGATCCATAAAGTACATACTCCAGCTTTTTTAAATTGTTTTAATCTTGCTAGTAAATCTTCTATATTGGGCTGACTTACGGTTTGTTTTTTCCATAAATCTTTAAAGTCTATATTATTGTCCATTTTCTTTAAATTTTAGAGTTAGTTTTTCTTTAATTCTATGAATTTTCACTCTTATATTCGCTTCCGAGAGACCTACGATTTTAGCTATTTCGGCTTGTTTTACATCTTCTAGTTCGAGCGAAATAATAATACGGTCCGTTTCTGGTAATTCGGCGATGCATTTGTACAAAAATTGAATTTGTGGTTCTAGCGAATATTCTTTTTCCTCGGTAATATGTGCCGGAAGTTCTGATTTTGGAAAACGTTTTCCTTTTTCTATTTGTCTAAGGCAATTATTAGATGCAATCCTAAAAATCCAGCTTCCGATATTGGCTTCGTTTCTAAAAGTGTGGAGTTTTTCCCAAATAATAATAAATGTTTCCTGAGCAATATCCTGTGCAATGTTGTAATCATTTACGTAACCCATGCACAACCTAAAGACCTTTTCCCAATAGGATTTATATAGCTGTTCAAACTCCATTATTTCGATTTTATAAAGTTGGTTAGTTGGGCTAAATACCAATCTTTGTCATCATACATGATAAAATGTAATCCTTTGTTTGCATATTGAAGATTAGCATTTTTTAAGTTTTTATATTGAGCTTCGATTGCAGGTTTCATGTTTACAAAATAAGCTTCCAGTAATATGAGTGAAGGACATTTTATGGTTGCGATTTTATCTCTTAAATCAGTGTTTGAAAAATCACAAAACATTTCGGCAAATGTTTTTCTGTCGGATTTAATACTCCAGCTAAGTAATAAATCTTGTTTTGTAGCATCTTCTAAAAGTCTTGGAAGGTATTTTTTTTGATTTTCAGAAAATTGCTCCTCAGACATTGCTGTCATTTTATTGATTATTGGCGTACAATCATTATTTTCTTTTGCTTTAAAGGAAGGATCCATCAAAGCCGACAAACAAGGAAGAGCATCAACTATTACAATTTTACCTATCAATTCCGGATAATCTGCGGCGAGAGCTAGAGTCAGTCCGCCACCCATACTATGACCTACTAAAATTGGTTTTTCTATTTTGTTAGCTTTTATGTAATTAGCTATTTCTGTTTCCCAATTTATAAAAGAAGCATTTGGTTGCGGTTTTACTCCTGCAAAACCCGCCATTGTAAAAACATAACAGGTAAAATCTTTTTCGAAGTTAGGTTTTGTATCGTTCCACACATCTCCAGAACTAGCAAATCCAGGTAAGAAGATTATAGATTGTTTTCCTTTTCCAGTTTTGGTAATTTCAAACGGATACGATTTTGTTTGTCCGAATACATTTAAACATAATGCTGAAAATAAAAGGGCGATAACTAAGAAGATATACTTTTTCATTTTAATAGTTTTTAGTTGTTAAATGATAGAATTTGCTTTTTAGATACAGGAGTTGTTAAAATGTTACAACAAAAATAAAAATTTCAATAAAAAAATTAAAATTCCAATGTTGGTGGGGATTTTAAGAATGGGAATTTTAATTTAATAAAAAAACTTTGCACAAAAAAAATTCCAAACCCCAACAAAAGTTGGAATTTGGAATTTATAAAATATTGTAAATTGAATTTATTATCCAACCAAATTAATGATTTTTCCAGGAACAATAATTACTTTGTTTGGTGTTTTACCATCCAATTGTTTTAATGTTCTTTCGTCTTTCATAATGATTTCTTCGATTTGTTCTTTGGTTAAATCCAAAGGCAATTCGATAGTGAAACGCATTTTTCCGTTAAACGAAACTGGGTATTCTTTACTGCTTTCTACTAAATACTTAGGTTCAAAAGTAGGGAAAGCAACAGCTGCAATAGATGTTGTATGACCTAATAACGACCATAATTCTTCCGCAATATGTGGTGCATAAGGCGAAATTACAATTGCCAAAGGCTCAAGTATAGCACGAGAATGACAGTTTTGTGTAGATAATTCGTTTACACAAATCATAAACTGAGAAACAGAAGTATTAAAAGAGAAACTCTCCACATCTTCTACCACTTTTTTAATGGTTTTATGTAATGATTTTAAGTTGTCTTTTGTTGGTTCGTCATTGGTAATAATCAAACCATTATCATCAAAATACAAACGACATAATTTTTTCAAGAAACCAAATACTCCCGAAATTCCAGCAGTATTCCAAGGTTTAGCTTGCTCTAATGGTCCTAAGAACATTTCGTACAAACGTAATGTATCAGCACCGTATTCATTACAAATATCATCCGGAGTTACCACGTTATAATATGATTTCGACATTTTTTCGACCTCACGACCTACAATATATTTACCGTTTTCATCAAAAATAAATTCGGCACTATTAAAATCTTCTCTCCAAGCTTTGAATTTTTCAATATCCAATTCATCCGAAGAGTTTACGAAATGAACATCAACACGAATTGGCTGTACATTTTGATCTCCAATCTTATTTTTAGAAATAAATGTATTTGTACCTTCAAGTCTATAAACATAAGCAGTAGTTCCTAAAATCATTCCCTGATTAATCAGTTTTTTGAATGGTTCTTCAGTTGGAGCAAAACCTTTGTCTTTTAAGAATTTATTCCAGAAACGAGAATACAATAAATGTCCTGTTGCGTGTTCGCTTCCACCAATATATAAATCGACACTTTCCCAATAAGCCAAAGCTTCTTTACTTGCAAATTCATTTTCGTTATGAGCATCCATATAACGCATCCAGTACCATGAACTTCCTGCCCAACCTGGCATAGTGTTCAATTCTAATGGAAAAATAGTAACGTTATCAGCCAAGTTAGTATTTACAACAGTATTGGTTTTAGTATCCCAAGCCCAAACGTTTGCATTTCCTAATGGAGGCAATCCGTCTTCGGTTGGTAAATATTTCTCAACTTCAGGTAAAATAATTGGTAAATGTTGCGCCTCAATCATTTGTGGCAATCCATTTACATAATATACTGGGAAAGGTTCTCCCCAATAACGCTGACGTGAAAATACGGCATCACGCAAACGATAATTGATTTTTCCTGTTCCTTGATTTAGTTTTTCTAATTCGGCTATCACTTTTTGAGTTGCCTCTTTATAATTTAATCCGTTTAAGAAATCAGAATTTGCAATTTCTACATTGTCTTTTGAGCCGTAAGCGGCTTCAGAAATATCAACATTAGCAAAAATATTTTTTATAGAAGGCATCCCTTGCTTTCCTTTAAAGAAATTTGCAAAAGCATAATCTCTTTCGTCTCCACAAGGAACGGCCATTACAGCACCAGTTCCGTATCCTGCTAATACATAATCACCAATCCAAACCGGAATAGGTTCTTTGGTAAAAGGATGTTCAGCATAAGCACCTGTAAATACTCCCGAAATAGTTTTTACATCGGCCATACGCTCACGCTCAGAACGTTTTGCAGTTTTTTCGATATAGGCTTCAATCGCTGCTTTTTGTTCTGGAGTTGTAATCTCAGCAACCAAAGGATGCTCAGGAGCCAATGTCATAAACGTTACTCCAAAAATGGTATCAGGACGAGTGGTGAACACGTCTATTGCTCGCGGCTCTGAGCTCTGGGCTGAGGGCACTACACGGAAAGAAACCATTGCTCCAACCGATTTTCCAATCCAGTTACGTTGACTTTCTTTGATGCTTTCGCTCCAGTCGATATCGTTAAGACCTTGCAACAAACGCTCTGCATAAGCAGAAATACGCATGCTCCATTGTGTCATTTTTTTACGGATTACAGGATAACCACCACGCTCAGAAACACCATTTACGATTTCGTCATTTGCCAAAACAGTTCCTAAACCAGGACACCAGTTTACTTCTGTTTCTGCCAAATAAGTTAATCTGTATTGTAATAGTATTTTTTGTTGTTCATCTGATGAAAATGATGTCCATTCGCTTGACGAAAAACCTATTATATTATCATCGCAAACTGCATTTACGTTTGAATTTCCTTCTTTTTCGAAAATAGAAACCAAAGTCGAAATATCTTCGGCTTTATCAGCATCTTTATTGTACCAAGAATTAAACAATTGGATAAAAATCCATTGAGTATGCTTGTAATAATCAGGATTTGAAGTACGAACTTCTCTGTCCCAATCAAATGAGAATCCTATTTTATCTAATTGCTTTCTGTATCCGGCAATTTGTTTACCTTCTTTATCTACACCACCATCAATATTTACACGAGTAGTATCTTCCGGGCGTTGACCTGTTTGTATAGCATATTGCTCAGCAGGTAATCCGAAACTATCGTAACCCATCGGGTGTAAAACATTAAAACCTTGGTGTCTTTTAAAACGAGAATACACATCAGAAGCAATATAACCTAGCGGGTGCCCAACGTGTAATCCCGCTCCAGATGGATAAGGAAACATATCGAGTACGTAATGTTTCGGCTTTTCGGAATTATTTTCGGCTGCAAAAGTTTTATTGTCTGCCCAATATTTTTGCCATTTGGCGTCTATTTCAATCGGATTGTACTTCATTATAAAAGATTCAAAGGTTCAGAGTGACAAAGATTCTAAGGTTTTATCACTGAATTATAAGTTGGCAAATTTACGTTTATTGTGCATTGTACCAAAGTTATTTTTTAAGATATAGGATTAATGATAAAAATCAGTATTTAAAAAAACGGGAATACATAAATTTGTGGTTTGCAGGTAGGAATGAATTTTTTGTTTTTTAAAATATTTAAGCAATTGAGAGAATAATTTTACTTAAAATTTGAGTATTTTAGATGCGTTTTTAAAAGATAAATGGGAGATAAGAAAAAATATTCTATTGAAGTTCGACTTTGGATTGAAGAAGCCGAAGGGCCTTTTTTGGGTATTGGCAAGATTTGGTTATTGGAGAATATTAAAAAAACGGGTTCTATTACCAATGCTGCCAAAGAAATGAAAATGGCGTACAGACAAGCGTGGCAATTGGTTGAGGAGATGAATCAGCGTGCTGAATCCCCTTTGGTAGAGAAACTTCTGGGAGGAAAAGGTGGTGGAGGTGCACGATTGACTGAAGCTGGAGAAACTGCAATTACTGTATTTTATGAAATCGAAAAAAGAATTAAAGATTTTGCTCAAAAAGAAGCTCAAAATTTAAGGTTCTAAAATTTTTTAATAATCAGTATTCATTTTAAAACATATTGAAAAAAAGTGTTGACTAATTATAGTCGATTGAGCATAATGGTTTTTAACACATAGAAACATAGATTTTATGTGTAAAAAAGAACACAAAAAGAAATATATTTCTTTCACATAGAATGGCTATGTGTATTTTAAATAAGTGAAACGCCTTCTTTTGAGTTTACAAAGTCTATGTTTCTATGTGTTAATTTTTTTTTTTGGGAGTTATACTTAACTGACTAATTATAATCAAAAATAAAAATGCCAATCATCAGTGTTCTTTTAAAAACATACTGAAAATAATTAAAATTATGAAGTTAAAAATTATAATGTTTTTACTATTTCCGCTCATTGGATTATGCCAACAAAACAATCAAGTTGCTGTCGATTCGGTAAAACCTACTAATATGTTTATGCTTGGAGAAGTTATTATAAAAAATAATAAAACCAAGGATACGCTAAATAGGGTAACGACAAAAAAGATGGAATCGCAAAATAAAATGGATGTTTCGCAGGCATTAAATATGCTTCCAGGTGTGAGTTTAACTGCTTCGGGACCAAGAAATGAATCTATGGTTTCGATTCGTGGGTTTGATTTAAGACAAGTTCCAGTTTATATGGACGGAATTCCAGTTTATGTTCCTTATGATGGTTATGTAGATTTGGCTCGATTTACCACTTTTGACCTTGCTGCAATTGATGTTTCTAAAGGATTTTCATCGGTGCTTTATGGCCCGAATTCATTAGGAGGAGCAATTAATCTTATCTCAAGAAAACCTTCGAGAATATTAGAATATGATGGTTCGCTAGGTATGATTAATTCCAATGGATATAAAGGTAATATTAATATCGGTTCTAATCTGGGGAAATTTTATGTTCAGGGAGGATATTCGTATTTGCATCGCAACTCGTTTAGAATGTCGTCTAATTATGTTCCTTCTAAAAACGAAGATGGAGGCGAAAGAGACAATTCCTATCGTACGGACCAGAAAATTAGCTTTAAAGTAGGGTGGACTCCAACCGAAAAAAGCGAATATGCAATAGGCTATATTAATCAGCAGGGCGAGAAAGGAAATCCTGTTTATGCGGGTGATGATGTACTGAATTCGCTTTATGCAAAACCTCGTTATTGGCAATGGCCTAATTGGGATAAAGAGAGTTATTATTTTATCTCCAATTCAAATTTTGATGATAAGAACAGTTTTAAAACGAGAATATACTACGATAGATTTAAAAATACATTGGATAGTTATGATGATAATACCTATTCGACCCAAACTAAACCCTATGCATTTCAGAGTAATTATAACGATTATACGTATGGAGGAAATCTAGAATATGACACACAAATAATTCCGAAAAATAACCTTAAGATTGCGTTCCATTTTAAAGAAGATGTGCATCGGGAAAATAATCTTGGCGAACCTGTGCGTAATTTTGTAGACAATACAGTTTTGATTGGCATTGAAGATGTTTATAAAATCTCGAACAAATTTACTTTGGTTCCCGGAGTGAGTTATAATATCAGGAAAAACAAAGAAGCTGAAGATTATAATAGTACTACAAAAGTAATTTCTGATTATCCAACGGCAGGTGCAAGCGATGCTTTTAATGCGCAAATAGGATTTTTTTATCAGCTAAATGAGAATCAAAAACTAGGAGCAACCGTTTCTCAGAAAACACGATTTGCAACTATTAAAGATCGATATTCATACCGAATGGGAACTGCGATTCCTAATCCAGACCTAAAACCTGAGAAAGCAGTAAACTATGAAATAAATTATACAGCAAATCTTTTTAGCAAAATAACATTTCAAACGGCTGTGTTTTATAGTTCGCTAACTGATGCGATTTTAAATGTAAGTAATGTTATGCCAGGTAAATCGCAAATGCAAAACTTCGGAAAAGCAGAATATATGGGAGTTGAGGCACAAGTGAATTATGTGCTTTTGCAGAATTTATCTTTTAATGTTAACTATACTTATATCGAAAGAAATAACCTGACGGATCCGACCATTCATTTTACCGATGTGCCTAATACTAAAGTTATGGGAACGGTAGAATATCAGCCAATAAAATTACTGAGATTAATAGCTAACTCTGAGTTTAATTCGTCTAGAATTAGTACTAGTTACGGAACGAGAGTTCCAGATTACACCCTTTTAAATCTTTATGGATCGGGTAAAATTGCTAAAAACTTTAGTATCGATGCCGGAGTAAATAACATATTTGATAAGAACTACAGCCTTGTAGAAGGATATCCCGAAGAAGGACGCAACTTTTTTGTGACGCTTCGTTTTTTTAATAACTAAATCAAAAATAATTTTATATGAAAACTCAAAATTATATTCTTATTCTATTAATTGCATTTTCATGCACGATGTGTAATTCTTCTAAAAAGGAAAAAGAAGATGCTGTTGCAAGTGAAAAAGTTTCAAAAGTGGATAACGATAAACATCCAGTTCTTACGCCAGAAGATAGTTTAAAACTGGTAAATCATCAAATTGAAGTAAAAGGCGAAGTAGAGTTTCCGTTGCAATTAACTGTAGATTCATTGCGTAAAATGAAAGTGGTAACCATAAATGATTTTAAAGTAGTTTGCCAGAGCGGAGAAGTTAAAAAAGATGATAAAACTTGTAAAGGAGTTTTGCTAAGAGACATTTTAGAGAAAGCTAAAATTAAGCAAAGCGGTCATAAAGACCGAAATTTTTATATTGTAGCAAGAGCTTCAGATGGGTATATGGCAACATTTTCTTGGGCAGAGATTTTTAATAATCCAACAGGAGAAAATGCCTATGTTCTTTTTGAAGAAAATGGTAAACCGGTAAAAAATGGAGAAATGATTACGATTTGTAAAAATGACATAAAAACGGGTCCGCGCCATGTTTCCTGGCTTAAAAGTATAGAAGTTTATAAAGTTAAGTAAAGGTTCTGAGTTACTAAGGTTCAAAGGTTCAAAGTTACAGAGGTTCAAAGTTCACAAAGCTCTGTGTTGATAAAGCTTTGCGAACTTTGCGTTTATACAAAACCATGCATTTAAAACCTTTGCGCGCTTTGCGGTTAAATCAGCTTTTAAGGTTCTGAGGTGCTAAGATTTTTAATAAGTAAGCTCGTAAAAGACAAAGTTCGCAAAGCTCTGTGTTGATTCAGCTTTGCGCACTTTGCGTTTTTATAAAGTCGCGCATTAAAAAAACTTGGCGTACTTTGCGGTTAAATAAACTTTTTATTCAATGTCTAAATGTATAATTATAGTATAAAAGTTCGTTATTAGCTGTAAATAATGAAATTCTTTATTATTTTTACCACATAATTTAAGCAAACTATGAGTTCTAACTTTGATAAATTTCAAAAACGCAGGTTAATTTCCTCTTATTTTTCGGTTGTATTAAGTGTATTTCTGGTTTTATTCCTTTTGGGAGTACTAGGATTGTTCATTATTAATTCTAAAAAATTAGCAGATGATTTTAAAGAAAAAATCGCAATGACGGTTTTCTTTAAAAACGAAGCTAATGATAGTATAATAAAGGCATTTAATACGGAATTGAAAAGAGCTCCTTTTGCAAGATCGTTTGTTTATGTTACTAAAGAAGCTGCTGCTAAACAACATACCGATATTATTGGTGAAGATTTCCTAACGTTTTTAGGAGAGAATCCATTATTGAATTCTTACGATATTCACTTAAAAGCCGATTATGTTGTTAGAGATAGTATTACTAAAATAGAAACTAACTTACGCAAAAACACTATGGTTTCGGATATTGTTTATGACAAACAATTAGTAAATCTGGTTAATGATAATATCAAAAAAGTAAGTATGTGGATTTTAATTATAAGCGGATTTTTAACTGTAATTGCAGTACTGCTTATTAATAGTTCATTACGTTTATCAATACATTCTAATCGATTTATTATTAAAACAATGCAAATGGTTGGTGCTACAAAATCGTTTATTCGTAAACCATTTGTAATGCGAAGCATTAAATTAGGATTAATTGGTGCTGGTTTAGCAATTGTTGCTTTAATCGGACTTTTAATATATGTAGATACAAACTATCCAGGACTAGGAATATTAGATGATAAAGCTCTTATTGGGTTAGTATTATTGGCTGTTTTAGGAATCGGAGTTTTAATTACTTGGTTAAGTACACACTTTGCTACACAACGTTTCTTGAATTTAAGAACCGACGATCTTTATTAAAAAGTGCATAGTCGCAGTATTCAGTAAACATTATAACAGAATTTAATTTTAGAAATGAAAAATAAAGAAGAACAAAAAAAACAGGAATTCCTTTTTGATAAAGTAAATTATAAAATTTTATTGGTTGGGATTGGTGTAATTGCATTAGGATTTATCTTAATGGCAGGTGGAGGAAGTGATGATCCAAATGTTTTTAATGAAGCTATTTTTAATTTCAGACGTATTCGTTTGGCTCCAACTACAGTTTTGATAGGCTTTGGAATCACAATTTATGCTATTCTTAAAAACCCTAAAACAGACTAATTAGACTTCTTAGACATTTTAGATCTTTAGATTATTAGATTAATCTTTTCTGAAAAATCTAAACAGTCTAATATTCTAAACAATCTAACAATCTAATAAATGGATACTTTACAAGCTATTGTTTTAGCCATCATTGAAGGAATCACAGAATTTTTACCTGTTTCTTCAACTGGTCACATGATTATTGCCTCATCATTTTTTGGGATTGCCCATGATGATTTTACCAAACTTTTTACGATTGTAATTCAACTAGGAGCGATTCTTTCGGTTGTAGTTTTGTATTTCAAACGTTTCTTTCAAACGCTAGATTTTTACTTTAAATTATTGGTTGCTTTTATACCAGCAGTTGTTTTAGGATTACTATTAAGTGATTTTATAGATGGTTTATTAGAAAATCCAGTTACAGTTGCAATTTCACTTTTACTAGGAGGAATTATTTTATTAAAAGTAGATGAATGGTTTAGTACACCAAAAGGTGCTGAAACATCCCAAGAAATTACCTATTTGCAAGCTTTTAAAATAGGGATGTTCCAGTGTTTGGCAATGATTCCTGGAGTTTCTAGAAGTGGAGCAAGTATAGTAGGAGGTATGTCGCAAAAATTGACAAGAACTACAGCCGCAGAGTTTTCATTCTTTTTGGCAGTTCCTACCATGTTGGGAGCAACGGTTAAAAAGTGTTATGATTATTATAAAGCAGGATTCGAATTATCGCATGATCAGGTTAATTTATTGATTATTGGTAATATTGTAGCTTTTATAGTAGCACTTTTGGCTATTAAAACCTTCATAGGATTTTTGACTAAAAACGGATTCAAAGTATTTGGATATTACCGAATTATTGCAGGAATTGTATTGTTGCTAATTCATTTCTTTATTCATCCGCTTACAATTATATAATGAATACTCCCGAAGATTTTTTAAACGGACAAATTTTACTAATAGACAAACCTTTACATTGGAGTTCTTTTCAGGCAGTAAATAAGTTAAAATATGCACTGATAAATAAAGCTGGATTACCAAAGAAATTTAAAATTGGTCATGCAGGTACATTAGATCCTTTGGCAACAGGGCTATTACTTATTTGTACAGGCAAGTTTACCAAAAGAATTACCGAGTTGCAAGGTCAAGCCAAAGAATATACAGGTACTTTTTTTATTGGAGCTACCACGCCTTCATATGATTTAGAAACCGAAATCGACCAAACTTTCCCAACGGAACATATCGATGAGGTCTTGATTCATGAAACGGTAAAACAGTTTTTGGGCGAAATAGATCAAAAACCACCAATTTATTCGGCTATAAAAAAAGATGGAGTTCGTTTGTATGAGCATGCTCGTGCAGGAGAAACTATCGAAATTGCAAGCAGAAAAACTACAATTCACGAATTTGAAATTACTAGAATCGCGCTTCCGGAAATCGATTTTAGAGTAGTTTGCAGCAAAGGAACTTATATTCGTTCATTAGCCTTTGATTTTGGAAAAGCAATGAATTCTGGGTCTCATTTAACTGCTTTGCGAAGAACCAAAATTGGTGACTACGATGTGAAAAATGCTATAGATGTTACTTTGTTTGAAGCTTCTTTAGGGTTGAATAAAGAATAAATTATTTCGGAGTAATCCTGTCTTCATGATTTTCTCGGTTTTCCTTTAAAACTTAATATTTGAGTTTATTAAAACGTATTGAATGAAAGAGTTTAATCTTTCTGTCAAATTGATAAATAATAAAAAAGCACATTATAAATAAGATATTATAATGTGCTATTTTTTAAGTATCACTATTTCATAAATTGTGTTTTTTGAGGTTAATAATGAGATATGTTTTTCCCTCCAAACAAGAATCGCGAAAAAAAATCGTAGAACTTTTCAAATAACTTTTTCATAATAGTGCATTTTTTAATTGTTAGACAATAAATAGACACCAATAAAAAGAGCAAATAAAAAAGTAAATAATAGAATTGGGACTATAGTAGCAAGTTACAAAAAATAAATTAAAAATAAATATTTTTTTTGATCTATAATCCTTGTTTTCAGTGTTTTAGTTTGTATTTTGCAAATATTTAAGATTTGTAGCAAAAAATACAATTAGTTATCCTTCCTGTTTTTCCATGATTTCCATGATTTCATCCTGTGTAGAAACTCCTTTATCATGAAGGTACCATAATTGTAAATTGGCCTTGATAGTTTCATCAAAAGCTCCAAATTCTTTTTTATAGTTGTTTACCAAGTCAATTGCTCCTTTTGGGCGTGGTCCCCAATCGGCAAGAACTTCAAGTTTTTCTTTATCGATTATAATTAATTTCGGAATTGCTTTTCCTCCATTTGTCAAGAACAGATTCATTAACTCAGGATTTTCATCACGAAGTACAATTTTCAGATCGATTTTGTTTTCAGATTCTGTTGCCATTTTATAAATAATGGGCAATAATTGTGCGGCATCTCCACACCAACCTTCAGAAATAACGAGCCAAATATAATTTTTGTGAACATTTTGTAGCTTAGAAATCGTTGTTTCGGTAATTTTTATTGTTTTTTCCAGCCGATTCATTCGAGTTTCGTTTAAGCTGCTATAATTTGTTAAATCTTCGGATTGTTCTAGTCCTGTCGATTTTCCTTCGGCTAATAAATCAGAAACAAGTTTTCGGTATTCGATATATGAATAGCTATTGGACAGGGCGTTGGAAATACATTTTTGCATAAATTTTATTTTTTTATGAAATACAAATTTACAGCTTTAATAGAAACCGATGCTGATTTTTGTCATGTTGTGTCCTAAATACATTATTAAAATGGACGTTTTATGCAAAAAAGAGAAGATAAATTAATTTTTTTAAAACACTATTTTTAAAAATCAGAATATGTCTATATTTGCACAAACCAACGCAACATAGAAATGAAATACAAAAGAATTCTTCTTAAATTAAGTGGAGAAGCTTTAATGGGAGATTTACAATACGGAATCGACCCAAAAAGATTGGACGAATATGCCGAAGAAATTAAGCAAATTCATGCAAAGGGAGTAGAAATTGCCATTGTAATTGGAGGAGGAAACATTTTTAGAGGAGTTTCTGGGGTAAGTTCAGGAATGGATAGAGTACAAGGTGATTATATGGGAATGCTTGCTACTGTAATTAACGGAATGGCATTACAAGGCGCTTTGGAAAATAAAGGAATGTTAACGCGTTTGCAAACGGCTCTAAAAATAGAATCAATTGCAGAACCTTATATTAAAAGAAGAGCAGTACGCCACCTTGAGAAAAACAGAATTGTGATTTTTGGTGCAGGTACAGGAAACCCTTACTTTACTACAGATACAGCAGCAGTTTTAAGAGGTATAGAAATTAATGCCGATGTTATCTTAAAAGGAACTCGTGTAGACGGTGTTTACGACTCAGATCCAGAGAAAAATGCATCAGCTGTAAAATTTGATTTTATCTCTTTTGAAGATGTACTTAAAAAAGGATTAAATGTAATGGATACTACTGCTTTTACATTAAGTCAGGAAAATAAATTACCAATTGTGGTTTTTGATATGAACAAAATCGGAAATTTATTGAGAATTTGCGAAGGCGAAAATATTGGAACTGTAGTAAATATATAGTATTCAGTTACGGTTTACAGTCGCAATTGTCGACTTGAACTGAAAACTGAGATTGAAAACTGAAAACTTAAAAATATGACTGAAGAAATCGAATTTATCTTAGATAGCACTAAAGAATCAATGGCAAATTCTATTGCACATTTAGAAAAAGAATTTCTAAATATTCGTGCAGGAAAAGCATCTCCAGCAATGCTAGGAAGTGTTTTTGTAGATTATTATGGTTCAGCAACACCACTTTCGCAAGTAGCTAAAATTAGTGTTCCAGATGCAAGAACGATTACTTTGCAACCATTTGAAAAAAATATGTTGCAAACAATTGAAAAAGCAATCATGGTAGCCAACATTGGTTTTAATCCTATGAATAATGGAGATGTGATTATCATAAGTGTTCCGCCATTAACTGAAGAGCGTCGTAGAGATTTGGCAAAACAAGCAAAATCTGAAGCAGAAGATGCTAAGATTGGTGTGAGAAACGTTCGTAAAGACGCTAACACAGATATTAAAAAATTAGAAAAAGAAGGAACTTCAGAAGATGTTTGCAAAAGCGCAGAAGAAGAAGTACAAAACTTGACTAACAAATATATTAAACTTATTGATGAGTTATTGGCTACTAAAGAAGCTGAAATCATGAAGGTTTAATCTTTTTATAACGATTAAAAAATCCGTCTTGTTAATTTTATACGAGACGGATTTTTTTATTCTTACTTTTGTGTATCCTAGCCAATTTATAATATTGTTTTCTGTATGAAGTTATTGTGTTTCTTGACATTGTTTTTCACGCTTTCTATACAAGCGCAATTCCAGATAAACGGAATTGTAACAGAAAACGCTACCAATAAACCACTTCCTTTTGCTACAATAATTACAGATGATGGTATGAATACCATTACCGATGTTGATGGGAAATTTACGCTCCAATCGATTTCTAGTATCGAATATTTTTCGATTTCTTATATAGGATATAACTCCATTACAATTTATACTTCTCCCAATAAAAAGTTTTATAAAATAAGCTTAGCTGAATCTACAGATGCTTTAAAAGAAGTTGTAATCTCAAACGAGAATCCCGCTCTTGAAATCATAAGAAAAACAATTGCGAATAAGAATAAAAATAACCCCCAAAAAAAATTAACAAGTTTTGAGTATAAAACTTATAACAAATTAATAGTAACGGCCAATCCAGATTCTATAAACTCAAGGTTGGATTCTATTTTTGTGCAAGAAGCTATAGGGCGAAGATTTATTAAAGTAGATTCTGCTAATTTTAAATTCAAAGAAATTTCTAATAAGCAGCATTTGTTTCAAACCGAAAAAGTATCTCAATATCAGTTTGGCAACAAAAAACTAAAAGAAACCATTCTGGGAACAAAAATGGCAGGTTTCAAGCAGCCTATTTATGAAATTATAGCATTTAATCTACAATCGATTTCTATATACGATTCTAATTACGAACTTTTCGAAACCAAGTATAATAGCCCAATTGCCAAAGATGCTTTAAAAGACTACAGCTATAAGTTGCTAGATACGGTTATGATACAAGGAAGACAAACCTATATGGTTTACTTTAAAAACCGAATGAAGAAATCCGAATTAGGTCTAGAAGGAGTTCTTTATGTTGATCAGGATAGTTATGCTATTGCAAAAGCTGTAATGCGTATAAAAGGCGTACTTGACATTAGCGGAATTCATGAGTTTGATTATATTCCGGAGGAGAAAATATGGTTTCCGAAGAATACAACTTTCAAAATCGTAAAAGGAAAGAATGACGACGATATTAAGATTCTTGGCGGAACAATTCAGTTTGATGGAGATGCCGAACAAGAAGATATACACAGAAAAAAAGGAGCTTCGGATTATACATATCTAATGTCCGAAAGCAACAATTTTGATGTTCATTATAATAGACCAATAGAAATAAAAAATCCATCTATCTATATTGAGATTACAGACGATGCTATAAAAAAGCCAGAGAGTTTTTGGAATAAATATCGAAAAGATAGTTTAGATATTCGTTCCCAGAAAACGTACATGCTATTAGATAGTATTTCGTTAAAGAAAAGAGTTGAAAGCAAAATTAGGTTTGGGCGAAAAATTATTAATGGCTACTTGCCGTTAAGTGTTGTCGATTTAGACTTAAGAAAACTATTTAGTTATAATAATTACGAAGGATTCCGATTTGGTTTAGGAGGAGTTACCAATGAGCAGTTTTCAAAAAAATATAAGATTGGTGGATATACTGGTTACGGGACAAAAGACGGTAACTTTAAATACAACCTGGATTTATCTACAAGAGTCGAAAGATTTTCGAATACATGGGTAGGAGCATCATATACTAATGATGTAAGAGAGATTGCAAGTACCGTTTTTGCAGTAGATAAAAGAGTATTTAAACTCTATGATCCAAGACCCATAAACATTAGTACTTTTTATAATTATGTTAGTTGGGCTAGTTATGTGGGTACTCGAATTGTACCGAAGACAGAAAGTATTTTTGAGCTTTCGCGTTCTTTTATCGAACCCAAGTTTGACTATGCTTACAATTTAAACGGAAGATTGTATACTAACTATGTTATGACAACGGCAATGTTATCATTGGCTTGGAATCCGTTTAGTGATTATATGCAAACCCCAAACGGGCGAATTGAAACTGAAAAAAGATTTCCGAAGTTTACCATACAATACACTCAATCATTGCCTAAAGTGATGGAAAACGATTTTAATTTCTCTAAAATAGATTTTAAAACCGAATACGAGAAAAAATATCTGAATGGGCAAAAAACAAGTTTGCTCTTGCAAGCAGGATATGCAATGGGCGATGTACCAATTACACACTTATACAATACCTCTCCGAATAATATTACCAAAGAAACAATGATTCAGAGAATAACGTTTGCAGGTAGAAACAGTTTTGAAACGATGTTTTTTAATGAATTTTTCTCCAGCGAATATGCTATTTTTCAGGTAAAGCATGGTTTTAACCGATTTAAAATTATCAAGAAAGTAAGACCGTCATTAGTGTTAGTCTCGCGTATGGCGTGGGGAAATATGAAAAATCCAGAACAACATGTTGGGATTGACTACAAGACGTTAAATAAAGGATTTTTTGAATCGGGTATAGAAATTAATCAGATATTTAATGGTTTGGGATTAAGTGGATTCTATCGCTACGGACCAAATCAGTTACCTAGATTTGAAGATAATATCGCCGTTAAATTGAGTTTTGTACTTAATTTAGGTATATAAAATACACTATTTTAGTTGTAAATCTCTTCTCACCCAATCTCTATTTTTTTAAATTAATAATTAAATTATAGTAAGGAGCATTCTCCTGCTGTACACTCTATCTTTTATGGCAAACCCCGCCATAAAAGGATGCCGTTCCCATCAGGGCTAAAAAATAAAAAACTTTTAAATTTTCCCTAATTCCTTGTAAAGTCTCAAACGGATTTTTTTTAAATCAGTATAAAAAACTATTTCCATCTGCGTCTTTAATTTTTGCAAACACTTATTATCCAAGTCTTTTTATACGCTAAATAGTCATAAAAACAATGTGTTTTTTAGGAAATCTTTTGTCTTTTTATTCATGTATTTGTAAGAGAATGATTTATATTTGAGTTTTGGAAGAATAATTTTATGTTTTTGATACTTAAATAACTATAATCTAAACGTTATTGAAAAATTCAAGAAAACATGAATAATTTAAATGATTAGTATGGATTTAAGAAAAGTGGAATTTGACAAAGGTTTTAGCTTAGATTTTGGAGCCTCGGAGGAGAAAAGAGTTTATGGGTTTACATATGAAAATTTCGAAAATAATATTCTAAAAAATCAAATGCATTATGAAATAGAAATTGATTTTAAGAATGATAATTATAGTAACAACTACATTCTCGAAATTAATAGAAAGCAAATTTTCATAAACAATCAAATTCCAAACTTCAAAATAGAACAGATTGCAGATAAAGCTGCACAAACTATATTTCCTCTTTGTATAAAAGTGAAAAAAAACGGAGAGATTGAAGAAATTCTTAGCTGTGAAACAATAAAAAAACGTTGGCTTTTAGTAAAGGAAGGACTTTTAAAATATTATAAGGAAGAGATCATTCTTAAAATCATAGATAAAATAGAAATAGTTTTATTAAATGAAAATTTGCTAAAGCAATCTATTAGTCAAAATTGGTTTTTTCAGTTGTATTTTAAGCCTTTATATGTAGATTATACCGAAAAATTAAGATGCAAATTCATTTGGGATTCTCCAGTATTTGGCGACCAATCGATAAAATATGGCGTAGTACATACCATTAAAGAACATTATTCATTAGATAATAAAATAAGTATAAATGCTGATGGGATTGCTATAGACGAAAGAACGATTGATGAAATAAGAACAGGTTATAAATTTCCAAAAAGCAAGTTATCAGGAGAAGAACAAGAAGCAGTAGTATCTTCTATGAATGTAGATTATAAACTATATGTTGAAGATCGAAGTATTTTCTCGGCAACAGGAACTTTTGAAACCAAAATAAACGAAAAGACACAACAAAAAATTCAAGTTGAGTTATATCATTTCCCTGAAACCAGTTCTTTCAGACCTTGGAGTGATGCAGTCAGTAAAGAAAATCAAAGAATATTTGAATCTTATCAAAAGGAAGACAATGATATTATTGATGTCATGGCAGTGATAAGAGAAAAACAGGCACTAAAACCAGAACCTGAAAGAATATTGGGAGAACCACGTGAGAAAATACAACTTTATATACATGAAGAGCCAGTAGCAAAAGAAGAAATTGGTTTTCTAGGTAAAATAAAATCTATTTTCAATAAAAATAAATAAGTCAACTTAGTAATAAAGTACCTATGGCCGAAAAACATTTTGTAGTACAGGGAGCAACTTGCCAATGTAAGTTTAGTGTTGCCCCCGAAACAGATATATTGCAAGTAAAGACCCAGACTAAACATTATGCTAATGACAGTGAAGGGAAGGAAAAATTAATTGCTACCAGTAAAGATATTGGACAAACGATGAAGAAAAACACCTTTGGGAAGTGTAAAAAGCAACCTTCAGGTTCTGATTATCTGCCTTGTCAAACCCAGATTACTAAGTGGAGTGGTTTTTACGAAAAAGTAACATATTCCAACAAAGGAAACCCATTGCTTGAAGACAGCAAAGCCACCTGCCCAATGGGAGCTCCCGATTGTATAACGATTAAAGACCATGGACAAACAGCCGATTTATCTAAGAAAAACACTGAAAGTTGCCCACCAGAGATACTCTATGAAATACTACCAGGAGTAAATTTTAGCGATTTAGAAGATAATGTTCTACTGATTAATAATACACAAGATGAGTAAGGATTTACATATTACCCCAAAAAAACCTCTAGAAATAGGTCAAAAATGGGATGCGGGAATAAATTGCTTAACACTTTCTAAGGCAGGAGTATTTACGGTTACTGCCGAGATAGATAAATATGTAGATGCAATGTACGCTAAGCCCAAACCTTTTGCAGCTGTAAAAGAAGAAGTTTATAATAATATGACACGGGATAGTAAGCGTAATTATGAAAATAAATTCAAGGAGTATAACAAAGCCTTAGCTGATTATGAGAAAAATATAGCTGCCGAACGAGCACATATACAATGGGCTTGGCAGGTAGTAGGCAAAGGAATTCAGGCAGATAGAATCACACATAATAATACGCTCAGTTTAGGAGTTTCTAGTACAAACGAAAAAAGAATTAATTTTCCTAAACTATTAGAGGGAGTAGGCTTGACTTGGCTCGAAATATTTAGCTCAAAAAATCCTGCAATAGGTGTACCACCGCATGGTATGTACATACGAGCTGTAGGCACACCTGAGGTTATTGCAGCCGAATGGCGTGACTATACAGGTAAACTAATAACCGAGGAAATTGCATTTGGCTCTACAGTATACCTCCATATTTATACCCAAGCTTTGTATGAGGAGAAGATAGAGATACAATTAAGAGATACAAAATTTATAAATGCCGATTTAACTCCAACACCAAGTGATAAAGACGGAGATCCTATACAAAAACTTGAAGCAAAACCATTAACACGATTTACTCGTGTTGTAAGCGCACATAAATATGATACAACTACAAAACCACCTTCGGGAACAATTACCGATGCCTTGATTACCGACAAAGGAGAGGAGCAAGTATCTAGCGCCAATGTACAAAAATGTGTGTTTCCTGTGTTTGTAGAGCAAGCTTGGCAAATACAGGGAGCAGGAACTTTTGATAGTGGAGAAAAATTAAGTATAAACCCTATTGTATATCATTCAAAAATAAAAGATAAAAAAATAGATTTAGACGATTGTATCCTAAAAGTTTCTAAAAATGGAGTGCTCAAAAAAGGGGAATTATCGGGGAATAACCCATTAATGCAGGGCGAAGCCGAAAAAGGCGAAGGTGCACCCGAAGAACAAAAGAAAATTGATTTTACTTTTGGGGTATTTATCGATGGGACATTAAATAATATGTACAATACTATTGCCAGACAAAGTTGGGAAGATGATCAGATTAAGAAAAAACATCCTAAACATTCAGAAGCGCAACAGCTAGCTAACTTAGAAAACCCGCAAGAACGATTAAAAGTGGCTGCATCAAGTCAAGACCAAATAGGTGATGTAGATGAAAGTAGCTATAAGTATAAAGAGGATAATAGTTATGAAAATGATTTAAGTAATCCTGCTATTTTGTTTAAAAATTATTTGGAAAATAATGAAGATAAAATGCATCCAGTATTTAAAATTTATTCGGAAGGGATTGGAACAAATACTTTAGCAGATAAAGGTAGTATTGAAAAAAAGGCAGAAACTTTACCTTTAGAAAATTATGATTCAGATGATCTTATGGAAGGACCTGCTTTTGGGCAAGGTAGTGCAGGAATCCTCGACAGGGTAAAAAGGGCAATCGAGTTGATGGCAGAAAAAATTAATGTAAGTGATACAGATGAAGTTGGTACAATTACGGTAGATGTTTTTGGTTTTAGCCGTGGGGCAGCAGCTGCACGTTGTTTTGTACATGAAATAACCAGACAATCGTATAAAGCTACAGCTGTTTCTAAGTGGGGAGGAATTGTTTACGAAGATGCAAATGGTTATGAGGTAAGTGATGAATATAATAATAAAAGACTCCCTACTAACGGAATGTTGGGGTATATTCTTACTGAGAAAAACAAAATTACTTTTGATAGACTAATTATCCGTTTTGCTGGCATCTATGATACAGTACCACATCACGGGTTTGTTGAAAAGAATGATGTTAAAGATTTAGGTCTAAATTCGATAAGTAAAGCCAAATATACGGTACATATGGTAGCTGCAGACGAGCATCGTGCCAATTTTGATTTGGTAGATATTTCCTGTATTACAGGAAAAACAGGTGGCGGAAAAACAGATAGAGGTATCGAACTGTATTTACCAGGAGTACACTGTGATGTTGGTGGAAGTTATGTAGAAGGCAGAAGCGAAACAAATGGAAGAATAATGGTAAGCCCCTTATTTTCAAGTTTAGATCTAGAAAAAGAAAAAGAACGACTGATAACGCAGGGTTGGTTCAAGAAAGAAGGTGAATTAGATATTCATTGGGACAATGCAACAAGAACACTTATAAATGGTTTTGCTAAAGTGTTATCGTCCAAGAGAAAAGCAATCAGCAACCAGTACAGTTATATCCCATTACATTTAATGACTCAATTTTGCGTAGATAAAGAAGTTGGGATTAATATAGATGGGATTAAAAAAGGATATAATTTTAAAAATACCAAATTTTCTGATGCAGCTTTTTTACAAAAAATAAAAACTCGCTTACAGGAGTATGCTTTTCAAGATGGAAAACTATTTGATTATGAAACTGTACCAACGAGAACAATTGTGTATAGCTCCGATGATCATACGGCAGTACAGAAAGAAGAGGAAAGAAGAAAAATAGAGGAAGATAATCTTAATGTTGATATAAAGAAATTACGTCATGACTATTTGCATTGGAATGCTTATTATGGAGAAGGACTTACCAATACATTAGCACAAGCGAATAAGCCCAATTTTGAAGGTAAGACACGTAAAAGAGACATAAAAGGAAAGTAAAAAATATGAAAATAACGCATCAACTATTATATTTAGGAATAGTATTAATACTATCCTGTAATAAATCAAACAAAGAAAAAATGGAAGATAAAAAAGATTTTAGTTGGGCTGTTACTGTAACAGCTCCTTTTCATTATCCAATTGATATACATAAAGGGTATTTAAGTAATGATAAAAAGATGATTGCCGCATTTGTAAGTACAGGAGTTAATCAAAGCGGATGGAGTTATGATGGGAATGCTATGTCGGGAGGAAATACTATGCCAACCTTATTATCACTAGTCTGGATAAGTTATGCTGAAAAAAAGTTCTGGAAAATAGAAACTTCAATAGATCAAGCTACTCAACACAAAATACTGACATTGTTTAAGGAAGGTTATATGGACAAGGATAGAGCAGGGATATGGTCTCATATAACTTATAAAAATATTACTGTTGGTCTGGCTCCTGGTGGTACAGTAGTATTATGGGTTACAGGTAAAAATAGAAGGGTAGAAGTGGCTCATTATCAAGCTAAAGAAACTTTTGTAAGTGTAGATGAATTTTATAGAAACCCTGATGAAGATACGCAGCAAGAATTTTACGATTATTTTTATAATGCATACATTCCAAAAGAAACCCAAGCTTACATAAAAGAGAAAGGAGTTCCTGTAAATTTATGGGAGGAATATAGAATAAAATACAAGTATCATTTTAACTTACATTTTTATAAAGCTGATAAAGAATGCTTGGAAAGATATACTAAGTATGTAAATGGTGAAGAAGAAAAAGAAAAAGTAGAAGAAATAGCATTAGATAAAAGCAGAGCTTTACCTGAGTATGCTAGATTTTATTTTAGTCAGTATAATGCAGAAGCTGAGTTTGATGGAGAAGAAATATTGGCCGCTTTTAAAAAAATAAGCAAGAATCATCCTGATAAAAGTATAGAGATTGAAGCAAGAGTGGCTTTTATGTACAAAACAGTAACATTTACAGTTAAATGTGAGGGCGAAGAAATTTCGTTGGAAAAAGTAACTGTGAGAATGTGGAAGAATAAAGTATAATGTTAAGGTACAGTGTTATAAGTTTGTATGTTCTATTCTTTTTTATTTGTTGTAATAAAAAAGAAGATATGAGCAATAGAACTGATTTTAATTGGGGAGTTACTGTAACAGCTCCTTTTCATTATCCAATTGATATACATAAAGGGTATTTAAGTAATGATAAAAAGATGATTGCCGCATTTGTAAGTACAGGACTTAATCAAAGCGGATGGAGTTATGATGGGAATGCTATGTCGGGAGGAAATACTATGCCAACCTTATTATCACT